>JAVBQY010000031.1:0-9124 GCA_031548545.1 Bacteroidales bacterium | reverse complement strand
TGAAAACTACCTTGGCCATAAATTATTGTTTTATGACACTAAGATACTATTAATCAAATTAATATACAAATTTTTGACTAACTATTTTACGAAAAAATGAAACAAAAAAAGAGTGCCCAAAAACTTTTTGGACACCCTCTTATTACTGTTCGCCGCTGTGTATTAGTCCGCCACTTCGCCGTTGAGGACAATTGTCCGTACCAGGGGCGTGGTGAACGCATAGGGGATAAATTCGTAGCTGGAGATGGGTTTTGTGATGAATACATTGGCCGTTTTTCCACGGGCAATGCTGCCGTGCGTAGCACTTAATCCCATGGCGTAGGCGCTGTTGATGGTGGCGGCATTAATGGCCTCTTCCGGGGTCATTTTCATTTGTATGCAGGCCAGGGAGAGCATGAATTTCATATCGCCGGCCGGGGAGGAGCCGGGGTTGTAGTTGGAGGCCAGCGCCAGGGGGAGTCCGGCCTCAATCATGGCCCGGGCGGGCGGGTAGGGTACCGCCAGGAAGAAATTAGAGCCGGGCAGTAGCGTCGGCATGGTATCGGCGCCCAGCAGGCTGGCGATCTCATCGGGGCCTGTAAAATCAAGATGGTCTACAGAGAGGGCGTCGTATTTCACCCCTGTTTGTATGCCGCCGGAGCGGGCCAGCTGGTTGGCATGGATCTTTGGCCGCATACCGTGGTTAATGCCCGCCATTAATAAGCGTTCGGTGTCTTCTACGGTGAAGAAGCCCTGTTCACAGAATACGTCAATGTAGTCCGCCAGTTCTTCTGTGGCGATTTGTGGAATCATCTCATTGATGATGAGGTCTACATACTCACTTTGTTTTCCTTTGTAGGCCTCGGGTACGGCATGGGCGCCGAGGAAGGTGGCTTTGATCGTCAGGGGCGTGTTTTCTTTCAGGCGCCGGATCACCCGCAGCATCTTCAGTTCGTCTTCCGTACTTAATCCGTAGCCGCTCTTTATCTCTACCGCGCCGGTGCCGGAGCGCATGATTTCCTGTACCCTTGAGAAGGCCTGTTCATACAGCCCGTCCTCGGAAGTGTTGTGCAGTAATTTGGCTGAGTTGAGGATACCGCCGCCGCGCCGTGCGATTTCTTCATAACTCAATCCGCGGATTTTGTCAATATATTCTATCTCGCGGCTTCCGGCATATACCAAATGGGTATGTGGGTCGCAGAATGACGGAAACACCATGCCGCCTTCCGCATCCAGGTAGTCGGTGTTAACTGCTGTGGCCGGTAGTTGATCCATCGACCCGAAATCTTTAATACAGCCGTCGTCTATCAACAGATAGGCGTTGTCAATGCAATGCAGCTGTCCCATATCCGGGCCTGCCACTTTTAACTGCGGCTGTTCTTCTACCTGTACTAATTTCTTGATATTGGTAATTAAAAGCATAGTCTTGAAATTTTTAAATTTTATTTTACGCAGGCCAGCGCCGCCACGCTTACCCGGCAACCTTCCACTTTCAGCAGTTGTTGTGCGCAGGCTTCAATGGTGGCGCCGGTTGTTATTACATCATCAACCAGTAAAACATGTTTATTCCGGAGCGGCTCCTCACGGCTGACGGCAAAAACCTCCTCCACATTTTTCCACCGGTCAATACGCGAACGGCGCGTCTGTGAACCGGTAAATTCCAGCCGTACCACACTCCGGGTGTCCACCGTCCACCCCGTACTTTCGGCGATTCCGGCCGCTATCTGTTCGCTTTGGTTGTATCCCCTTTGTCGCAGCCTTTTCGGATGCAGCGGAAGCGGTACGATCAGGTCTACACTTTGATATGCCGCATCGGTTTTTAAGGCCTGACCCAGGCGCCGGCCGAGTTCCAGGCCTATGACTGTTTTCCCTTTGTACTTTAATTTATGCAATAACCGGCGGTACCGGCTCCCTTTTACGAAAAAGAACAGGGCGCAGGCGCGCTCCAGTTGCACCCGGCCCCAGAACACCTGTTCCAGTTTATTGCCGGGAGTCGCCGGATAGTCCGTAAGGGGCAGGTGATAAAGGCAGGACAGGCATAATACTTGCTCCCGCCCGTGGAGGGCGCAGCCACACGCTTCACAGTGGCGGGGGTATAAGAGGGCGATGAAGCTGCGTATAAATTGTAATAGAATCATAAAGCGAATATACTATGATTTTTTTACATCTTTAAATTTTTGCATCTTTAAATCTTTAAATTACTTTTGCAGCATGCAAATGCCCGATCAACCTATTGTCGATTTCCTGCACGAACACCATGTCTTTACATTGGCCACCTGTGCAAACAACGAACCCTGGTGTTCGTCTATGTTTTATGTGTATATAGAAAAAGAAAACATGCTGGTGTTCACTTCCGAGGCGCATACCCGGCATATCTCCGAGGTGCTGGAGAACGAGCGGGTGGCCGGCGCCGTGGTGCTTGAAACCAAAAAAGTGGGTCTGCTCCGCGGCCTGCAGTTCCGGGGTCGTATGTTCGCCCCCTCGGGTGAGTTGCTGGAAAAAGCAAAACGCGCCTATTTAGCGCGTTTCCCTTATGCTTTATTGAAGCCGGCTCCTTTCTGGGTGATAGAACTACAGGCCCTTAAATTTACCGATAACAGGTTGGGCTTTGGTAAGAAACTCCATTGGCCGACGGATACTACTGCAAGATGAAAAGCCTCCGGATGAAAGTACAGGGTGTTTTTTTATGCCTTGTTACCTTTCACCGTCTTTTTATCCTTCACCCACACCTGGCGTTCAAAGGCCTGGTCCAGGGATATCAGCGACTCTGTTTTCTGGATATTCGGGATTTGTTGGATGGTGTTTACCAGAATATCCATAAGATGCTCGTGGTCACGACAATATATTTTTATCAATAATTCGTAGGATCCGGTAACAAAGTGGCATTCTACAATTTCCGGAATGGCCTTCAACGCCTCTACGGTGGTAAGATAGTTGTTACATTCATCAATATGCACCCCGACAAAGGCGCAGACATCCATGCCTAAAGCCTTTGGTTTGACCTGCAGGCGCGATCCGGTAATAATACCGGCGTCTTCCATCTTTTTTACCCGCTGGTGGATAGCAGCGCCTGAAATGCCGCACTCACGCGCTACTTCGAGGAAGGGCATGCGGGCGTTTTTTATCAGGAAGCCAAGAATTTTCTGGTCTAAGCTGTCAATGTTATATTGTGCCATGCTGATTTATTCTATTTTGTTATTAAAACACAAAAATAACAAATAAAATGAAAGGAGTTGTGTTTTAAATATATTTTTTTTACAATATTAAAATTATAATGCTGATTATTAATTTATTATATTGTTTTCTGGAAAAATAATAGTGTTAATTCATTGGATTTCTTTTGGCTATTGCAAAAAAAACTATACATTTGTAGTTCTAATCACATTTGTACAAACAATTAAAAACGTATTTTATACTAAAAAATTAAGATTATGACAAAAGCAGACATCGTAAATGAAGTAGCCAAACAAACCGGCATGGAAAAAGTGGCCGTACAGAAGATGGTAGAATGCTTTATGGATTCTATTAAGGTTGCTTTGGCCAATGACAAGAATGTGTACTTGCGTGGCTTCGGTAGTTTTATCGTGAAAAAACGTGCCAAAAAAACAGCGCGTAATATTTCAAAAAATACGACTATCGTAATTCCCGAGCACCACATTCCTTCATTCAAACCCGCAAAGGTTTTCATGAATAAAGTGAAAAACAACGTTAAAAAATAATTTAAACTGATAGAGTATGCCTAGCGGAAAGAAAAGAAAAAGACATAAAATGGCTACGCATAAACGTAAAAAACGTTTGCGCAAGAACAGACATAAAAAGAAAAAATAGCCTTTTTATAAGTTAAATTTATTAGACTAAACCTGAAGAATCTGTAAGAATCTTTGGGTTTAGTTGTTTTTTCAGATAGAGGATGGAAAAAGACCTGATTATAGATGTCTCTTCAAATGAGATAACAGTTGCGCTGTTGGAAGATAAGGTGTTGGCCGAGTTGAGTACGGAGCAGAGCACCTCCCATTATTCTGTGGGCGATATTTTCCTGGGTAAGGTGACCCGTGTTATGCCGGCGCTGAATTCTGCGTTTATTGATATCGGTGACGATAAAGACGCCTTTATCCACTACTTGGATCTGGGCCTTCATTACCGGGCGCAGAGCCGGGCTATACAGCAAATGATTGCCGGTACGCCCGGAAAGGAGACGTTAATCACGCTCCAAAAAGCGGATATTCTGGAGAAAGGCGGCGCAATAGCTGATGTGTTGGCGCCGGGGCAAGAATTACTGGTACAGGTCGTTAAAGAACCCATATCGTCTAAGGGCGCGCGTGTAACCGCTGAAATCTCCATTGCAGGAAGGAATATCGTGCTGATCCCCTTTGCGAACAAAATCCATATCTCTCAAAAAATTACTTCACGGGAAGAGCGCAAACGTTTGGAGCGCCTTATGAGTACCATTCTGCCCGCCAACTATGGCGTGGTGGTGCGCACCGTAGCCCAGGACAAGAAAACCGCTACCCTGGTGCCCGAGGTGGAAGCCTTGGTCCGCCGTTGGGAGTCTTGTTGCGAAAAACTGTACAAGGCCGAAAGCCCCCAGCTCCTTCTGCGCGAAATCAACCGGACCTCCACCATTCTGCGTGACTTGTTGAACGTGTCGTTCAACTCCATTGTCATTAATGACGAAACCGTATACCGGGAGTTACAGGAATATGTGGCCGGGATTTCTCCGGAGCAGGAGAAAATCGTAAAACTCTATACCGGCAATACCCCGATATTCGATTATTATAATATCAGCAAACAGATCCGTTCATCGTTCGGCCGCCTCGTGCCTTTGCGCCAGGGCGCTTACCTGATCGTTGAACACACGGAAGCCCTGCACGTGATAGACGTGAACAGCGGTATCCGGCTGCGGAACACCAAGGACCAGGAGCAGCACGCGTTCAGTGTGAACATGGTGGCTGCCGATGAAATTGCCCGCCAGTTGCGCCTGCGCGACATGGGCGGTATCCTGGTGGTGGACTTCATTGATATGGAGAAAGCCGAAAACCGGCAGATACTGTTTGAAAAGATGAAAGGCCTGATGGCTACGGACCGGGCCAAGCACAACATCCTGCCCTTGTCCAAGTTCGGACTCATGCAGATTACCCGCCAGCGGGTCCGTCCGGTTACCGTGATCAACACTTCCGAGACCTGCCCCAGCTGTAACGGTACGGGCAAAGTCGCCGCGTCGGCCATGCGCTTTGACGAGCTCATCCTCTCACACCTTGACTATTTTGTCAAACAAAGAAAAAAGACGCGCCTGATTTTACATGTGCATCCTTATGTAGCGGCATTTTTAAATAAGGGGTTGATACCTCTTCGTCTGAAGTTAATGTGGCGCTACCGTTGTTTCCTGACTATAAAGGAAGATAAGAGTTTGGCCTACCTGGACGCCCAATGGACCGATAAGGACGGTCATCGCTTAACGATCGTTAGCTAAAGAGGTCGTATACCCCGTTGAAAATAGAAAGAATTCCCAGCAAGGCGATCAGTGTGCCGGCTACCCGGTTGACTACCCATAATTGTCGTATGCGGAATCGCCGCCTGTAGTGGCTGATCACGCTGCTCAGGGTAAACCACCATAGGCTGGCGCCTATAAATACGCCGCCGATAGCCACTGCTATATTGGCATAGCCGGATTCCCTGTCCAATTCTAACCGCACTAAGGCAAATGATGCCAGAATCAGAAAAATGGCTCCGGGGTTGGATAGGGTGAGCATGAATACGGAAATAAAATCCTCGAATAAGCGTTTCTTTCCGCGCTTGTTCTGCCGGATCTGTTTGATCGGATTGCTGAAATAAATCCGTACGCCGATAAATACAATAATAGCTCCGCCTGCAATTAAAAACAAAATTTTATTGTTTTCGAACAATAATAAAACAAACGCCAGACCCAATATGGCCAGGGCGGAAAACAGGGTGTCCGCCACCGCCGCCCCCATGCCCGATATGAAGCCGGACAGGCGGCCTTTGCTCAGCGTCCGTTGCATGCACAATACGCCTATCGGCCCCAGCGGGATAGAAACCCCCAGGCCCACCAATAGTCCTTTTAATAGTGTTGTCAGCATATTGTACAGTGCAAAAATTATCACAAAGTTACAAAATCTTTCGTAAATTTGTACCTCTCAAGTCCCCTAAACTGAATATATGCTACAACGCAATCTTTTACTTTCACTGCTAAGCGCCGTTTTATTAAGTCTCCCGTGGTATACTCCTTTCTCCGGGTTGATCCTGCTGGTCGCCTGGTTACCTCTTTTATTGCTTGAAGACGGTTTCTCCGAAAGGCGGCAGCGCGGATGCTGGAAATATTACGTCCTCACCTTCGTTGTCTGGAATATCATTACTACATATTGGATCTATAAGGCCACCTTGTTTGGCGCTATAGGCGCCATAATAGGCAACAGTCTTCAGATGATATTGATATTCGCTCTTTTTCGCCGGGTGAAAAGAAAAGCCGGAAAGGCGGTGGGCTATGCTTTTTTAGTCGCCTTATGGTTAGCCTGGGAATATTTCTATTTCGATGCCGAAATTTCCTGGCCCTGGTTGGTGCTGGGCAATGGCTTTGCTAAAGATATCCGCCTTATACAATGGTATGAATACACTGGCGTGCTTGGGGGCTCCTTGTGGGTGTGGTCCGTCAACCTGGCCTTGTTTGCTTATTTGAAATACAGGCTAAACAGGCGGCGGGCGGGAAAGCTGCAGGCTAAAAACGCTTCTGTGATTTTCAACCGGCAAGGGTTTATTATTCATGCCTCCTTGTTTATTTTGATCTTTGCGCCGGTGGTCGTTTCATTGGCCCTGTTTTATAGCTACAAAGAAAAAGAAGCGCCCTGCAACGTAGTGCTGGTGCAGCCCAATATTGATCCTTATAATGAGAAATTCGGCGGTATGACGGCCGAAAAGCAGCTGGATATTTTTCTCTCCTTAGCCGCTGCCCGGGCCGATAGTACTACCGATTATGTAATAGGGCCTGAAACCGCCCTGAGCAGTGTGGGTGAGCGGCATTTTGCCGGCCACCCCGGTATTTTGCGCCTCAGCGCTTTTGCGGCGCAGTATCCGCACCTCAGCGTTATTATCGGTGCAACGTCGTTTAATACTTTTTTAACCGATGTGGCGCCCAGCTCCACGGCGCGTAAAATGGAGGGCGGTTATTATGAAGTGTACAACACCGCGCTGCAGATAGCGCCCGGCAATGAGGTGGAGGCGTACCACAAATCAAAACTTGTGATAGGGGCGGAGAAAACACCCTATCCCAAATACTTTGAACTCTTTTCCGATTATATCATAGACCTGGGCGGCAGTGTCGGCGCCTTCGGCGTAGACTCCGTGCAGAAGGTCTTCACCCGCCCCGGCCGGCCCTTTAAAGCCGGCGTCGCCATTTGCTATGAGGGTATTTACGGCCGTTTCTATACCAACTATATCAAACAAGGCGCCAACCTCATGTTCATCATCAGCAATGACGGCTGGTGGGGCAACACCGGCGGCTACCGGCAACTCCTGTACCAGTCATCCCTCCGCGCCATTGAAACCCGCCGTTCCATTGCCCGCAGCGCCAACACCGGTATCTCCGCCTTCATTGACCAGCGCGGCCTGATCGTTGAGCGCAGCCAATGGTGGGAGCCTGTTGCCCTCAAAGGCGCCGTTAATACCAATGACCGCATTACGTTCTATGTCCGCTATGGTGACTACATCGGCCGCACGGCGGTCTTTGTGATGTGCCTGCTCTTGCTGTACACCCTTACGCAGTGGCGTAAGAGAAGTGCATAAGCAGGAATGACCATTGGACACCGCGCCCCAGGCGATATCAAGCGTGAGGCTATTGTCACCCCAGACCGTCAAATCACCCACCGTCACCGATTAACGAAAGAACTAAAATACAAGTTCCTATTTGACGCACCTTGCCGAAAAGCCGCGTGGCTTATTGAAGTTGCCGGCCGGATCGCTAAGGCTACTAGTGAAGGTCAGGGCGTAACCGTACGCGCTATCGTACTGCGCAGATGCCCAATAGCTTCCGGCGCTATCCTGATTGCGGAGCGTACCATCGATGTTGGCACGGTAGCCGCTAGCAGGCAAAAATATGCAATTGCTTGGGGCCGGGAGCGAGCATGTGCCGGCACCGGATCCATAGAATCGACCGGCAACAGCATTATTATATCCGCTGGCACCGGCCGCACGCCAAACAGTGCCTGCATTATGCAAGGCCTCAAACTCCGCCTGTGCCGGCAAGCGCCAACCCGCAGGACAGGGGAAGCCATTCGTCCAACTTGCCGAGGTGCTTGTCCCGGAAGTCCAGTTTGAATAGGTGCTTGAGCCGGTAGCCGGCCACCCCGTTGACGGCTTATTCCACTGCACAAAGGGGGTATAGGTATCCGGTCTTGCAGCAAAAACCCAGGCACCACCCGTATAGGTAGAATTACACCCCGCCCAGGTGGTGGTGCCTACTTGCAATACCGGATAATTACAACCTCCGCCGGTACAAGTTGCCGCAGTAATCGTCACCACATCGCTGTAAGCGGACCAGCACCCCTCTGGGCTCTGGACCTGACCGTTGTAGGTGCCTGCGACCACATTAGCGGTGCGCGCCCAGACAATACCCGGGATATGGTAGTTCTTTTCATTCACGTTGGGCAAGCCGTACCAATCGGGCAGGCTAATGGTGGTGGTGGTGCCGGAGCAGACCGTCAGCGCCCCTGCGGTGATGGTGGGCTTGGGCGGGGTGCGCAGTACGCCCATATTCCAGGCTCCTGTACCCACCACCGGGGTCGTATTACAGGTATTGTCCTTGGCCCGGCGGGTATACGTAATGGTGAGGGTTGAGGTGGCGGTATTGGCCGCCGCATCGGCTGTCGACGGCGTGTAATTGGCCGCCGTGGCGTCGGCTATCAGGGTGCCGTTCTTGTACCAAGAGTAGGTGATCACCCCATCCCCTCCGGAGGCCGCTGTAGCGCTGCTGATAAGGGCGGGAGTCCCGCCTGCGCAGAGGGTCTGCCCGGTGGCGGCAATAGCGCCGGGGTTGAAGCTCGGATACATAGTCGCCACCACGGCGGTACGCGAAGCAGAGGTACACTGTGTGCCTGTATTGCGGGCCTGGGCGTAGTAGGTGGTGCTGGTTGAA
>JAVBQY010000027.1:0-14151 GCA_031548545.1 Bacteroidales bacterium | reverse complement strand
AAACTACCTTGGCCATAAATTATTGTTTTATGACACTAAGATACTATTAATCAAATTAATATACAAATTTTTGACTAACTATTTTACGAAAAAATGAAACAAAAAAAAAGAGTGCCCAAAAACTTTTTGGACACCCTCTTTGTTTGTCTACCATCAACTGCAGCGGCCATACCGGCTACAGGCTTAACAGGTAAGATTCTATTTTTCCGAAAAACGCAGTAAGGTGAAAGCCATCTACAAAGGCATGGTTAATGGTTATGGCTATGGGAATGTAGTTTTTGCCCTCATGTTGTATCATTTTTCCGACCTGGGACAAGGGATAAGGCGAACCTACCTGTGGCGCCAGCTGCGTATACCCTACAGCTGTGAAGCGGAGTCCGGGCAAGGCGCTCACCAGTAGCTTGCCGAAATCGGCCACATCGCCGGAAACCTGCGTATCCGCATAGGCGTCTTTGTCTTTAGGGACGTTCCGTACAATCTGTTGCGCGGTCTGGTAGAAAGTAGAGAAATCTTCGTGATAAGGAATCCGGACTTCTACAAAACGGCCATTTTCGCCCACTGTAATCGGAGAGACGGCGTCAAGTTGATCATAGAGCACCACGTTGCCGTTTTCATTACGGTAACGCAGCTCTTTTACCTCATTGGCCGCCCTCAGCATGGCATAAAGGTAATAAAGAAAAAAAGACTGTCCTTTGCTTTTAGCTACCGCCATGGCATTGCCGCATTCCACTTCAACGGCAATGGAGTAATCCGGATTCAGGAAGGTGCTGAAAAATTGATAATTGTTTTTCCGTTCCCAGGTCTCAATGTCTATGATCTGCTTCATTGTTTTCTCTTTCTATAAAATAAAAACAGGGTGAGTAAAATTACGAGTGTTGTTATGATGTAAGCTATATGCTCCGGCAACTGTAAACCTTCCGGCGCTATCAGGATATAGGTGGTGGCAACTGCCGTCATAAATACGGCCGGCACCAGGGTGATCAGGTAGCACTTCTTCTCTCCGGACAGAAATATGGTGAGCATCCACAGTGTAACAGCGGCCAATGTTTGGTTGCTCCAGGCAAAGTAACGCCAGATCACATCAAAGTTCACCTGCATCAGTATAAAAGCAATCACGAAGAGGGGTAAGGCCACCCAAACGCGGTTTATCATCTTTTGCTGGCTATAACCCAAAAAGTCGGCTACAATAAGGCGGCCCGAACGGAAAGCCGTATCGCCCGATGTGATGGGGGCGGCAATAACGCCCAGGATGGCAATAAATCCGCCGATCTTACCCAGCCAGGTCGTTGTTATTGTTTGTACTACCACGGCCGCATTGTTGTTGTTGGCCGCCAGGAAATCCTGCAAACCACCCACGGAATTAAAAAAGCTCATGGCGGCTGCGGCCCAAATTAAGGCAACCAGCGCCTCTACAATCATGGCGCCGTAGAAAACACGGCGGCCATTCCTTTCGTTCTTCAGACAACGGGCCATCAGCGGTGACTGTGTGGCATGAAAACCGGATACCGCGCCGCAGGCAATGGAAACAAACATCATGGGAAAGATGGGGAATCGGACAGGATCGGCATGCATGTTGCGTAGGGCGGCAAAGGTCAGTTCCGGAACGGGCGCCCCAGTCCAAATCAGCGCCCCTCCTACTCCTACAGCCATAAATATCAGGGCTGCGCCAAATAAAGGATAAATTTTACCTATAATTTTATCTATAGGTAACAAGGTGGCTAAAATGTAATAAATAAATACGGCTACGGCCCAAAAATTAAAGTTTAACAGCTCCGGTGTAAGTTTGGCCAATAAACCGGCCGGTCCGGAAACAAATACAGCGCCGACCAGTACCATCAGAAAGACTGTAAATCCGCGCATCAGCTGTTTAGCGCTTACCCCCATGTATTTTCCGACCAGTTCCGGAAGGCTCATTCCGGCATTGCGCAAAGACAGCATACCGGATAAGTAGTCATGGACAGCGCCGCCGAAAATACTCCCGAATACAATCCACAGAAAAGCGACAGGACCATATACGGCGCCCATCACAGCACCGAAAATAGGACCAAGTCCTGCAATGTTCAGGAACTGGATCAGAAAAAGTTTTCCCCAGCCCATAGGAACGTAATCAACGCCATCAGTATGGGTATAGGCCGGCGTCCGCCGTTCTTTATCGACGCCGAAAATACGTTCCACTACTTTGGCATAAACAAAGTAGCCTAACAGGAGTAAAACTACCGCGATGAAAAATGTATACATAAGATCAAGTTGTACGGTTCAGCAGCGCAAATTTATGTATTTTATCCGGATTATGTTTGATTGTATCAATTATAATGCCTACACTTGTGTTTATTTTCAACCCTTCACTTAGTTACAAATGAAATTAAACATCAATCAGGTAAGCTGTATCAAATGCCGGAAATGCGTGCGGGTCTGCCCTGCCCATATTTTTATATCAACACAAGATAGCATAGGATTGGAACACATAGAAAGCTGCATCGCCTGCGGACATTGCGTAGCCGTATGTCCGGCCGATGCGGTGGAACATGAAACATTTCCGCCGGAAAAACTACATCTTGTGAATCAGCCCATTTTACCCGGGCCGGAACAAGTCATGGAACTGATCAGGAGCCGCCGCTCCAACCGGGCTTTCTCCAGCAAACCGGTACCGGAGGAAATGCTTTCACAAATATTGGAAGCCGCACACCGTGCACCGAGGGCCAGCAATCTGCAACAGGTGGAATTTACTGTAATCACAAAGCCTGAAACATTAAAAATTGTTTCGGATGCAACTATTGAAGTATTCGGCGAACTGGCTAAACTGATCGGGCACCCGCTGGTGAAACCCTTAGTCAAGCTGGTGAATCCTGAAATACCGGCCATGCTGCCCCAGTTCAATCGACTGGTTGAAGAGTACCGGGCCGGCAATGACGGCATATTGCGCAATGCAACAGCGTTGATTCTTATCCATACGCCTAAGGAAAGTCGTTTCGGCTGCCAGGACGCCAATCTGGCCTACCAGAATGCTTCTCTCATGGCCGAGAGCCTGGGCGTGGCCCAGTTCTACACCGGTTTTGTGTGTGCCGGAACGTACAACGACAGAAAAAAACGGCTGGCCGGGGCCTTGGGAATCAACGGCAAAATACAGGCCGGCATAGCCCTGGGAATGCCGCTGTTCAATTATCCGAAATACATGGATAAAAAAGAGGCAAAAATAAAGTATTTTTAAGTTAAGTTAATGTTACCTCATCGTTAAAATAATTATTATATTTGCAGTCCCTAAAATAAACAAAAAATAATTAAACCTTTATATTTTATGAATTTACAAAAAAATGCCCGTAATCTATTTGTGGCTGCATGTATGCTGTGCTTAAGCGCACCGCTGTTCGCCCAGATCCAGGTAGCGGAAGTCTCAAAAGACACTTCGCTGCGTATTGACCAGTACGGTAATATTGTTACCCGTACACCGCTGAATGTTGAACGTCGTAGCGGACTGCTGGTCTTCGAATCAAAAAACCAGGAGTACCGGTTTTGGCTTGACTTGCGCGCCCAGGCCGACGGGGCTGTATTTTTCAGCAAAGACAATTTCAATGAGATCGGTAACGGCGCCATGATACGCCGCGCCCGCGCCGGTTTCAAGGCTTATTTGACCAAACGTTGGTATGCAGAACTGGACCTTGATTTTGCAGGTTCTTCCATAGAGTTGAAAGACGTTATTTTACAATATCGTTTCCATAATGACAAGGACGGTATCCTGGATGTGGGCGGTATCAAGGCCGGTAACTTTAAAGAATCTTTCTCTATGGAAGCTACGACAACCTCCCGTTACCTCACCTTCCTGGAGCGCCCGATGGCAGTCAACGCTTTTGCCCCCTCCCGCCACCTTGGGGTACAGGGCTTCTACAACTGGAAATTCCTGACCGGTTTTGCAGGGATACATTTCCAGGATATCGGCGACTCGGAAGTGGTAGCCTTCTCTCAGGCGCACAACAAAGATGAAGGAACCAGCGAAGGCTATTCCTACACCGGAAAATTAGTGGTAATGCCTTTCTATAACAAGGCGGACTACGGCTTACACCTGGGCGGCGCTTTCTCTTACCGCACCCCAAAAACAGATGCTGAAATTGCCAATTCCGTACGTTACAGTACCCGCAACGAAACCAGCATCAACCGCAAAAAATATGTAGACACCGATAATATTACCGATGTAGACCATATGCTCCTGGGAGGCGCTGAAGCAGCCGCCTATTATAAAGGATTCAAAGTACAGAGTGAATATATCTGGAACAGCGTACACCGTTATAACAACCTGGAAACAGAAAAACAACACGGTTTCTACGTATTCGGCAGCGCCATGCTTTTCGGCGGACGCTATAGCTACGACCCGGCCGAGGCCGAATTCGGCCAGCCGAAACGCGGTAAAAAATGGGGAGACCTGGAAGCCGCTTTCCGTTATGATTATATCAACATGAACGGCACCAATATCATGGGCGGCGCTTCAGAAGCCTATACCGTCGGCCTCAACTACTACCCCACGGTGAACCTTAAGTTCATGCTCAACTATACCTACATTAATAATGACCGTTATGCCAACGGCAAGGGTAAATACAATGTCGGCCATGACGTATCCGGCAACTTAACGCCCAATTACAAAGTTATTGTAGAACCGGAAGGACAAGGCGGCGACGATTATGGTTTCCTCGCCCTGCGTATTCAGGTTTCCTTCTAAGCATTCATCACTTAAAACATGACAACAATGAAAAAATTATTCTATATACTTGCGGGATTATTGCTGACAATGGCGCTTTCCGGCTGTGTGAAAGACGAGATATACACCGATAATACACCAGATCCGGAAGATTCTCCCCTGAAAGGAAAACTGGTATTGAATGAGATCAACGGACAGGGCGCTGATGCCGACAAATACATTGAGTTGTATAATAATTCTGCAGAGGACATCAGCCTGGCCGGCATAGCTATCTATTACAACAACATGGGTTCGGATCCCAAAGCAACCTGGACCGGCTCTACCCAAACCATACAAGCCGGGAAATACCTTGTGCTTCAAGGTACCAAAGGAACCGGTGATATGACTACCGGACTTTCCGGCACCCAGGGTATTACAGTACAGATACTGGATGCCGCCGGTCTACGGGTGGACATCTTGCAGGTAGGCCAGGATCTGACCCGCACTACCGAATACGCCCGTATCCCCGACGGTAGCGGCGCCTGGTATTTTGCACCCCTGCCGGGCACCAAAGGCATCACCAACGGCACCAACTCCGGCGGGCTGGAACCTATTACCCGCCCCGATACTCCGGAAATTACCGGCATAAGCAAAACACCCGGATTGCCCGGTTCTGCCGAATCCGTAACTGTTGCCGCCGTAGTAACGACACCTGAACAAACCGACCTGACCTCCGTAGTATTGAAGTGGAATCTGAACGCTACAGCCCAAAGCGATATTACCATGACGTTGAACAGCGGAAGCTATACGGCGGTAATTGCTCCGCAAGCCAATGGCTCTACGGTAACGTTCACCGTACGCGCCACCAACAGCGCCGGCAAGTCAGCAGAAAAATCAGACAGCTATGTGGTAACCGATGCGCCCATGCCTACTACCGGACAGGTGTATATTAACGAATGTGATCCTGCGAATAAAAAGTGGGAACTCTTTAATGCCGAAACTTATACCATCAACATCGGCGGCTGGTCTATGACAAAAGACAATGATGCGGCAGCCCCTTTCATCTTTGCAGACGGAACAACCATTGCTGCAGGCCAATACCTGGTACTGACACAAAATGAGACCAACAGTCCTACCTTCGGCATGTCACAGACCAAAGGCTTCAAATATGACTTATTTAATGCCGCAAGTGTAACGGTAAGCACGTTGGACAACTTCGGCAACAATATCCTGAATGACAATATGGGCGCCAACACCATAGGCCGTATTACAGACGGCAGTAACCTGCTGGCGACCTTCTCGACCGGTTCTATCGGCGCCAACAACAACACCGGCGTTGCATTAACAAGCCCGGTTGTTGCCAAGGTCGGCAAAACACCCGGCGCCCCCACCAGCTCGGAATCAGTTACCGTTACCGCTAATATTTCCTATAAGGAAGCGATAACCGGTGTAAACCTGCTGTACAGCTTTGACGGCTCCTCATTCACGGCTGTGGCCATGACGGCCGGCGCCAACAACATCACCTATTCCGGAGCCATCCCCGCCAAGGGCAGCGCCGGCACGGTAACCTACAAATTCAGCACCACCCCGGGCGGAGAATCCGGCACTTATTCGTATACGGCGACTGCAGTAGTGATTGACTATTCTCAATTAGCGCTGAATGAAGTTGATGGAAACTCCAAAGGCGTTGAACTTTACAATAACGGCAGCACGGCGATTCCGCTCTCCGGAGTAAGCCTTACCAAAGACAATACGGACACTTGGTGGACAGGTTCCGGCGCATCAGGCTCCATTGCCCCCGGAGCCTACGTAGTGATCTATCAAACCGGCTTTAACCCCGGCGGATCAGACGTAGACGGATTCATTGGCGCCAGTGGCATCTCCATGAAAAAAGCGCTTAAATTCGAACTGAAAGACCCCGGCGCTAATAGTCTTGGAATATTGGACCGTACAGGAACGACAGATTATACCGGACAATCATTCCAACGTTGTCCCAATGCCACCGGCGACTGGAAAGTAGCCGCTCCCACCAACGGAGCAAAAAATCCGGATTCAGGTACTGCGTTCTAGCGCTCATTTGATGCCTCTCCGTCTATTCATACTACTGATCTCCCTCACTACAGGCCTTTGCGCCTGCAGTAAGGGGGATTTTGTATCCGGCAATAAGGCCGGTGAGGTCGAAACATTCACGATGAGTGTACCCGAACCCTCCGACCTCTGCCTGAGCCTTTCCGGCAACAGCCTGATGGCGGTGAGCGACCGTGGCACCGTCCATGAAGTAAGTTTCGACGGGAAAACCATCCGGACCCTTTCCGCTTACACCAAAGCCGGTGACCTTGAGGGGATCTGCACAGATCCGGCCAACAACAATATTTATGTGGTGAATGAGCGGACATTAGTGGTAAGCCTGCTCAATGAAAACGGACAATTCCTGGATAGCTTTACTATTCCGTCCTCCATCCCCAAGCCTAAAACGGAAAATGACGGTATTGAAGGCATGACCCTGCACAATGACATGTTTTATTTTGTGAACCAGAACCCTGCGGTGTTGTTTAGCTATAATAAAGCCACCAAACAGTGGTCAAGCCCCATAACCCTTAGCTTTTCCAAGAAAGAGCCCGAGGGGGTAAATGCCGTGTCCTATGATACGACCGACAACATGCTGTGGATCCTGAGCAGCAAGTCACAAAAACTGTATCTGTGTTCTCTTGCAGGAAAGGCAAGAAAGTACCTCGACCTCTCTTTCATTACCCAGCCCGAAGGGGTATGGGTGGATCGCACCGATAATGTCGCTTATATCTGCTGCGACAAAACAAGTAAATTATACAAAGTATCATTAAATAAACTCCAAAATTATGAGTAAAGAAGAATTAAAAATCGGCGAAATTTCAAAACCCCGCTTTGAGTACCGTTCGTTCGGTCGTTGTTTCAAAAAACAAGCTGACCGTATGGCCCGCCTCTCTGTGCCCGTACCCGAAAAAGTATGGGAACGCAAGTCTACGGAAACTTACATCGTAAGCCGCAAGAACGACATCAACAACACCAAGATCCGCGACGGCAAGATGGACATCAAGACCTTCGTACAGAACGTAGACGGCTTTGAGCAATGGAACCCCTTGATGAAAGGCGAATTCCCGATCAGCGCCGAAGTGTTGAAGAAAGAAGTATTCCCCGCATTCATGGTGGATATGCCCGCATTGACCAAAGATACTTACACCCTCGAAGAATTCATGGGTATGATTAAATCAAACCCCGATTTGCAAGCTGTTACCGTTGAAAAGGTACGTTACGGCTATATGGTGAACAATACCATTTGCGAAACCGGTGATGTGTATATCAACGGCGCCCGGGTAGTAACCATCAACTCCGAATCCACCGAAGTGGAAGACCTGAAAAAAACCGTTGCCGACTGCGGACTGGAAGGCGTTGAAAACATCAACTACCTGCAGGCGATCAAACGTGTAATCGGTATGACTGATAAACCTCTCGCAAACTAAACAATTATGGCACAAGAAATAGAACGTAAATTTTTGGTAAAAGGCGATTTCATGCCTTTCGTAAATAAATCGACCCGCATTGTACAGGGTTATTTGTCCTCTGTTCCGGAACGTACCGTACGTGTACGTATCAAGGGCGAAAAGGGATTCCTGACCATCAAAGGAATTGGTAATGATTCGGGCGCTTCGCGTTTTGAGTTCGAAAAAGAAATCACCGCAGCCGAAGCTACCGACCTGCTGAAAATCTGTGAACCCGGCGTGATCGACAAGGTACGCCACCTGGTGACCGCCGGCCCTTACACTTTTGAAGTGGATGAGTTCCACGGCGAAAATGAAGGGTTGACCGTAGCCGAAATCGAATTGCCCGATGAAAACGCCGCCTTCGAAAAACCAAGCTGGTTAGGTGAAGAAGTAACCGGCGACAAGCGGTACTACAATTCTATGCTGATGAAGACCCCTTACACCAAATGGTAATTCAATGATTCAACGATTTAAAGATTAACGGCAACGACTTGTTGTTAATCTTTAAATCGCTGAATTTTAAACCGGGCTCACGAGCTCAACCGCGTTAATCTTTAAATATGAATTTATGATGAAGTCTTTTGATCCGTTGGATATGAACAATTACCGGGTAGAGCAATTGCCCTCCCGGCCTAAAAGCGACTTTGAGCGCCGGATGGCTTATGCGGGCGGACCGCTGGCCATTCTCGCTTTTATCTTTATTTATTTTTTTGCCAATATCGCTTTCCTGAATAATATAGGAGATGGACACCTGACCGGCGATGCGGTACAACGGTATAAAGACTTGGGCGTCGAAGGATTCTCCCGCATCAATTATGCGATGCTGGCGATCTTCGTTGCATCTATCATATTGTGGATTACCGAGTCCATACCCAACTATCTGACTTCATTATTCGTTATTTTAGCCATCGTACTCACCGGGGTGACCAGTGAAAAAGTGGCTTACGCCCAGCTCGGGCACCCTGTGATGTGGTTAAACATCCTTTCTTTCGTACTGGCCAGTATGCTGGTCAAAACCAGGGTGGCCAAACGCTTTGCCCTTTGGTTTGTAGTACACTTCGGTAAAAATGCCACCTGGATCTTCTTCAGCTTTATCGTCATCAACCTTGTGTTGTCTGCCTTTATTTCGGCCACTACGGCCAAGGCGGCCATCCTCCTGCCCATCTTTATGGTCATTGCCGCCGTTTACGGCGCTACCGGCGGTGAAAACAAAAATAACTTCGGCCGGAACATCGTATTGCAAAATCTTTTCCAAATCAATATCGGCGCCAGCGGGTTCATGACCGGCTCGGGCGCTAACCTGCTGGCCGTATCACTGATCATGGGCGCCGGGGCCTCTATCAGTTACCAGCAGTGGTTTACTGCGGCTTTCCCGCTCTGCCTGTTGATTGTCATCATCGGCTGGATAGTGGGCACGAAGATCATTTTCCCTATCAAGAAAAGTGAAAGCGTACCACAGATCGAAGGTGGTATGGATCGCCTGAAAGAGGAGTTGTCCAAGCTGGGCAAGATGAGTACCGAAGAGTACAAGGCCATCGCTATTTTCGCAGGAGTATTGCTCATGTGGGCGACCAAAGGCAGCCTGCATAACGTCAGCGAAACGGCGGTTGCTTTTATCGGTGCAGTCGTTGCGCTTACCCCTTATAAAATAGGGGTGGTAAAATGGAATGATATTGATATCCCCTGGCACCTGCTCATCTTCTCGGCCGGCGCCTATACCCTGGGGGCCGGGCTTGACGCTACCAACCTGGCCAACACCGCTATCGATTCGGCCTTCGCCTCATTGGGTGTCACACAGACGACGCCGTTCTGGGTATTGTTCGCCCTGCTCACCGGCTCCATGATGTTCAGCGCCCTGCTCTTCCAATCCAAAACCATGCGTACCCTCATCTTTGTACCTATTGCCATAGGTATAGCCCAAAAATTCGGGTACCCATTATTGAGTTTAGCCTTTCCCGTATCCTTATTAATAGAGCACGTATACGTGCTCCCATTCAACAGCAAGCCCGCCGCACTACTCTACACGACCAACCATTACAGCTGGTCCGACACTTTCAAGTTCGGTATCACGATGATGGTGATATCCTGGTTTATGCTCTTCATCTGGGGCGAAACCGTACTGCGCTGGATGGGCTATACCCCTAACGGCATATTTTTTTAACCTTCTACCCGCTTTATTATGAACATGGAACAATTCATACCGGAGATTCCTCAAAACTACATCCAACTCTTTCTGGTAGTGGCTTTTTCATTGGTAATCGGCCTGTCACAACGCAAAATGCAGCTTAAAAGTAATGAAAATGAAGCATTTTTCGGTTCAGACCGCACCTTTACCCTCATTGGTATCTTAAGCTATATTTTATATAGTATAGATCCAAGCAGTAAAATATTCTGGGGCGTCGGCGGATGCGGACTGCTCATCCTGCTCGGCTTCAACTATTACTTCAAGCTCTACCACCTCAAGCGCTACGGACTCACTACCATTGTTATAGCCTGTATTACTTATTGTATTCCGGCCCTGGTGATGACCCAACCCCTGCCCTTCACGCTCCTGGTGCTGGTAATTGTACTGTTACTTACGGAAATGAAAGAAACATTCATTTCCGTAGCCAACAAAATGGACAGTGATGAATTTGTCACTCTTGGCAAATTTTTGATCATTGCCGGTGTTATTTTGCCCCTGTTGCCCGACGAACGGATTTTCTCCGCCGTCAACCTCACTCCACGCAATATCTGGATGGCTACGGTAATCATATCCGGCATGTCTTATGTAAGTTACCTATTGCAAAAATTTGTATTTAAAGATTCCGGACTTATTGTGGCCGGTATACTCGGCGGCTTGTACAGCAGCACGGCTACAACGGTTGTGCTGTCCCGTAAAAGCAAACTGGCGGCAGAAGCCCTGCACTTCCGCTATGCGGGGGCCATTATCCTGGCCAGCGCCATGATGTTCATCCGCCTGATGATCTTATTACTCATTTTCAACGCTACGCTTTTCAGCCATATCTGGCTCTACTTCCTGATCATGTTCGCCCTGTCCTTCGGTATAGGGCTGAGTACATATTACCGCAAAGTTCCGGGGCTGGAAGCACTCAAAAACCATACCGAAAATCTGGATGACAATAACCCATTGGAATTTAAGGTAGCCATTATTTTCGCCCTTTTGTTCGTCGTATTTACAGTAGTCACCCACTATGTTATCAATCAATTCGGAGCACAGGGGTTGACAGTATTGTCATTTGCCGTCGGGATCAGCGACATCACACCCTTCATCACCAGCCTGTTCCAGGGCGGGTACAGTACCGTAGCGCCGGCTATTATCGCCTTGGCTACCTTCTGCGCCACCTTCAGCAATGACCTTGTAAAAATGGGCTATGCGCTTTTCCTGGGACCAAAAAATAACCGGCGACCTTTGATTACCGGTTTCTCTATTATTTCAGTGGTAAACCTGATTTTGCTGTTCCTTCTCTGATAACCGGAAGCTATTCGGCCCAAACGGTTTTCCAGTCGTCTTTCATACTGATCACCGTCCAGCCGTATTGCGCAGCCATGCTTAACGACACATCGGGATTTTCGTAGTATTCGAATTCCCGCTCCTTGTCGTTATGGTTTACCAATAACTGCAGGCTGGGATATTTGCTGCCCTGTGAATAACGCAACATGTATACATCGCCGCCACCGCCTTCATTTCCGCAGGCCAGTACCGGGCGCTTGCCAATGGCCAGCAATATATTAGCCGGTTTGGCCTGCTTGTCATTGAAGGTGTTTACTTCGGCTGTAATATACAGGTCATTCACCCCGGCGCTGTCTTTATACACATATTTATTACCGGAGCCTATCACGTTTTCGGGGGCTATCCCATAAAATGCATCCGAAACAGTCCGCACAAAGTCTACGGAGCCACCGGTGCAGATATACACGGTAAACCTATTATGCTGCAGGTACTTTATCAACTCCAATTGCGGTTGGTAACGGATGCCCTCCAGGCGGCTGTTACGATGAGGGTACTTATACAGGGCTATAAAATCCCTTATCTCTTGCTGTAATTCCGCATAAGAGCGGTTGGCCTGCGCAGCATTCATCAGCACAATAAAATCTTTCAGGCCCATTTTTTTCAAAGCGGCAACATCCTTTTCGGCTACGGCTTTATAAGGCTGCCGTTTGGCTAATTGCGGTTTTTCCTTCAACAATTTACCTATCTGATAAAAGGTAAATTCCAATTGTGCAAGCGGCTGCTCAGCCCATAAGGTGCCATCATTGTCAAAGGTGGCGATACGGTCTTCCGCCGGAATGTAATCCGGGCTATTCTCCGTTGTCACCCGGGTCACGTAATCAATAATCGTTTGCTTTGTGGCTGTTTCATTCCATGAAGGCAGGGGGTCTATAGCCGGTTGCGCCGTCGGAACCGGGCCATTACAGGCTGCAAATAGCGCTAATACGGCGACTGTTAGTATAGCATAGTACTTTTTCATTGTTTTTTATTTTTTATTGATGTATATATTTTCCACGATTTCTGCGTAGCAGCAATAAATGGGTTATTATTATCTTCTATTGCACGCTGTTTAGCCTCCCGCAGCCTGCGCTGTTTCTTCCGGATATGACGAAAAACAAAGCGTGCGCTTTTAATCAACAAGTACAGCAAAAATAATACCAACAGGAGCAGCCCCACAAACCAATACCAAAGCATACCCAAAATAAGGAAAGGCTTATGCACGCTTTCAGCCTGTAATTGAGTCGGCTGTCCTGCGGACAAACTGTCACGCAGCGTAGCCAGAATGCCCAAATCCGGATTGGCGGCCACATGTACCTTTAATGGTTCGGTTGACTTGCTATGTAGCTGATTGGTATAGGGGTTCCACCAGGACAGGCTAAGCGGCGGCACCGTATAATCACCCTCTTTTTCAAATAAGTAAGTAATAGTTTGAATACTGCGTCCATTGGCGTCATTCTCGTCACGCAGGTCACGCAATTGCGGTTCTTGCGGATAATTTCCGGCCCAATCAAGGGCCTCGCGGGCGGCAAGGTCCGGAATAAATTGCGGAAGTGTTCCCTTGGCGTCAATGGTAATGGTTCGCTTTACCACATCTCCTACTTTAAGCTGGTCCATAGGCCGGCTCCACGCTTGGTATATATCAACCTCCTTGGCCACCAGCCATTCCCCATTTTTTTGCAGGTTTTCGGGCACATCCCGTACTATAAAAGATTGCTCCGGGGTCGTGACAAGCAGCTTGCGCGGGGTAGCGCTTCCCTCGGCCGGTGTATGCGCCGTTATCTCAAGGGGCGAAATGATAAATTGTCCGGCCTTATACGGAAAAACGATGTAATAGAATTGTATGCCGGCATATTGTTGCCCCTTGATGTGAAAAATACCCGGGGTTGTACGGTTAAAAGACAAGACAAAAGCATTGGGAATATGCAGGTCGGTAAACTCCAGCGGCGCCGAGAACCAGGTAGTGGTATATACGGTTACCGTCAGCCGGAAAGGTTGCTGTATATACACGCGCTTAGGACTCAGCTCTACATCGGCAAAGGTATTTTGCGCCGGCAAACTGCTGCCCGCAAGCAGCATTACCCCTAAAATCAATATATTCTTACAACTATTCACTATTAATTATTCACTATTAATTATTACTCGCCTTCGGCTCGTGAGCTCGCTTCGCTCGGTTCACTATTAATTAATACCTGTCTTTCCCTTGTTTGACATCCGGAAAATAACGCTGAAATTGAATCTGGAAACGGCGGTGCAGGAACTCACCCGGATCAGCGTTGGTTTGCTGCATCAATACTTTTGTTTCCACCGGGAGGTTGGTTTCCATTTTAAAATCCTTGGGCGGAAATTTTTGTTCTTTGGCCCGGTGAATGTCACTGGCGGTTTCATCGCTCAGGCGATCGCCGGTAGTCGGGAGTTTCTTCACTTCCGTATCGGAGGAGAGCTGTTCGTCTTCCGTTGTCGGTTTACGTTCTTTG
>JAVBQY010000021.1:0-22353 GCA_031548545.1 Bacteroidales bacterium | reverse complement strand
GGAGGTCTTATTCACAAACTTACCGTACATCGGGTGTTTCATCTTGGTCTTCACAGCAATCACAATGGTTTTGTTCATCTTGTTGCTGACTACTTCACCGATACGTTCTTTTCTTAAATTTCTCTTTTCCATTGGTTCCATCGTCGATTACTTTTGTTGTGCTGATTGTCTTTTTGTCAATTCGGTCATCATTCGTGCAATATTCTTGCGGGCGAATTTCAATTTCATCGGGTTGTCCAATGGTGACACGGCATGGTTCAAATGCATACGCACCAATGTGTTCTTTTCTACTTCGATGCGGTCGGTCAACTCTTTGGTTGACAATTCTTTGATTTCTGACATTTTCATGATCGTGTCCTCTTTTATTCAAAAACGTAATCGCGGCGAACTACCATCTTGGTTTGTACGGGCATTTTCTGCGCACCAAGGCGGAGCGCTTCTTTTGCGATTTCGTACGGTACGCCTTCTATTTCAAACATAATCCTTCCCGGGGTGATCGGGGCTACGAATCCTTCGGGTGCACCTTTACCTTTACCCATACGTACTTCGGCGGGTTTCTTGGTGAAAGGCTTGTCCGGGAATACACGAATCCAGATCTGACCTTCACGTTTCATGTAGCGCACCACAGCCTGGCGGGCAGCTTCAATCTGCTGGCCGGTAAGCCAGCATTCTTCCATCGTTTTGATGCCAAACGATCCGAACGACAGCTCGTGGCCACGGTGGGCAATTCCTTTCATACGGCCTTTCTGTTGCCTTCTGAACTTGGTTTTTTTCGGTTGTAACATATGTTTTGTAAACGTTTAAGCTTATAACAAAATACTTTTTGTGGGGTGCAAAGATAAAACTATTTTTTGGATTTACAAACAAGTTTTGAACAAATGTTGACTTTTCTCCAACAAAATCACACAAATAAAGTAAATTATTAATTATCAATTATTTATAAAATAATTATTTTTAAATGCTTATTTTTCAATATTTTGACAAGTTAACAAAGATATAAAACAGGAGGCAGGAAGGTTGTCGAGGAATTTGCTATTTTTGCATCTTAATTTCTTTTAAAATGAAACCGATTAAAAAAGTTGGGGTGCTAACCTCCGGAGGAGATGCTCCGGGAATGAACGCCGCCATCCGGGCTGTTGTCCGTGTGGGAATATATCATAATCTTGAAATAGTGGGAATTAAACGTGGATATACCGGATTGCTGGAAAAAGACTTCATGCCGATGCAAAGTCATTCGGTGTCAAAAATCATTTCTCAAGGCGGAACTATCTTAAAATCTTCACGTTGTCCACAATTCAAGGATGCAGACGTGCGAAAAGTGGCTTATAATAATATGGTAGAGGCCGGGATTGATGCATTGGTGGTAATCGGAGGAGACGGCTCTTTCCGTGGCGCCCATGCCCTGTATCAGGAATTCGGAGTACCGGTGGTCGGAATCCCCGGCACCATTGATAATGATATTTACGGGACAGATTTTACCATTGGTTATGATACGGCTATTAATACTGCTATTGAGGCGATTGATAAGATCCGAGACACGGCCGATTCTCACAATATTATATTTTTTGTGGAAGTTATGGGCCGCGATGCCGGCTTTATCGGACTGAGTACCTCCATAGCCACCGGGGCAGAAGCCACCCTCCTGCCGGAAATGGAAACCGATATTCAGGCGCTGTGTGATTACCTGGAATACGGTCGTCGCAAAAACAAGTCATCGGGTATTGTAATTGTATCTGAAGGATGCCGCGCCGGCAGCGCCACCGAAGTGGCCGCAAAGGTAAAGGAAATCCTCCCGAATTATCATACGCGGGTAACCACGCTGGGCCATATTCAACGCGGAGGGTCACCCTCATGTAATGACCGTGTTTTGGCCAGTGTGATGGGCGCCGGAGCCATTACCGCCCTGCTGGACGGCATAACGGATGTGATGATAGGGGAAGTAAACGGCGAAACGGTACACAGCCCGTTTGAAAAAGCCATTGCCGGACATAATGCCATTAACCGCAACTGGCTGCGCATTGCGAAGATACTTTCTTTATAGAGATTAGGCGACTAATGAAGTATGATATGAAAAATTATTTAGGATTGGCGTGCGCTGTGGTGGCAGTAGGATGCCTGTGGAGCTGCTCACAGGACAAGAAGGCCGAAAATACGGCACAGGAGCCAGATAGCAACGGATATATTGTTTCCAGCTACAGTGATGCGCATAAGATCCTCTATGATGATGCCGTACCCCGTGGAGGCGCAGCAGGATCCGAGCGGGGATGCGATGTGATCAATTCTCCCCATTTCCGCTCCTATGACTTCTATAAGATGAAAAGCAACCACCGGCTGACCCTGTTGGAAGGATTCAGGACTTACCAACAGTGCACGGAGGTGACCTGCGGGCCTTCCTGCGCGCTGATGGTGCTGGAATATTTCGGGAAACGAGACGGTCGTAATGAAACGGTTTTAGCCGCGCTCCGGGGAACGGGCCGGGACACCACCAACCTCCGGCAATTGTTGAATATATTTGACGCTATCGGCGGGTTCCGGTACGAGTCCAACTATAGCTTCAACTATACGGGGGTGCAGGATATGCCGCAGGATATATTCCTGCGCTATCTGCAGCGCGGCATACCGGTGATTGTAGGCAGCAACTATTGGGGAGGGCACTGGCAGGTCGTTATAGGCGTTGATAATATGGGTACGCCCGATAATCCTTTTGATGATATACTTATTTTAGCCGATCCTTACGATACGGTTGACCATAATCAGGACGGCTATATTACTTATCCTTTCCAGCGCTTATTTTATGACTGGAGCAACCGCTATGATCCGGACTATAAGTGGGGACTCTTTGTAGCAGTCTGGCCTGAATAAAATACAAACCGGGCGGATGTCCGGCAAAGCGGAACGGAGAATTTCCCTAAAAAAAAACCTGCACCATTAACGGTACAGGTTTTTTTACTATGTGTTTGCTTTCGCTTACTCAGCTCTGCGCTCGCGGCGTTCACCACGTTCGCCTCCGCGGCCACCACGGTCACTGCCACGACGGTCACGACGGTCTCCTCCGCGGCGATCTCCGCCACGACGGTCTCCACGTTCGCCTCCGCGACGTTCGCCACCTTGTGAACCTGCAGGAGCATTCACGGCAGAAGCGCCGAAGTTCGGGGAAAGGTCACGTTTACCGTATACTTCACCGTTGCAAATCCATACTTTGACACCGATTACCCCTACCTTGGTATGGGCTTCGGCCAAAGCGAAGTCGATGTCGGCACGGAAAGTGTGGAGCGGTGTACGTCCTTCTTGCAACATTTCGCGACGGGCCATTTCGGCACCGCCCAAACGGCCGCTGATCAACACCTTAATACCTTCTGCACCCATGCGGATGGTTGAAGCCATCGCCATTTTAATGGCACGACGGTAAGATACACGACCTTCTACCTGACGGGCAATGTTGTTGGCAACAATTACGGCATCCAGTTCGGGACGTTTAACTTCAAAAATATTGATCTGAACTTCTTTGCTGGTGATTTTCTTCAACTCTTCTTTGAGTTTGTCTACTTCCTGACCGCCTTTACCGATAATGATACCGGGACGGGCTGTGTGGATAGTCACAGTGATGAGTTTCAGTGTACGTTCAATAACGATCTTCGAGAGGCTGGCTTTAGCCAGACGGGCGTTAAGATACTTACGGATGTTAGCATCTTCGAGGATCTTGCCGGCGTGGTCGTTTCCACCATACCAGTTAGATTCCCAGCCACGGATAATACCTAAACGGTTACTAATCGGGTTTGTTTTTTGTCCCATCTTGTTACTCCTCTGTTACTGTTTGTACTGCTGTTTCAACATTCTTCTTGCCGAGAATAATCGTAACGTGGTTTGAACGTTTACGAATACGTGCCGCGCGGCCTTGCGGGGCGGTACGGATACGCTTCAGCGTGCGGCCCTGTCCTACGGAAATCTGTTGTACGTATACATTTCCGAGTTCCAGTTCTTTCTTATCCGCTTCGTTTTTGCTTTCCCAGTTGGCAATAGCCGACTTCAGGAGTTTTTCCAAACGAACTGAGGCTTCTCTTTTGGTATATTTCAAAATATCCAAAGCGCGGTTTACTTCAACACCCCTTACTAAATCGGCGACTAATCGCATCTTGCGAGGTGAGGACGGAACATTGTTCAGTTTCGCAACTGCCGTCTGTTTCCTTACTTCTTTCAGCCTTTCGGCCATTTCTCTTTTACGAGCTCCCATATCGAGATTTTCTTTTTATACGATTAATGATTAGCGATTGCCCGAGTGGCCTTTAAAGGTCCGGGTGGGTGCAAATTCGCCGAGTTTATGGCCTACCATATTCTCGGTAACATATACCGGGATAAACTTGTTGCCATTGTGCACAGCGATGGTTTGTCCCACAAATTCGGGTGAAATCATGCTGGCGCGCGACCAGGTTTTAATCACTTCTTTTTTCTTCTTGCCATCGGCCATTTCCAGTACTTTCTTTTCGAGACTGGGTTCAATGTACGGGCCTTTTTTCAGTGAGCGACTCATATTATTATTCCTCGTTTATCCGGTTATTTTTTACGTCTTTCTAATATAAACTTCTTCGTAGTCTTTTTAGGATTACGGGTCTTGTAGCCCTTAGCCAGGATACCCTTGCGTGAGCGCGGGTGACCACCGGAAGAGCGACCTTCACCACCACCCATCGGGTGGTCTACGGGGTTCATCACCACAGCACGGGTGCGGGGACGACGGCCAGCCCAACGGCTGCGACCGGCTTTACCCGATTGTTCGAGGCTATGGTCGGGGTTAGATACGCTACCTACAGTAGCACGGCAAGCTACCAACACCATGCGGGTTTCGCCTGAAGGCAACCTTAACACGGCGTGAGTACCTTCACGGGCGGTAAGCTGAGCGTAAGTTCCGGCGCTACGGGCCATTGCGGCGCCTTGACCGGGACGTAATTCAATGTTATGAACAATGGTACCGAGGGGAATTTCTGCCAGGGGCAGGCAGTTGCCGATTTCAGGTGCACTACCTGTACCGGAAACGATTTGCTGTCCTACTTTCAGTCCGCTGGGGGCTATGATATAACATTTGTCACCGTCGGCATATTGCACCAGGGCAATACGAGCACTACGGTTAGGGTCATATTCAATAGTCTTAACGGTAGCGTTGATACCATCTTTATTGCGCATGAAGTCAATAATACGGTACATGCGTTTGTGACCGCCGCCGATATAGCGCATGGTCATTTTACCCTGGGCATTGCGACCACCGGTCTTACGGATGGGAGCCAACAATGATTTTTCGGGGGTTGCGCATGTAATATCATCAAAAGCGCTGATAATTTTATGTCTTGTACCGGGTGTTGCCGGTTTAAATTTACGTACTGCCATGGTTAGATGCTGCTATAAAAATCAATTTTATCTTCTCCGGCCAGGGTTACAATCGCTTTTTTGAATTGATTGGCACGGCCTGTCAATACTCCTGCTTTGGTAAAGCGGCTCTTACGTTTTCCATGGTAGTTAACGGTGTTTACTTCTTTCACCGTCACTCCGTACATTTCCTCAACCGCCTTTTTGATCTCCAATTTATTGGCATCGCGGTCAACTACAAAACCGTAACGATTCAACTTTTCGCCCTGAATCGTCATTTTTTCGGTTACTAACGGCTTGATTATGATTTCCATTGTGTTCTATGGTATTATGCCCGTCCGAGTTGAGCGTTCAACTGTTCAACCGTAGCGTCCACCAATACGAGGTTGGTAGCATGCATAACGTCATAAGTAGTCAGTTCTGAAGAAGTAACCACCTTTACACGTTCAAGGTTGCGTGACGAAAGATAAATGTTATTGTTATTTTCAGGAAGTACCATCAACACCTTGGCGCGTTCTGTCATCTGCAAGCTCTTGCAGATGTTAATGAAAGCCGAAGTTTTGGGCGCATCCATAGTAAATTGCTCCAACACGGTAATGGCGCCGCCTTTAGCTTTGATAGACAAAGCGCTCTTACGGGCCAACTGTTTGAGCTTTTTGTTGAGTTTGAAGCTGTAATCACGGGGTTTGGGACCGAAAATACGGCCACCGCCCACGTAGATAGGCGCTTTAATGCTACCGTGACGTGCACCGCCTGAGCCTTTTTGACGAATGATTTTCTTGGTGCTGTATGCTACCTCATTACGTTCTTTGGCTTTGCTGGTACCCTGGCGTTGGTTGGCCAGGTATTGTTTCACATCCAAGTAAATAGCGTGATCGTTCGGTTCCAAGCCGAATACTGTATCGTCGAGGACTATTTTTTTACCCGACTCTTTTCCATCGATTTTATATACTGACAGTTCCATAGTCGTTTACTCCTCTATAATTAAATATGATCCTTTAGCTCCGGGGATTGAACCTTTCACGAGCAACAGGTTGTTTTCAGGAAGTTTCTTGAGAACGCGGAGGTTCAACACCTTCACATTGTCACCACCCATGCGTCCTGCCAGGCGTTTTCCGGGGAATACGCGTGAAGGATAAGAAGATGCACCCATTGAACCGGGGGCACGCAAGCGGTTGTGCTGACCGTGAGTTTGACCACCCACACCGGCAAAGCCGTGACGTTTCACAACGCCCTGGAAACCTTTACCTTTAGATACGCCCGTAACGTCTACCCAGTCATTTTCGACTTGGAGGATGTCGTTAAGGGTCACGATGTCGCCCACCTGCAAGGGTTTGTCAAAGTCATTCGCAAACTCGACTACCTTACCTTTGGGTGTGGTATTTGCCTTTTTGAAGTGGCCTATTAAGCCAGCGCTGGTGTGTTTTTCTTTCTTGTCGTCATAGGCAAGCTGTACGGCGGCATAACCATTCTTTTCTACCGTAAGAACCTGCGTAACTACACACGGACCAGCCTCGATAACGGTGCAGGGTACATTCTTACCATCTGCATCGAAAACGGATGTCATTCCGATTTTTTTTCCTATTAATCCAGGCATTTTATTGATAATTAATAAATTAATATAAACCCGCTACAAAATGCGGGGTTGCAAAGATATAAACATTTTTTGAACATACAAAAGGATTCGGGGATTTTTTATACAAATAATAAAGGGAACCTCAACATGAAAGTTCCCTTTTTTAGCTTTTCGATAAATTATAGCGTGAATTTACGCCTCTTTCTCCTCAGGCAACTCCCCTTCTTTGGTCTTCACGTCACCTAAGTATTTAGGCAACTGCATACCGGCCATATTGAACAGGTCGTTCAGGGGCGGGACGGATTGCATGAGGCCGGAAAGGAAGTTGGCGGTGGAGGTTTTGCCGTTGGCGCCGCCGCCATTCTGGCCGTCCCATACGGTGATCTTGTCGATCTTGATGTTCTTGATGGCCTCTACCTGGGTCTTCACCAGTTCGGGCAGTTTATCGGAAATCATCATCAACACCGCCTTTTCGGCGTCGTTGTTGGCGGCTTTTACGATTTCGGCGAAACCGTTGGCTTGTTTGGTCAGGATCTCATTGATACCGCGGGCTTCGGCTTCCATCTTGGCATAGATGGCGTCGGCCTCCCCTTTGGCGATCCGGCGGGCGGTCTCGGCTTCGGCCTCGGCCTCGATGATTATTTTTTGTTTTTCAATTTCGGCGGTTACCACAATGTTAGCGGTTTGGGCGGCACGCTCACGGTCGGCGCGGACCAGTTCGGCCTCACGTTCGGCAACGTAGGCTTCTTCGAGGGCCTTGGCGCTCTGTACTTTTTCAGCGGCAATGGCGCGACGCGCGGCTTCAGCTTCGCGCTCGCGACGCTCGGCGTCGGAGTTGGCAATGGCTACCTTGGCCACGTTTTCGCCCTGTACGGCCGTAGCATTGGCATCGGCGGTACGGACACGGGTGTCGCGCTGGGTTTCGGCAATACGGATGTCTTTATCACGGTCGGCCTCTGCCTTACCGATTTCCCCGAAGCGGTTCTGTTCGGCCACGCTCTTTTTGGCTTCGTTGATGGCCTTGGCGGCGGCTTCTTTACCCAGGGCTTCGATGTAGCCGGACTCGTCACGGATGTCGGTGACGTTCACGTTGATCAGTTTCAAACCGATCTTGCGCAGTTCGAGTTCTACGTTCTGGCTTACGTTGATCAGGAATTTATCGCGGTCGGCATTGATTTCTTCGATGTCCATGGTGGCAATGACCAGACGCAGTTGTCCGAAAAGAATATCCTTGGCCAGGTCCTGGATATTTTCCAGGGAGAGGCCCAAAAGGCGCTCGGCGGCATTGGTCATGTTTTCCGGGTCGGTGGAGATCCCCACGGTAAAACGGCAGGGTACGTCTACACGGATATTTTGCTTGCTCAGGGCATTGGTCAGATTACACTCTATAGGAATAGGTGTAAGGTTAAGGAAGGCGTAGCTCTGGAATACGGGCCAGATAAAAGCGGCGCCGCCATGGATACATTTGGCGGAGTTTGCTCCTCCTTCTTTGTTTCGCCCGGTTTTACCGTAAACGACCAGGATACGGTCGGACGGGCAACGTTTGTAACGGGAAAGGATGGCAGAGAAAGTGATGAAGATCACGACTGCAAAGACAACGAAAAGGGCAACTGGTGTCATATTGGTGTGAGATTAATAAATTATACGGGTTCGACAAGGAGGGTGCTGCTGTCCAGGACAGCCTTTACACGGATCAACCGGCCGGTGGCCAGGGCTTCGCCATCGGTAAGGGCGTCATACTCGCGTACGGCCTGTTGGATGTTGATCTGGATTTTTCCGGTGCCTTTACGGGCGGCGGGAATCGGATAGTAAACGGAGGCGGTAAGGCCAACGGCATTGTTTACATCAATGTTTCCGCTTTGGGTGATCCGGCTGAGTCCGTAAAAAATAAGCATCACGATAGCTACCAGCAGTGCGCCGATAAAAGCCGACAATACGGTTAGCCAAAAAGTATTACTTATAGTATTATAGAAAGAAATACCGGCCCAGGAAAAGCCCAGCAGAAAGTTGATAAAATTGCGGAAAGTGAAAAGCTGGAAGGGCGCTCCGCCGTCGGAATCGGCGCCGGAACCGGCATCGCCGTCAATACCGCCGTCGGCATCCATGCCTGCGAAGGTCATGATCATCTGAATGATGAATACAATACTGGAGGGAATGGCTATCCCCCACATAATCTGCAGATAAAGATCCAAAGAGTTCCACCAAAGTTCCATAAGGCAAAAAGGTTTTATTGCTTACAAAGATAAGATTTTTTTTGAATTACCCAGTTTTCCGGTTTATTTTCACCCAAAAGCAATAATAAACAAAAGCCTAAACGCAACCTTACTCCTCCACCATCGCAAAGTCCAGCAATTTCTGGTCGAGGCGGGCGCGCATGAGGCGGACCCGCATCGGGTCGCCGAAGGAGATGGTGCGGCCGGTACGGCGGCCCCTGTACATGAAGCGTTCGGGGATGAAGAAGAATAAATCGCCTTTCATTTCACGCTGAGGAATATAGCCTTCTATGCCGGTGGCGTTGATTTCTACGTAAATCCCATTTTCGGTAACCCCCGAGACATTGCCTTCAAAGACCTGGCCTTCTTTGCCCTCCATGAATTCCACCATCTTGTATTTGATGCTGGCGCGCTCGGCTTCGGCCGCCAGTTGTTCGCGCTGTGAGGCGTGTTTACAGAGGTCCTGGTAATAGCCCTTGTCCTGTGAATCGGCGCCGGCCATGTACATGGCCAGCAGACGGTGTACCATCATATCCGGATAACGGCGGATGGGAGAGGTAAAATGGGTATAGTTATCAAAAGCCAGGCCGTAGTGGCCTATATTGTCGGTGGAGTAAACGGCGCGGGCCATGGTGCGCAGGGCCATAATCTCAAGGCTGTGGCACTCGGGCTTGTCTTTTGCCGCTTCCAGGATCCGGTTTATTTCTTTGGCAATGTCGCGCTTGGTTTTCATGGGACCCATCTTGTAACCAAAGTGTTTGATGAAGTCGCGGAAGACCTGCAAACGGTCTCCGGTAGGCTCATCATGCACACGGTACACAAAGGTTTTGGGCTGGGGCGCGGTGGCAATCATCTCGGCCACACCGCAGTTGGCCAGCAACATGAACTCTTCGATCAGGAAATTGGAGTCTTTCATCTCCTTGAAGTAGATGCCTATGGGCTTTCCGGCAGCATCTACCATGACCTTGGGCTCGGGCGTATCAAAGTCCAAGGCGCCGTTCTTGAAGCGTTTGGTGCGTAATTTTTTGGCCAGGCGATGCAAGGCCAAGAGCTCTTTGGCATAGGGGCCTTTTTTCGTATCCAGCACGTCCTGGGCATTGTCATAGTCGAAACGGTGGTTGGAGCGGATGACGGTGCGGCCGACCCAACGGTTCAGGACCTTGGCGTTGGTATCCAGCTCGAATACGGCCGAGAAGCAGAGTTTGTCTTCATCGGGGCGCAGGGAACAGAGTTCGTTGGAGAGGCGTTCGGGCAACATGGGAACGGTACGGTCTACCAGGTATACCGAGGTGGCGCGCGCCTTGGCCTCGGCCTCTACCAGCGAGTTGAGGTCTACATAGTGCGTTACGTCGGCTATGTGTACGCCGACCTCCCAGTTGCCGTTGTCCAGCTGTTGGATGGACAGGGCGTCGTCAAAGTCCTTGGCATCGGTGGGGTCAATGGTGAAGGTGGTGATTCCGCGGAAGTCACGGCGCTTGGCCACTTCGGCCTTGCTGATTTTTGCGGATATCTTCCCGGCTTCCTCCTCTATTTCTTTGTCAAAATGATAAGGCAGGCCGAACTCCGCCAGGATGGCATGCATTTCGGTGTCATTGTCGCCGGGCCGGCCCAGGACCTGGGTGATTTTTCCGACCGGTTCGCGCTTGGACTCTATCCATCCGGTCACCAGCACCGCCACTTTTTCTCCGTTCTTCGCCCCGTTGATGTCTTCGGGCATTACACGGATGTCATAGGGCATGTAGCGGCTGTCGGTAATCACATAGGCCTGCTTTCCGGAAATCTGTACCACGCCGATATAAGGGCGCTTGGAGCGTTCCAGGATGGCGATGACTTCTCCTTCTTCCGAACGCTTTTTGGTAGTGCTTGGCGCAATGGCCAACTGTACCCGGTCACCGTGTAAGGCACCATGCAGCTTGTTGATGGAGAGGAAAATATCTTCCGGATATCCCTCTACCGTCACAAAGGCAAAGCCGCCGCGTGACATCATAACAGTTCCTTCCGCCTTGGGGTGGTTGGATTGGGCTATGGATAATTTGTAGCGTTTCTGTGATAGATTAATGATGATGTTTTCGGCTACCAGCTGCTCAAGCGCCAGTCCGAATGCACGGGCGTCTTCAGGGTTAACACGCAAATATTTTACAAGTTCTCTGGTGGCTATAGGCTGTCGTGGGTGGTTTTTAAACCATTGATGCAATGCATCTTTCAGTTTTTCGGCCGGCAAATAGGCTTTTTTCTTCTTCGCCATAAAATGATTATCTTTGTACGTTAATTCACAAATGTACGCACTTTAATTAGAAGTATACGAAAATAAAAAGCAAAATTATATGAATAAGAAAGTTTTACTAATGATTTTAGATGGTTGGGGAATCGGCAAGCATGATCACTCCAATGTCATTTATACTACCGGCGCTCCTACGATGGACCGCCTGATGAAAGAATACCCCCACGCCCAACTGATGGCCTGCGGCGAGTCGGTAGGGCTGCCCGACGGACAGATGGGCAACTCGGAAGTGGGTCACCTGAATATCGGCGCAGGACGGGTACTGTACCAGGATCTGGTAAAGATCAACCGGGCCTGCCGTGACAATTCTATACTTGAGAATGAAGAAATAAAGAAGGTCTACCAATACGTGAAAGAGAACAATAAACAGTTGCACCTGTTGGGACTGGTGAGCGACGGCGGCGTACACAGCTCGCTGGAACACCTGTTCAAATTGTGTGATGTGGGGAAGGCCTATGGTATTGACAAATTGTTTGTACACTGTTTCATGGATGGCCGTGACACGGACCCGAAGAGCGGAAAGGGCTTTATTGAGCAATTGCAAAAGCACCTGGCCGCATCCAGCGGAAAAATAGCGTCGATAATCGGCCGTTATTACGGCATGGACCGCGATAAACGTTGGGAGCGGGTAAAGGCGTCTTACGACCTGATGGTGGAAGGCAAGGGAACCGCTATTAGCGATGCGGCCGAGGCTATGCAACAATCTTATGACGCTGGAGTAACCGACGAATTCATCAAACCGCTGGTTTGTACGGAAAACGGCCGGCCGGTAGCCACTATTCAACCGGGTGATGCGGTGATCTTCTTCAATTTCCGTAATGACCGCGCCAAGGAACTGAGTATTGTGTTCACCCAGCCCGAGCTGCTGCAAAAAGCGCAGGACGAGGCGAATGCCGAAGGAAGCACAGCCTCCGCAGAGGCTAAAAAGGCCATCCTGGAAATGAAAAATATACCTTTGTATTATTGTACCATTACGCCCTATGATGACAAGTTCAAAGGCTTGCATATCTTGTTTGACAAGGATAACGTGCAAAATACGCTGGGCGAGGTAGTGTCCGCAAATTGTCGCACGCAGTTGCGTATTGCCGAAACGGAGAAGTATGCCCACGTTACTTTCTTTTTCTCCGGCGGGCGTGAAGAAAAATTCCCGAGTGAAGACCGTATTCTGGTGGCCTCTCCGAAAGTAGCCACCTATGACCTGCAGCCGGAGATGAGCGCTTTTGAGGTGAAAGACCAGTTGACTACCGCGCTGAAAACGCAGAAGTATGATTTCATTGCGCTGAACTTTGCCAATGGGGATATGGTAGGGCACACCGGCGTATATGAAGCCATTACCAAGGCGATAAAAGCGGTGGACAGTTGTGTGGATGAGGTAGTGAAAACCGCACAGGACAATGGCTATACGGTGTTGATCACCGCCGACCACGGGAATGCCGACCATGCGGAAAACCCCGACGGCTCTCCCAATACGGCGCATTCTCTGAACCCCGTTCCCTTTGTGGTGGTGGACAAGGAGGTGAAGACCGTGCGCGACGGTATTCTGGCGGACATTGCCCCTACTATCTTAAAGTTGATGGGCATTGAGCAGCCGAAGGAAATGACCGGAAAAGCCCTGGTTGATTAAGCAATGGACTATACCGGCTTTGAAACGGAATGCCGGTTCCGCACCTCGCGGAGCGGCGGCAAAGGCGGACAGAACGTGAATAAAGTGGAGACGAAAGTGGAACTCTTGTTCGACATTTCGTCTTCTTTTTTATTCAGCGATGAAGAAAAAGACCGCTTGTTGCAACAACTCTCCGCCCGCCTCAATGCCGACGGATTGTTGAGTGTGGTGTGCGAAGAAGAGCGGTCACAACTCAAGAATAAAGCCATAGCAATAAGCAAGGCCATCGCCTTAATAGAAAAAGCGCTGAAACCGGTAAAACCGCGGCGGAAGACCAAGCCGACTAAAGCGGCGGTTGAAAAACGGCTGGATAATAAGCAACGGCTGTCTGAAAAGAAAAAGGAACGCAAGCCCCATTTTCTTTAAAAATATTTTTATCTTTGTTCAGTAAAAATATACATCCACCGCTAATGACACCACAACAGCTAATCTATAAATGATAAAGTAAATGATAAAGTAAATGATAAGGTAAATGATAAGGTAAAAACCAGTCTTTGCCATATTATAGATTTTCTATACAATCACCCTGGGAAAAACAGGCTTGATATTATCAAAACCATTAATAAAAGCAGTGCAACATTAGATTCACCAAGTGTATAAAGAGATCAACAAGAAGATACTGCGGCTGGCGCTGCCCAGCATCCTGGCCAATCTGACCATACCCCTGGTAGGGCTGGTAGACCTGGCCATCAGCGGGCACATAGGCAATGCGATAATGATCAGTGGCATTGCCATAGGCAGTATGCTGTTCGATTTGCTGTACTGGAACTTCGGGTTCCTGCGCCTGAGTACCAGCGGCTTTACGGCGCAAGCCTATGGACGCCGCGACCTGCAGGGCGCCGTAAAAGTACTCATGGAAGCCACGGCCACGGCCCTGGTCTCGGCCCTGTTGATTCTTTTACTGCAATATCCCGTCATTCATTATATCTTCAATATCGTAGACGCCTCGCCCGAGGCCGCCGGCTTTGCCCGGCAGTATTTCCTTATCCGGGTATGGGCGGCGCCGGCGGTAATGGTACTGTTTGTGATCCGGGGATGGTTCATCGGCATGCAAAATTCCTTGAGCCCTATGATCATTGATGTTGTGGTGAACGGCATACATATCGTTTTCAGCCTTGTACTGGCCATTCCGATGGGCCTTGGAATTAAGGGCATTGCGCTGGGAACCGTGGCGGCGCAGTACGTGGGCCTGGCCACAGGAGTGGCTTTGCTGGCCCTGCGCTACGGCAAATTGCGGAAATATATCCGTTGGTCAGACATCCGCCTGCAGCGGATGAAGAGTTTTTTCATGGTCAGCGGCGACATCATTATCCGCTCCTTAGGCATGCAGGTGGTGTACAACGGCATTATCATTTTTTCCTCCAAATATGGAGAAGAAGTGATCGCCGTAAATACCATTTTGCTGAAATTAATGCTGCTGAGTTCTTATTTTATTGATGGTTTTGCTTATGCCGGCGAAGCGCTCACCGGGCGTTACATCGGCGCCAAAGACCGCCTGCGCCTGCACCGGGCGATCAGGTCTTTGTTTGTCTGGACCCTGGCTATAGGCGCTCTTTCTACTATATTATACGCCATCGGGTTCGACGGATTTATACGGATGATAACCTCCGATCCGGCAGTGATGGCCGATGCCCGCCATTATTTCTGGTGGGTGATCGTCATGCCGCTGGCCAGCTGCTTAGCCTTTATGTGGGACGGTATTTATATCGGCGCTACCGCCTCCGTACCCATGCGGAATATCATGGTCTTGTCCGTGTTGTTTTTCCTGGGCGGCTATTTCCTGTTCCATAACAGCATCGGCGTCCATGCCATCTGGCTGGCCTATACCCTGCACCTGGCCATGCGCACGGCCGGTTGCCAGGTATTGGCGAAAAGAAATATATATACGAAAATTTAAAGGGCCAGCTCTTTCACCGGATCCCAGAACAGTTGTTCAAAGGCGAGCACCTTGTCTTTTTTTACTTTGACGCCCTCGGCCTCCAGGCGTTTCTGCATGGAGGACGGTGGATGGAAATGCACCTTTCCGCTAAGCATGCCGAGGCGGTTCACCACCCTGTGTGCGGGCACGTCCTCCAGCTCATGCGCCGCATTCATGGCCCAACCGACCATACGGCTCGACTGCGGAGAACCCAGCGCTTTGGCTATAGCGCCATAGGTGGTCACCCGGCCGCGGGGCACTTCACGTACCACGGCCCAAACCTGCTCAAAGAAGTTAATATCTTTCACCTTTTACCAACTGAATAGCCGGTAGGCTATGGTGGCCTGTATGGTCATATGGTCGTCTTCGGTCTTGCCGAAACGGGTATATTCCGCCATTACGCCCAAGCGCAGCTTGTCGGTAATAGGATATTTATATTCGGCGGATATCAGGAAGTTGGCGCCGCTCCATTGCGATCCGTCGGAACGCTCTCCGTCCGTTTCTATGGTGTAGTGCAGGAAGGCGGGACCAGCGCCGGCCGACAGGTAGAAGTGGTCCACAAGGCGCATGGAGGCCAGCACGAAAAAGGGTACTACGGCACGGTAACCGTATGTCTTTTCCAGTCTGCCGGTCTGGCCGCTTATCACGGCATCCGAAGAGAACATGGGGTAATAACCCGATTGCACCCCTATTTGCAGGCGGTAGCGCGGCACCCACATGGCGCGGACGGAAAAGGCCGGTTTATTGTTATGAATCTCACTCCCGGGGACATTGTACATATCGTTGAAATAGTACCCCCAACCCAGGCCAAGGCTGACATCCAGCGAAGAATGTTTCGTAGTATCGGCCGGAGCGGCGCCGGCAGGCTGAGCCGGCAACAGCAGGCAAACGAAGGCCAGGCAGGCAATGCGTGCGATGAATTTATTTGTTATTGTAGTAGACATAGAAGTAGTAGGATAAGAGGGTGGGATAATTGGTTAAGATACCGTCAAACTGCGTGGTACGCACGTATTCCTCCATAAAGTTGGGATCATCGAGGGTCCAGGTAATGGCCTTTTTACCCTGAGCGTGTATCTGCTGCAGGGCATCGGGCTGCGGTCCGCGGGTCCAGCGCGGTCCCCAATATTTGGCATTCGTTTTGGTCAAGTCATCCAAAGTCAGCTCGCAGAGCGAGGGGATATTTTGATAACCGGGCAGGGTCATAAAGGCATCCACCTTGTCTTCGCCGGGAAGGCCCATAAAAACTTCCAGAAGGGTTTTTCTGCTTCCGTTGTCATACATTGCTTTGGCCGTGGCGTTAATAGCTGCCTGTACAGGCGCTATGGCCAACAATACGTCGGGCGTTTTCACATCCAACCACACATGTTGCAGCTGCGATTCGTACAACACGGCATCCAGCATTTCCTGCAACGTGGGGATGGTCTCCCCATGCACTAATTGCACCAGAGTGGTCAGCTGGCTATAGGTATAATTATTGACCGGCCCCATTAACGGGCCTTTCCTGGTAAGGCGAATGTTAATATCATCATCATGATACACCACCGGTACGCCGTCTTTGGTAAACTGGATATCAATTTCCACGCCATTGGTTCCGAAACGTTCGGTGAAATGGATCATGGCTACGGAATTTTCGGAGATGGGCAAACGGTCGGAGGTGCGTCCGCCGCCCCGGTGTCCTATAATAAAGTACTCCTGGGCCTTTGCGCGTACGGAAGGCGTTAGGCGTTTCACCAGTACCAGTTCCACATCAGTATAGATATTGCCTTCGAGATATGCACCGACAAGCGTTACCGGGGCGTCCAGGCTGCCGGCCAGGATTTGCCGTCCGTCTTTCATAGACAGGCGCATGGCCCCTGTTTCCGTGGTCTGTGCGCAACGCCAGTAGCCCTCCATGTAAATCAGCGAGTCCAGGGCCGTAGCCTGCATAATGGCATATACGCCCTTGGGCTTGCCGAAGAAGCTGAGCTGCCCGCCGGTCTTGTAGTTATAGGTCGATTTCAGTACCAGGGTATCGCCTAACATGGCGTTCCCTGATTTTACCACGTAAATACCCTCCAGGCTGAATTTGGCCCGGTCCGGCAGTTGAGGCGAGTTTTCATCAATCAGTGAGTTGGGCCCGAGGCTCGGGATACCCAGGTCATAAGTATCGTAATAGTGGCATGAACCCATCGTCAGCATAAAAGCAACGAGGAAGAAGTATATCTTTTTCATAATTTAACAGCAAATGAGAGTTCGGGTAAGAAATAAAAACGGTCGAAGGTAGAAAAAGCCGGCCAAGCCAGGAAAAAGAACTTGGTGTAATACCCTTTCAAGCCGATGACAAATGCTTTTTCTTTGTAAATACGCTGCTCGACGAACAGGCCGACAGAGCCTCCTGTAAAGAACGAACCGTTAATATTCGTTTCCTCGTCGCCGGCCGTCATGCGCATCCAATTGATGAACATCACTTCCCCCTCCAGCGTCAGGGCTATTTTCCCGAGATTGTAGCCGACAGAGACGTTGGGATAGGTAAATACCGAACGCATCTTGTCATTAAAGCCTGCAAACCACATATAACCGAACATGAAAGCGGCGTCATAGCCGGCGTTAAAGGCAAAGTCGCCCAACTCACAGTTCCAGCGCGGCCCGACACGGAACTGATTGGAGATAATAAGGCTCAATACATCTCCGGAGAGCGAAAAGCCATAAGGCAATCCGTAGTTAACATGAAAGTTGAACATAGGGGCGTTCATAGCGGTTTCCACCCAGTCAAACGGCAGTTTGGTAAGGCTTGCACCAATAGAGAAGTCCCATTTATTCACCTCCCGTTTATGAGGGAAAACCATGGTGTTTTCCTTAATCGTGTAGGATTGTTTTTCGTCCGGCGATTCTTCCTGCGCCGCCATACTAAAGTTGCACAGCAGGAAGACGGACAATAAAACCCCGATAAACAAGTTTTTGATCATATAGATGTTACGTTTTATTCTGTTATTTCGTGCGAAGTTGCGTTTTTTTTTCAAAATTAGCAAAAAATCAACTACTTTTGCAGGAAACTATAAGCAAAAACTATGCCAAAGTGGGTTGAAGAATATAACATGATACAGGCCATACGCTCGGGTGACAAGCTGCAGTATGTCGAGTTGATCAAACGGTATCAGCGTTGCATTTTCAACCTGTTTTGCAGTATCACCAACTCCCAATCCGCATCAGAAGAACTTACAAGTCAACTATTTGCTACGGCTTATACGCAGTTGAAAAAGTTCCGGTTCGATATCAGTTTTTACCTGTGGATTTACCGGATAGCACTGGAAATGGGCTTGTCGTATATGGACAGGCAGGGTTGGGAAGCCGTGCCGGAAGACGCACTTTATAACCCGCCGGCGCCGGAAGACGGTACCACGGAACTCACCCCCGAAGACCAGGTGCATAGTAACCCGGAGTTCCGGCGACCGCTGCGCAGGGCTTTCGGCCAGTTAAGCCGCAAACAACGCCGGGTGATGGTATTGAAGTATCAGGCAGACTGCACCTACGAGCAGATTTATGAAATTACCGGCCTGCCGGAACCAAAGTCCAAGACCATTGTTTACCGGGCCCGCATGAGCATGAGAAAAAAACTATTGCAATGGCAGTATCTGAAATAAATATCAGGAACCAGCGGGGCTTTCTCCGTGTGGTAAAGAAAGACTTTATCAAAGGGTTAATGCCTGCCGAGAAAGAGGCGCTGAAAAACTATATGGAAAACCATGCCGAGGCGCGCCAATACCTGACAAGGTCTAAACGGCTGGACCGCGACCTGCGGTTTGAAAGTAAAAAGGCCTTCCCGGCCTTTGACCGGGCAGAAGATATAGCCCGGCGCTGTGGAATAGACATTACGCCCCGCCGCTCCGAATAAAAACTTAATTTATTATTTCAATATGAAAAAGTTATTTCTAATTGCCGCGCTTGTCCTTGGATTCGGATTCGGCGCCGCAGCCCAAACGCCTGTTAAGTCAGACACAACGATTGTATTTAACGAACCGGTACATGATTTTGGCGAAATTGTCCAGAATTCGGGCCCTCAAACTTACACGTTTGAATTTACCAACACGGGCGCCGAGGCTATTATCATTCAAAACGTAACCGCCTCCTGCGGCTGCACCACTCCGGGTTGGACCAAAGAACCGGTAGCCCCCGGACAGAAAGGGGAAGTGAAAGCGACGTATAACCCCGGCGCCGTAATGCCCTTTGATAAGACGCTCTCCGTGTACTCTAACGCCAAGCCCGGATTTATTGTATTGCACATTAAAGGAAAGGTAGTGGCCGCCCAATAAAAAGAGGAAGGCGCCTAAGAAAACAACATCGCTCCGGATGCAGTATATGCCCGGAGCGATTTTATTTTACAATATGTATTGATTTACCCGCTGTTATTTTTTCGGTTTATCAATAAGGTAGGCCACTATCATGCCCAGGCCCCCGAAAGTAAGCACCGACGCGATGCTCAGCATTTCCTGCGTTCCCCAATCCTGCATACAATGCTGTAAAGCTATGCGCAGTGCAAAACTCACAAAAAAACCCACCCCCAGGCCAGAGAGCAGACAACCTATCTTCAAAGCGGAAAAGGAGAAGCCGGATCCGGTTTTCTGCAACAGGCCTCTAATATCAATATTTTGATTTTGTGCGGCTTTATCAATCAGCATCAGGCGTTCTTTACGGTGTACAAATAATTCAATGATCATATAGATCGTTATAAATACTACCGGTGTAATAATAATAGCTTCCATAATAATTTGTTTTTAATGTTTAACTTTGTTTTGCCCTTATGACGCTACTTTTCCGGAGAGGTTACAAGGCCTGTAAAATTTTTCTCCGGCGCAGGTTGTAACCTGGCTGTTTTTTTAGCGTCATAAGCAATGAGATGGAAGTACAACACGAGAAACAGGTCATAGCACAGGTCTTAGGGGGCGACACCAAGGCTTTCGCCTTATTGGTAGAGGCGCATAAAGACCATGTCTTCAACCTGGTATTGCGCATTGTACATCAACGTGAATGGGCGGAAGAGATTGCACAGGACGTTTTTTTGAAAGCTTTTCAGGAGTTGCACCGGTTCAAGCAGGAGGCGCGTTTTTCTACCTGGTTGTTCCGCATTGCCTACAATACGGCGATCTCGGCCCTGAGGAAACGGCAATTGCCCGTACAGGAGCTGCAAGAACAACAGCTATATGTAAGCGATGAAGAGCACTACGAAGAGCGGGAACAACAGTTCCGGCAACTGCAACAGGCTATAGGACAACTTCCGGCAGAGGAGGCGGCATTGGTGACCTTGTTTTACACGGAAAATAAATCGGTAGAAGAAGCGGCGCAGGTGCTTGGCTGGAGCCCCGGCAATACAAAGGTTCGCCTGCACAGGACCAGGCAGAAACTGAAAGAAATGATTAAAGGGTGAAAGGCTAAAAAGTAACATGTAAAGAAAATGGATGAAATAAAAAATATAGATGAGTTGCTGAAGCAACTGCCGGCAGAAAAAACAAGTGTTGATTTCACGGCAAGGCTTATGATGCAGGTGGAAGCCTTACCGCCACGGCAGCAAAGGCTGAGCGCCGGGGCGATTATAGCCCTTAGCCTCGGCGGGCTTGTTGCGCTGGCCGGCGGGTGGTGGGCGGCAGACTATTTCTTCGGATGGACGGCATTATATGTACAACCTTTCTTGCATGCTACCGGTCAACTGTTGTCTTCCATTATCGGCAGCCTTACCCGGGTCAGGTACTCGCCGAGCATCATTGGCGGCATGCTGGCCGGCGCATTGTTGCTGCTGGTTGATGCAAGGCTGCACAAGCGTATCGGCAGACATCAGGAGGGTTGATAACAAGGTGAATTTGCACAATTTCACACCCGCTTATTGGCAATGCCAAAAAAAGCGCTTAATTTTGTGTCATATAAAACGTTCTTTACTTCTCCCCCTTTTTGTGCCTCACGGCACACTGGCGTTGGCTTTTATTACTCGGTCATGGAACCTAGGAAATTTCGTACAATTGAGAGATAAAGCCGGCGCCCACCCCCTTTTTTCATGCTTCAACATTGAACATTAAAAATTGGCGTGGGCCTGGTTTTTTTTAATTGTACGGGTTTTCCTAGGACCTCATGATCAGAATAAACTAAAAAAGGACCACGCTAAAGATATCATTTAAATAATCAACCATTTAAAGAGTAAATGCTATTGCTGCAAAATTATTTTGCGGCAGGGGTTTTTATTGGCTGTTGTTTAAGGAGCTGCGCTCACCTACACTTCTTGTTACTGTTTTTATGTGCCGCGGTGCCATCGCGGTGTGCCGCGGGGGCGGCGGCTCCTTATTTTCTTTATGTACTTTTGGCTTGACCCAAAAGTACCAAAAAGTCAAGTCTGACGCCAGCCCGGCTAAAAATTGTGCACTCCGCTAAAACAAGGGAACTCACGGCTTCGCCGTTCAAACAACCCTTGTTTTTTAACGCGTCGCTTTCAATTTTTTTCACGCCGGCTGACGTAGGACGGTCCTTAACTGCAAATTGTTTTTTTGTCTTTCTCTTAATCACTTAGTCTCTCAGTCCCTTAGTTCCTTATAATCCTTTCTAATCATATGAAAAAAATCTGCTTATTGCTTAGTTGTTTATTTGTTGAGTTGATGTTGTCCGGACCGCTGGTGGGGGTGCTTTCCGCACAGCCGGTGACGGTGGGTGATTTGAAGATCTGGGGTGACAATAGCCTCACCTTTGATATTGCCTGGGGAACGGGTGCGCGCACAGCGCCCTGGTCGGACTCGGTGTGGGTGCTGATAGATTATAAGGATCCGGCCAGTGGGGAGCTCAGGCGGCTGCCGGTTAGCGGAGCGACGGTGACCGCCGGGCTGGCGACCTGGCCGGGCGCCAGGGCGCGGTTGGTGGCCGGCAATACCGCAGGCTTCTTTGTAGACGGGCAGGCCCGTGCGGTGGACAGGGCCGCGACGCTGACTGTGCGGGTAACCCCGCAGGCCGGGGTGACCATTAGTAAGCCCTGTGTCTATGCCCTGGATTATCCGCCCCTGGCTACCTATGGCGTGGCAGGCAGCTTTAATACCGTAGCACTGGTGGGTACCGCACCTTTCTGCGGCATCATAGTCAACAGTGCGGGCGGAACGATGACCTTTCCTTCCAGTGAGGCCTCCTGGACCCTGCCTGCGGGTTTCCGCGTAGGCAGCTATACCGACCTTAGCGGCAACAGCGGGCTGGTGGACTGCGCAGGAGCGCTGCCCACGGTAACCGGCAGCAGCGGCGCTGCGCGTTGCGCCAGCGGGGTGGTCACCCTGTCGGCTACCTCCTCTGCAGGGGCTACCATAGACTGGTACAGCGCCGCTACGGGCGGGACCTTACTGCTTTCCG
>JAVBQY010000005.1:0-13800 GCA_031548545.1 Bacteroidales bacterium | reverse complement strand
AAGGCTATTGGCCGCTGCGGCATAATCGTTTGGAGAGACATACTTGCCGTCATTGCCTGAGCGCGTGACCGGAAGATGACGTTTACTTTCACGGCCGTAAGCATCATAACTGACAGCGCTCAGCAGGTCTTGGCCTTGTGGCGTTTGCAGTGGTTGTACCGTTTGAATGAGGCGACCCAAGCCGTCATAGTATTGTACCACGGATACACGTTGTTGGTCTGTTTTAGGCAACTCGTACAAATATTTTACCGGCTCCTGCGGCGTACAGTTTACAATGTAGTTAAGTCCCGGATGGGTGGTATAATACGCCAATTCAAGGGGACCCCGCTCAATGCTGAAAGTTATCCATTCCGTATAAGCGCCTTGGTTACCGCTCTGCACCCGGCAGCGGAAAGAGGTGCTTTTGGTGAGAGCAGGCGGCTGGTAAGAAGAGGAGGTGGCGCCGGGGATATTTTCCGTATAGCCCGTAGCATCCTGCCATTGCCACTGGTAGGTATAAACACAGTTACCGCCAAGGGGGCCTGTGAGAGACAATATGCCAAGGCGTGCGTATTCCGGGATTCGCCGGTCGCCGGAATACACTATCTGCCCGGGTTCCAAAGTGGTTTCCGGCACTTCTATATATAACCAGTCGGTAGCGGCGGAATATTCGCCGCTGGTAACCACACGCCGGAGGTAGGCAGAGGGAGCCAGGGTATAAACCTGGGTGCAATAAGATGAAGCGCCGGTCCCTAAATTGACTACAATGTCAGTGACCGGGTCTTTTTTCTCCCAGTAATAGTTAAAGTTCCAATAAGCGCCGGTGGGTAAGGTTTGGTTGTTAATACAAAGCAAGGATGCGCAGTCGGACATGGGCGCCCCTAAAGCAATAGCGCCAGGGGTTAACGGACTCACACAGGTTTTGACAGGCAGAATGCGTACGGGGTTGGTATAGGCCGTTTCCAAACCGCTGCTTACTTTACGGCGGAAACAAGCCGTATCTATCAACAGGCTGGGTTGATAAGTGGTGGAGCCGGCGCCTGGGATATCCTGCCAGATAATTCCCGCATCTCCGGGGGTAGGAATTTCCGGATGGACAACATTCCCGTTTTCATCGACTTCCGCTATCAGATCCGGATCAAAAGTCTTTTGCCATTGGTAGGTATAGGTGCCGTTGCCGCCACCGGCAGGACTAAGGCTGAGAATGGGCCCCGGGGCAGAACGCCGGCATATGATTTCATCTCCGCTCAGTTGTATGGACCCGGGCGTTAAGGCTGTGGCGCTTTTTATAAAAGGGTATTGGATATCCGGTACAGGTTTGGAGAAGCCGCTAAAGGTAAACCGCAGATAACCGGAGGAGGGGAGGTTGGAAGAAAGTTCCAAAATGATCCTTGCGTTCTGCACATCGCTCCGGTAAGTGACAGTGGTATCGTCGTAATAGACGGTCATAAACAGTGGCAAGTCATTCAAGGTCAATAAGGTAGGGAATAGAGGCAGGGCTCTCAGACTTATAACACCTTGAGAACAATTAGGATTATGACAGGTTCCGGCATCATTGTATTGGTTGCAGGAGTTACAACGGTAGGCGGAAAAGGAGGCGACCGCTAAAAAAACCTCACCGCCGGCGTCGGGGATACTCAACGTGCCGGAGTCAAAGATGACCGGGCAGGCCGGTGGTATAAGCCGGGGTAAGGAGTTTGCCACAGGCGACAATAAGTTATTGGCTGTGCCGGCGCAATAGTCACAGGCCCGGGCTGCGTATGAAATTCCTGTACTGAACAGGACTATTAATAGTATACATCGAATAGCTTTCATGTCTGTTTTTTTATTCGTTCCCATAATGATAGCTGTTCTCTTGTAAAATATTACCCAAATGGTCTTTTATCCGCATCAGCCGGCCCAATGGATCATACTCATAGTAGGTCGTTACACCATCCGGGGAGGTTTCGGATGTAATACCCTGTTGCGGGGTATACGTGTAGGTAGTCACAATGGCTGACGGGAGATTTTCCCGGAGTTTATTGAATGCTGTCAACAATTGTTCCGTGGAATAATCTTGTAAATAAGCCAGATCATTGTTGTCATTAGTTCTTCCCAAGGCTGCTTTTACCTGGCTATAATCCGCCCCTATAATTTTTGCAATAGGATGTTGGTATTGATAGCCCCAGATATAGGAAATGGTAATGCCATCCTTTCCTTTTACTTGCAGCAGGTTACCCTTGCTGTCGTAGCGCTCAAAGCTGTACTCCCTTTGCAAACGGCTATCCATCTGCGATGTTGAGTATAATAAATAGTTATTTACCGGGGTGTTTGTTTGTAATTTGTTCTGAAAAGCCGGTAATAAACGTCCGCCATAATCCTGGTAGGCTTGCAGCAACACATCCGTCACCATATTATTACGGTAGGTGATGGTTTCTATGGGAATGCCTATCATATGTCTGTCTATCATGTTCATATGGCCCACCTCAAGGGCATAGTGATAAACATTCTTTATCACATCTCCCCGGCTATCTGTGGATTCCTTACTGCTTAACAAGCCTTCCGGTGATAGGCTGTAAGTGAAATTCGTAGTTGTTATCACCGGATGCTCTCCATTGGCATCATAGCCATAAGTTATTTTTTGTGAGGGTAGGAATTTGTAGGTGTAGTGCAGGTAAGCAGCAGTGTGGTAGTAGGCGCCTGTACCTATATCTATACTTTCAAAAAGAAGCGTTCTGGGGTTTTCTTCGTCCTGTGATCCATAGCGAGACCATCTGGTAATTTGTTTTTCTACCGGTAAGCCATGGTTATTATAGGAAATTTTCTCCAATAACTTGCCCCGTTCAAAGAAACGGGAGTTATGCGGCTTGCTATTAGATATAGACTGCTGCCAGGTATAGAGGGGTGGCGCATCACAATGGCCATTGTCATGATTGGTGAATATATATTGTACAGCCCCGCCGCCATTGGAAATTTTTTCAATAACACTAGTATACCCTATATATTGGCCATCGTTTTCTTTAGTCAGCGGAATCACAGGAAAACTGCGGTCATAATACAAATGAAACGATTCTTGAGACGTGTTTTTTCCTGTGACCAGAGAGCTATAGACCGGAAAAGCATTGAGCACGCCACTGGAAGTTGCGGAAGAAAGTCCGGTTGTATAAAAAAACGCCCGGCTGACCGTATGGTCACGTCCATCATTATTGGTTATTTTCTTTATACGCGGACCTCCGGCTACGCCATACCGCTCAAGTAGCATGGTCCGGTCGGAGGTAAGCGCTTTTGAATAATCATGTAGTTCATACTCAAAGCTGCTATACCCGCCCGTAGGATAATAAATGGTATCCAGTATACCGCTAAATGCATAGTCTACATCAGGCTCTCTTAGCTGGAAAATAGGACTGTTGGGGATATTGCCGCTCCCATTATTGAAACCCCAATGGTCCGTATAGCTTTCCAGATAGCCCGGCATTTTATTCCTGTCTTTGTAGGAAAAAGAATATACCAATGGTCTGGTCAGTTCATCTCCTGGTATCGGGGCCGGCTGAATTTCCGTTCCGGCAGCTGCGGGTGCTATACCGGCAAAGCCGCCAAAGATTAACAACTGTTCTAAGAATAATCTTTCGGCGGGATTATAATTATAGCTGAAAGTAATCGTCTTTAATGCTTGATTCTGGTTGTTGGTTATATATATAGAATTTATTTTCATCCATTTTATTCTATCAAGTTTTTCTTTGAGGACAGGATTATTCAAACGGGGTATTGAAGCGTATCGGTCTAATAATGGGAAACTACCGGCTGATGGGTAAAGTATATTATAATAGTGGGTTTCATCATAGGACAACTCACTGCTTTCAACCAGCTTGATGCTTATTGTTTCTCCGTTGGTTCTTTCTATTTTTGTCAAATACACCGGCATTATAAATGTGCCATCTTTCTTCAGCAGTGTAGCATTCCACTCGGCAGAGCGGTCTGTCCTATTTTCAAATGCATTATAAGAGAAAAATAATTGGCTGATAAATGGTCCCCGCTCATAGGTGAAATTAATCAGATCGACGCCGTCCGCCGACTCTATTTTGGTTAAAAACCAGGAGGTGGCTTGTAACAGGTAACCATTGGCTTCGATGCCATAGCCATCCTTATAAGCAATCGGGTCTGATAGCTCCATGGCGTCTTTACCTCCAAAGCTGTAACGGGTGCCCAATTCATCTATAATAGTAAAGCCTTTGATCATCCGTTCAAACCGGTTTAACGTGCATGGATAGGCAAAGCCTATTTCACCGGCTTGAATAAATTCATTATTAAAAATTACTTTTACCGGCCGGTCACACTGTACCTGGATATTTCCATAATGATCAAAATAAAATTTACCGGATAGCCCTGAAACAGAAAAACTGAATTCGTCAGGCTCCACATCAAATTGACGCTTCCTCTTAATACTATCCCGGAGCGTTGAAGGGTCTGAACAGTCATTTTGTATTTTCGTTTTCCAACCATCTGAAGCCAGCCAGCCTCCGGCTTGATCTAAATATCCTTTTACTTCTATTTGACATTCATCTGCGCTTCTTCCTCTTACTACTCTGCTGATTACGCCTCCGGCTTGTAAGGTCCAGCCCAAACCGGTGGGGCCGGGATGTATCTCAGGACGTATGGCCGAAGGATGGTAGGTTAAAGTGATGGGAAGTGAAAGGTTTTTTCCTTTGATTTCATACAAAGGAATGGTGATGTTGGGGGTGCCGGTATAATAGGATACCGGAATGTCACCATAAAGCCCCAGATTTGCCGCCGTCGGACTCGGGACAGAAAGAATCTGACCGGAAGCAGGAGGAATGATAAATAAAAGGAGTATACTCGTTAATAATTTGAAAAATTGATTATTCATAATTATATTGTCTATGGAAGCAGAACTTCAAGTGAATACTCAAGTGTACAGACGGTGTAGGGGGCCATACCGGAAAGGCCCGGACCGTGATGCTGGCAGTGGGGTTGCGCAGAAGGCACACTGGCTGCCGATAAGGTGAGAAGGGCAAAGTAAAATTTCTTTATACGCGCTAAAGAAATAGTATCGGGGACAAGAAATTATAAAGGCGGTAGCGCCGGACAATGCATAGTGCCAGCAGCCCTTTAGCGACCGCGCTGATGCGGAATTGTAGCAGGATCCAACGCCCCTGCTAAAGCAGCCTTGGCTTCGGCAGCCGAACCGGTGCCGGAAAGTTTATTGACCACAATCATATACCTCCACCAATTGGTGGTTACCGCAGCTGTAATAATATCCTCCCCCCTGTAATAGCGATCCTTGCCTTTCAATGTACCGTCCTCATAGCTAACATCCAGAGACCAGGGATCATAAATCTCGAACATAGTCACACCATCCACGACTTTATAGCCCTTGGCCACTATAAAGTGTCCCCATCCGGTTGAAGCCGTTGTATAAAATTTATCTTTACGCCAGGAATCCTTTCCTGAGGCAGCACGGATATAATAAGCGTCCAGGCACAGAATAGCCACGTTACCGCCATCCAGTTGGGCTTTCAGCGCATCCTGATTTAAAGGGAAAGTATTATTAGGAATACTATGAGCATTCAAGTAGTCTATAATGTTATTGGTGTACCACCATCCGCCACCCAGAGGATAAGTGTTGCGGGCGTCTTCAGCCGTTTTTGTAAAAGAGGGATCCGACCATTGCATGGTCATGGTAACACAGGCCGGTCCGCAGTTACTATTCCAAGATGCTCCCGTAGTGAACTGATCAATATACCATTCCCTGGGAGCATTGTTACTGCGTTCTGCCGTCAGGTTTTTCCCCAGGCCATATTGCCGGTGCAACGCATAGGCAGGCAGGCCTATGGACTGAGTGCCTGTATAGGTTTTCGCCCCACTCTTCACCGTCAGGCTCACATTGACGGTAGTAGCCGAAGCAGGTAACGAAAGCTCCGTCACACTGGCTGCCGGATTGGAGAGGGTAACCGAACTGCCTGACGGTTGCACCGTCCACTGGTATTCGGATATCGTAAAAGTGGAAGTAGAGGTCAGGATAACAGATTCCATGTTATCCGCGTAGCTGAAAGACACGGTTAAATCATCTGCAGGCTCTTCGGTAGGGACCTCCGGTGGGGAGACTATCGGATCTTCGTCTTTTGAACAAGATACGGTAAGAATTAAAACCAAGAGCACTACTAATCCGCTGTAAAGAAAGTCAGACTTTTTCATGGCTATAGATTTTAAAGGTTGAGCTGCAAGTTATAAAAAATATAGCCAAAATCAAAGAAAAAAGGCTAAAATAATCCGTGGATTTCGGCATTTACCTTGTCGATCACATGGCTAAGATCTTCAGGACGTTCGCTGAACTTGGTATTGTCTACATCAATAATCAACTTGTTTCCTTTATAATCGTTGATCCAGTCATTATAGTAATCGTTCAGCTTCGAGAGGTAGTCGATACGGATACCCGCTTCGTATTCGCGTCCGCGCTTCTGGATCTGGTTCACCAGCGTGGGCACCGAAGCCTTCAGGTAAATAATCAGGTCCGGGGGCGCCACGAGTGACATCATCAGGTCGAACAACGAACGGTAGTTCGTATAGTCACGCGTGCTCATCAGGCCCATCGAATGCAGGTTGGCCGCAAAGATACAAGCATCCTCATAAATCGTGCGGTCCTGGATAATCGGCTTTTGGGCATTTCTGATGGCCACAATGCCATTGAGGCGTTTGTTCAAAAAGTAGACCTGAAGATTGAACGACCAGCGTTCCATGTCTTCATAAAAGTCATTAAGATATGGATTATCATCCACCTGTTCAAACTGGGCTTCCCATCCGTAATGTCGCGCCAAAAGACCCGTGAGCGTAGTTTTCCCGCTCCCGATATTACCAGCTACTGCTATATGCATAAGATTATCGTAAAAGTAGTCACGAAGGTAATTATTATTTCCGTACAAAAAAAATATAAATGGTAGGACACGGACACTTAAACTACCATCGACCGCCGGCGCCGCCTCCGCCAAAGGAACCGCCGCCGAAGCCTCCGAAACCGCCGCCACCGCCACCGGAGAAGCCGCCGAAGGAACCGCTGCGGCCGCCGCCGATGAATGGCCCGATGAATGGTCCGCCGCCGGAACGGGTGCCGCCGCTGCTCATATCGGAATGGTTATTTTTGGAAGAGGAAAGAATAATGATTAAGACTATAAAGACGATAAAGACGACGATGAGAGCGCCGGCAGGAGCGTCATCACCGGCATATTCATCACTGGAATATTCGCCCCGGGCTATAGGCATGATCACCTTTACCGCAGCCACCACCCCGCCGAAATAATCATTATTGCGGAAGTGGGGTATCATTTCGCGCTCTATGATGAGGCGGCAGATCGCATCGGGCAGTGCGCCTTCCAGCCCGTAACCGGTGGCAATAAATACCTCACCGTAACTGTTGCCTGTTTTCGGTTTTACCAGGATCACCACGCCGTTGTTGAATTGCTGCTGCCCCACCTTCCACTGCTCACCTACTTCGTAAGCAAAGGCCGAGGGGTCTTGCCCGCCGAGCTCATTGACCGTAAGGACAACAATCTGGTTGGATGTACTGTCGTTGAAAGCGACCAGCGCACGCTCAAGGCCGTCGCGCTGTTCGGGACTGAAAATCCCGGCCAGGTCATTGACCAGACGCGGCGGCGAAGGGCGCTGCGGAACCTGCGCCACGGCCATAAAGCCCCAAAGAAGGGCTATGATAAGGAATAGTTTTTTCATCTTGATTATTCGCCGAAGGATATTTCATCCGGTTGCTCATTCGTATCTTCCTGAAAATACGGAAAATGATGTTTCAGCAAGCGCCCTGTTTCCATGATAGCATAGCTGATGCCTTCCACAAACTTTCCGGCCTTGAAATCTTGTTCCATTTGGTTTTTCAACACATCCCAGAAGCCGCCGGGCACCACCTTGTTAATGCCCTCGTCACCAATAATGGCAAACTGGTGCGAACGGATGGCCAGGTAGATCAACACACCGTTGCGCGCCCGCGTTTTGTGCATGCCGAGTTTTTTGAACCACCAGGCGGCACGGTCCAGCACATTGTCCGGACATACCTTTTCAATATGCACGCGGATCTCTCCGGAGGTCTCTTTCTCGGCAGCTTTAATAGCGGCAACAATGGCGTCTTTCTGCGCCGCGGTAAATAACTTTGCCGTGCTCATCTTACTAAAACTCTACTTTAGGGGCCGTTTCGGCGCCGGCCTGGGCTTCGAAATAAGCCTTCTTTTCAAAGCCGAACATACCGGCGAAGATCGCGCGCGGGAAACGGCGGATCATTACATTATACTGTTGCACGGTTTCGTTGAATTTCTGGCGTTCAACCGTTATACGATTTTCAGTGCCTTCCAGTTGCGATTGCAGGCTCAGGAAGTTTTCATTAGCCTTGAGGTTGGGGTAATTCTCGGTCACCATCAACAAACGGCCGAGGGCGGTACTCAACTGCCCCTGGGCTTCCTGGAATTTCTGCAGGCTGGCGGCATCCAACTTATTGGGATCTACTTTAATCTGTGTGGCTTGGGCGCGGGCTTCCACCACGGCTTCCAGCGTGCTGCTTTCATGGGCGGCATAGCCTTTTACGGTAGCTACCAGATTGGGGATGAGGTCTGCACGACGCTGATATACGTTTTCTACCTGTGACCAGGCTTTTACGGTAGTTTCCTCGGCGGTCACCATGCCGTTATACATGCCCGTAGCCCAGGCGGCAATACCTATGATAATAACTACAATAACCAAAATGGGAATAAGGATCTTTTTCATGATTTAATTTTTATATTTTTTATTTTTATAATTATCTGTTCTTTCATACTTACAAAGGTACATATTTTTTCAACTTATCAACATCGCATTGTTGATATTTAAAAAATAAGTATTATCTTTGCAGCCCCTCATTTTATGGGTGGATCGCAACAAATTATAGGTATTAACTTAAAAATCAACAAAGTGGACACACAGAGTTACAAAACCGTATCGGCCAACGCAGCCACCGTTAACAAGGAGTGGGTGCTGATTGATGCCACGGATGTAGTGTTGGGTCGCCTTGCTTCACAAGTAGCTTTATTGCTGCGCGGTAAACGCAAGGTTAACTATACCCCCCACGTGGATTGCGGAGATAATGTAATCATTATCAACGCTGAAAAAATCCGCCTCACGGGTAAGAAGATGACCGACAAGGTGTACGTACGTCACACCGGCTATCCCGGCGGGCAACGTTTCGCTACTCCCAAGGAGTTGCTGAGCCGTAAGCCTCATGCCGTAGTAGAGGAAGCTGTAAGAGGCATGCTTCCGAAAAACCGCCTCGGCGCAGAACTGTTCCGCAACCTGCATGTATATGTAGGCGGCGAGCACAAACACCAGGCGCAAAGCCCCAAACAAATTAATTTTAACGACCTTAAGTAACGCATGGAAGTAATTAACGCACTTGGAAGAAGAAAATCAGCAATTGCTCGCGTTTACGTGAACCCCGGCAAAGGCGCCATTACCATTAATGACCGCCCCCTGGAAACTTACTTTCCGATGGGTACCTTGCAGTACATCGTTAAGCAGCCCCTCGAACTGACCGGCACTATCGCCAATTTTGACATCAAGGCCAACCTTGATGGCGGCGGAGTAAAAGGACAGGCCGAAGCGCTTCGCTTGGCGATTGCCCGTGCATTGTGCGACATCGACAAAGAAGCTTACCGTCCGGTATTGAAAGCCAATGGCCTGTTGACCCGTGACCCCCGTGAGGTGGAACGTAAGAAACCCGGCCAACCCGGCGCACGCAGACGCTTCCAATTCAGCAAACGTTAATCGTTGCCTGATTTTCGCACGGACAGGGTTGCAGTGGCTGCGTAAACCTTTTAAGGTTGCCCTTCCGCGGAAAACCAACCGGATTAGCCAGGCTACTACCCGTTGGTTGAAGTAAAGAGTAAAAAAAGTAATAAACAAAGAAAACATGTCAAGAACCAATTTCCAAGAATTACTGGACGCAGGTGTACACTTCGGACACAAAAAACGCAAATGGTGCCCGAAAATGGCGCCGTACATCTTCATGGAGAAGAACGGCAACCATATTATTGACCTGCACAAATCCGTTATCAAAATAGACGAGGCCGCTAACGTGGTTCGTCAGCTCGCCCGCTCAGGCCGCAAGGTGCTGTTCGTAGCGACTAAAAAACAAGCTAAAGACATCGTAGCAGAAAAAGCTAAAGCGGTAAATATGCCTTACGTTACGGAACGCTGGCCGGGCGGTATGCTCACCAACTTCCCGACGATCCGCAAAGCCGTGAAAAAAATGAACACCATCGACAAGATGATTACCGACGGTACTTTCGAAACGCTCGCCAAACGCGAACGCCTCCAGGTTACCCGTCAACGCGCCAAGCTGGAAAAGAACCTCGGCTCTATCGCCGACCTGAACCGCTTGCCCGCCGCCTTGTTTGTGATTGACGTGCAAAAGGAAAACAATGCCGTTAAAGAAGCCAACCGTCTGAGCATCCCGGTAATCGCCATGGTAGATACCTGTTGCGACCCTACACCCGTTGATTTTGTGATTCCGGCCAACGACGACGCGGCAACTTCTATCTCCCTGATCATGGATGTTATGTGCAAAGCCATTGAAGAAGGCAACGCAGAACACCGTCAGGAAAAAGAGAAAAACGCAGCCGTACAAGCTAAGGACGGCAACGATTCCGAAGGCGGAAAAAAACTCCGCGCACGTAAAGGAAAACCCGAAGGCGCAGCTACAGAAGCTCCGGCCGCCGAGTAATTTAAAAGACGAAGTACATTCGTAAATAAACTAATGCAGGGGCGGAACAATATCCGCCCCTCTATGATTAAAACAAGGAGATTTTAATATATGGAAATTAAAGCATCTGATGTAGCAAAATTGCGCCAAATGACCGGCGCCGGCATGATGGATTGTAAAACCGCCCTGGTAGAAGCAAACGGCGATTTCGAACGTGCCAAAGAAATTATCCGTGAAAAAGGTAAACTGGTAGCGGCCAAGCGTGCAGAGCGTGAAACCACCGAAGGCGCTGTAATCGCCAAGGTTTCGACCGACTTCAAGAAAGCCATCCTGGTATGCCTGGGTTGCGAAACCGACTTCGTAGCTAAAAACGCCGAGTTCCAAGCATTGGCCAACAGCATTGCCGACACGGCCCTGGCTGAATCGCCTGCCGATTTGGAGTCCCTGATGAAAGCCCGTATTGGCGAAATGACCATCGAAGACCTGGTAACCCAGCAAACCGGCAAGAGCGGCGAAAAACACGCTGTTCCTTACTACGGTAAAATCGAAACCGAATATATCTGCTCTTATATCCACACCAATGGAAAGGTAGCTACCATCGTTGGTTTCAGTAAAAAAATCGACGAACAGGCCGGCCGTGATATCGCCATGCAGATTACCGCTATGGCTCCGGTATCCATCAGCAAGGATGACTGTCCGAAAGAAGTGATCGAAAAAGAACTGGAAATTGCCCGCGAGCAAATCAAACAAGATCCGAAAATGGCCGGTAAACCCGAGAACATGATCGAACAGATTGCCCAGGGTAAATTAGGCAAGTTCTTCAAAGAAAGCACACTGGAAGAACAAACCTTCGTAAAAGACGGTAAAATCAGCGTAGCCGCCTACCTGAAAAGCGTAGACGCCGAAGCCAAGATCACCGCTTTCCGCCGTTTCTCTTTGAATGACTAAGACTTAGATTCTTATCAGCAATAAAAATGTGCACTTGGGATAACCGGGTGCACTTTTTTTATTATTTTTGTTGCTACACAATCAATTATAATATGAAAAAAATATTTTTTGCCATACTGTTTTTCACCTGCGGCATGACGACTGTTCAGGCGCAGGATTATCAACCTTTCCGTGTGGATATGGGCTTAGGTTTCGGCCTTCCGTTTGAAGATTACAACCCGGGCTTCATCATGTACCTGGAGCCGAAATATGCCCTTAATACCCATTTTTCCGCAGGGCTGCGGGGTGAAATGCTGTGGACGGGCGGAAAGCACCTGCTTGACCTGATCCTACCCACTACGTTTATCTACTCGGTAATGCCCACGGCCGATTATTACATCCTGCCCAAAGCCCTATTCAGGCCCTTTGCGGGCGCCGGGTTGGGCGCCTATATTATTCCCGGGGAAACCGTAGAAACAACCGCCGGAACTCCGGCCTACACACAGCCCACCCGTACGAACTTCGGCGTGATGGCACGCCTTGGGGTTGATGTCTGGCACATCCGGCTCTCGGCCGAATATAACTATGCAGGAAAGGACGCCGATGACTTTACATTGAATTACATCAGCGTCAAAGCCGGGTTCTTTATCGGAGGCGGGAAACGTTAGTCGTTTCCTTCACCGGGACCATCCGCGTTCATATACCAGCTCAGGGCGCCGGTAGGGCACTCATCGCACTGGCGTTTCAGTTCTTCGGTAGGCGCCGCCATGGGATTAATCCAGGGGCGTTCATTCGGCAAAAAAACTTTCGGCAGTCCATTCACACAGATGGCAGAATGGCAGCAGAGCGCCGGCTTCCACACAATAGTCACTTCACCGTTAGAGTATCTTTTTACTATATTCATAAGACTAAAAAATAGAGAGATAAAAAATCAGGCAAGGAGGTCTTTGTATTCAGGGTATTCGCGGATATATTGTACAATAAAGGGACAGACCGGTACAAGCTTTTGTTTGCGCTCCCGGATCTCGTCCAGCACTTCTTTCACCAAAGCATGTCCTATACCTTTTCCGCGTCCGGGCGGCGGCACATAAGCATGTGTCAGGCGCAAGACCTTGCCACCCTCTGTTTCCGTGTAATCAATGGTAGCCAGGCAATCATCCTTGCACCATTCAAAGCGCGACTCCTTTTCATTAACAATCACATTCTCCATCATGGGATATATTTTAAGGGGATAGCTACAAAAAGCATGCCAGTAAAATTCACACTATTTCACATCAGATTGCTTGCAGAATAAAATAAAAAAATTAACTTTGCTCCGTTAAAACGTTCTTTACTTCCCCTTAACTCATGTGCCTTCGGGCGCATTGGCGTTGGCTTTACTTGCTCTATCAAGAAACTTACGAACTTTCTATAATATCGAGAATTTAAAGCCAGCGCCCACCCCTTTTTTTCATTTCGTTTAGATTTGGATTTTTTCCTTCAAAAACAAATCGTAAAATTGGTGTGGGCCTGGTTTGTTTAGATATTATGGGTTTCGTAAGACCTCTTGATTAAAACAAGCCTTAAAGGACCACACTACAAGTGCCATTTAAATTTTAAACATTTAAAGTGTAAATGTTATTGTTGCAAAATTATTTTGCGGCAAGGGATTTTATTGTCTGTTGCTTAAGGAGCTGCTTTCAAACACTCTCTCTCATACACGTCTTGTTACTAATGTTATATCACGAGGGCGGCTCCTTTTTTTATACTTATTTTCTTGCTTGATCAAAAATTAAGCAACCGGAGCGCAGCGGAGCTCACGAACACCTTAAAAAATAAAAAAGGTGTGAGTAAAAAAATCAAGGCTGACGATAACCGGCGGAAAACCGGTTTCCATAGGCCGGTCCTTGGCTGGAAGTTGTTTACCTAACTTCTTAATCACTTAGCCCCTTAGTCTCTTAGTTCCTTGATTTCTCAGTCTATTAATCCCTTCCAATAATATGAAGAAGATCTGTTTTTTGCTTAGTTGTTTGTTTGTTGATTTGATATTGCTGTCCGGCGGGCCGCTGGCGGCACAGCCGGTGACGGTAGGTAAATTGACGGTCTGGGGTGACAATAGCCTCACCTTTGATATGGCCTGGGGGGCGGGTGCGCGCACGGCCCCCTGGTCGGATTCCGTATGGGTGCTG
>JAVBQY010000022.1:0-50778 GCA_031548545.1 Bacteroidales bacterium | reverse complement strand
CCACTCAGGGCTTTGAAAACTACCTTGGCCATAAATTATTGTTTTATGACACTAAGATACTATTAATCAAATTAATATACAAATTTTTGACTAACTATTTTACGAAAAAATGAAACAAAAAAAGAGTGCCCAAAAACTTTTTGGACACCCTCATTTTATTATACTTTAATTTTCTTTTAGAAGTAACGGAAACGCCAGTCTTTTACTTTAGCGGATTTTTCCAATGCAGGCAGGAACTCGAACATCCGGCCTTGCATATAGCTCATGCGCACCTGTGCCTGTTCGTCTTCATTGGTATAAGCAGCACCGGTTTCGCGGGTGTCTACATTGAATACATAAACGCCACGGAGCCCTTTTACAGGACCTGAGATGGTCTGTCCGGCTGCACCGGCTACAGCACCGGAAAGCTTAGGTTCAAGACCCAAACCAGGCACCATGGATGAGCCGAAAGAAAGACCGGAGGCCTTATTTACAGCAAGACCCAATTTGTCGGCCACAACCTCAACGCCCGAAGCGCCGTTCATAGCGTCTTTCATACGCTGAGCGTAAACATCGGCTTGTTTTTCACGGCGTACGATCAACTCTATATCATCACGCACCTGCTCGAAAGGCGCAATACCGGCTTCGCGGGCAGCCGTAAGGGCGGCCACTACGAAATAGCTGCCGTTGTTCAGGCTCAGGGTGCCGGATATGGCATGATTCTCCGCTTCATATACCCAACGTACCAGCTCGCGGCAGTTGTTGAAAATAGCCACGGAATGGTCTGCCTCTGTCACATTATATGCCGGAACACGCAGGTAGCCTTTTTCATTGGCAAAGGCTTCGAACTTACTATAGTCGTTAGCGCTCATGGTCACCAGTTCATTGGCCTTGAGGTACAAGTCCTGGCGGGTATTATTGCCGGCTTCGGCTTTTTTGGCGAGAACGGCTAATTTCACCTTTTTCAATTCGGCAGTACGGGCTGTTACCTGGCCGATATGAATACCATAAGAAGATTCTACCTTGAAATATTTATTCGCCGGAACCATAAAACAGGTATCGGAGAATGCCTTCAGGCTACGGTAGGTTTCCTGTGTAAACCAACCCAGGTCGCCGTCATTACGACGGTCGGCAGAGTATTGCTGTACCATGTAAGCAAAATTGCCGCCCTGGTTCAGCACCCGCATTACGCTATCGGCTAATTTATTGGCCTCTTCTTTTGATTGGCTTTGGAAAGGAATCAAAATATGACGGGCCTGTACGGAGTCCGGAAGCAGCTTAACCTCTACGATACGGGCCGAAGTGTAGGTATAGTCATCATACATTGCAGGCATTACATCTTTAACCGTAGCATGGAAAGCAAAGCTGTCCAGCTTGGCGGACAACTCCCCTTTTTTATAAAAATAATCATCGTAGCTTTGGTCGGAGTTGAAAGAAACAAATTGTTTCAGATCAGCTGCGGTTTTAAACTCTTCATACAGGGCATTGAATTCGTCTTCCGTAGCTTTAATATCGCTTTCCGAAGGTACGACATGGAAGGCTACATATTCGATATCACGGGCGGTTTCCTGTTCAAACTGTTTCTCATGTTTTTTGTAATAGGCTTTCATGTCGGCTTCAGCCACGTTCAGGCTGGAGTCAACGGTCATACCCAGGAGCATTACGGTATAAGTAATATCGGCGAGGGTGTTCTTTCCGTCTACGGCCGATTTGAGCTGCAGGTTATTCAGGTATTGGCTTTGTCCGATCAATGAGAGGTATTTCTCTATCATCTGGGCGTCCTGCATGCGTTTTTCCAGGTACTGCCAGTACATCCGGGCTTGTCCGGAACGATCGCTGTTGATTTGCTGCACGAATCGTACAACAGCGGTACGGCTAAACTGTCCGTTCTCATCCGCAAACATCGGATCGTTGTAAATCACGGGCGAAATGTATTGCCCGTGTACAAGGCTTTCCATTTCATCGGCAGAAACCGCCAAACCACATTTGTTGTACTCCGGTTCCATCACATACTGCTGTACAAAGTCCTGCCAGGCCTGCTCTTTCACCCGTTCCTGCACAGACTCGGGCAATACGCTGCTTTGGTGGATGAGCTGACTAACCGCAGTATGATAATCCACACGCTTTTGATAGTCTTGATAAGTAATGGACTTACCGGCCATGCTGCCCACATCGTATTTAGAGGAAAACATGGAGGTTACCGAGCGCAGGGTATCCGCATCAATGATGAATGATATCAACGCTATACCAATGAGTACCGTGATAAAAACACCCATTTTCACCCTGATTTTTTCTAAAACTGCCATCGTATTTTTATGTTTAGTTATGCAATATTTTGAATTTTAGCCTGCAAAGATAATAAAAAATTCTGAATTAATCCGGTATTATCGTTAGTTTTACCAAGTCTATTTTAGTGGCCGAAGTTTTCAGAATCCGGAACTGAAATTTACCGAATTGTAATATATCTTGTTGCCGGGGTATGCTCTCATTATGGTACATGATAAATCCGGCAAGTGTTTCATATCCATCGTTATCCGGTATATTCAACGCATAGGTGCGATTAATGTGGCGCACTTCCATACGTCCGGAGAAAATAAAGGTTGTTGGTGACAACTGTCTTTCTACCAGCGTATCGCTATCATGTTCATCCTTGATCTCCCCGAATATTTCTTCAAAAATATCTTCCATGGTCACGATACCGGAAGTGCCGCCGAATTCGTCCACCACAACAGACAAGGCTTTCCGGTTTTTAATAAGGAAGGCCAGCAGGTTTTGGGCCGGCATGGTTTCGGGTACAAAGTCGACAGGACGCAATTTTTCGCGGATAGACGCCATGCCGGTAAACAGGTCCTTGGAATGTACGTAGCCAATGATGTTATCTATGCTCTCACTGTAAACCAGCACCCTGGAGTAACCCGTCTCGACAAAAAGCTGCTGCAGCCCGAGCATAGGACTGTCTTCTTCTATGGCGGCTATTTCCGTACGGGGCACCATACATTCACGCACTTTTACCTTGGAAAAATCCAGGGCGTTTTGAAAAATCTCAATATCATGCTCATATTCTTTTTCTTCTTGTTGCGAACGGCTGACTTCATTAGACAACTGCATCAGGTCCGCCTTGTTGAAAAGCTTCTTTTCGGCTTTCCGGGGAAGTTTGATGCCCAACATGCGAAGAAATATTCTGGCCAGAATGGTTACAAAAGTGGTGAATGGGTATAATAGAACGTAAAAAAAACGGGCAGGCCAGGCAAAGGTCTGCAGGACCCAGTTGGGATTAATCCGGCACAGGGTTTTGGGAAACCACTCGGCGGTAATAAGGATAATACCGGTAGAAATAATGGTCTCCACCATAAGTACGGCGCCTTGTGAGGATATAAATTCCCGGATAAGGGGGTCGAATAAGCGGGCCATGGCTATACCATACACAACAAGTGTGATGTTGTTCCCCATGAGCATAGTGGAAATGTATTGGTTGGGACGGAGGAGGAACCGGCCGATAATACGGCTGTATGGCTTGTTTTGTTTTTTATCCAGTTCTATCCGCAGCTTATTGGAGGAAAGAAAAGCAATTTCCATTCCCGAAAAAAAGGCGGAAAGCAGTATGGATAACAGAACGATGAAGAGCGGCGTACTCATTAGCGGCTTATTGTAATTTCAGTGGAGAAGGCTGGGCCTGGAATGAGGCGGTATCATGGCGCACACGACCCCGGGGCTGCAGCCTTCTTTCTGCACGGGGTTTTACCCTGATCAAATTAGTGTCAACCGATTGATTAAATCCGGGAGCAGTAGCAGCAGGCATTACAGCCCCACCGGCCCCCTCCGTTGCAACAATCGTATCCGCGGCAGCAGTGCTATCCTGTACGGCTTCGTCATTGAAATAGTAGCGGCTGTCACCCACATTCCGGAGCTCATAATTGGCAAATAATTCATCGGAAGTCATGCCGTTCCATCCGTTAAAAAAGCCGTCGGCCGTTTGGATACGTACGGGCGCATTGGTATAAATAAGATGTTGTGAACGGTCCCAATATAAGGTATCCGTGTAGAGCGACTGTTGCTTGGTATAGTTGATAACGACGACATTACCTACCGCAGTCCAGCACTCCGCCGGTTTTTCTTTGTACAAGGCATAGTCTGCCGTAATTTGGCTCTCCAACACTTTACCGGGACCGTAAAAGCGGACAAAAAAACCTTCAGGAAACACGCTATAAGGCTCTTCAGCAAAGAGATAACGCTGCAAAACATGAGCCTGTAACAACATGCGTGTTTCTCCGGACTCGGAGTACCAGACATCAAGATCGCGGACCTCCATGCTGGGTAACGCGGCTTTGGCATCTATATCCACCACATCACGCCGGTTTTCCGTACAGGATACAATGGCAGTAGCGCTTAAAATAAGCGCTACTGTATGGTAAAAAAACACTAAATGATTTATTGTCCTTCGCATTTTACTTGCGGGTTCTTACCCTGGTTTGTTCGGTAAGGCCGTTACAGTTTACCGTATAGGGGTTGCCATCGGTAAGGTCATACATAAACGCATCCTGTTGCAAGGGGAAATACTGCGAATAAGTATTGATAAAACGGTTGGCCTCTTCACTCAGGCTGGGATCAACGGATTTAGCCTTGGTGAAATAGTCTACGGCTACCCAGAATACGGATTTGCGGGCAATTTCATCGCTACCGCATTTTTGCGCCGCCCAAATGTTCCCCAGGAGCATATAAGCCTTGCCGTCATTCGCGTTAATAGCCAATGATTGACGCACGCTCTGTATGGCCTGGCTAGGGTTGTTCAGTTCTTTCAGATAGATGGTACCCAGTTCAATCAGGTATTTTGATTTTTCTTCGGAAGTAACCTCAGGATGACCGACAGCCTGTTTGTAGTATTGTACGGCTTTTTCGGGTTCACCCTTGGCCAGGAACATACGGCCCAGGGCATAGGCAGAACCCGGTGAGGGATCAATGTCATGGTAGGCTTCCACAGCACTGTAGTACAAATCATTTTGGGTACAGTCATTCATACCCAGCAATTTCACCACCCGGATCACAAGATCTTTATCCTTAGGGTTAGCCTTAAATGCAGGGGTAAGCATGGCGATCAGGTTGTCACAGGAAGCTGCACCGCTGGCTCCGAAAAGGCTTTCAATATCCTGGCGCATTTTCTGGGTTTGCTCGTCGGTGGGACGGGCTTTTATCTGCAAGTCGGCATAACCGCTCATCTTGTTATAAATGCCGATCAACTGTTCTGCATTGATCCGGCCGGCCTTATAAAGATCCACCGCTTTTTGCATAGTCACGATCATAACGTGGGCGTCGGCACGTTCACGGGCGGCATTCACGGCGGCCTGGAAAGCATTGTAAACGGCTTCCGTATCGTTTTCCATATACTTCAACACGTCATAAGCCTTAAATGTATAGACGTCACCCTGGTTGACCTTGTAATTGGCCATGCGCGTATCGTAAAGGCTCAGCAGTGTATCTATACGCTGCCGGCGCAAGGTGGAGTCCTTCGTATTGTCAACCATATATTTCATAATCTTCACCCCATTGATGTAGAGGTTCTGACTGGCGGTAGGAGGGCAAACACGCACGGCTTCTTTCCAGAACGGATAAGCTTCCTTATAGTTTTTCTGGTTAGCATAATCCTGATAGAAATTCAGGTTTCTCACACAGTCTGCACTATCCTTTCCATACCTGCCCTGTGCTGCCGCCGGGGATATGGTTAGCAGGTGAAAAACAAACGTCATCGTAAGAATAGAACACAAATTTTTCATGACTAAAAGTATTTTACAAAAAAATTATTCAATTCGTTGTTTAAGGAACCATATATCATATAAGCTAAAGCTCACGGATATCTTCATATACGTTTCACGGATCAGGCTGTATTGCATCGTGCCGCGCTGCCCGACCTCCGCCGCTATGTTTATGCTGGTATTCCAACGGTTGATGGGCAAGCCGAAACCGAGGGAGGCGCTAATATCTTTAATCTGGTAATCATCAAATTGCATATAGGTCCGCTCATAACTGAAGCCCAGGCGATAAGAACAGCGGCTAAAGTAACTGCGGAAGTCGTAACGATTGGGCGTCCACTCAAAGCCGGCCTTGATCAGGTGGCTGGGCGTCACCGTAAAACGATGGAATTCTTTTGTCGAACTTTTATTAAAACTCGTACCGCGCCAATCCTGGTATACATACTCCACGCCGGCCATCCACACGTCTTTTTTCTTCAAAGAGAAACCGCCGCTGATGGTCTGCGGAATAGACATCATGTTATCCGTCGTTGTCTCCAGCTGTGCAGTATCCGTCAGAGAACCCGTCTGGACAAAGGCAAAATCAACGACCCGCGTACCGATCGTTGTGGAGAACTGATAGGTAGCGCCAAGGGTAAGCGACATATCATTGGCCAGAGGTTGCTCATATTGCATGCCCAGCTGTGCACCGAAGTTACCGGCCTTGAGCGAAGAACCGGCCACCATATTGGAGTAATGGGAATTGGTACTGAAATTGGTAATGTTATAGCGGTCTATAGTGCCGAAATAATACATACCCTGCGCTCCCAAAGACAGCCGTTTACCGATTTTAGCCCCCAAAGACAGGGCGATCTGGCTGATGCCGCCTTCACCCTGGTAACGGTAGTAGATATTACCGGTATTGGCAATAATCTCCGGACGGGATTCGGCCGTGATCATCTTATAGCCCACATTGCTATAGGGAAACAACCCTGCTCCTACAACAAAATTTTTACCCACGGGAAAACTCAGGACCACATGGTGGACATTAAAACTATTGGAAGCGGCGCGGTGTTCTTTTCCATCGGTTTTGGAAGCATAGGTAGAATAATAATTCTGGCTTTCCATACCAAAGTCTATCATAAATGATAGCGAATCCTGGGCCGTAAGCGCTGCGGGATTGACAAAATTGATCACCCGTGACGTACGCAGTGCGGTTCCAAGTCCGCCCATCGCCTGGTTGAAGGTGGTACCCGGCCGCGCCAGATCTCCTACGCCATAGAAAGAATAAGGGGTAAACGTATTAATCGCATCATCGTTTTGTGCGAAGACAGCAGTTGTTGCAAAAAACAAAAATGTTATAGCTAACAGCTTATGAATAAATTTATTATATATAATACGCATTATAATTAACAACCCGGTTAAGACCCAAGAGAACGAGATTACAAACTACAAAGATAGAATTTTTTATATTTTTTACAAAAAAAAGTGCGTCGCCGCCGGTAAAAACCACATTACAGCCGGGATAATTGTCGATATAGCCTTCTATTTCATACAGCGCCCCCTGCAACACGCCGGCATTTACAGCGCTGGCGGTATCATCGCCCAAAACGGGTGGCGGATCGGTTATCCGCCCCAGGGGCAGGCGGCCGGTAAAGGCGTGCAAGGCTTTAAAACGCGTTTGCAGGCCGGGAGAGATATTCCCCCCGATAAATTCTCCGTGGCGGCTCACATAGTCAATGGTAATGGCGGTGCCGCAATCAATAACCAGACAGTCGGAAGACGGGAAGAGAAAATTGGCCCCTATGGCGGCGGCCAAACGATCGGCTCCGAGGGTTTCCGGAGTCCTATATAAGTTTTTCAGGGGGATGGGGGTTTTATGGTTGAAACAGATCAGTTTTTCCATCCGCTCCTCTAACCAGCCCATACAAGCGACTTCTCCGTCATAGGCGGCAGCCACACTGGAATAAATGGCCGTATCGGGCTTATATTGGTCATAGAGGCGCTGTAAATCCACAGGGCTCAACTGCGCATAACGCTCAATAGTAAGCAGGCGGTTTTTGGCGGCGACAGCCACCTTAGCGCCCGAATTGCCGATATCAATGATTAACTGCATGCGGCAAAGATAGGAATTATTTCGGTTTCATCCCCGAAAGCAGCTTAATGGCCTGTTGTACGGTTTTTACATTGACAACGGTAAGAATCAACTTCCCGTTCTGTTCCTTGACCTTGAAATCACGCGGATGGTACTGTATATAGTCCAGGACGTGGGTAAACAAAGGCGAGCGGTAATAATAGGAAAGATGGTTATTGATAAAATAGGCGATCAGCAACTCGTTTTTCAATACGATCTTTTCAAAGCCCAACGACATGGCCAACCAGCGCAAACGAACCACCTCAAAGAGTTCTTCCACCGGTGCGGGCGGCGGCCCGAAACGGTCGGTCATGGCGCGGACAAATTGTTGGAGGGTTTCCTCATTGTCAATATTATCCAGCTCACGGTAGAGGCGGATTTTCTCCGGCGTATTGCTCACGTAGCTGTTGGGGATCAGGATCTCCATATCGGTATCGATGGTACAATCGGAGGCAAAACGCTCATTCTCCGGCCGGACTTCTTCCTTATAGGTTCCATTAGCCATTTCCGCGCTGATGGTCTCGTCTTTGAGTTCCTGCAAGGCCTCGTTCAGTATGCGCTGGTAGGTTTCAAAACCTATGTCGGAAATAAAGCCGCTCTGTTCACCGCCCAATATATTTCCGGCGCCCCGGATGTCGAGGTCCTGCATGGCGATATTGAATCCGCTGCCAAGGTCGGAGAAGGTTTCAATGGCTTTTAAGCGACGGCGGGCCTCATCGGTCATGGAAATATAGGGCGGCGCCAGAAGGTAGCAGAAGGCCTTGCGGTTGGAACGCCCCACCCGTCCGCGCAATTGGTGCAGGTCGCTCAGTCCGAAGTTCTGCGCCTGGTTGATGATGATGGTGTTGGCATTGGGAATATCTATCCCGCTTTCAATAATGGTCGTACTGATCAATACATCATAGTCGCCGCTCATGAAATCAAGGATAACTTTTTCCAGGGCCTCGGGCGGCATCTGTCCGTGTCCGATACAGGTTTTCACATCCGGGCAAAGGCGGCGGATAATGTCTTCCACGGATTTGATATCCTGTACGCGGTTATGGAGGAAGTAGACCTGTCCGCCGCGCTCCACCTCGTAGTTGATGGCGTTGCGGATCATGTCTTCCTGAAAAGTATGCACCTCGGTAACAATAGGATGCCGGTTGGGTGGCGGTGTACTGATGATGGAAAGGTCACGCGCGCCCATCAGCGAGAATTGCAGGGTACGCGGAATGGGCGTGGCGGTCATCGTCAGCGTGTCGACATTTACTTTCAAGCTCTTTAGTTTTTCTTTGGCGCCTACGCCGAATTTCTGTTCCTCGTCTACCACTAACAATCCGAGGTCCTTGAACTTGACGTCTTTATTTAACAGGCGATGGGTGCCGATCACGATATCCAGCTCGCCGTTTTCCAGTTTTTGGAGGATTTCTTTGATCTGCTTGGACGATTTCAGACGGCTTACAAAATCAATCCGCACCGGAAATTCTTTGAGGCGGCCGCTAAAGGTCTTGAAATGCTGCAAGGCCAGAATAGTGGTTGGCACCAGCACCGCCGCCTGTTTCCCGTCTACTACAGCCTTGAAGGCTGCCCGCACGGCCACTTCTGTTTTGCCGAAGCCCACATCACCGCAAACCAGGCGGTCCATCGGATGCGGCCGCTCCATGTCGGCTTTCACGGCCTGTGTGGCTTTCAACTGGTCGGGCGTATCTTCATAGATAAAAGAAGCTTCAAGTTCGTTCTGCAGGTAAGAATCGGGCGAATAGGCGAAGCCCTCCGCATTGAGCCGCTTGGCATATAAGGCGGTTAACTCGCGGGCGATATCTTTAACCTTGGATTTGGTGGTCTGTTTCAGTTTCTGCCAGGCCGCCGTACCCAATTTGTAGATCTTGGGCGGGTCACCGTCCTTGCCTTTGTATTTTGAAATGCGATGCAGTCCGTGGATATTCACAAAGAGTACATCATTGTCACGGTAGGTCAGCTTAATGGCCTCCTGCACCTTGCCATCGACAACATTTTTTACCAGGCCGCCGAACACGCCTATGCCGTGGTCAATATGCACGATGTAATCGCCCACCTGTAAGCTACTCAATTCCTGCATCGTCATACGGTCGCTCTTTTCCACGGCGCGCTTGAGCATCACCCGGTGGTAACGCTCAAAAAGCTGGTGGTCGGTATAACAGCAGATTTTCAGGTGATGGTCTATGAAGCCCCCGTGCAGGGTAATGGGTATAAAGCCGAACTTGATGTTTTCCTGTCCGATGGAGGAAAAGATAGATTTCAGGCGCTCCACCTGCGCCGGATTATCCGTCAGGATATGGGTGGTATAGCCCAGGTCGGAGTGGTTGGAAATATCGGCGGATAAAAGGTCGAAGTTTTTATTGAAGGTTGGCTGCGGAAGGGTGCTGAACTTTACGGCGGCGCCGTGTTTTATCCCTTCGGGAGGCGCCGTAAAGCAGAGGGTATTGTGTTCGCGCACGGCGTTAAGCAGTTCCGCGGGCGCTATGGTTTTTCCGGCAGCTTCTTCCATATCAGCAAGTGCGTCAAGTACATCAACGGTGTATTTGGGATCTTCAAGCCACAGGGTCAGCCGGCCGGACTGTCCCGGCGCTCCGGCTGCACCGGATTGGCCGTCCGCAAAGTCAAAGAGGGTAGCGGTGAGCTCTACCTGCGTTGTTTCCTGCATGTTGGCCAGGATATCAACATGTTCCAACGGCCCTTCGGAGAGCTGGGTATCGACATTGAAGAGGCGTATGCTTTCCACCTCGTCGCCGAAAAAATCGACACGGACGGGACGGTTATCGGAAAAGGAGAAGACATCGACAATACTGCCGCGCAGGGCGAACTGTCCGGGCTCCACTACAAAATCCACCCGCTCAAAACCGTATTCCAGCAATACATCCCGCAGGAATTGAAGTCCTATGGACTCTCCTTTTTGCAAGCGTACCGCACTTTTCTCCACCGTAGCGCGTGAAGCGGTTTTCTCGGCAAGCGCCTCGGGGTAGGTCACGACATACAAGGGGGATTGTCCGGCCACCATGGCGTTCATGGCGGCGGTGCGTTGTACGATATTAGACGTGTCGGTTTGACCATCTTTGATCCCCCTGCGGTAAGAAGAAGGGAAAAAGAAGACCTGCTCGGGATTGAGCAAGGCATTCAGGTCACTATAGCAGTAAGTCGCCTCATCACGGGTGGCCATAACAATCAGGTGAACCGGGGGCGCCGTCGCCACGACAGGCTTAGCTTTGGCGCCGCTGCCAAGCGGCCGGCCGGAACCCTCCGCTTGGCCGGCCGTGCTAAGGCTTGAGGCCGCTATGGCCAGGCTCCTGGCGGAACCTGACAGGCCCTTCAGGGGTATAACCTTGCCTGGCCCGCCGGTGAGCTCCGCGAGCAATTGCCGGCAGGGGTCCTGCGTGGCAAAAGCGGATAGAAGGCTGTTTTTATCCATTAAGGGCGAACTATTCCCACTCTATCGTTGCAGGGGGCTTGGAACTGATATCATAGACCACGCGGTTGACACCTTTTACTTTGTTGATGATGTCATTGGAAACCTTGGCCAGAAATTCATAGGGCAGGTGTACCCAGTCGGCCGTCATGCCGTCGGTAGAAGTCACCGCCCGCAGGGCCACAGTATATTCGTAAGTACGCTCATCACCCATCACCCCTACGCTCTTCACGGGTAAGAGTATGGTGGCGGCCTGCCAGACTTCGTTGTACAATCCGGAGGATTTCAGGCTGCCGATGAAGATCGCGTCGGCGTCCTGGAGGATATGCACCTTTTCCGGCGTTACCTCACCCAGCACGCGGATACCAAGGCCGGGGCCGGGAAATGGATGCCGCTCCAGCAAAGCTGCCGGCACATCCATGCTTTTACCCACACGGCGCACCTCGTCTTTGAAAAGCATACGCAAGGGTTCTACGATCTTAAGGTTCATGCGCTCGGGCAACCCCCCCACATTATGGTGCGATTTGATGGTGGCCGAAGGGCCTTTCACCGATACGGATTCGATCACGTCCGGGTAAATGGTACCCTGAGCCAACCATTTCACGTCCTTTATTTTATGGGCTTCGCGGTCAAAAATCTCAATGAACATCCGGCCTATAATTTTGCGTTTCTGCTCGGGATCGGTAACACCGGAAAGCTCCTTCAAGAATTCGTCACCGGCGCGCACTCCCTGCACATTAAGGCCCATGCAGGCATAAGAATCAAGTACCTGTTCAAACTCGTCCTTGCGCAGGAGTCCGTTATCTACAAATATACAATGCAGGTTCTTGCCGATGGCTTTGTGCAGCAGGACGGCAGCCACGCTGGAATCCACCCCGCCGGAAAGGCCCAGGACCACTTTATCATCACCCAGCTGCTGTTTCAGTCCGGCTACGGTCGTTTCCACGAAGGCGGCAGGCGTCCAGTCACAGCGGCATTTACAGATTTCTTTAACAAAATTTTCGAGCATCTTCGCCCCCTCGGTAGAGTGGAAGACTTCCGGATGAAATTGCAAGGCATAGGTCGGCTCCCCTTCAATAATGTAGGCGGCAAACCCCACATCTGCCGTAGAGGCTATGGTATGGTAACCGTCCGGAGTTTTCACAATCGTATCGCCGTGTGACATCCAGACCTGGGAGCGCTCACTCACGCCTTTGAACAAAGGATTATCCTTGGCTTTCACCGTCAGCTCGGCACGCCCGTACTCGCGGGTCTTCGATGGCAAGACCTCACCGCCAAAATGCTGGGCAAGGTACTGAGCGCCGTAACACACAGCCAGCAGCGGCAACTTGCCTTTGATCCGGCTGAGGTCCGGCTGGGGAGCCTGCTCGTCACGCACAGAAAAAGGAGAGCCGGAAAGGATCACCCCTTTCACGCCGGCGTCCATAGCCGGCACCTTATTAAACGGATGGATCTCACAATACATATTCAACTCGCGCAAACGGCGGCCGATCAATTGTGTATACTGGGAACCAAAATCAAGAATAATAATTTTCTCTGTCATAAGTCAGCAATTTAAACTGTCTTTTTATTGTTTAATGCGGCTTTCACCAGGGCGACAAACAGCGGATGCGGATTCTCCACCGTACTCTTTAATTCGGGATGGAATTGTACGCCGATGAAGAAGGGATGTTCTTTGATCTCCACGATTTCTACCAGGCCGGTTTCCGAATTTTTACCCGTGGCCAGCAATCCCGCCTTGTTCAACTCTTCTACATAGGTATTGTTTACTTCATAACGGTGGCGGTGGCGTTCACAGATATGTTCCTTGCCATAGATCTTGTGGGCCAGCGATCCTTTGTGCAGGGTGCATTCATAGGCGCCCAGGCGCATGGTACCGCCTTTGATGGTCAGGCGTTTCTGGTCTTCCATCAAGGCTATCACCGGATATTTGGAGGCCGGATCTATTTCCGTAGTCATGGCGTCCTTATGGCCCAATACATTACGGGCATACTCAATCACAGCCATCTGCATACCCAGGCAGATACCGAGGAAAGGCACCTGCTGCTGGCGCGCATACTGCACAGCGATAATCTTCCCTTCGATACCCCGCTCGCCAAAGCCCGGCGCCACAAGGATACCATCCATATCTTTAAGTTTCTCCGCCACATTGTCTGTGCTGATATGCTCACTGTGCACACAGTGCACGCGCACCTTGCATTCATTGGTTGCACCGGCGTGGATAAAGGCTTCGAGGATGGATTTATAAGCATCCTGCAATTCTACATATTTACCCACCAGGGCAATATTCACTTCGGCCTTGGGATGCTGTAACTTATCGAGGAACTTTTTCCATTCACCCAATTCAGGATGCCTGGCCGCTTTCAGCTGCAATTTTTCAATGACAATTTCATCGAGTTTCTCCTCCATCATTATCATCGGCACCTGATAGATGCTGCGGGCGTCCACAGACTCAATCACCGCATTGGGCTTCACATTACAGAAGAGGGCTATTTTCTTGCGGATATCGGGGGTCATATGGTGCTCGGTGCGGCATACGATAATATCGGGCTGCAAACCGTTCTGCTGCAACATACGCACGCTATGCTGGGTCGGTTTTGTCTTCAACTCTTTGGCCGCAGCCAGGAAAGGCACCAGGGTAAGGTGCAACACCGCGCAATCTTCTTCATCCAGCTCCCATTGCAACTGGCGAATAGCTTCTACAAAGGGCTGAGATTCAATATCCCCCACCGTTCCACCGATTTCACTGATGACCACATCGTAATGGCCGGTCTTGCCCAAAAGCATCATACGGCGTTTAATCTCATCGGTAATATGGGGCACCACCTGTACTGTTTTTCCGAGAAAAGCGCCTTCACGCTCTTTCTGAATGACCGTTTGATAAATACGGCCGGTGGTCACGTTATTGGCTCTTGAAGTAGGTACGTTCAGGAAACGTTCGTAGTGTCCGAGGTCGAGGTCGGTCTCGGCGCCGTCTTCAGTCACATAACACTCTCCGTGTTCATAGGGGTTCAAGGTACCCGGATCGACATTGATATAGGGGTCAAACTTTTGGATAGTCACCCTTAATCCGCGGGCCTGCAATAATTTAGCCAGGGAGGCAGAAATAATACCTTTTCCGAGGGAAGAGGTAACTCCGCCTAACACAAATACATACTTCGTTTTCATTACAAATTGCTATAAACAGCAAATATAAGGAAAATTCCGGAGATTTTAAAAATTATGTTAGCTGCTGATGCGTAAGCCGTCACCCGGCCCGGCATCCCGGCCTAATCCAGTTTCAACACCGCCAGGAACGCCTGCTGCGGCACTTCCACATTACCTACCTGACGCATGCGTTTTTTCCCTTTCTTCTGTTTTTCAAGCAACTTACGCTTACGTGAGATATCACCGCCATAACATTTGGCCGTTACGTCCTTACGCAGTGCTTTGATCGTTTCGCGGGCGATGATCTTGGCGCCGATAGCCGCCTGCACGGCAATATCGAATTGCTGGCGGGGGATCAGTTCCTTGAGCTTTTCGCACATCTTCCGGCCGAAATCATAGGCATTACCGCGATGGATAAGACAAGAGAGGGCATCGACCTGCTCACCGTTGAGCAGAATGTCCAACTTGGCCAGATCGGCCTCCCGGAAACCGGTCATGTGATAGTCAAAGGAAGCGTAACCGCGCGACACGCTTTTCAGCTTATCGTAGAAATCGAATACGATTTCCGCCAATGGCATATCAAAACTCAACTCCACCCGTTCGCTCGTAAGGTAATGTTCGTTTTTAAGGATACCGCGCTTGTCCAGACAGAGTTTCATGACCTGGCCGTAATACTCGGTTTTGGTAATCACCTGTGCTTTAATATAAGGTTCCTCTATATGGTCAATCAGGGTCTGCGCCGGCAAGCCCGAAGGATTATGCACATCAATTTCTTCACCTTGCGTGGTATACACTTTATAAGATACGTTAGGCACAGTGGTAATCACATCCATGTCAAACTCGCGGTACAGGCGCTCCTGGATGATTTCCATATGCAACAAGCCTAAGAACCCGCAGCGGAAGCCGAATCCCAAGGCCAAAGACGACTCCGGAATGAAAGTCAGCGAGGCGTCATTCAACTGCAATTTTTCTATAGAAGCGCGAAGATCTTCATAATCATCCGCATCTACCGGATAAAGGCCGGCAAAGACCATAGGCTTCACCTCTTCGAAACCGGCAATGGCTGTCTTACAGGGACGCTCCACATGGGTAATCGTATCCCCCACCTTTACCTCGGCCGCCGCTTTGATGCCGGAAATGATATAGCCCACATCCCCCGTGCGCACTTCGTCACGCGGAGCCATTTTCAGTTGCAGGATACCCACCTCATCGGCTATATATTCCTTTCCCGTATTGAAGAACTTCACCTTGTCGCCCTTGCGGATAATGCCGTTCTCCACCTTAAAATAAGCAATGATGCCGCGGAATGAGTTGAACACAGAGTCAAAAATCAGGGCCTGCAAGGGTGCTTCCTCTTCCCCCTGAGGGGCGGGAATGCGCTCCACAATGGCCGGAAGAATCTGGTCCACATTCAGCCCGGTCTTGGCGCTCACGCAAATAATATCCTCGTCCTTGCAGCCTATCAGGTCTATCACCTGATCCTTCACCTCTTCCACCATGGCCGCATCCATATCTATTTTATTAAGTACGGGAATAATCTGCAGGTCATGCCCCAAGGCCAGGTATAAATTAGAAATGGTCTGTGCCTGAATCCCCTGCGTAGCATCCACGATCAATAAGGCCCCCTCACAGGAGGCAATGGCGCGGGAAACTTCGTAAGAAAAGTCCACGTGGCCCGGCGTATCAATCAGATTTAATGTGTATTGCTCATTATTGTACTTATATTGCATCTGGATGGCATGACTTTTAATAGTAATGCCTTTTTCTTTTTCCAGGTCCATGGAGTCGAGTACCTGCGCTTCCATTTCCCGGGAAGTCAAGGTATTTGTAATTTCCAACAAACGGTCGGCTAAAGTACTCTTACCGTGATCGATATGAGCTATTATACAGAAGTTTCTGATATGTTTCATGGGTACAAAGATAATGGATTTCGACAGATTTTTATAAAAAATTTTGCAGAATGAAAAAAAATGCATAGCTTTGCAGCCCATTTCAAACAATGGTCCGTTCATCTAAGGGTTAGGATTCAAGATTTTCATTCTTGCCATAGGGGTTCGAATCCCCTACGGACTACAAAATTTAAAAAATTAAAACGATTATGGCTAACCATAAATCAGCAGAAAAACGTCAACGTTCCAGCGAAACCCGCCGCGTACACAACAAATATTACGCCCGCACAACCCGCGCCGCCATCAAAGCTTTGCGCGCCACCTCTGAAAAAGCAGCGGCTTCCGCAATGCTTCCCAAGGTAAGCGCTATGCTGGACAAACTCGCTAAGACCAACGTTATTCACAAAAACAAAGCTGCGAACTTAAAGAGCAGTCTTGCCTTACACGTAAACAAACTGGCTGCGTAAGTTTTACGCCGGTCCGACAATATCGAAACCTCTCTGTGAAAACGGAGAGGTTTTTTTGTATACCATCGGATGGAGCTCTTCTGGGATAGGCAAAACACAAAATTATTCACATGCGCTGTTACCAATACGTGTAATAATACCGCCGGGTCTCCACTTTCGTCCCATAGAGATATTTATCCGCCTTAACCGGTAAGCCCTGTGGATTATAAGCATATGCATAAGTATATTCTTCGGCTACACCGGAGGAACTATCTATTTCAATCAATGGATTTTGCAAAGAAGCCACGCCCGACACCTGCATAGACAGGCAAGTCCAGGGCAATGGAATAGGAATCATGCGTTCAACACTGGAGCGGCCATCATAGGAAGGCCAGCTGCCATTGCCCCAATAGTTTCCTTCCCGGGATTGCAGGCACCGGCTGCCGTTCCAAATCAAAGTATCTTTCCCGCTCTCATCCTTGATAGCTGTCAGCAACCCTATATCATTAAAATAAATAAAATACTCAAAGTCGCCATCATATACGGCATACAAGACGTTTCCGGTATAGGAAAAACTCATCATGGCGGAAGGAGTAGTTTGTCCGCCATTGTAGTGCAGCCAATTTTCCGATAGGGGACGGTGCTTCGCATCGTACCCCACTTGTATCAACATCGTGGTATCAGGGTTTCCGGCCTCATCAAAAGACAGTTGATAAATATCCCCGAAATGCGCCTCCTCATAATTTACGGCATAGCCTGTCTCCAACACTAAAGGCGACAAGGCTACGGCTTGTGTAAAGACAAGGACCCCGGTTATCCGCTGCATCCTGTCATAGGAACAGATCAGCGAATCCTGCCCTTCTATCACCCTGGTTACGGTTTTAATCCCGTATTGTATGAGCGGCAATTGCGTAGGCACCCGGCTTGCCGTATCATCGCTATCGTCATTGTTTTTATGACAGGCAACGAGTATACTTAGTAGTGTAAAGATCAACACAACAATAAATACCGGATTATATTTGTTCATACAATGACATTTAAAGTCCAAAGGTACATATAATATTTCGAACAGAAAATATACAAAAACAAGTAGATACAGTATTTTTTTTATATCTTTGTCAAGACTCATAATAGATTCAACCATGAACAAAAAACTTCTCCTGCTCGTTGTAATTCTATGCCCCATGGCCAATTTATGTTACACCTGCTGTAATTGTCCTGAAACAGAGCCATCGAAGACATACACACACAAATCAATAACAGTCTGCAATTTAGACAACAGCGATGAATATCCGGTTAAATCCGATGCCTCTCAGTTCAACAAGAACGCTTACGGAATAAGAATTTATCTGAACAGGGAAGAAACCGTAGCGGTCCAAACATCCGCCAATCCTTTTATTAATGAAGCCCATGCAGTGTGCTGCTTTTGCGACCCGGCCTATGCGTATGCGGCACTGGATAGCATTACGACTATCAAAATAACTACCTTACACGATTTCGACTTGCAAAATGCCGCAGGCGCCGATATTTCCGGTTATTTTAAGAACGCCCGGTCCTTCTTAAGTATCAGTGACTATATTAAGCGCATGGCTTTTTCTTATGCCGGTGATAGCCCCTTGCAACAAGAAATCGCCATTGACCTGCTACTGATGTCGGCGCCAAGTATAGCCGGCTTACAACAGTTCAACATACAGATTATATTATCGGACGGTAGAATATTGCAACAACTAACCAAGGAAGTGTCGTTAATATGAGTAGAAAGATATTCGTCCTCTGCTGTTTACTAATTATTTCAACGTACGGGTTGCAGGCGAAAAACAAAAATTATAATGAGCCCTATCAATCCACGGTTCAGGTCAAAATCCTGGCAGGTGTTAATCTTCCTGTAACGAACCTTTTAAAAGGTCTGGAAACCGATTATCTGCTACAATATGACGATCGCTCCTTTTATTGGCAGGCGGCTTCCACTACCCTATTCTTTCACAGACATTGGGGGGTAGAATTCAACTACCAGGCCAGTCTCTCCAATTACATCGACCAAAGGGAAAGCAGGTTTAAGGACTGGGCATACCAACAGTACAATGACAACTATTATGTACAAGCCTCAACCAGTGCCTTATCAAAAGGCGATATGAATTACTCTGACAGGTATTTTTTAGGAGATATCCACCGGGGTTACCTGGGGATGGTATACCGGTTTGAGAGCGGCAAGTTTTATGTTTACCCGAAATTAGGCATTGGTATTATGTCTTTTAAAATAGAATATGGTTCTATCCATCTAAAAGAAAAGAAGAGCAATAACGAATTTGAAATTTACTATTCAGGCCCAACCGGAGGGAATAATATGTTTACACTTGCAGCGTCTACATCGTTCGGTTATAAACTGTTCAACCGTATGTACATTAATGCGGATATAATGTTTTCTTATTTCAGAACCGACTTTACCATTAAAAAAACGTTTAGCGATCTAAATACTAAGGAGGAGTTGACTGAATATATCAATTACACCCAGAATAATTATCCCTTAAGTCTTGGAGTCGGTTTAATTTTTGTATTTTATTAATTTTTTGAGCACTGCCTAAGCCTACTTCTGAAAATAGTTTGAAGGGATTGTTCCGGTCAGCTCCCGGAAATTGCGTAATGCGGTAGCTTTGGAACGGAAACCCACATCAAAAAAGGTATCCTGATAGCTGGTGGACTTGCCGGACCTCACCTGCCGGATAAACTCCTCAACCCGGAGGCGGTTTACGTAACTGTTATAATTAGCAAAGCCTCCGGCCTGTATCGCCAAAGCCAATGTTGTCCTGTTTGTAGCCAGGTATTCAACCAGCACCCCCATCGACAGATCAGGATCCCGCCATAGCGTTTCTTTTTTCATCAGGGCATCCAGTTTGCTGAATAAAAGTTCATATTTCATATCCTGAGCATCGGAAATCGCTGATAAACCGGTAGCCGTTACAGTAAAGGCAGTAGCTGGTGCGGGCTCCAATGCAATAGGCGCTTCTTTTTCTTCCGGACGGTGAATCAAACGCACAAAAAGCTCTTGATAAACGATATACAGCTCGCAGGCTACACTTATATAATAATATCCCGTATCAACATATTTATTATCGGAGGCCAGCACCAAAATATAGGCTAATGTATTGGTCACAAAATAAATAGAATAACCTCGAATCCACCGCCGGTTAGTATTGTTATACTTTTTCGTATAAGGGATAAAAAATATAAACAAGAGCGGCAGGAAAATCATCAGGCATAGTAACAGTCTGAACCATACATCAAAACGCCCGATATCGGGTAACATGTCCCAAAGCGTATTGTAAGACCTGTACTCCACCCCCGCCAAAAGGCTCAAGCCCCATATTCCGGTCAGCACCAGAAGCGGAATACTTATTTTCGCCAGCCGTTTCAAATTAACGCCTCCGGGGGCAATCACCTCTATAGGATAGGTTATATAGGCGGTTACCATAAAAATGGCCAGCAACAACATGGGTGCAGACACGACCAACGGAGGAATATCTCCCTGCAACATGCTGACAATGCGCAATGTATAATTAAACACCGACACCAGGACGAAACAACAAAGGATCATACGAGAGCGCTCCCCCTCCTTGCGCCTCGAAAACAACAACAGGGCCATAATAAAGTAGGCAACTGCTGCCATAAACATAGAGGCAAAGTAAATTTCTCTCATAAACCGTTATTATAACCACAAAGATAAACAATAACATTTATTAAAAAAGTTCGTAACAGAAAAAAACACAAGCAATTTAAAATCAATATTAAACAATATAAATATTGTGTTTTTGATACCCCAATAATATGACACCTAATTATAAATTATTTTAATTGTAGAAACAAGACGCAAAATTTTCAGAAAAAGGAACCTTTTGAATAGCTATTCCTGCTACTTTTGTCCTAAGAAATTTGTGTAAAAGAATTTAAACTTTTTAAACTATAATCTTATGAAAAAGCTCATTTTTGCATTGGCAGCTGTTTTAATACTCTCTTCCTGCTATAACACCCGTGTCTTTGTAGGCGATGTAAAGCCAAAGGAACCGCTGGTTGAAGTAAATAGTGAATGGAACCACCATTTCCTGTTCGGACTGATTCCTTCCGGTAATGCCACCATGCAGGCTACGGATTACGTAAACAGTCAGCCCAACTATGTGGTTAAAACCTACACCAGCTTCTTATCCGGCCTGGTAGGCGGGATTACAATGGGAATTTATACCCCCACACAAACAAAATATTACCTTCCCGTCAAGGATTATAAAAAAGAATAACAACTAAAAAAGTGCCTGCGAGTGTCTGCGCAGTCATTTTAAACGCCTTTCCCTTCTATGACGGGAAAGGCGTTTTCTCATAATGGCTAAGCCCTGTTTCAAAAAATTATTATCTTTGCTTTCATAAATAAACACGCATTCGCTAGCGTTGTACTTAAAAAATCATTATGAAAACCAGCTTACTACTTGTATCCGCCTTTTTTTGTTGTAGCCTGTTGTTTGCCTGCAAACAATCACAACCGGAGCCATTACGCGTATCCAGTTTTAATATCCGCCTGGACATTGCCTCAGACAGCAGCAATGCCTGGGGCTTCCGGAAAGCCGGCGTAGCCCGTTTTCTTGAAGAACAGCAGTTACAGCTACTGGGCATGCAGGAAGTGTTACACCATCAATTGACGGATATATTGGCTGCTTGTCCGGAATACGGCTATGCCGGCGTAGGGCGCGACGACGGTAGGACAAAAGGAGAATACTCTCCCGTACTATTCCGCAAAGACTTGTTTGAACTACTGTCCAGTAATACCTTCTGGCTCTCGGAACAACCGGACAGCGCCGGAAGCAAAGGCTGGGGCGCCGCTTATCCCCGCGTAGCCACCTGGGCTAAATTAAAAAGCAAGGCCACCGGTAAAATACTTGTTATTTGCAATACACATCTTGACCACATGAGTAAACAAGCGCAGCAGAACGGATTACAACTTATCCTGGACAGCCTGGCTGTCATAGGCAAAGGGCTGCCGGTCATTCTTTGCGGTGATTTTAATGTGACAACCGACTCGCCGGCCTATCTGTTGCCGGGAGCAAGCCCCCTCGAATTAAACGACAGCTATGTCATAGCCAATGAAAAGTCAGGACCGGCATGGACCTTCCACGATTTTGGACGGGAGCGGGAAGCTGAGCGGGTAAAGATTGATTATATATTTGTGTCCCCCGGCATACATGTAGACACTTTCCAATCCGTATTCGAAGAAGCGGACGGAGTTTACCTCTCCGATCACAATCCGGTTATAGCCAACATCTTGCTATAAATTACCACAACCTCAACGCTTATATACCGTGACCGCGGATTGCCGCGGACAAATAGACGGAATACAACAGCAAGGGAATAGTCGTCTATTCAATGATCAGGGCTTCGCCCAGAAGGCTTCCGGATTATTGGTTTTATAAGTGGTCATAGCACGCGCTTCCACTTTCCGGGGCTGTTGTTCTATCCCGTCAAGGGGTAACAATTCCACGTAAGCCACCTGCATGCCTTCATGGTAAGTCTCGGTGTCATATTCGCTCGATGCCGGACATTGTATCCGGTACAGGTTCTTGGCCATGTAATTATCCAGGTAGTCTTCTTTGGTCTTTGATAGCTCCCTGTTCCAGCTGGCATCCGGATTTATAATCAGAGGCAGTCCTTTGACCAGCCGTTCACGCACCTCGGCAGGGCCCAGCAGGGTACCCGTTTCATCCATCACATAAGCTCCGAAGGTGGGATCCATCCACACCCACTTTTGCAGGTCACGGCTATATACGATATTGATCACATGACAATCATCAAACTCCATTTCACGCGGCATGCAAGTGATGAAACGCGCCGGAAAACCCATGGCCAGATAACACTCATTCAAGGCTGTAGCCATCATCCGGCAATTGATGCCACGGCCTTCGCGCCGGCATATCCGGATCAAGTCGTCGGCATTCTTACTTTTCGGATTATAGCTTCCGCCGTCATGCCGCACCACATTGTGCATCCAATACAACAGGTTGATCATTTTCGAAATTTCGTTGCCTTGCCCGGCAATAGAATCCAATTTATACGTTTCGCGCAGCTTCACCAGGCGGGGATCTGCAGCGGGCAGATAAGTAAAGGCCGGGATATAGCTTGTATCTTTGGTATTGTATTCAGCTGCCTTCTTCAAGGTTTCCAGATAAGAGGGCACATACTGTACCCGGGTGAAAGCCGAATCCGTTCCGTTGAGCAGGATCACAAAATCAACCACCATCATTTCAGGTCCTACCTTCACGGTGATGGAGTCCACATCCGTGTAAAACGTCACTTCCCGTGCTGTTGTTTTAAACACATCCGGACGCACCTCCGGCGAAATACGCCAGGCCGTTTCTTTAGGGCCATCTCCTTTGCGGATATCCACCAAAGAGGTTGAGGCCTTGATCACCGGTAATTCTTTTATTGGTTGCATACAGGACGACAGGCTGATAATCAACACAAGTCCAAAGTTTACGATTTTATTTCTCATTGTTATGTCTTAAATTTATAGTACAAATATAACAAATTCCGGCTAAAATGTATAGGCCATAGTCAAGCCCCAACGGCCGTCATTGTAAGAAGGCAGTATAAAAGCATTCAGCGATTTATGTTGACATCCGAACACCTCCTGCAAGTAGGGATAGAGCCAGTAAACAATTTTGACGGAAAGTATCCCGACCCCGGCGCCGGCAAGCACATCACTCAGCCAGTGCTTATTATTATAGATACGCGCAAGCCCTACAAATGAGGCTGCGGCATATCCCCCTATGCTGATCCATGCGGACTGGTCCTTGTATTCCTGATGCAGAAATTCCGCCGCCACAAAAGCCGTAGCGGTATGCCCCGATGGAAAAGAGTGATTATTGGAATCGTCGGGCCTATCCCGCTGTATCCACTGCTTCGTACCATACACCAGGCCTGTTTCCAGAAGATTCGCCAAAGCATAAATAATAGCCATATCACCCAGTCCATGCTTGCTTTTTACCCCGCCCAACTTCATGCCGAAAGCCGCTACAGCCGGAGCAAACTGCACATAGTCATCAATGCGGGTATCCCAAAAAGCATCCCGTTCTTTCAAACAATCCCGCACGTTGTAGTCCAATTGCCGTATGCCGTTATCACCCAAAGACAGCAGGCCGTAAAGCAACATCGTCGAAGGTATGGCCACGGCAACAATCCGGCAGGCGGTGGAGGTGGGTCCCTCAAGGCTTGACACACTATCGGCCGGCTGCGCACACAAAGGAAAAAACGACAACAGGCAGCCTGTAATTATGAGAATAATTTTCATTCCGGAGTTTCTCCTTGACAAAGCTACACATTAATTTACACCTACTGAAATCAAATCAACATTATCTCCGCGGTGATGCCTATGGCATGGATAAAATTCCAATCATGCGAAATCACCAGCAGGCTGCCCTTATAATTTCTTATAGTCTCCATCAGGATTTCCAGACTGGCAATGTCCAGGTTATTGGTCGGCTCGTCCAGCACAATCAGGTCAGGCGTATGGTTACTGATCATCAGGCAGCAGAGGTAAAGCCGCATTTTCTCGCCGCCGCTAAGTGTGCGGCAGGGTTTGTCCCAGCTATCCGCCGGGAAGAGAAAACGGTTCAGCCGTATCTTAATTTCATGTTCTTCCAACAACTGTGCATTATAGCGTTCCGCCAGGCTTACTACCGTATCGTCCGTATCCACCTGCGTATAGTGCTGATCCAGATAAATCCAACTAAAATCCGCCCGCTTTACGGTTCCTTCCGAAGGCGTCAGGGAGCCGGTCAACAATTGCAGGAAAGTAGTTTTACCGGCACCATTATCCCCTAAAATGCGGATACGGTCATCGCTGAACAATTTAAAATCTATGGATGAAGTCCATAAAGGTTGATGTTGTGAGTAGGCAAAATTAACCGCTTCGGCGGCAATCAGTAATTTCCCGGCATGCAAGGTCGTATTGTCGAAATCAAGTTGCAGGGTGGCCGAGCGCTCCTGTTGTTGCCGCAACTCCGTTAGCCGTGTCCGGCTTTCACCGATCAGTTCCATATGTTTACCGCCTAACCTGGCTGCAGTATTTTCCGCCACACCCCGTTTGGCATGGAGCAAAATACGCGGAGCGCCACCTTTTTGTTTACTCCTTTCACCCTGGGCCGCCCTCCGCTCCTGCCGCTCCCGCACTTCCTGCGCCTTTTTCCTGGCCAACCTCAATTGCTTCTCCTGCTCATCAATACCGGCGCTCAAAGCATTTGTAGCAATAGCCTTCTGCTCCCTGTAAAAGTCATAATTACCGCCGTAAAATTTCATACCCTGCGCCGACAACTCATAGGTCTTATCCAGCTGGTTAAGCAAGGTGACATCATGGCTAACCACCACTATGGCAGCTTTACTTTGTGCTACAAACCGGTACAACAACTCACGGCTTGTCTGGTCCAAATGATTACTGGGTTCATCCATCAGGATGATTTCCGGTGTGTGGATCAATAATCCCGCCAACAATACCTTTGTCCGCTCGCCACCACTCAATAGCGCCACCGGTGTATCCAGGCCGATATGTGGCAACCGCCAATAGTCCAACGCCACCCTGCAGCGCGCTTCAACCTCCCAATCGTCGGCCAATATCTCATAGTCATCCGGCCGCACGCTGCCCTGTTCAATGGCATGCAAGGCGGCCAATTTTCCCGCCACCTCCAGGGCTTCCGCCACCGTACCAGTCATCCGTCCGGTATGTTGCCTTACATAATAAGGCCGCGATGACGCCGTGACACTCCCGGCCACGGCTTGCAACAATCCGGCCATCAATAGCAACAAGGTCGATTTTCCGGTACCGTTATTGCCTACAATAGCCACCTTGTCCCTGTCATTCACCGAGAAACTCAAGCCATTAAATAAATTGGGCTGATGGGAGTAATGAAAAAATAAATCACCAACTACAATACTCATAGATACAATTAATAAAGATAAATAAAACAACCGGCCGGGAAGGCCCCGGAATCGTCAAATCAACATTAATTGCTCACTTTCATTGGTGTAAATATTAAATATATACTGCAAAGGTACAAAAAATCCGCAACAAGACCTAAATAAAATCCTCTCTGGAGATCAGGTTATTCACCACGGCATACATGGTCAAGCCCGATACGGTCTTAATGCCTGTTTTGCGGGCAATATTCTTCCGGTGCGAAATCACCGTATGCACGGAAATATGATGACGGTCGGCAATTTCTTTGTTGGTCAGGCCCTGCGCCACCGACACGAGAATTTCTTTCTCCCGTTCAGACAAATCGGCGTTCTCGCCTGTATACGTATGCGCCCCTTGACGGCCGGCAAGTATTTTCTTGAGTTTTTTCTCCAGCTGCCGAGCATCGTCATAAATATCAATAAACCCATCAAAACTTTCTATGGTTTCCGGGTCCACATAACTGTATAATACCGCTACGAACGCCGCCTCCGCATAATCAGGAAAGACGGAACGCACGGCAAACTGCCGGTGAAAGTCCACCAATAAGGGATTCAACAACACCATATCCGCTTCTGCGGCGCCAGGCTCCTCCCGGAAAGATACCAGGTCCGGAAAACTATATTTCACTTTGAATTCCGGACATTCTTCCAATAACTCCCTGATACCCGCCCGCACAATGACGGAGGGTTCAATGATTACAATACGGTAAGTTGCTATCCGGCTCATTTGATCCCCCTTTCTATTTTTTCCACCAGGGATACCAGAATCCTGTCTTCCAGTAACGTGTGTTTATTCAGATCGTCTTCCAGAAGTGACAGGTCAATCAAGGCTTTTCGACTCTGGGTAAAATCACCGTCGGCGGGCAGGTACTTGATCAAAATGTTTTTCAGGTCATTCAGGCTGCCTTCAATATCACTATGGTTCTCTTCAAACTGGTGGATAGTATAATCTTCCGTTTTCTTACCCTGCAGCAGGGCGGTAATGTAAGGAAAAACTACAGACTCTTCATAATCCAAATGGGCGACCAGTTCTTCCTGGTATTTTTGCCCGAACTTTTCAAACACTTCCCGGAATCCGGGCTGGGTAATATCCAATACTTCCTGCATGATCAGCGGCACGCGTAGCTCCAGGTAATCTTTATGAGAGTTCCGCAGATACGTAATCAAATCGTCCAGGGGAATAGCTCCAATATCTTTCTTTCCGGGCAGGTAGTCCTTAAACGTATACACATTGCAGACCAGCAAGAATAAAGGCATGGAGACCTGCGCCCGTTCACACCATTGTTTAACCGTCAATTCGCCCACTCCCAGGCCAAAGCCAAAGCGGGGAAAAACAAACAACAGCCGGTAATTGGCCAAGACCAGGTCAGCCATTTTCATATGTTCGGAAAACAAAGCGTAGCTCATACACACAATTTTTTAAGTATTAACAGCGTTCCCAGATCCACCGGGGAATCAGGCGCCAGAAGAAAACCACAAAATTCCAACGGAAAGGTAGGTACACCGCCCGTCGCCGCCGGTCAATAGCCCTGCAAATCCCTTTCACCACCTTCGGCAAGGATACGATCAAAGGGTAATTATAGCCCGTCAGAAAATCCGTAGCAATAAAGCCCGGCATCAGGGTAGTAAATTTCAACGGCAAACGTTCATGCCGCGCCCGCTGCGCCAGGGCCTCGGTATACTGCCGCATATAGCGCTTGCTGGCCGAATAGGCCGGCGCCTGCCGCAACGCCCGCACACTCGCCACCGACGAGGTGACGACAATATGTCCGGGCCTTTTCTCCGACTTGAAATAATTATAGCCGGCAACAGCCATGGCTGTAAAACCAAGGGCATTTACCCGCACCGCCTGCAGCTCCACCTCTGCATCCAGCTCCGGCAATTCTTTACCATAGCCGGAATTGATGAACAGCGTATCCATACCACCCATACCGGCAATCAACTCCTGAAGCTTAGCCGCCGCATCGGCATCCGTAATATCCATGGTTTTGATATGGATGAATGAAGGGTACAGTCCTTGAATCTCTTCCAGTAAAGCGGTACGCCGGCCGGTAATGCCGACCGTCACGCCACGCTGCGCATAATGCTCCGCCACTGCCCGGCCGATACCGGAAGTAGCGCCGATGATGATTAGTTTTTCCAACGCCCGAGCCGTTTCATATTACGGGTAAACAACCAGGCCAGAAATTTATTATGCCCACCCTGAATCATCATTTGGCGGCAATGCTCCTGAAATTCCTTCACCGTAACATCTTTTACCGTAAAATCACCCTGCTGATAACAGTAGGTGCAGTATTTTTCATTTTTCGAACCATCGGCACCGGTGCCGTATAGCGTGTCATCCTTCATAGGCATGCCGCAGCTCTGACAAATTTTTTTCCCCATAAATCTTACAATAATGAAGCTAAAATAAAAATAACGGAAGCCAGGCCAAAATAACCGGCTTCTATAGCCGCAGCCTTCCAATATGCCTTAAAATCCGTACTGTAGCGGAACATCAGGCCGGCCTTCATCCATGCACCGAAAGCGCACATCACCAAAAGCTGTCCCCAGATACAGGGGATCATAAAATACAAGCAGCCCATGAATACCATGGCCAGCAATTGCGTCACCATAGGAATGATAAACATATAAGGCTTCATTTGTTCCTTTGACACCATCTCCACCTTAAACACCTGCATCCAGGTATTTCCAAAACCGATTTTCGGAGAATGCCATACAGCGCCGATAATAAAATTTACGACAACAGCCGCCATAAGCCAGCCCCAGTTGATGTGTACATGAATTGTTTCCATAACAATAATTATTAATATTCTTGATAGCACAAATATACAATTTTTCTACGACATGCGGCGGGCTATAACATACCGTATACACTCAAATAAAAAAAGCGCCAAATATTTAATATTCAGCGCTTAATTTTGTTGTCCTGCCTGGACTCGAACCAAGACAAACAGATTCAGAGACTGTTGTGCTACCATTACACCACAGGACAATGAGGGTGCAAATATAGACAAAATCAATAAAACAACAAACTATTTTTTATCTAATTGACCAAACACCGTCTTTAACAGGTCGTTAACACGAGCCGTGGGGTCTTGCCGGATCTTGGCTTCTTCATTGGCCACAGAGAGAAAGAGGCCGTCCAGGGCCTTCCGGGTCACATATTCACTTAAGTTACCGTTTACGGGAGTAAGCTTAGCCGCCTTGCCCACCACGGAATTGGCTACGGAATTATAGGCGCCGGAAAGGGTGTTCCAGGCGCCGGCGGCCGACACACCGGCCACAATACTCTTGCCCAGCGAGGCTTCGATTTTCGGGGAATAAGCGGCCACCAACTGATTATACGTGTTATCTTTCAGATAGGTAGTAGCCGCGCTCTTATCACCACTGAACAGGATATTCGCAGCATCGGTAATGGTCATATTTTTGATGGCATTGACAAAAATGGGCTTGGCTTCGGCAGCGGCATCCGAGGCCGCGCGGTTCAGGCGCAGCACCACGTCGTCTACCATTTTTTGTCCGCCGGGGATATACTTAAGATTGTCCACAATTACCTTGGCTTCATCGGGCAAAAAGATTTTCAGCAACTGGTTGTTCAGGTAACCGTCCGGTTGATTGAGATTCAGCACAGCATTGGTAATGCCTACGGACAAAGCGTCTTTCAAGCCGGCAATGTTCTGGGTATTGCTCACGCCCGTACCGGCGGCCGTTGATTTCAGGATATCACCGGCCACCTGCTGCAGATTGGCACAGGAGGTCGTCAATAAGATAAAAAGGAAGGTAAGGATACTGATTTTTTTCATCGCTGTGCATTATTTACGAATTAATTTATACACCAATGCTCCTTCGGACATACCGTAGCCTTCCGCCTCCGGAATAGCATGGTATAAAGAAAGCGTATCCTGCTGCATCCGGAAAACCATACAGGCCGGTTCCTGCCCGGAATCAAAGGTCAGCACATCCGGAGAATCAAGCGGCATAATAGCGAAATCAGTACTAACATAATACGAGCGGTAAGCGGATAGACCGGATACGGCCCCCTCTACGGTAAAATTAACAGGTTGCTCCTGTTGTGGCAAGACCACGGACCATGTTCCCGAAAATAATTTTTCATTCACCAGCTGCCGGAATACCCCCTCAAGGTTTGGCTCCGCAGAGGGCGTTTCTATACGGGAAAAACGTTTGGTATCCAACAGGCCCTGCTGATTATAATGATGCAGCAATAAAAAGCGCTCATCACCACGGAAATCATAGGCCAATTCATAATAGCCGGTGCTGTCGTCATAATCGGTCAGGCCGGTTTTCAAACTGTGGGCCGCCTGCCCGGCTTCAAAGTATATGGGAAACCACCAGCCTTCATGGTTATTCCAGCTCGCCTGCATAATAAGCGTATCGCTTTGCGCATCAGCATTGGCGGCCATGGCCACCACATCACGGAGCAGGCGGTAAGAGCGCGCCGGAGAATGGGTGCTGTCCAGGTCTGCAATATAATCGGTCAACAACCATGAACCGTTTAATTTGGGGAGGAATTCCTGTTTCAGGGCGGAAGTCTTGTCCGCACAGGCAAGCAATGCGCTAAAAGCAAGCATCAACAAAAGTGTCTTTTTCATATCGTTTTGGGTTCAGAAGACTGCAAATATAGAGAATATTTTGTATCTTTGAAAGATAATCAACGAACAAATATGTCTTCACAACATAGATTGGAACAAGCCGCCGCACAACGTATACTTATTCTCGACGGCGCTATGGGTACCATGATACAAGGTCATGGATTAACAGAAAATGACTACCGCGGAGAACGCTTCGCCCATAGTGTTATTCCACTGAAAGGCAACAATGACCTGCTGAGCCTCACCCGGCCGGATATCATCAAAGCTATCCACCGGCAATACCTGGAGGCCGGAGCGGATATTATAAGTACCAATACCTTTTCATCCAACCGGATTTCTTTGGCTGATTACGGGATGGAAGCGCTGGCCTATGAATTAAGCGTAGCGGGAGCGCAAGTAGCCCGCGAAGCGGTGAAAGAGCGTGATGGCAAAGGCTTTGTTGCCGGCTCCATCGGACCGACTTCAAAATCCCTGTCCATGTCGCCGGATATCCATAACCCCGGCTACCGCGCTATTAGTTTCAAAGAACTGGCCGGAGCCTACGCCGAACAGGTAGAAGGTTTACTCGACGGCGGAGTAGACGCGCTGTTACTGGAAACTTTTTTTGACACCCTCAATGCCAAGGCGGCTTTATTTGCCATAGAAGACCTATTCGACAAACGCAAGCAACGCCTGCCGGTGATGATTTCCATGACCCTGACCGAAAGCGGCCGCACCCTCTCCGGACAAACAGTAGAGGCCTTCTATGAATCGGTGAAACACATCCGGCCTTTCAGTATAGGGATGAACTGTTCCTTCGGCGCCGCACAGATGCAGCCCTATATGGAAGCGCTGGCCCGTACAGCCCATTGCTGTACCAGCATGCATCCCAACGCAGGACTGCCCAACCAGTTCGGCGGCTACGATGAGACACCGGAAAGCATGGCCGCTGTCATTGCCCGCTCACTGGAAAAGGGACTGATCAATATCATAGGCGGATGTTGCGGCACCACCCCGGCCAACATTCAAGCCATAGCGAAAGTAGCCAAAGCTTACCCACCGCGACCCATTCCGGCAGGCGCTCCTGTGACCACGGCCTGCGGGTTGGAAGTTTTACACATTACCCGCGAAAACAACTTTATAACGATAGGCGAAAGGGCCAATGTGGCCGGCTCCGCCAGGTTCGCCCGCCTTATCCGCGAGAAGCAATATGAGGAAGCCTTACGCGTAGTGCGCGAACAGGTGGATGGCGGCGCACAAGTCTTGGATGTGTGTATGGATGACGCCTTGCTGGACGCGCAGCAAGAAATGGGCGCCTTCCTCAACCTGATGATGTCGGAGCCTGATATCGCCCGCTGTCCGGTGATGATAGACTCCTCGAAATGGGAGGCGCTGGAAACCGGACTGCAATGTGTGCAGGGCAAGTGTATAGTAAATTCCATCTCGCTGAAAGAAGGCGAAGCGGACTTTTTGCGCAAAGCCCGGCTACTGCACATGTACGGCGCGGCAGCCGTAGTGATGCTGTTTGACGAACAGGGACAGGCCGACAGCTACGAACGCAAAATCGCTGTGGCCGGACGCGCCTACCAACTACTGACTGAACAAGCCGGCTTTGCCCCTGAAGATATTATTATTGACCCCAACATACTGGCCATAGGCACCGGGATGGAAGAACACAACGGCTACGCTGTTGCTTTTATTGATGCTTGCCGGTGGATCAAGGCCAACTGCCCGGAAGCCAAGATCAGCGGAGGGCTCAGCAACCTGTCCTTTGCCTTCCGCGGCAACAACCCGTTGCGCGAAGCCATGCACAGCGTATTCCTCTACCACGCCATCAGGGCCGGCATGGATATGGCCATCATGAACCCCGGAAACCTGCCGGTCTACACGGAAATTCCGGAGGAACTGCGTCAACTGACCGAAGAGCTGGTACTCAACCGCCGGCCCGACGCCACAGAACGGCTCCTGGCCTACGGCGAACAAATGAAACAGAGGGCTACGGCAAGCACCGCAACCGGCCCGAAAGACAGCTGGCGCAGCCTGCCTGTCGGCGAACGCCTCTCCTACGCCCTGATGAAAGGCATCACCGATTTCATTGACGAAGATATTAACGAGATACTGCCGCAATTCGGCTCCGGCTTAAAAGTAATAGAAGGCCCGCTGATGGAGGGTATGAACCGGGTAGGGCAACTATTCGGCCAGGGGCAGCTGTTCCTGCCGCAGGTAGTCAAAAGCGCCCGGGTGATGAAAAAAGCCGTGGAGAAACTGACGGAGAACGAGCAGGCAGACGAGAAGACCTATACCGGCACCGTATTACTGGCCACGGTAAAAGGCGACGTACACGATATCGGCAAAAATATTGTATCCGTAGTGCTGGGCTGTAACGGCTACCGGATCATAGACCTGGGCGTGATGGTGCCGCGTGAGGAAATCATCAATGCCATACGCCGTGAAAAGCCGGACTACGTAGGCCTCAGCGGACTGATTACCCCCTCACTGGAAGAGATGATCCATGTTGCCGAAGCCATGCAGGAACACCGGATGACCATCCCGCTGCTGATCGGCGGAGCCGGAACCAATGCCGTGCATACGGCGGTGAAAATAGCTCCGGCCTATGCAGGACCTGTCATCCATACCAATGACACCTCCGAAGCTGTGCGCATATTAGGTGAATTGCGACAGGCGGATAAACGCAAGTCCTTCCTCAACGAGCTCCGGGAGAAACAGGCCCGCTGGCGCGAACAACAGGCCGGACAAGCCGCCGCAAAAAAATATGTAAGCCTTGAAGAAGCCCGTAAAAACAAGCCCGCACAAGCATGCTGCTAAACAATCATCCGCTGGCTGACTTGATTCCACTCATCGACTGGTCGTATTTCTTTAGCGCCTGGGAACTCAACGGCCGTTATCCGGAGCTCCTGGATCATCCGGAGAAAGGCGCACAGGCGCGGGAATTATTCGGTGAAGCACAGCAAATGCTGCAGGAAATCGTAGACCGGCAATTGTTGCAGGCCAATGCCATTGCAGCGATCTACCCGGCCAACGGAGAGGGCGACGACATTGTCCTGTATACGGATGATAGCCGCCGTGAGGAGCTGATGCGCCTGCCGCAGCTCCGCAACCAGGAAGCGCAGGAGGGGGAAACGCCCAACCTCTGCCTGGCCGATTTTGTCGCGCCGGCAGATAGTCCGGAAGCGCTCCGCAAGGACTACATCGCCACCTTTGCCCTGACCACCGGCATAGGCCTGCAGGAACTCATATCCCGCTACCGGCAAGCCGGAGACGATTACAGCGCCATTATGGCCAACACACTGGCCGACCGGCTGGCCGAAGCCTTCGCCGTATACATCCATAATGAAATGGCCGAACTTATCGGTAAAGACGAACAATGCCACGGCATCCGCGCCGCCTATGGCTACCCGGCCTGCCCCGACCATTCCGGCAAGCGCGCACTCTTCGATTTGATGCAGGTGGAAGCCAACACCGGCATCCGCCTCACCGGGTCCTACATGATGACACCCGAATCGTCCATCTGCGGCCTGATCATCACCAACCCCGCCGCCCGGTACTTTTCCGTGGGCCTGATCGACGAAGAACAATTACAGGATTACGCCCTCCGCAAACACATGCCGGTAGACGAATTGCGTAAATTATTGGCGAATAATCTGCGTTAATATAAAAATATAATGAGCGTTGTTTGCAAAGAAAAGCATATCTTTGCAAAGTATTTAACACCACTCTTATGAAAATTACAGCAAACAGTAAGGAACTTACCTATCGTGACAATAGCGGTGAACTGGTCAATATCATGCTAAAAGATGATAACATCTGGCTTAGTCTGAGCCAAATGGCCGAATTGTTTCAACGAGATAAATCCGTAATATCCAGACATATAAAAAACATATTTAAAGAGGGGGAACTGCTGAAAATCTCAACTGTTGCAAAATTTGCAACGGTTCAATTTGAAGGAGATAGGGAGATCGTTCGCGATGTTGATTACTACAACCTTGACATCATTATTTCCGTGGGCTACCGGGTAAAGTCCCTCCGCGGCACCCAATTCCGTATTTGGGCTAACAGTATACTGAAAGAATATCTGCTAAGCGGCTACGCCATACGACCGGCAAGCCGCCATGAGCTAGATGAACTTCGCACGGAACTCAAAAACAGGCTGGACGAAATTGAACAACAAATAGACAATCTGGATATTGCAGCAGGCACACAAATAAGCGAAATTCAAGCATCACTCATCGCTTTATGCAGCAAAAAGCAAGAAGAAAAGCCCAGAGTGCGCATAGGCTATAAGACACTATCGACTTAAGGTTTATTCCGCTACAGGCGGCAGCGTATTGTCGGGCTCAACCGCCTTGATCGAAATGATCTTATCCACTATGAACTTACTATAGCCACGCCAGGGAATAGCGCCCAGGTATTCTTTATAGTGCAGTTGCACCTCTTTGCCCCCGGCGACCATCAGGCTATCGGCCACTGCCTTGTCGGCCACGGAGAACTCAAAGGTATTGCTGGTCAGCGCGCCTTTTTGCTCCGTGGTAAACCCCGTCTGTATCAATTTACCCTCATACGTTTTGAAAACATAGCCTTTGTGGACCAAATAGTTCAGGTGCCCGGTTTTCACCCCGGTACCGAACACAAAGAAAAATTTTACAAAAATAAAGAGCGCAACACCAAGGACAAGGACCGAAACGGTAATGGCAATAATCTTTCTCATAATGGTTATATCTTCTCCAACCAGTTACGCAGGCTTACGCGCTCTTCCACAATATTGCGAAGACCGGCGATGGGCACGCGCTCCTGTTTCATACTATCACGCTCGCGGATGGTGACACAGTTATCTTCCAAAGACTGGTGGTCAATGGTTATGCAGTACGGCGTACCGATCGCATCCTGACGGCGGTAGCGCTTGCCGATACTGTCTTTCTCATCATATTGGCAATTAAAGTCAAACTTCAGGCTGTTCATGATCTCACGGGCCTTCTCGGGCAGTCCGTCTTTCTTCACCAAGGGCAAAACCGCCAGTTTCACCGGCGCCAATACGGCGGGGATGCGCATCACTACACGCTCTTCTCCGTTTTCCAGTTTTTCTTCGGTATACGCGGCGGAAAGCACAGCCAGTATGGTACGGTCAAGTCCGATGGACGTTTCCACCACATAGGGCACATAGCTTTCATTGGTTTCCGGATCGAAGTATTGCATCTTCTTGCCCGAGAACTGCTGATGGCGGCCCAGGTCAAAGTCCGTGCGGGAGTGAATACCTTCCAGCTCTTTGAAGCCGAAGGGAAATTCAAATTCGATCTCGGCGGCGGCATTGGCATAGTGGGCCAGCTTGTCGTGGTCATGGAAGCGGTATTTGGTTTCGCCCAGGCCCAGTGAATGGTGCCAGCGCAGACGGAACGCTTTCCAATACTCATACCACTTCATTTCTTCGCCGGGACGCACAAAGAATTGCATTTCCATCTGTTCAAATTCGCGCATGCGGAAAATGAACTGGCGGGCCACAATTTCGTTACGGAAGGCTTTCCCGATCTGGGCAATCCCAAAAGGCACCTTCATGCGTCCTGTTTTCTGCACATTCAGGAAATTCACAAAAATACCCTGGGCGGTTTCGGGGCGGAGGTAAATCACGTTGGCATCCTCACTCACGCTACCCATCTGGGTGCTGAACATGAGGTTGAACTGGCGTACTTCCGTCCAGTTGCGGGAGCCGGAGACGGGACACACAATCTCACAATCGATGATCAGCTGGCGCACGGCCTCAAGGTCGTTGGCCGTTAAGGCAGCCGCCATTTTCGTACGCACCTCTTCCGCTTTTTGCACATTACGCAATACATTGGGGTTGGTGGCGCGGAACTGGACTTCGTCAAAGGTCTCGCCGAATTTCTTGCGGCCCTTTTCCACTTCCTTGTTGATTTTTTCTTCGATTTTGGCGATATGGTCTTCCAACAACACATCCGCGCGGTAACGTTTCTTGGAGTCCTTATTGTCAATTAAAGGATCATTGAAAGCGCCCACATGGCCGGAGGCTTCCCAGATACGCGGATGCATGAAAATAGCCGAATCAAGGCCGACAATATTCTCATGCAAACGCACCATGGCATCCCACCAATAGCGTTTGATATTGTTTTTCAGTTCCACTCCCAACTGCCCATAATCATATACGGCACTCAACCCGTCGTAGATTTCGCTGGACGGGAAGATAAAACCGTATTCTTTAGCATGGGCAATCAGATTTTTAAATAAATCTTCTTGCGTCATTTTATACTTAGATAATTGCTTTGTATGCTTCTGCATCCATCAAGCCTTCCAGCTCTGAGGGATTGCTCATTTTCACCTTGATAATCCAACCCTCGCCATAAGGATCCTTATTCACGGACTCGGGCGCGCTTTCAAGGCCGGTATTCACTTCAAGCACCTCGCCGGATACGGGCATATAAGCGTCGGCAACGGTTTTTACAGCTTCAATGGCGCCGAACATATCATTCTGGTTCAGGGTTTCGCCTTCGGTCTGTACATCTACAAATACGATATCACCCAACTGGCCTTGTGCATAATCCGTAATACCGATAATTGCGGTATCGCCTTCAACGCGTACCCATTCGTGATCTTTAGAATACTTTAAGTTTGCAGGAACGTTCATAATGATAAAAGTTTAGGGTTGTAAAGTTAATAATTTTTATTGTAATGACAAATTGATACTAAAGCCGGCTGTAGTCGTGGCGGTCCCGATGGTGGATACGCGCGGGGTATTCACCACCCGGTCGAAAAAGAGGCGGATCATGATATTACTGCTTACCGTATAGTCGGCAGAACACTGGATGGTCACGGTTTCTTTACCGTCGGAAATCTGCGGCAGGTCGCTATTATCAACAATGATGCGGCGCAGGATGCTCAGGTCTTCCTGGAACTTAAGGTCGGCGCGCAGGCGCAGGGAGGTGGTAGATTGGGCCGAACGGTTGTTCAGGAATTTGAAAATCACCGGAAACTCACGGAAGGTATAACCGGCGCCGATCAGCCAGCCATTGCTCCGCAACTCGGTCACCTGGTTGTTGGACATACTCAGGCTCACCCGGCGGCTGCGTCGCCATTCGACACTGGTAGACAATTTATTAAACCATCCGAGATCCACTTTCAGCAAGGGGGTGAATTCTTCGGTAAAGCCCACATTGGTCAGGTCTTTCTGGGGAATAAAGTCGCTCAGGGTATTCCGCACATAACTGAAACCGTCATCGCCTTCCGTGTATTTCTGATTCAGCATATAGGAGTTCACCGCATAGGTCGCCTGATACGAATGTAAGATGGTAGCCGAGGTGACCACATCTTTGACGGCGGCTAAGCGCGACAAGCCATTGTAGGTAATCCTCCAGTTGGGAATGGGGATGTTGAAGAAATTGCTCAGGGTCACCTTGCCGGCAGACTGGCCCGTATACGCCGCCAGGAACGAAGGAATCAGGACCTCGGGCGAAAGGGGCCCGTAACCATCCGGATAGCCCGTTTGCGGATTGATTTCACCTTTATAGCCGTTGGTAGAATGAGCGGCGCGGTCGGAGGCCAGGCGCCCGGCCACCACAGCGCGGTTCGTCAGGAAGGTCTGGAAAGCCTTGGAATAATAGTCATTACCCACACCAGGATGTTCGAAGGCCGAGGACAGTGTAAAGACCGAGATATTGAAGTTACCTGTCATCTGCCGCTGATTGCTCTCCGTAGCGATATTATAGGTCATCAGGTTCTGGGTATAGCTGCGGCGGGCGGCCAGCTCAATCTTCAGGTCGCGTATAGGTTCCAGGGCTGCGCGGATATTCCAGCTATTGGTATGGTTCATTACAAAGGGGGAGATGATGGTGGTATCCGATGAGAGCCAGTGCTGCTGCCGCGCCCGCTCTACAAAATCGTCCTCCTGCATGCCGAACACAAAGCCCCAGCCCGGCGCCCAATCTGCGCCGAAGTTCATACCCAGGAGCTGGGAATTGGGCTTGAAGCCCGGTACGATAGTCGCATCGGAAGCGGTATAGTTAACGGAAATATTGCGGACCATCATGGCCATCCGCAACAGTAATTTTCCGGTATAGTTCCAGGGATCCTGTTTTTTCGGCACCCGGCCGGTTACCTTGGCGGTAGCCCCGCGCACGGTCTCCGGCACGCTAAGGCGCACGGTATTTTTATCTACGATTTCCACATCGGCATTGATGTTCTGGCCGTCGGGGCCGGTGACCGTTACCCTCACCTGTTCCGTCCCCAATTTATGTTTCAGCACCCGCTTCTGTCTGGAGAGGTTCAAACTACCACTCTGGTAGCTCACGTCCACCATCTCCGGACGTTTCCGGTTACGGCCGGAAAATTCATCATTGATACTGCGCAGATAGGGTGATTTATTGTACAGGTTTTCCAGATTCAGGCTTACATTCAGGTTCATGTTCCGGCTGTTGGCTATCGTATTGCCCGGATCGTACATAATATCTTTCATTAAGGGCGCCGCCTGCCAGTCATAGGTACCGCCATAACGGAAAGAAGCGTTCACCCATTCCAGGAAAGGCAGCTTGTTCACAGGCACCGTCCAGGTCAGGTCATAACGGTGGTAATACTGTACATTACGGCCCAGGCGCCAGAAGTTGGTCCAGGTGGAATCATGCCAGTGGCGGTAACCGTCGGGATCCAGGCTTTTATTCACCAAGCCCTGGGGCTCATCGATACGGGCCATATTATTAGCGGAAAAATCCAGTTTGAGGCTCCGGGTCAGGTCCCAGGTCAGGGTATAATCCCGGCTCCAGGTAAAGTCCTTGGCCGCGGTGGGCGCCAGGATAATATCGGGCGCCGCTATATTACGGTATTGCAACTCGTTGTATGAACGGTTAATATCGGTATTGAACCTGAACTGATTAGGATAGGGATTAAAACTCAGGTCTTTGATCAGGCGCAGGTAGCTGGAATTGAGCGCCTGCGATCCGGAATTCTTAAAAAAGTCTATCATGAAAGGCTGTACGTTATACGCATAGCCCAGGTTGAAATGGTAATTTTCATCCCGCTGGTGGTCGAGTTTGGAATTATGCGCCATCAGCCGGTTGTATGAAAAACTCAGGTAGAGATTGGAGAGGTGCGCCACCTTTTGCTCCGTCACATTGGTGGCCAGCCGCACATTAGTAAAGTTGACGGCCAACCGTTGCTTGAAGTCTTTGGCCATGCGGCTCAGCGAGTCACGGTCATGGCCGGAAAGGTTGTTCAGCGCATCTTTCAACAACACGTCCTGGTCAAAGGGATTGTACTTGGGTGTGGTATAATTCTCCATGAAACCGAAGAAGAAAGGCAGGCTTACCCCGAAAGAGGCCGGGAAGAATTTGCCGAACTCCAGGTTAGCCGCAATATCATACTGGTACATGTGTACCTGTGAACGCTCATTGATTTTTGACTCCAGGCTGCCGAAATTCGGAGTCATCATGTTTCCGGCGATCGTCACATTACCCAGGTCTGCCAGCTTGGTAGAAATACGGGCTTTGGCGGCCACCCCGCTCCCCTCATCAAAATTGGTCAGCCGCAACTCATCCACCCACACAACGGTGGACTTGGGCAGGCCGTCATCGGCCATATTGTTCCGTTTAGAGGGGTTACGCACACCGATCATCAGGGTACGCACGCCACCCAGGTTCGGATTACCGACAATACGGATAATATTTTTACCGTCTTTCTTTTCAAACATGGAAGTCAGCGAACCGCCCTCCGCCTTGTAAAGGGCATTGCGCTCCAGCTTGGCCTCGGTAAAGAGGCTCAGCGGGATGTCCAGCTTATTTTCCGGCTTCCATACGATCTCCCGCTGGTTGTCGTTATAATAGCCCGCAGGGGTCAGGGTAAGCGGTATTTCGTATTCATAATAATTGTACCTGAAGTCCGTACCGATACGGATAAATACGGACACGTCATTATCACGCAGCGCCTGGCCCGGAATGGCTTCCGCATGGATATCCATTTTCATCCGTTCGTACTGGCGGAAGTCGAAGGTCGTATTCTTATAGGCCGCCCGGGCATCGCCGTCGGCCAGTTCCGCCACTTTCAACAGCATGGACTGTTCGTTCAACTGCCGCACCTGGTATTGGCCGGGGTCTATCTGCCGCGAGGTTCCCGGAGGGAGTACGTAGTTTACCGGCGTACGCGAGGCATTCTCTTCAATGTTCACCGAACTGATATCAAATACGGCATTGGTCAGCTCAGGCTGGGCGGTACCCTCCTGCCCTTCCATCAGTGACTGGTTATAACGGCGCCACTCTCCGCGCACCAGCTGCAGGGTAGCCATACGCATGATGGTCGTATCCTGGAATCCGCGCAGGAACATACGGATAAAACGGATGGATTTCAGGTCCGAGATAGCGCCGATGGCGCGGCCTTCACTGATCGGTACTTTAAACTGGTACCAGGTTACGGTCGACGCACCGTTATGTTGGAAGTTGACATTGACGGTACGGCTATCGGTAATATAGTTTTCGCCCACCTTCAATTTCTCCGGACTAAGGTCTATCTCATACTGATAATAACTTTCCGATTCGTTCATCGTGTAGTCCCGGTTGATGTCTTCCATGTCGGGCAGGGTGGTGCCCATGGTATTTTGGTCGCCATTGGGCGTAGAGTTGCCCTGGGCATTGTTGTAATACTTGTAGCGGTCTATAATGGATGCGCCCTCCTGATCATAGCTGCCGTCAAGATAATATTTATAGTTGTCGCCCGAAGGGTCATTATACACCCCCTGCCGGACCAGCGGGTCGGTAATCATCGCCATTACCCTTTTCAGGTAACTGTCAAAATAGCCACGCTCATGGCTATCGTCAAGGCCGTCATAACCGACATCCTGGTAGGCCCGCGCCGCATAATCGTTGTCAAAGGTCTGGGTAAGCGACTGCACCTTGGGTACGCGCCCCCAAATAGTGTTCTGGTAGCGGGCGGTATCTTCAAAAGGCGGCAGGCCGTTCTCAAAAGACTTGACCCCGTCTTTCAGCACATCTTCCGAAAGGTTACCGAGGTTCAGGTAAAACTTTCCGCCTTTGGCGTTATGATTGTACACAAAGGGGTCCATCAACCAGAACTCCACATAGTCATAGTTGGCGGTTTCAAAGTCGGTCACCGGCAGGGAGCGCATGATGCCGCCCCAGCGCGTGGCCGGATTGCTCAATTTACCATTGGCCGTTACATCGGTTTCATTGTAGTTGTTCGGTCCCTTTTCATCGGGATAATAAGCCATGTTAAATACCGGGAGGTTGCTAGCGGCGCCAACCACCTGGTCCTGTTCGGGGAAAATTTCCTGGATAGGAATTTCACGCACAAAATGGTTTTCCTGGTACCTGGCCGGATTGTTCCTGATATAGGCCGGCGTATAGGCCGAATTACGCAGAAATTCGGGGTAAATGGTATACCATGAGAGACGGGCCCGGTTAAACCCGTATTCCAGGCTGGGAACCGACAGGTTTGCCTCCGGGAAAAGAAGACGTTGTCCCTGCGGCGTGCTGGCCATCACCCATGAGTTGATATTACGCAGGTCCAGAGAAGTTTCGCTGGCCTCAAAGTCGTCAATAAACACCGTGCCTCCGGAAGCGTCTATGGCACTGGAATGGCCCGGCAGGAACTGGGCGAATTCCGCATCGAAAGAGATGGAAGATTTTTCTTTGGTGGCATTGAAAAAAGGAATCGCATTCAAGCCCTTGGTGATAAACGGCGCCTCTGCTTTAAAAGCGGTATTCACCCCCCAGATGGTATTGGAAACAGGTTCATTGCCCCAGTTTACTTTTTGGGTAAGCGGCCGTTCACTGAGATTAAGGATGGTAGCGCCCACATAAAAGTTCTCATCAAAACGGTATTTCAAATGCGCCCCCATCATGGTCTTGGTCTGCAAATTGAATAATTGCCTGTCTTCCAGCGTCACCCGTATGGGCGATCCGGATTCCAGGTAAGCGCGGTTCAACACACGTACGGTACCCAGGGCATAGTTCACTTCATAGTCCACATTCTCCTGCAGTTGGATACCGCCGGCGGTAACTACCACAGAGCCCTGGGGAATGTTCGTGGCATTGAGCCTTATCTCATCACCCCCCTCAGAAAGATAACTCCCCACCAGTTTGAAACGGTTCTTTTCCGCCACAGCGCGCGCCTTCACCAGGGTAGAGTCATACAACTCTTTGTAGACATATTTTGGGGCGACGGTTGAATTGTTGATTTGTTTTTCGAGATAACGGCCGAAAGGTTCCAGTACGGGGAAGATGATCTTTCCTTTGGACGCCAAGACGGTAACGCCTTCAATAAAGTCAAACTGCCCGTCGGGGTATGGGTCGTGCTGACTGTTCAGGTTATCCAGATTCAGCACCCGCAGCAAAGGCTTCTGGGCGATGGCGCCTTCGGCAATATACGGAACGGCGGCCCCCACCTCGCTGTTCTCGTAGTAGACATCCATTATAAAGTCTTTGGGGCTGATACTATAAGCGTCCAACGAATAAATATTTTTCATCATCAACTGCCAGGTAGGCAGCTGAGGCGAAAGGGTGGTTCCTTTCAGCAATTTTACAGCCAGGGTGTTGGGTGCGGTAATCCCATCGGTAGACAGCTCCCCTACATTGTACGTCCTGCCGCCGGCTTCATATTCATAGGCCACGGCCAGCACTTCATCATTATTGAGCGCCTGGTTCAAAGAGATATAGCCCAACTGGGCATTGACGGAATATTCATTGGTATTCAGCTTGCGGGCGTTTTCCAGCTTCTCAAAATCTTCCCCGCTTTTGAGCCCGAGTCCGCTAAGGTAGCTGGTGACATTGGACAAATCGCGCAATTGCGAAACATGTACGACAGACAGCAGGTTATTGCTCGCAGAGTCGGGATAACCACCATGCTGCCTGCTGAATATACGGTTGTAAATAACATCGGCCTCGGCCAGGTCAATAAAGGCGACCACATTACGTGCGTCGTCGAATTTGGCGCTCTTGTTGGTTACCCAGACTTCCACCCGCTTGATGTTGATCCCGGAAAGGATCAGGGGCAGGCGCCCGAGGTACTGGTCGTAATTCTGCCGGAAATATTGGTTCAGGAAGAAGTGGCGGTTGGCGTCATACTTATCCGCAGCGATTTCAAACACGCTGGACTGGCCGCTCCCTTTGATTTCTATGGATTTTGTCTGGGCATCCTGGCGAGAGAAGATGGCCGTAAGGTCCAACTTGCCGAAACGCAGGTCCGTCTTGATCCCGAACAAGCTCTGGCTACCGGTGATCAGGGTGCCGTCCAGGGGCAGGTTCACGTTCCCCGCCTCTACTTTTTGCAGGATGTCGTCTTCGTCGCCTACATATTCTATTTTGAAATTATCTTCAAACTCAAAGGTTGCATCCGTATTGTAATTCCAATTCAGCTTAATGCGGTCGCCGATGGAAGCATTGACATTAAACATCATTTTTACCCGGAAATCGAAGCTGGTATTACCGCGGTAACGCTCCGGGATAACCGGGTTATCCGTGTAATTGTGGTTGATCCCGAAAAGCAGGTCAAGGCTACCCTGAGGGTTTACACTGATCTGGTTGCTGCCGAATACTTTTTTAAATGCATCGCTGTTTATACTGAACGTGGTGGGCAACAGCCCTCCCTGCGACTGTTCCAAAGCGCCGGTAGTGCTTCCTCCCGACTTGCTGGCGCGCTTGTCCCACCCCTGGCGTAAGGAGTTCAGGAATTGCTCGCGCCGGTAATCATCCGCCGAGAGGACCTTGTAGGGCATGGTCTTTTTGGTGTCGTAGCTGTAATAGTAAAGATAATTGCCGGTAGCGGGGTCATAGTCGACAATAGGTGACAGCAAGGGCTGACCCAATAGTGGTGCAGAAGAAGCCTCCTGCGCATGTAGGGGCAGGCTCAAGGTGCAGAGCAAAACAAGAATGATATGTAATGAAAAACGATGCACTACAAATGTTTTAATGCGGCTTTAATCAGGTCTTCAAGTAAATAATCGGGGTTTTGCCGCAGTAACGCGGAAAGGGCTTTCTCTGCCGGGGCTTTGGCAAAGCCGAGCATCAGCAAGGCAGATAAAGCCTCGTCACGAACACCCAAAGCAATACCGGGCGCCGCGGATCCCGACAAACCGGCCGTTTTGGCCACTTTGTCTTTTAATTCCACGACCATGCGCTGGGCGGTTTTCAGGCCGATGCCTTTAACGCCCTGCAAACGGCGTACATCTTCCTGCATAATGGCTGTGCGTATTTCGGCGGAAGAGAGGGAGGATAAAATCATGCGGGCCGTGTTCGGACCTATACCCGAAACCCCGATCAGCAAGCGGAAAATTTCCCGTTCTTCCTTGTCATAAAAACCGAAGAGCAATTCGGCGTCCTCGCGGACAATGTGATGGATCCAGAGCTGCAACTCGCGCAAACTGCCGACGGATGCATAGGTCTGGAGTGATATATTGACATTGTAGCCAACTCCGCCACCGACTTCAAGTACTACATACGTCGGTGTCAACTCTGCTACAATCCCTTTAAGATATTCATACATAAGTTACAAACATTAGCCTAACTTACAAAGATACTGATTTTTCTCTTACTATGAAAAAAATTAGCTAATTTTGTAGCATGTTTAACACTTCAAAAATACGGACAGACTTCCCGGCCCTGCAGCAGCAGGTATACGGCAAACCCTTGATTTACCTGGACAATGCGGCCACCGCCCAAAAGCCGGTAAGTGTTATAGAAGCTGTGAATGAAATGAATAGCCTGACCAATGGAAATATCCACAGGGCTTTTCATCACCTGGGCAATTTGTGTACGGAGCGCTATGAAACCGCGCGGGAAGCGGTTCGGTATTTTTTGAATGCGGCCCAAAAAGAAGAAATCGTCTTTACCTCCGGTGCTACCGCTGGCATTAATCTGCTGGCTTTTAGCTTCGGCGAACGCTATGTAAAAGCGGGAGATGCTATTGTGGTCTCGGAGGCCGAGCACCACTCCAACATCGTGCCCTGGCAACTGCTCTGTGAGCGCAAAGGCGCCACACTAAAAGTGTTGCCGGTAAATAACGACGGAAGTCTTGCCCTGGATAAGCTACCGGAGCTCCTGACCCCCGAAGTGCGTTTACTCTGTATAGCGCAAATAAGCAATGTTTTAGGCATCATAAACCCTCTGCCTGAAATTATTACCGCCGCCCATAGCCGCGGCATTCCCGTCATGGTAGACGGCGCCCAGGGCGCCGTACACGGCGGGATAGACGTGCAGGCAACCGACTGTGACTTCTATGTCTTTTCCGGACATAAACTTTACGGCCCGACCGGCACCGGCGTCCTCTACGGCAAAGAAAAATGGCTGGCGGAACTCCCCCCCTGGCAAGGAGGCGGAGAGATGATTGCCACGGTAAGCTTTGAGCGCTCGACGTATGCGGAAGCCCCCCTGAAGTTTGAAGCCGGAACGCCCAACTACATCGGCATACACGGACTGAAAACCGCCATTGACTACCTGGAACAAACCGGCTGGGCCGCCATCCACCAACAGGAGCAATTACTGATAGGCCATGCCCTGCAACGCCTGCAGGAAATTCCGGGCATACATCTTTACGGCACAGCACAGCCCAAAACCGGCCTCGTAGCTTTCAACATCGACGGAGTACACCCTTCCGATGCCGCCATGCTGCTGGACAAGATGGGTATAGCCATCCGCTCCGGACACCTCTGCGCCCAACCGCTGATGCGCCGCTTTGGCGTAACCGGAATGATGCGCTTATCCTTCGCCTTTTATAATACAACGGAAGAAATCGACGCGGCCGTAGCAGCCCTGCTTAAGGCCCGGCAATTATTAACATAATGAGCATCGCTGAAATAGAAAAAGAAATTGTGGAAGAGTTCTCCCTCTTTTCCGAGTGGATGGACAAGTATGAACACCTCATCGAGTTGGGAAAGTCTCTCCCGCCCTATAGCCCGGCCGATAAAACGGAGCAACACCTGATCGAAGGCTGCCAGTCGCGCGTGTGGGTGTCCGCCCGCTATGAAAATGGGCTGGTTTATTTTTCCGCAGACAGTGATGCAATTATCACCAAGGGCATTGTATCCCTGCTGGTACGCGTGCTGTCCGGACAGACGCCCCAGGCCATCATAGCCGCTTCGCTGGAGTTTATCGACCAAATCGGATTGAAAGAAAATCTCTCTCCGAACCGGGCCAATGGCCTGCTGGCCATGGTAAAGCAGATGAAGTTGTATGCCTTGGTGTTTAAAGAGACTAAGGAACTAAGGGATTAAGGAACTAAGAGATTACGGAGCATTAAAAGTGACCAGTCTGGTATATATATTACTGGGAAGTAATATGGGCGAAAAGGCCCTATTGCTCCGGGAAGCACGGCATTTGTTGAATCGCCGGGCAGGGAAAGTAATGCGTGTATCAGCGCTGTATGAAAGTGCGCCCTGGGGCTTTACAAGCGATGAGTGGTTCGTAAACCAGGTAGTGGAACTGCATACGGCCCTTTCGCCGGAAGCCTTGCTGAAAATAACGCAGGCCATTGAGCGGGAGCTTGGACGGGTAAGAGGTACAGAAAGTAAGAATGAGGGGTACCAATCAAGGCCGATAGATATAGATATACTTTTTTATGATGAACTGGTGATGGATACACCGCAGCTTAGTATTCCGCACCCTTTATTGCACCAGCGGCGGTTCACCCTGCTGCCCCTGGCGGAAATAGCCGGGAGTTATCAGCATCCCATACTAAAAAAAACAATCGCCGCACTCTTGGAGGAATGCGGCGATACAGGGTTTGTGCGTCAACTATAAAGTCACTTGCGGTGTCAGTCCGGCCGGTTGGGCATTGAACTTCTCCAGTCCGCTATTCAGAAAACTCATGAAGTCTTCCACACTGCATTCGCCCACAGGCTTGGTCAGCGGTTGCTCGTCAAAGCCAATCAGGGCATAATAAGGTTGCGCCATCACCTGGAACCGGCGCATCTGATAATCGCGCAATTTCTTACCCAGGGTCTTCAGCACCTTGCCATCGAGCCCGGTCGCCCAGTCGCTCTCGGGCAACTCCGTTTTATCATCAATATATAAGGTGGCTATCACGACTTTGTTGCGCAGGATATCCAGTACCTGCTCATCACTCCATACCGTAGCTTCCATCTTTTTACAAACGGCGCATCCTTTAAATTTAAAGGCCAGGAGCACCGGCTTGTTCTGTTGCTTTCCGCAGTCAATGGCTTGCTGAATATCATGATAAGCGGGCAATCCGTATGACAGCTGGTTATCGGGATTGCTGTACCTGGCTTCTCCGCAGAGCCCCATACCGGCGGCAGCGGGTGTACCGGCAGGTGTTTCCTGTGCGGCAAATACCGAAGGCCCCTTGGGATCAGGAACAATACCTGAGAGGGCCGGCAGCGGGGCGCCGAACAAGCCAGGCAGCAGATAGCAGGCAAAGGTGAAAGAGGCGACGGCAAAAAGCAGGCGGGTCACACTCACATGCTGTACTTCACTGTCATGAGACAGGCGCAACTTGCCGAGGAAATACATCCCCAACAAAATGGCCGATACGATCCAGATACCGATAAATACCTCACGCGAGATCAGGTGCCAGCCGAAGTATTGACCGAAGAGGGAAATATATTTCAAGCTGAAAGCCAGCAACAGGAAGGCGAACACTACTTTTACCATATTCAGCCAGCCGCCGGATTTCGGCATTTTTTTCATTAAGGAGGGAGAGAAGGCAAACAACATGAAGGGGAAAGCCATGGCAAAACCAAAGCCGAACATCCCCAGGATGGGCTTCATCCCTAAACCGCTGCTCATAGACTCCACCAAAATAGACCCTACGAATGGACCTGTGCAAGAGAAAGAAACAATAACCAGTGCAATGGCGACAAAGAAAGAACCGAAATATCCGCTGCTGTCGGCTTTCTGGTCGGCCTTGTTCGCCAAGCCCGAAGGCAGGGTGATTTCAAAAGCGCCGAAGAACGAAAGGGCGAAGGTCAGGAACATGGCGGCGAAAATAAGGTTGGGAATCCAGTGTGAACTCATCACATCGGCGGCGTCGGCGCTCTTGAAGATGGCGGCCAGTACGCCGATCAGGGTATAAATCAATGTTACGGAAGCGCCGAAAATCAGACCGCGGGTAATGGCAGCGCGCCTGCTCTGCTTACCACTCATGAAAAAACTTACGGTCATCGGAATCATCGGGAAAACACAGGGGGTAAATACGGAACCCAAGCCTGCCGCCAGGGCAATCAGGAAGAAGGTCAGCAATCCGCTGCCGGCAGCCTCGTCATCCGCTTCGGGAGCCGGCTCGTCGGCCGGTGCGGCCGTTACCTCCGTTCCGGCGCCAGCCACAGTAGCGCCTGCAGGAATGGTGATTTCAAAATCGTCTTCACCCAATACGCAGGAAACGCCGCTGCAGCATTGGAAAGTAATATTTCCACTCACCGTGAACGCCTTGCCGGTTTTGGGCGTTATCTTCTGGACAAATTCAGCGGTATTGTGAAATACTTTTACGGTAATGCCGAACATATCGTCGAATTTAGATTCGGACGGGGTCAGTTCCGTCAACACGCCGTCGCATACATAATCATTGCTCGCATTAAAAGCAACAGCAGTAGACACAGGGCCGTTCATCGGCTCCGTGTTATACATATACCAGTCATGGTCTATGGTAGCCGTAAACACCAGTTCAAGCCCGCCGGAAGCGCCGGTTTGCTGTTTAACGCTCCACTTGGCCGGTACGGACTGGGCGGAAAGCAATACAGTGGAAAAAATAAAAGCACAAAGGAGAATAAATCTTCTCATACAATTTTTAGATATTTAGTTAAAGTAGATTTTCCACAAAGGTAGTTATAAAAATTAAAAAAATACCTTACTTTTGTGTCAATACTTAAGAAATTCTCCTTGAAAGGCTTTTATATTCATATCCCCTTTTGCCGGCAATTATGCAGCTATTGTGATTTTTACTCCACCATGTCATTGGAAAACAAAGCGCTTATGATGGACGCACTACTGCAGGAAATGGAGTTACGGCGCCATTACCTGACGATGGCGCCCGGCGAGCCGGCTACCCTGTATTTCGGCGGCGGAACGCCCAGTTTAATCGCGCCGGAGGCAATAAGCCGGATGGCCGATAAAATCAGAAAAGTATTCGGCATTAATAATTTTATAGAATTTACGGTAGAAGCCAACCCCGATGACCTTACGGCAGATTATCTTAAAGACCTGCAAACCATTGGAGTCAACCGGCTGAGTATAGGCATCCAGTCTTTCAATGATCAGTACCTGCGTTGGATGAACCGCCGGCACACCGCCGCTCAGGCCATAGCAAGCGTAAACCGGGCGCAAGAGGCCGGTTTTCAAAATATCACCATAGACCTGATCTACGGGCTGCCCCAATTAGGGAACCGGGAGTGGGAAGCCACGCTGGGGCAGGCGCTACAACTCGGCGTACAGCATATTTCGGCTTACCACCTGACCATAGAACCCCGGACGGTGCTGGGTAAACAATTAGAAAAAGGCTTATTACAAGAAATAGCCGAAGAAGAAAGCGAGCGGCAATTTGCCACGCTCCACAACAGCCTGACCGCGGCCGGCTACGAGCACTACGAGGTATCCAATTTCGCCCTCCCCGGAAGGCAGGCCCTACATAACAGCAATTACTGGCAACAACTGCCTTATATCGGCTTCGGCCCCTCGGCCCATTCCTATGACGGCGAAAGCCGGCAGTGGAACCTGTCCAACAACCGGCAATACCTGGACGCCTTGCAAAAGGGAGCGTCCTTTTTCGAACGCGAAAGCCTCAGCACTGAGATGCGCTACAACGAATATGTACTCACCGGCCTGCGTACGGCTAAAGGCGTGGATGTAGACCTTATCCGCAGGCTATTCGGCGAGGAGTACGCCGGATATTTTTTGCAAGAAGTACAAGGCCTCCTAAGCAATGGCGCCGTAGTGGCCGATGGAAAGCGGTATATGATCCCCCCGCTCCTTTTCCTGCAGTCGGACTTTATTATAAAACAATTGATGCATTAGTGTATGCCGCAGGCCGGGCATTAACACTATTTTCATAAACCGCATTTGTGGTTTTAAAGAAAGGGGTTAACTTTGTAACCAGATAAGCGTTCTTTACTTCCCCTTAAAATTAATGTGCCTTCGGGCGCATTGGTACGTTGGCTTTATTTACTTGCAAAAGAAACCTAGGAAATTTCTAATCATATTGAGCAATGTAAGCCAGCGTCCACCCCTTTTTTTTCATTTCGTTTAGATTTGGATTTTTTTCCTTCAAAAACAGATCGTAAAAAAATGGCGTGGGCCTGGTTTGTTTAATATGATGGGCTTTCCTAGGGCCTCTTACGCAATACGAACTAAAATAAGGACCACGCTAAAGATATCATTTAAATAATTAACCATTTAAAGTGTAAATGCTATTGCTGCAAAATTATTTTGCGGCAGGGGTTTTTATTGGCTGTTGATTAAGGAGCTGCGCTCACCTACACTTCTTGTTACTGTTGT
>JAVBQY010000003.1:0-89573 GCA_031548545.1 Bacteroidales bacterium | reverse complement strand
ACTGGTGGGTACCGCGCCCTTTTGCGGCATCATAGTCAATAGTTCCGGCGGGACGATGACCTTTCCTTCCAGTGAAGCTTCCTGGACCCTGCCTGCCGGTTTCCGCGTAGGCAGCTATACCGACCTTAGCGGCAACAGCGGACTGGTGGATTGCGCAGGGGCCCTGCCCACGGTGACCGGCAGCAGCGGCGCCGTGCGTTGTGGCAGCGGGGTGGTTACACTGTCGGCTACCCCCTCTGCAGGGGCTACCATTGACTGGTACAGCGCCGCTACGGGTGGGACCTTACTGCTTTCCGGTAACACGGCCTACAGCCCTTCCGTTGCAAGCAATACTACTTATTACGCCCAGGCGCGCAATACGGGGACGCAGTGTGTCTCGGCCTCACGCACTGCCGTAGGGGCTACGGTGAACGCCCTGCCTGTGATCAGCACGCAGCCCGTAGCGGCAGCGGTATGTGCGGGCAATACCAACACTTTCACGGTGGCGGCTACCGCGGGCTCCGGTTCCGGGCCTTACTATCTCTGGTACCAGAGCGGCAGTGCTACGGGCAATACCACCAATAGCTTTACTACCGCTACGGCAGGCAATGTCTATGCGGTAGTGTCCAACTCCAACGGTTGTTCGGTGACTTCCACTACCGTGGCTTCTACCTTGCTGGTGACCCCGCCCAAGCCCACCCTTACTCCGGGTACGCTCACCGTCTGCTCCGGCACCCTCACCACCATTAGCCTGCCCGACTGGTACGGCTTGCCCGATGTGAATGAAAGGAACTACCATATCCCCGGTCTTGTCTGGGCGCGCACGGCCAACGTAGGCGCCGGCACCTATATGGGCCAGGTGCAGAGCCCCGATGGCTGCTGGTCGGTGATGAGTGATGTGGTGACGATTGCAAGTGCGTCTTGTATGGGCAACTGTAATGCGCCCAACTACACCTTAGGCACCACCACCTGGGCGGGCTGTACTTCTACCTATACCACCGCCTCCGGCACGGGTGGAGCTTGGGTCTTTGCCGACAGGCCGGATACCTATACCCCCTTTGTGCAGTGGAATAAGCCGTCGGTGGCGTGGTCAGTCACAGCACCAGGTACTATGACGAATTGGACATCCGGGACAAGTACCGCATCAAGTTGGAGTAATGGTTATCCCTGTCCTGCGGGTTGGCGATTGCCGAGCAAGGCGGAGTTCCAGGCCTTGCACAATGCCGGTACTGTTTGGCGGGCTGCCGGTGCTAAAGGGAACGCCGTGGCCGGTCGCTTCTACGGCTCCGGCGCCGGCACGTGCTCACTCCCTACCCCAAGCAACTGCATATTTCTTCCTGCTGCCGGCTACCGCAACTCCAGCGATGGTACGCTCAGTATTCAGGATAGCTACGGCAACTATTGGTCCTCTGTGCAGTACAATAGCACGGGCGGATACGACCTGTACTTCACTAGTAGCGGTAGCGCTCCGGCCTACGACGACAATAAGGCGTACGGCTTATCGGCCAGGTGCGTCCAATAGGAACTCTTGTATTTTAGTTTTTTCGTTTTTTTTATCACCGCTCAAGCGCAGCAAGAGCGGTGGATAAAAAAACGGGGCTCCGGAAAATAATCAATAATAATGTTGTTTGATCGTTTGTTCTTGTTCTACAGGCCTGAGTTATGGTGGTTACGGCTATCATAAGTGTGCCTTTTGAGTTCGGTGAGTCACTTGTTTCTACAAGGAATGAGTACAGTGGTGGTAATGTTTGTTAGGATATTACCTGTTTTCAGCACTCACTTTTCATTGTTTGTTATTTCTGCTTGCTGCCGGCTACCGCAACAACAGCGATGGTACGCTCAATAATCAGGATAGCAACGGCTTTTCGGCCAGGTGCGTCCAAGGAAATCAAGGAACGGAATAAAGATCAAATAACATTTTAATCATCAATACTCGCGCAATAATTATGACAACACAAGAAGTTCTGCAATTGGAGTCCAACTTTTTAGCAGGATTATATTGATCTGAAAAAGGTGGATTTGCAGCATTACCGCAAGGGAGTGCAATACTTAAATGCTTACATAAAACCTCATAGGCTGTATGTGCGTGATCGGACAAAGAATAGTGCTTACAAACTTATCCGGCAATGGAATGTCTTTTTTGATGGCCTGGCGGTAGGCGTAAGGCCTTAGAGCACCGGCAATTAAGCCTCCTTACACACCCTTCTCGTAGTAGTTGATGAAGGCGTTGTTCACCGCCTTGTTTCCGCCGGGTGTAGGGTAGTTGCCGGTGAAATACCAGTCGCCGTTGTTGTCCGGGCAGGCGGCGTGCAGTCCTTCTATGGATTGGAAGACCAGTTCCACTTCGGCCTGCATATTCTCGGGCCGGAGCAATTCCACTATTTTAGCGGAAATTTGTTCGGGGGTGAAGGGGCGGTAGATCTCTTTCACGTAGTTGACTAATTGGTCGCTGGACTGTCCCTGCTGGGCCTTGCATAGGCGGTATACCTCATCAATTATGGCGCTTTGCCCGCTTTCTTTCAGCAGTTCGATGGCGGCTAAGAAAGCGCAGAATTCGCTCATGTGCGACATTTCAATGCCGTAGCAGTCCGGGTAACGGATCTGCGGGGCGGAGCTCACTACTACGATTTTTTTGGGTTCCAGCCGGTCAAGCATCTTGAGGATACTTTGTTTGAGGGTGGTGCCGCGCACAATGGAGTCGTCGATGATGACCAGGCTGTCCACGCCGCGGCGCACTACGCCGTAGGTGACGTCGTATACGTGTTCTACCATGTCGTTACGGGCGCTGTCTTCGGTAATGAAGGTGCGCAGTTTCACGTCTTTCACGGCAATCTTCTCGGCCCGCATGCGCTTGCTGATAATCCGCCGGATATTCTCGGGGTTCAGTTGGTCGCCCAGCGCCATGATTTCTTTTTGCCGGTTTTCGATCATGTAGTCTTCTACCCCTTTCACCATGCCGAAGAAGGCGGTTTCTGAGGTGTTGGGTATGTAGGAGAAGATCGTATTGTCCAGGTCGTAGTTAACGGTCTTGAGGATTTGCGGTACCAATTGTTCGCCCAGTTTTTTCCGCTCGCGGTAAATGTATTTGTCGGTGCCGCGGGAGAAATAGATGCGTTCGAAGGAGCAGGCGGTACGTTGTTCTGCCGGTAATATCTGTTCGATTTTCCAGCTGCCGTCGCATTTGATGATGATGGCCTGGCCGGGCATAATTTCTTTGACGGTGGAGGTGCGGACGCGCAGGGTGGTTTGGATGACAGGGCGTTCGGAGGCTACGACGACGATCTCCTCGTCGGCGTAGTAGAAGGCCGGGCGGATGCCGTGGGGGTCGCGCAGGACAAAGGCGTCGCCGTTGCCGATCAGTCCGCCGATGGCATAGCCGCCGTCAAACCGGTGGGTGGCGGATTGCAGGATACCGGGCAGGTTGATCTGTGCAGCCACTTTTTTAGCGATCAGCCGTTTGTCGGACTCCGTTTCGCGCAGTCCTTTGTATAGGCGTTCGTTTTCGCGATCAAGGAAATGGCCGATTTTTTCCAGTACGGTAACCGTGTCGGATACATCACGCGGGTGCTGTCCGATTTCTACCAGCTGTTCGAAAATCTCATCGGCATTGGTGAGGTTGAAGTTGCCGGCCAGTACCAGATTGCGGGACTCCCAGTTGCTGGAGCGCATCACCGGGTGTACGTATTCGAGGGACAGGCTGCCGTGGGTCCGGTAACGCAGGTGGCCGAGGTAAAGTTCCGACAGGAAGGGAACATTGTTTTTTATCCATTGGGCGTCGGCCTCCGGATTGCGCTGCAGAAGGGCCAGCGAACGGTTGATATGGTCAAATACATCACGGATGGGAGAGGCTGAATTGGAACGGCTGCGGTCTATGAAAGGCCGGCCTACCGGTGAATTGAGTTTCATGGAGGCCACCCCGGCGCCGTCTTGTCCGCGGTTGTGTTGCTTTTCCATCAGCAGGTACAAACGCTCAATGCCGTAGCTCCAGCTGCCGTATTTTTCTTTATAATAATCAAGCGGTTTAAGAAGGCGGATCAGGGCAATGCCGCACTCATGGTTTAATACGTCGGTCATAATGACGGATAGTTTATGTTTTCTTTAATGATAAAGGCGTTGGGATAGTTGGGGGCTATAAACGATAAAAACCGCATGGCGTCGCTGCGGTTTCTGAAGTCGCCTACGGTTACTTTGAAGTAAAGGTTTTCATAGGTGAGGTAGGCAGGGGTTTCCGGGTATAAGGCGTGGAAATTGCTTTCGGTCTCATTGGCCCGTTGCCTGGCTGTCTGGTTGTTGTCGAAGAAGATGCGTACGCGGAATCCGCTTGTTTTTTTGCTGCTGTTGCGTGTTTTGTATTGCGCTATTGCCGCCTGTACGCTGGCCGGCTGGTGGAGGCTGAGCGTGCAGCCCTGGCTGTTGGGGGTGCTCAGCTGGGTGAAGATATCGATGACCTGCGGTTGGATCAGGCTGCTGTCCGCCAATTGTTCAGGCGGTATTTCCGCTCCGGCTTCCTGTGCCTTTCCACAGAAAGCAAGCAGGCAAAAAGCAAATAAACAAATAAACAATTTTTTCATGGCTTATCTATTTCAGACTTTGTAATAAATTCCGGGCGCTCATCCGGTCTATTTTGATCTTTTTGACGGCTATGCCGGACTTTACTTTTACAAAACCTTCCACCTCAAATTTGTCAAGCAGGCTGCTGTCTTCGGGGTTTAAACCGATCAATGCCAGTATGTTTTTTACCTGTATCTGCATTACGGCCGTGTTGTAGTCGTTTGTTTTGGGCGCAATGACGGTGGGCGCATCCAGTTGCATGACCGCAATATTGCTTTCGCCCTGATATACATTCAGGTTGGCGTCGGTGATACTGATGGTTTTGTTGGTGGGGTTATCTACTTTCATGCCCAGGATGAGTTGTATTTGCGAACTGCTCTGGAAAGAAAAGTTGTCTACCCGTACGTCGGACAGGCTGATGTCTTCATAGCCGGAGGTGGAACAGGAAAAAAGCGTAACTATCAAGGAACAAATCAGTAAAATCTTTTTCATGCCGGAAATTTTGTACAAAGATACAAAAAATGCCGATAGGTTTTTGTATCTTTGCGCAAATTATGGAAAATAAAGCGTTATACATTGAAACTTATGGCTGTCAGATGAATGTGAATGACAGCGAGGTCGTGGCCGCCATTATGGCGGAAGCCGGCTATACGCTCACCGAGCAGATGGACATGGCCGATGTGATATTTGTTAATACCTGTTCTATACGTGATAATGCCGAGCAGCGGGTGTGGGGCCGGCTGGAGGTCTTCCGGCTGGAGAAACGCCGTAACCCGGCGCTTTTGGTGGGGATATTGGGCTGCATGGCCGAACGGTTGAAAGAAGAGCTCCTGGAGAAGGGGATGATAGACCTGGTGGCGGGCCCCGATGCCTACCGTTCGCTGCCCTTGTTGACGGCGCAGGCCGGAGGCGGGCAGAAAGGCATCAATGTCCTGCTTTCGCGTGAAGAAACCTATGCCGACATTTCGCCGGTGCGGATGGATAAAAACGGCGTGAGCGCCTTTGTGTCCATCATGCGGGGCTGTAATAATATGTGCGCTTATTGTGTGGTGCCTTATACGCGCGGTGCGGAACGCAGCCGCCGTCCGGATACTATTTTGCGTGAAGTGCGTGAACTTTTTGATAAAGGGTACCGTGAGGTGACCCTGCTCGGGCAGAATGTGGATTCTTACCATTGGGCGCCCGAAGGAGAGACTGCCGTGGATTTTGCCGCCCTGCTGGAGCAGGTGGCGCTGACGGATCCGCAATTGCGGGTGCGCTTTGCCACATCGCACCCCAAAGATATGGGCGATGCCGTATTGCATACCATGGCGGCGCATGATAACATTTGCAAGCATATTCACCTGCCCGTACAGTCGGGCAGCACCCGTATGCTTGAGTTGATGAACCGCAAGTACACCCGCGAAATGTACCTGGCGCGGATGGAAAAAATCCGTGAAATTTTGCCCGACTGCGCCGTGTCTACCGATATTATTGCCGGCTTTTGTACCGAGACGCAGCAGGACCACGAGGATACCCTCTCGCTGATGCGGGAGGTGGCTTTTGATTCGGGCTTTATGTTCCAGTATTCCGAACGCCCCAACACCAAAGCGGCGCGTCATTACAAAGATGATGTGTCGCCGGAGGAAAAAACCCGCCGCCTGAATGAGATCATAGCCCTGCATAATCAACTTTCTCTGGAAAACAATCAAAAAGAAATAGGAAAGGTGCGCGAAGTGCTGGTCGAAGGCCTCTCGAAACGCTCCGGAGAGGAGCTGTTCGGGCGTACTTCGCAGAACAGGGTGGTGGTTTTCGCGAAACGGGACTACAAGGTGGGCGACTATGTGCGGGTGAAGATAGACCGTTGCTCTTCGGCTACCTTGATGGGTACTCCACTGGATTAATACCTCCGGAATGATGGAAGAAAAATTGATTACCTCCCCGAAGAATGCCCGCATAGCTGATGTTGTAGTCCTTACGGAAAAATCGCGCGAGCGCCGCGCCAGAGGGCTTTTTGTGGTGGAAGGCCGGCGCGAAGTGAGCCTGGCACTGGCATCGGGTTTTCCCCTTGATACGCTTTTTGTGTGTGAGGAGCTGGGGTCGACGGAAAATTTTGTCAGTGAGTTGAAAGGTGTAGAATCTATTTATAAAGTAAGCAGGGAGGTCTTTGCCAGGATGGCTTACCGTGAAAATTCGGATGGACTGCTGGCTGTGATGCGTCACCGTGCGCTGAGCCTGGACCAGGTACAACTCTCTGAAAATCCCTTTGTGATTGTACTGGAGGCGGTGGAGAAACCCGGTAACCTGGGCGCCATCCTGCGTACGGCCGATGCGGCTGCGGCCGACCTGGTGATTGTGTGTGACCCGCTTACCGATCTCTTTAATCCGAACGTGGTCCGTTCGAGTATTGGTTGTATTTTCTCCAAACAAGTGGTCGCCTGCTCCTCGCAAGAGGCCTTGCATTGGTTGAAAAAGAATAATATTAAGATATATGCGGCGGAGCTGGAAGCCTCGCAGTGGTACCACGAAACGGATTTTCGTACCGCTTCGGCCATTGTAATGGGGACGGAGGCCGAGGGGCTTACTGCTTTTTGGTTGGAGCGCGCCGACGCCCGTATCAAGATCCCGATGCGTGGCCGTATTGATTCGTTGAATGTTTCCGTATCTACCGCGGTGCTTACTTTTGAAGCTATGCGGCAGAGAGGTTTTTAATCTTATAGAAGATGAAGTTTGCATTAACAGGTACGCCTATTGCGCACAGTAAAAATCCTAAGATGTTTGCTGCTGCTTATCATGGGAAGCATAGCTATGAGCTGATGCCGGCCTCAACGGCGGAGGAAGCCCTGCGGCTGTTTCATGAAAAAGGAATGGATGGGATGAATGTGACTATGCCGCTGAAAGCTGCTGTTATCCCTTATATGGATGAATTGGATGACACCGTGCGGCTGTTGAATGCGGCCAATGTGGTCGTGCGCCGCGACGGCAAACTCAAGGCGTATAATACGGATGTGTTTGGGGTCTCGGGAGCCCTGGAGGCCGCGGGCCTTAGCCTGTCCGGTGTTTCCTGCCTTGTTGTGGGCGGGGGAGGGGCGGCCCGTGCGGCGGTGGCGGCATTGCATAAGGCCGGCGCCGAGGTTACGATAGCCAACCGTACGATAGAAAAGGCGGAGGCGATCGCCGCTTTGTTCGGTGCGGGAACGCAGCCCCTGGCACAGGCCCTGCATACGGCCTCATCTTATAAAGTGCTTGTTAATTGTATTCCGGCAAGCGCCGGTGCGCTGCAGCAGTTGCAGCTGCAGGCCGGACAGGTGGTGCTGGATGCCGATTATGCGCATAAGCCCCTGCTTGCACTTTCCGGTGCTGTGGGTGCCCTCTATGTTGACGGCTTGCAATGGCTCTTGCACCAGGCTTTTCCCGCCTACCGCCTGTTTACCGGCGAAGAACCGGATATCCCGGCAATGATCAATGCCCTGCACGATAGTACGCTGTAAACCTTAATCTCCAGATACCTCCTGTTCCCATATACCCTGAACCATGCAGGTTCACTATTTGTTTTCACTATTACTCGCCTCACTATTCATTATTCACTATTCACTATTACTCGCCTCACGGCTCGTGAGCTCGCTTCGCTCGGTTCACTATTACTCGCCTCACGGCTCGTGAGCTCGGTTCACTATTCACTATTCATTATTCACTATTTGTATGCATCCTTCTTTATGTTTGAAATACTGCCCATTTTGCGGCTCCCCGAAATTTATCTTTGACGGGAGTAAGAAATTCCGTTGCGAGGATTGCGGCCACCTGCACTATATCAATGCGGCGGCAGCTGTGGCGGTGTTGATATATAATGAAAAGGGAGAGTTGTTGTTGGCCCGCAGGGCCTTGGACCCGTCCAAAGGAATGCTTGATTTACCCGGTGGTTTCGTAGATCCGCTGGAAACCGTGGAAGAGGCCGTGCGCCGCGAAGTGCGTGAAGAGCTAAATGTGGGGCTAAACGAGCTGAGGTACCTGTGTTCATACCCGAATGAATACCTTTTCGACGGCATGATTATCTATACCGCCGATATGTTTTTTACCGCTACGGTCCGTGATTTTTCCAACCTGCGTCCTGCCGATGACGTGGCCGCTGTGGAATTTTACGCCCCCGGCGCCATCCCCCTGGAGGAGGTGGCCTTTGCGTCTATCCGGAAGGTCTTGTCGGAAGTTAATTGACTCAGGCTACCACCTTTGTGATTTCTATATGCAAGCCAAGCGCATCAATAATACGATAGAATGTTCCTACTCCAGGCTCTATAATCCCTTTTTCAATTCTTGAAATATAAGATTTGGTGGCGCCTATTCTCTTCGCTAATTCGTCCTGAGTAACCTTTTCGCTCTTTCGGGCATCATGTATAATTTGCCCCATACAATAAGCATAGGCTTCTCTGCGAAACTGTTCGCGTTCACTGGTTCCAACCTTTCCGTACAGCTTATCCATTTCTGCGCTTATGTCTGTAATATTATTTTTTGCTCTCATAATATTCATTCTTTATTTTTATTGCTTTGTCTATTGCGAGGCTAACATGTCAAGGATATAGTGAACCTTCTTTCGCTCTCCAAGTGTTAGGGTTTCCATAAAATCCCTGTAATAATCCTTGTAGGCTATTATTTTCCGTTCAATCATGGCGCAAAGATAATAAAAGTTTCAATATGTTGTAACTTTTTGTGGATTGTTTCGGGATTTTCACTATGCAAAAAATAAAAAAAGGCCTCCATCGTCTGAAAGCCTTTATTTACTTGATTTTCCTTGGTGACCGCTAAGGGATTCAAACCCCTGACCTTCAGAACCGGAATCTGACGTTCTATTCAGCTGAACTAAGCGGCCTTAATTATTTAGGAGTGCAAAGATAGTAAAAATTATTCATTATTCATTATTCGTTCTACATTGTTTCTTATCTTTGCACCCGAATTATAAACTAATATAATATGACAGCTTATGTATTCCCCGGGCAGGGCGCCCAATTCGTAGGTATGGGTAAGGACCTCTACGATAATGTGTCCCGCGCCAAAGAAATGTTTGAGCAAGCCAATGAAATTCTTGGCTTCCGCATTACCGACCTGATGTTTGCCGGTACCGATGCGGACCTTAAACAAACAAAAGTAACACAACCTGCTATTTTTCTGCATTCCGTGATTCTGGCACAGTCGTTGCCTTCTTTTAAACCTGATATGACGGCCGGACACTCGCTGGGTGAATTCTCCGCCCTGGTAGCCGCCGGCGCAATGAATTTTGAAGACGGCCTCCGCCTGGTAGCCGCCCGCGCCATGGCCATGCAGAAAGCCTGTGAGAAAGAACCTTCCACTATGGCCGCTGTACTGGGCCTGGAAGATAGTAAGGTAGAAGAAATCTGCGCCGCAGTGAACGGCGTGGTGGTGGCCGCCAACTACAACTGCCCCGGCCAGCTGGTAATCAGTGGGGCCGTGAAAGCGGTGGAAGAGGCCTGTGAGCAATTGAAGGCCGCCGGCGCCAAGCGCGCCCTGGTATTGCCTGTGGGCGGTGCTTTCCACTCTCCCCTGATGGAGCCGGCCCGTGTGGAACTGGAAGCTGCCATCCGCGCGACTACCCTGAAATCGCCGCTTTGCCCCGTGTATCAGAATGTGGACGCCAAACCGTATACCGATCCCGAAACCATCAAGCAGAACCTGATTGCCCAGCTGACCGCTCCGGTGCGTTGGACGCAGACCGTGCAAAATATGGTGGCCGACGGCCTGACACAGGTGGTGGAACTTGGCCCCGGCAATGTGTTGCAGGGCTTGGTCAAAAAAATAGCCTCCAACGTAAGTGTTGAAGGCAAACAGGCTTTGTAAGGCAACAGCTTTGTAAATGAAAGAGGCGCCCGCGGGCGCCGCGTCTTATTTTTCTTTAGTCAGTTCGCTGATCTGGCGGAAAGACTCGTCTACACCTTTTAACAGGTCGTTGAAAACGGCTTTGTAGTGGGCTTTGCGCTGGCCTTCGGGGTGATTGGCCCTTTTAAGCAGGTCATTGCGCAGGTCGAGCGCCTTGTTGGCGATAGCCAGGGCTTCTTCCTGTTTCTTTTGAGGATACAGGTTTATGAAGATGCAGGCGTCGAGCACTACTTCGTTTGTCAGGTAAACAATGTCTTTCTTGATGTTACGGATACTTGCCATACTATTTCGTTTTTGAAATTAAAACGCAAATATACAAAAAATTAATGAGTAATGAGTAACAAGTATAAAAATATTGTACCTTTGCCGCTCAATAATTTATTTAATACTTATCGTATATGATCATCGACTCATTCCCCGGACTGGAACGTTATTATTCCATTAACCCCGGATTTGAAAAAGCATTCAAATTCCTTCGCCAACAAGAGTTGGAAGACCTGGCCGAAGGCCGCCATGAAATCGATGGCAATAATGTCTATGCATTGGTTACCGAAAAGCCGGGTAAGGATGCTGAGGATGCCAAGCTGGAAGTGCATGACGCTTATATTGATATTCAGATTCTCGTGAAAGGGCAGGAAGCCATGGGTTACCTGGACCGCCGCTTTTGCGAAGAAGTGCATACGCCTTACAATGCGGAAAAAGACATCGCCTTTTACAAAGAGGAACCGGAAGTGTATTTTACCCTGGAACCCGGTAATATGGCTATTTTCTTCCCCCATGACGCCCATGCGCCGATGATAGGAGAGGGCCTCATCCGCAAGATTGTGGTTAAGGTAAAAATCTAAATGACAACCGGGCAAGCCTTGCGTTTTAACGCCTATGTGGGCTATTTCAAGCAACTTTTCGGAGAAAGGATGCAGAAACTGGCCATCAATGCGGGCTTTACCTGCCCCAATCGTGATGGCTCACTGTCTACGGGAGGTTGTACTTATTGTAACAATGAGGCTTTTACCCCTTCCTATTGCACGCCTGGTAAAACAATTACCCAACAAATAGAAGAGGGTATTCCGTTTCATGCGGTACGCTATCCGCGGGCGCGACGTTATTTGGCTTATTTTCAATCTTTTTCTAATACCTATGCGCCACTGCCCGTCTTAAAACAGGTATATGGGGAGGCCTTGGCGCATCCGCAGGTGGAGGGTATTGTAGTGGGTACGCGCCCGGACTGTGTCGATCCGGAAAAATTGGATTATTTTGCGGAACTGGCACAGCAATATTTTGTGCAGATAGAGTACGGGGTGGAGTCATGCTATGACCGTACCCTGCAGCGGATTAACCGTGGGCATGACTATGCTGGGGCGCAGTGGGCCATTCGTGAAACGGCGGCCCGGGGGATTACCACCGGCGCCCATTTCATTTTCGGATTGCCCGGTGAAAGCCGCGCCGATATGCTGGCCATGGCCGGCATGATTTCGGAATTGCCGCTGACCTGTGTGAAGTTTCATCAACTGCAATTGATCCGGGGTACGGCCATGGAGACCGAATTTGCTGAAAAGCCGGAAGATTTTGTGGTCTTTACACTGGACGATTACCTTGATTTTTTTGTTGATTTTCTGGAACGTTTGTCTCCGGATATTTATATTGAGCGTTTTATCAATGAAGTGCCTCCGCGCTTTGTGAGCGCTACGCCCTGGGGCCGTCTCCGCAATACGGAACTTCTCCGCCTGCTCAGCCAGCGCCTTATAGACCGTGATACCTGTCAGGGAAAACACTGGATGGCCGTACGCTAAAAGCTGACCGCCCGCATACTCAACTATACTATTCATTATTCATTATTTTTTTCTATCTTTGTAGATTAAAATATAACGATTATGTCATTTTTAAACGATAGAGTACTGCAGGAAGGTATCACTTTTGATGACGTTCTGCTCGTGCCGGCGCAGTCGGCAGTTCTCCCCCGCGAGGTGGAAGTGGCAACACTGTTTTCCCGTAACATCAGATTGAACGCCCCCATCGTATCCGCTGCTATGGATACCGTGACCGAGGCGGCTATGGCTATTGCCATGGCCCGCGAAGGTGGTATAGGGGTGATTCATAAAAATATGCCTGTTGAGCAACAGGTCGAGCAGGTGCGTAGGGTGAAACGCGCTGAGAACGGGATGATTTTTGATCCGGTTACCATCCATAAAGATGCTACTGTTGGAGAGGCCCTGCGTATGATGGCCGAAAACAAGATCGGCGGTATTCCCGTAGTCGACGAAAATATGCGTTTGCAGGGTATAGTGACCAATCGCGATTTGCGCTTCCAGGATGTAATGTCTACGCCTATTGCGGGGATCATGACGTCTCAAAACCTGATTACGGCGCCTCAGGGTACCGATTTACAACAGGCTACGGACTTGTTGCGTAAGCATAAGATCGAAAAGTTACCGGTGGTTGATGCGGCCGGAAAGCTGGTCGGTTTGTTAACTTTCAAAGATATTACCAAGATTAAAGACAATCCCCAGTCCAGCAAGGATGATAAAGGCCGTTTGCGTGTGGCTGCCGGGGTAGGGGTGAACGCCCGTACCATGGGGCAGATAGATGCGCTGGTAAAGGTCGGCGTGGATGCGGTGGTGATTGATACGGCCCACGGACACTCTATGTTTGTGGTGGGTATGTTGAAAGAGGTGAAGAAAGCCTTCCCTCAGCTGGAAGTGGTGGTGGGCAATATTGCTACGGCTGCCGCAGCCAAACTTTTGGTGGATAATGGCGCAGATGCGGTGAAAGTGGGTATAGGCCCCGGCTCTATCTGTACCACCCGTGTGGTGGCCGGTGTGGGTGTCCCGCAATTAACGGCCATTTATGATGTGGCCAAAGCGCTCCAGGGTTCCGGCGTGCCGGTGATTGCCGACGGCGGTATCCGTTATTCCGGCGACCTGGTAAAAGCTATTGCAGCCGGCGCCGATACGGTGATGGCCGGCTCTTTATTTGCCGGTGTGGAAGAATCGCCCGGTGAAACCATCATCCTGAACGGCCGTAAATTTAAATCCTACCGTGGTATGGGTTCGTTGGAAGCCATGCAAAACGGCTCCAAGGACCGTTACTTCCAGGATGTGGAAGAGGATGTGAAAAAATTAGTGCCCGAAGGCATTGTAGCGCAGGTGCCTTATAAAGGCAACCTGTCGGAGGTGTTTTACCAGCTGATCGGTGGTTTGCGCGCCGGTATGGGCTACTGCGGCGCCGCCGATATTGCCGCCCTGAAGAAGGCGGGCTTTATCCGGGTTACCGCGGCCGGTGTTATCGAAGGCCATCCGCATGATGTGACTATTACACGTGAGGCTCCTAACTATAGCCGTTAATGAGGAGTATATTCCTATACCTGCTTGGCGTGTTGTGCCTGGCCTCTTGTGATTATTTCAACCTGAGGCAAGAGCATGACCCTATACTGGCGGAGGCCGGTGGGTGTACTTTGCACCTGTCGGATGTAAAGGGGCTGGTGCCCTCCGGAACTGTGGCCGCAGACAGTGTAGCCCTGTTGAAACAATATGTGGACGGCTGGGTGCGTAAAGTACTGATGGCTGCCGAAGCGGAGAAACAACTGGATAAAATAACCCGGGATGTGAGCCGTGAGGTGGAAGATTACCGGCGTTCCTTACTGGTGTACCGCTATGAACAGTTCTGTCTTGAAAAAGAGCTGGACACAGTGGTTACGGAGGATGATCTGCAGGCTTTTTACAAACAGGACACCCTCTCTTTCAGCCGTCACGATCTGCAGGAACCGGCATTGGAGGAACTTCGCGAAACCTGTTATCCTGTAATTATGAGTCAACGGCGGCGTGAGTTGTTGGATAAAATAGAGAACACTGTCTACAAAAAGGCGGTGGATGAGCAACGTTTAAAAATTTATGTTCAATGAAAGGTTTCCCTAAACTATTAATAGCTGTCGTTTTCTTGTGTACTTCGTTTCCGCTGGCTGCGCAGGACGGCTTGATCGATAAGGTCATGGCAGTGGTTGGCCGTGAGATGATTCTTTATTCCGATGTAGAAGCGGAAGTGATGATGATGCGTATACAAGGAGTGGTCTCCGACAAGAATATCAAGTGTGAGGTGTTTGAAAACCTCTTGTTGCAGAAATTGTTGCTGGCGCAGGCCCGTATAGACAGCCTCAAGGCCGATGAAGGTATGGTGGACGAACAGATTGAACGCCGGATACGTCATTTTCTGACGCAACTTGGCGGTGAGAAAGCCACCGAAGAATACTTCAAAAAGCCGATGTTCAAGTTGCGGCAGGACATGCGGGAGCAGGTCCGCGAGCAAATCCTGACCCAACTCATGCAGCAGAAACTGATGAAGGACCTGCCGGTCTCCCCTGCAGATGTGGACCGTTTCTACAAGCGTGCGCCGAAAGACAGCCTGCCGGTGATTCCCGACCAGTATGTCATCCGCCAGATCGTGATCAATCCGCCGGCCGTGGATGCCAAGTTCGAAGTTAAAGAGCGCCTGCTCTCATTGCGTGAGCGTATATTGAACGGTGAAAAATTTTCCACCCTGGCCATCTTGTATTCGGAAGACCCGGGCTCGGCCAAGCGTGGCGGAGAGTTGGGCCTGATGGCGGCGCAGGATTTTTTGCCTGAGTTTGCCGATGCGGCTATGGCCTTGAAGCCGGGGCAGGTATCGCAGATTGTGGAAACGGAATATGGTTTCCATATTATCCAGCTGATCAATAAAGAGGGAAACGATATGTTCAATGCCCGTCATATCTTGCTTAAGCCTAAGTATGATTCGGAAAAACGGCAGGTTTCTTTCAATAAGCTGGATAGTATTGCCGATCTGGTGCGCAAGGATAGTTTGACCTTTTCCAAAGCGGCCCTGTATTATTCGCAGGATGTGAAAACCAACCTTAACGGAGGGCTGGTGGTCAATGAGCAAAGCATGTCGTCACGCTTTGAGAAAGACCAGTTGGACCCTGCCGCTTATAATGTACTCCGCAATATGAAGCCCGGTGAAATTTCGGCGCCTTTTGAGTCGGCCGACCGCAAGGGCAATACGCAGTACAAGATTATCAAATTGGAAAGCCTGATTCCTTCACATACGGCCAATCTGGAAGATGACTACAACATCATTCAGAGCATGACCAAACAGGAACGGCAGTCGGCTAATTTCGAAGATTGGATAGCCCGGAAACAGGCCTATACCTATGTTCGTATAGATCCGATGTACGGTAATTGCGACTTCAAGTATAAGGGCTGGATCAAATAAATACAATGAACCGTTTTCTTTGTTTGCTCGTTAGCCTGGCCGCTTGTATGCCCCTGCAGGCGCAGGATAGCACCTCCAATCGTAAGGAGGTGTATATCATGCATGCGGAGTTTATACGTAGCGCCACGATAGAAGGGAAAACGGTAAACCGGCTGATAGGCAACGTACAGCTCTCGCATAACGAAGCCGTTATGAGTTGCGACAGCGCTTACCTTCATCCGGGCAATCATTTTGACGCCTTCGGTCACATTGTGATTGTACAGAAGGGTACCCGCCTTTACGGGGAAACCTTGCATTATGACGGCAATACCAGCATCGGAGAGGTGAGGGGCAAGATCGTGCGACTGGTCGACAGCGCTGCGGTTTTACGGACCTTTAACCTTGACTTCAATACCAAACAGAATGTGGGCTATTTCTATGGCGGAGGTACGCTGGCCAACAAGGATAATGTGCTGGAGAGCGATAAGGGCTATTATTATTCCGGACAGAAGCTGGCGCGTTTTGAGGGCGCGGTAGAAATGCGGAATAAGGAATATGAAATTTATTCCGACTCGTTACACTATTATACCAATACGGAAACGGCCATTTTCCTCGGCCCTACTTCTATCTGGCATAAAGACGGATACCTTTCCTGCGAAGGCGGAAGGTATGAGCGGAAACGCGATTATTTCCATTTTTCCAAAAATGCTTATGTCATGTCGGACAAGCAGGAAATGTGGGCGGATAGTATTTTTTACGACCGCAGGTTGCAGGTGAGTGACCTTTACGGGAACATCCAGCTGCTGGATACCACGCGCTCGTTGCTTTCTTTTGCCGATGAGGCGCATCTGGTAGATAGTGTGCAGGACGTGCTGATGACCCGCCACCCTTCGGTGGCTTATTATGAAATGGATAAGGAGGGAAAGTGTGATACGCTCTTTTTACGGGCGGATACCCTGCATTTTGTGGCCTTTAAAAATCCGGCGTTTTATGCTAAAGATAGTGCGGCGGCAGATTCGTTGGCGCCTGTTGCCGCCACGGATGTACTCCCGGATACGCTGTGGACCCTGGCGGCATTGCCGCGGCTGAGCGGTTGCCTTCCTGATATTTTACCCAAGATACCCTATGTGCCGAAGCCACATCCGGGCAAAGCGGCAGACATGGATCCGGGTGTAACAATGAAGGAGGGGACCCTTCCCCTGCCTGCGGATAGCCTGCTGGCAGCGGCGGATACGCTTCCTCCGAAGATTGATTCCGTATTCAGGTACATGTATGGCTACCGCAATGTGCGCTTTTTCAGAAGCGACGGACAGGGCGCCTGTGATTCGCTGGTGTATTTCGTGAATGACTCTATCGGTGAAATGTTTTACCGGCCGGTGCTGTGGAATGGCAACAATCAGGTCAGCTCGGAGCTGATCCGTTTTGTGACCGAGCGCCAGCAGCTTGATAAGGTGGAATTCCTGGGTTCGGCTTTTATTGCTGCTCAGGAAGATACCGCCCACTACAATCAGGTGAAGGGCCGTGATATGTATGCTTACTTCCGTAATAATGAGATGTATCTGCTTGATGTGCTGTCGAATGTACAGTCCGTATTTTATATGGTGGAAGACAGTGTGATTACCAGTATCAACCTGGGGGAAAGCACCAATATGCAGGTCGATGTGAAGGAGCGCAAGATATCCCGCGTGAAATATATTGATAAGCCGGTGATTGATGTCCATCCCTTAGGCCTGGTAAGCAGGGAAAAGCAGCGCCTCAAAGGCTTCAATTGGCGCGAGGCCCAGCGGCCGCAAAGTCGTTATGATGTGTGTGACCGCCTGCTGAAAGACTCACGCAGGAAAGCCGTGGCGGAAATTGTAAAGCCGGGTTTCCCGATCACCAAAAAGATAGATGGGCTGAAATAAGCTTAGGCGTGCGCCAATGAGTTGATAGCGGGGGTGCGGTTGAACCGTTCTTCCGCATATTTTTTGGTCACATGCAGGGTTTTGCGGTTACTGGACGGCAGTTCGTACATGGCATCAATCATAATGGCCTCACAGATGGAGCGCAACCCGCGCGCCCCAAGTTTGAACTCTACCGCCTTGTCAACGATGAAATCAAGCACCTCCTCGTCAAAACTCAACTTGATATTGTCCATCTTGAACAGTTGGATATATTGTTTGATAATGGCGTTTTTGGGCTCCGTGAGGATACTGCGCAGGGCCTTATGGTCAAGCGGCTGCAGGTAGGTCAGGATGGGCAGGCGGCCTATGATTTCAGGAATCAGGCCGTAACTCCTTAAGTCTGCCGGAGCAATGTATTGGAGCAGGCTGTTTTTGTCAATATGAGCTGTCTTTTGGATAGAACCGTAGCCGATAACCTGCGTGTTGAGGCGGTTGGCTATTTTGCGCTCTATGCCTTCAAAGGCGCCGCCGCAAATGAACAGGATGTCCTTGGTGTCAACGGCAATCATTTTCTGGTCGGGGTGCTTGCGCCCGCCCTGGGGCGGTACGTTGACCACGGAGCCTTCCAATAATTTCAGGAGGCCCTGTTGCACGCCCTCTCCGCTCACATCACGGGTGATGGAGGGGTTATCGCCCTTGCGGGCAATCTTGTCTATTTCGTCAATGAATACAATTCCTTTCTGGGCCTTGGCTACATTGTAGTCGGCGCTTTGCAGCAGCCGGGTCAGTATGCTTTCCACATCTTCGCCTACATAACCGGCCTCGGTGAGTACGGTGGCGTCGACAATGGCGAATGGAACGTGCAGCATCCGGGCGATCGTGCGGGCCAGCAGGGTTTTGCCCGTGCCGGTGGCGCCTACCAGCAGGATGTTGGATTTTTCAAGGTCTACTTCTTCGCGCTTGGCCTGGTTAATGCGCTTGTAGTGGTTGTATACGGCTACGGAAAGGTATTTTTTAGCGTCGTTCTGCCCGATGACATACTGGTCGAGGAAAGCGGTAATTTCCTGCGGTTTCAGCAGAGAGATGGTTTCTTCCTGCGCTTGCTGCCGTTCATGTAACATGTCTTGGGCGATATGGTCTGCGCTCTTGGCGCAATCACTGCAGATGGAGGCTTGTGGCCCGTCAATCAATAAAGGCACCTCATGGGCCGGCCGGCCGCAGAAACTGCAGGAATGCGTAGTGTTGGATTCTTTCTTTGCCATTAGTTGCGTTTATACGCTTTTCATTTTTACCAGGATTTCATCAATCATACCATATGCCAGGGCCTCTTGCGAGGTCATCCAATGGTCACGATCAGCATCTTTTTCTATTTGCTCGTAGGGCTTTCCGGAATGATGGGCAATGATTTCATACAACTCCCGTTTGAGCTTCATGATTTCACGTGCCGTGATTTCAATATCGGAGGCCTGTCCTTCGGCGCCACCCATCGGTTGGTGAATCATCACCCGCGAGTGGGGGAGGGCCGAGCGGCGGCCGGTGCTGCCGGCTGTGAGCAGGATGGCGCCCATGGAGGCGGCCATGCCGGTACAGATGGTCGCAACCTTGGAGGAGACCAGTTGCATGGTATCATAAATGCCCAGTCCGGCCGACACGGAGCCGCCGGGGGTATTCAGGTAGAGCTGTATGTCTTTGGTTGAGTCGGTAGATTCCAGGAAGAGCAATTGCGCCTGGATGATATTGGCGACATCATCGTTAATGGGAACACCCAGGAAGATAATGCGGTCCATCATCAGGCGGGAAAATACGTCCATAGAAGCCACGTTTAACTGGCGTTCTTCAATGATGGTAGGATTGATATATCCGGCATACATTGAGTTATAGCGGTGCAGGCTCAGGCTGCTGATGCCTGCATGCTTTACGGCGTATTTCTTAAATTCGTTTTGCATTATTTTTTCTCCTCGTAAAGTTGCTGCAGTTTTTCCATGGTGATGTCCTTTTCATCCAATTTCACTACGCTCTTGATGTAGTTTACCACCTTGTCTTCTTCCACTTTTTCGTAGATGCGTTTAATTTCCTGCTCGTTGGCTAAAATGCTGTTGGCATAGTGGTCGATATGTTCTGCAGGGGCGTTGTTCAGCCCGTACATGGCAAACTGGTAGCGGGCCATCTTGCGGGCGTGGTCCAACAGGTCTTCATGTTCTACTTTCAGCTCCTGTTCGCGGGTAATATAACCGCGGATCATTTGCCAGCGCAGGTCATCGGCAAAGGCGTCGAAATCTTTGTCTATCTGTTCCTGGGTAATCTTGCCTTCATTGGCATAGAGTAACCAGCGTTTCAGGAAGCCTTCCGGTAATTGCAGCTGCGCTTTTTCAAGGGCCTTGGTGCGGGCGTCCATGGCGAAACGGTAATCGCTTTCCTGTGCATATTCGCCGGCAATGCGTTCTTCGGCCTTTTTATTGAACTCGTCCATGCTCTTCACCTCGTCTTTGCCGAAAATACGGTCAAAAAGATCCTGGTTCATTTCGGCCGGAACGAAGCATTTCACTTCCGTCAGCTTTACATTGAATACCGGTTCGAACTGCCCTAACTCTTCTTTTTTCACTTTCAGCATGGCAGCCAGGTCGGTTTCGTTGGTGAAGGTTTTCTTTACGTCTACTTCAAATTCATCCCCTACTTTTTTACCGAGGAAAGGTTTTTTCAGTTTCTTGTCTTCGATATTTTTCAAGGACATGTAGGTGTCTTCAATCAGCTTGTCACCCTGGGTAAGGGTCGCCTTCAGGAAATCTTCTTCGCCGGCGGCTTCAACATCTTCCAGCTTGCCGTATTGGCGGGTGATCTGGTCTTTGTATTTGTTCAGTTCCTCATCGCTTACTTTAATCTTATAAAAAGGAACCTTGTCTTTTTCCGTGAATTTGATATCAATTGCAGGAGCCAGGGCGATGTCGAATTTGAATGCTAAGTCGCCACCCTTTTCCCAGTCGTTTTTTTCGGATTCGTCTTCGTTGGGCAGGGGCTCGCCAAGCAGTTGAAGCTTGTTTTCATCGATATGTTTGTTGATGCCTTCGGACATCAGTTTTTGCACTTCATCAAGCAGGGTCGATTTGCCATAGAGCTTTTCGATCAGGCTCATGGGAGCCATTCCCTGGCGGAAACCTTTGATCTCGGCCTTGCGGCGGTGTTCGTTCAAGGCTTTTTTAACACGGGGTTCATAATCGGTTTTTTCAATGGTCAAGGCAATAGTTGCCGTCAAATCGCCGGTGTTCTGTTGAGCTAATTTCATGCTGATAATTTATTTTTTTGTTTGTGCGGGCAAAGGGACTCGAACCCCCACGCCTTACGGCACCAGATCCTAAGTCTGGCGCGGCTACCAATTACGCCATGCCCGCAATAAAACTGCAATAAGGGGTGCAAAGATACAAATAATAATGGAGAATTGAAAACTGAAACAAGAAAAATTATTTAATATATTGTTTCTTAGTAGCTTGACCTCTTGTTTGCCTGGTCTCTTACTTAGTCACTTCATTCCTGTTCATCGCTCTTTCAATGATGGCATGCAGCATGTCAATCCCCACCTTATTATGCCCGCCCTGCGGAATGATGAGGTCGGCGTAACGCTTACTCGGCTCAATGAATTGCAGGTGCATGGGCTTTACTACTTTTTGGTAGCGGTCAAGCACGGCTTGTACATCGCGTCCGCGTTCCACAATATCACGGCAGATCACGCGGCCCAACCGGTCGTCGGCGTCGGCGTCTACGAATATTTTGATGTCCATCAGCTTGCGTAATTCCTTGCTGGTAAAGATCAGGATGCCTTCCACGATGACCACCGGGTGCGGAGCTACCGGAAAGGTCTCTTCCGCCCGTGTACAGGTCAGGTAAGAATAAATAGGTTGCCGGATGCCTTTACCGGCTTTGAGTGTTTTCAGGTCTTTGACCAGCAGGTCGAAGTCTATGGATTCGGGGTGGTCAAAGTTGAGCCCCAGCCTTTCTTCCAGCGGAAGATGGCTGTTGTCCTTGTAATACGAGTCTTGCGGCAATATGGCCACCTGCCCTTTGGGCAACAGTTCAGTGATCTTGCGCACAACGGTTGTTTTGCCGGAACCTGTGCCGCCGGCGATGCCGATAATTAACATAAGTCAGGAGGATTCATTTACAATTTAGTGTGCAAAAGTATAAAAAAATATGTAATTTTGTGGAAAAATTTTATCGTGGCAAATCTTTATCCTTTAAAATTCAAAGCAATAGCTAAAGAAACCGTTTGGGGCGGCCATCAATTGGCCCAACAGATGCACAAGCCTTTCGATCCTGCGCTTAAGGTGGGCGAGAGCTGGGAAATTTCCGCCGTGCAGAAAAACCAGTCAAAGGTGCTGAACGGTTATTTAAAAGGTAATAACATAGAGGAACTGATAGAAGTGTATATGGGAGAGCTTGTAGGCGATAAGGTCTATGAGCGCTTCGGTATGGAGTTTCCTTTGCTTATTAAGTTGATTGATGCGACGGAAACTTTGTCCGTGCAGGTGCATCCCGATGATGCTACGGCGGCCGAGCGTCATGCTGCTTATGGGAAAACGGAAATGTGGTACGTGCTTTCCGCCGCTCCCGGTGCGGGTATTTATTCGGGTTTTAAGCAGGAGACCAATCCGCGTGATTTTTACCGGAGGTTGCAGGATAACAGCCTTACAGATATTTTGAATTTCGAACCGGCAGCCCCCGGCGATGTCTTTTTTATCCCGGCAGGGCGTATTCACGCCATTGGTAAAGGGGTGTTGCTGGCAGAGGTGCAGCAAACGTCCGATATCACCTACCGGGTGTATGACTGGGGACGGGAACATAATCCGGCTACGGCCCGTGATATGCATGTCGATCTGGCGATTGATACGCTTGATTACACGGTGCGCAGTAATTATAAGACCCGTTATACGCCACAGGGAAATGAACCGGTGCAATTGGCCTCCTGTCCGTATTTTACAGTCAATAATTTGTGTATAGACAAGTTGGTGGCGCGCGATTTGTCGGAGCAGGATAGCTTTGTTATTTACATGTGCCTGGAAGGCGAAGTGCTGGTTGACGCCGCGGGTGAAAAAGAATCCCTTGCCGCCGGAGAAAGCCTGCTGGTGCCGGCCGCCCTTGCCGATATCCGGTTGGAGCCAAAAACAAGTGCAAAATTATTAGAAATTTATATATAGACAGAATGAAAAAAGTTGTTGTATTATTGTTTTTATTGATCAGTGTGAATATGGCTTCGGCCCAGCTTTCTGCCGGCCTTGCCAAAGTGAGTTTCGCCGATGCGCCGGATACTTCCGCGGTAATTAACGGTGCGGCCGAAGGGATACCGGCTCCGCCGCCCCAGCGCCATTTTTTCCATGGTAAAAATATGTTGTCTTTTGCACAGGTGTCGTATAATGAAGCCTGGGACGGGGGCGGGGTGTCCAATGTTACCCTGCGGGCTGCGTCCAATCTCTCATATACCTACAAACACCACTTGTTGTTTTTCCAATCGGTATTTGATGGCGCTTACGCCATGACCTGGGATCCGGACAATCACCTGCAAAAGAAAGAGGACCGTTTCCAGTTTACCAATTCTTTCGGGGTGCGTACGGCCGAAAAGTCTGAGTTTTATTATACCGCCCTGGTCGACCTGAAAAGCCAGTTTGCTCCGGGTTATAAATCGCCGACCGATCAAAGCATTATCTCGCGCCTGTTCTCTCCGGCCTACCTGACTACTTCGCTTGGTATGAGTTATAAGCATAATGATATGTGGGATGTTACCGTGGCTCCGCTTTCCGGTCGTTTCACCTTTGTGCTGGATACGACGATCTCCAAGATGAACCTGTATACCGACGTGAAGCCGGGTGATAAATGTGCGGCTACCATCGGCTTTTATGCGAGCGCGATCTTCAAGGCCCCCATTGTGAAAAATTACATTGCTTATTATAGCAAGCTGGAGTTGTTCTCCAATTATATGGACAGCCCGCAGAATATAGATGTGGACTGGGAAAACAAGCTGGATTTCAAGATTACGAATTACCTGGCCGCCCAGATTTATTGCCGCCTGGTCTATAAAGACAAGTCGCGCTATAAGGTGACCAATGAGGCCGGCGTGGAAGAAACGCGCGGCCCCCGCCTGCAGATCAATGAGTCTTTCAATATAGGGTTGACGTATAACTTCTAATCGTCCAGCTCATCCTCCATATCTTCGAACAGCCGGTCGATGTCCCGCCTGTCCTTTTTTGTGGGACGGCCGGTGCCTGGATCGCGTTGAACGAATACGCCGATGTTGCGTTTCTCTAATTTAGCTAATTCTTCCTCCGGAGTGATGTTTTCAATGTACAGCGGTACATTTTTAGCCGGTTGCCGGTTTTCGATGAGCGCCAATATTTTATAACTGTAAATCACCGGCATTTTCCGGATGGTAATAAGGTCGCCTGCCTTGAGGTCCCGGGAGGGTTTGGCTTCTATGCCATTCACTTTCACTCTGTTGTTTTTGCAGGCGTCGGCGGCCTCGCTGCGCGTTTTGAACAGGCGTACCGCCCATAAGTATTTGTCTATGCGTACTGTTTCCATTTGGCAAAGATGAAAAAAAAATGTATATTTGCTGACTTTTAACCGAAAAAAATAATGAAAACAACAGCTTTTACACAGTATCATATTGATTTGGGCGCCAAAATGGCCCCCTTTGCCGGCTATAATATGCCGATTGAGTATGTGGGGATCAACGAAGAACACCAGACCGTCCGCGAGAAGGTGGGGGTGTTTGATGTGAGCCACATGGGTGAAGTCTGGGTGAAGGGACCGAAGGCCTTAGCCTTTGTTCAGTATGTGACCTCCAATGATGTGGCCGTACTGACTCCCGGGAAAATCCAATATTCCTGCTATCCGAACGGAAAGGGCGGTATTGTTGATGACTTGTTGGTGTATTGCATTGATGCTGAAACTTATTTGTTGGTAATCAATGCTGCTAATGTGCAGAAAGACTGGGACCATATGTGCGCCATAGCCCCCCAATTCGGCCTGACGCCCGGTAAAGAGTTGTATAACGCCTCCGATGAAATCTGCCAGTTGGCCGTGCAGGGTCCCTTAGCCCTGAAAGCCATGCAGAAGATCTGCGACCAGGTGGTTGAAGATATGGAATACTACACGTTCAAGAAATTGACCGTGGCCGGTATTCCCAATGTTATTCTGTCTACGACCGGTTATACCGGTTCCGGCGGATGTGAAATTTATGTGGCCAATGAAGATGGCGCCAAATTGTGGAAAGCCGTATTTGAAGCCGGCGCCGAGTTCGGTATCAAACCCATAGGCCTGGGCGCCCGCGATACCCTGCGCCTCGAAATGGGCTTCTGCCTTTATGGCAATGATATAGATGATACCACCTCTTCCATTGAAGCCGGTTTGGGCTGGATTACCAAATTCAGTGAGGCCAAAGGTGATTTTATGGACAAGGATTATCTGTTGAGACAAAAAACCGAAGGTGTAAGCCGTAAGCTGGTAGGATTTGAAATGGTAGACAAGGGTATTCCCCGCCATGGCTATGAGCTGGCCGATGCTTCGGGCAATGTAATCGGTGTGGTAACTTCGGGCACCATGTCGCCGTCCCTGAAGCTGGGTATCGGTATGGGTTATGTGCAGACCGCCTTCTCCAAAGCCGATACGGAAATTTTTGTAAAAGTGCGTGAGCGCCTGTTGAAGGCCAAAGTGGTAAAAACACCCTTTTATAAGGTGGCTAAGTAAAAAGAGACTAAGAGAAATACAAGAAAAAATTAAAACAATATATTTAGAACCAACATGAGTAAGAAAGAAAAGAAATTTATTACCTGTGACGGTAACTATGCCGCAGCCCACATTGCTTATATGTTCAGTGAAGCTGCTGCTATTTATCCGATCACACCTTCATCGACCATGGCGGAGTACGTGGACGAATGGGCTGCCTATGGCAAGAAAAACCTCTGGGGTGAAACCGTAAAGGTGCTCGAAATGCAAAGCGAAGGCGGAGCAGCCGGTGCCGTACACGGTTCTTTGCAGGCCGGCGCCCTTACGACTACCTTCACCGCTTCCCAGGGTTTGCTGTTGATGATCCCCAATATGTACAAAATTGCCGGTGAATTATTACCCGCCGTGTTCCATGTATCGGCCCGCGCATTGGCTTCACAGGCTTTGTCTATTTTCGGAGACCATCAGGACGTAATGGCTGCCCGTCAGACCGGTTTTGCCATGTTGGCTGCAGGCGGTGTACAGGAAGTGATGGACCTTTCGGCTGTATCCCACCTGGCAGCACTGAAATCACGCGTTCCTTTCCTGAACTTTTTTGACGGTTTCCGTACATCACATGAGATCCAGAAGATCGAAGTGATTGATGCCGAAGACCTCAAAGATATGGTGAGTGACAAGGCCATGGCTGCTTTCCGCGGCCGCGCTTTGAACCCCAATAAGCCGGTAACCCGCGGTACGGCGCAGAACCCGGATGTATACTTCCAGGGTCGTGAAGCTTCTAATCCTTTCTATGATGCAGTTCCCGATATCGTAGCCCGCTATATGGGAGAGATCAGCGAACTGACCGGCCGTTCGTACCTGCCTTTCACCTACTATGGTGCTGCTGATGCAGACCGTGTAGTTATCGCTATGGGCTCTGTTTGCGATACCATCAAAGAAACCGTTGATCACCTGAATGCCAAAGGCGAAAAAGTAGGGGTGATCACCGTTCATCTCTACCGTCCGTTCTCTGCCAAATATTTCCTGCGTGTACTTCCTGCAACGGTTAAACGCATTGCCGTACTTGACCGTACGAAAGAACCCGGCGCCAACGGCGAACCCTTGTACCTTGATGTGAAAGAAGTGCTGTACGGACAAGCCAATGCACCTGTAGTAGTAGGCGGCCGTTACGGTCTTTCATCTAAAGATACGACGCCTGCACAGATCCTTTCCGTATTTGAAAACCTGGCCCTCAATGAACCCAAAAACGGTTTCACCGTGGGTATTGTTGATGACGTGACGTTCAAATCACTGCCTCAGAAAGCCGAAATCAGCCTGGCCAAGAAAGGTACTTACGAATGTAAGTTCTACGGTTTGGGCTCTGACGGTACGGTAGGCGCCAACAAAAATACCATCAAGATCATCGGCGAAACCACGCCTAAATACTGCCAGGCTTATTTTGCTTATGACTCTAAAAAGTCCGGCGGTTTCACCTGCTCGCACCTGCGCTTCGGTGATAACCCCATTACCTCTCCCTACCTGGTATCTACCCCCGATTTTGTGGCCTGCCACGTATTCTCTTACCTGGGTAAGTATGATATCCTGAAAGGTATCAAACCCGGCGGTACATTCCTGCTCAACAGCATGTACAGTGTGGAAGATACGAAGAAACACCTGCCCGACTTTGTGAAACGTACATTGGCCGATAAGAAGATCAACTTCTATATCATCGATGCTACGGCTATTGCCGATAAGATCGGTTTGGGCAACCGTACCAATACCATTCTGCAGGCTGCCTTCTTTAAAATCGCCAATGTGATTGACTACACCCAGGCGGTGAAAGAAATGAAGAAAGCCATTGACAAGAGCTACGGCAAGAAAGGTGAAGACATCGTGAAGATGAACTATGCCGCCGTAGATGCCGGAGACAATGCCGTAAAGGTAGAGGTTCCAGCCGATTGGGCTTCATTGAGCGGTAAGTTCGAGGCCGACACACACAACCGCCTGGCGCCCGAATGGGTGAAACACGTGGCCGATGTAGTGAATGCCCAGAATGGCGACGACCTTCCGGTGAGCGCTTTCCTGAACTACGAAGACGGTACTATGCCCTGCGGTTCCGCCGCCTTTGAAAAACGCGGTATTGCCGTACATGTGCCCGAATGGGTTCCGGCCAACTGTATCCAGTGTAACCAGTGTTCTTATGTTTGTCCCCACGCTGCCATCCGTCCCTTCCTTCTTACCGAAGAAGAGCTGGCCGCAGTACCCGGCGGACTGGAAACCATCCAGGGTGCGGCTGCATGCAAAGACTACAAATTCCGTATACAGGTTACCCCGCTTGACTGTTCCGGTTGCGGTAACTGTGCCGATGTTTGTCCTGCTAAGACCAAGGCCTTGGTGATGAAACCCCTGGAATCTCAGTTGGGCGAGCAGAAACATTTTGACTACCTGCACACCCATGTGGGCTACAAAGACACGGTGATGGATAAGAAACACAGTGTTAAGCCCAGCCAATTCGCCCAACCTTTGTTCGAGTTCTCCGGAGCCTGTGCCGGTTGCGGTGAGACACCTTATATTAAAACCATCACCCAGCTGTTCGGTGACCGTATGATGGTAGCCAACGCTACGGGCTGTTCGTCTATTTATGGCGGTTCATTCCCCGCATCACCTTATACCTGCAACAAAAACGGACAGGGTCCGGCTTGGGCCAACTCCTTGTTCGAAGACAATGCCGAGTTTGGTTTGGGTATGCGCATGGGTAGCGAACGTATGCGTGACCGTTTGGCTCACCTGATGACCCAGGGCCAGGAATGCAGCCAATGCACTTCCGAAGAAAAAGCCTTGTTTGCCGAGTGGATCAGCCATCGCGATGATGCTGCCAAGACCCGTGAAATTGCCGACAAGTTGATCCCTCTGGTAGAGAAATGCGCTTGTGATATCTGCAAGGAAATTTATCAGTTGAAAGATTATCTGGTAGTACGCTCACAGTGGATCTTTGGTGGCGACGGTTGGGCTTACGATATCGGATACGGCGGCCTGGACCATGTACTGGCTTCCGGCGAGAACGTAAACGTACTGGTAATGGATACCGAAGTGTATTCCAACACCGGCGGACAGTCTTCAAAATCGACTCCTGCAGGCGCAGTGGCTAAATTTGCTACTTCCGGTAAACGCATTCGCAAGAAAGACCTTGGCATGATGGCCATGAGCTATGGCTATGTGTATGTAGCCCAGGTAGCTATGGGCGCCAACCAGTCTCAGTACTTCAACGCCCTGAAAGAGGCCGAAGCTTATGACGGTCCTTCATTGATCATTGCTTACGCTCCCTGTATCAACCACGGCTTAAGAGGTGGCATGGGCGTGTCGCAACGTGAAGAGAAGTTGGCTGTAGAATGTGGTTACTGGCACTGCTACCGTTTCAACCCGCTGCTCGAGAAAGAAGGCAAGAACCCCTTCACCCTGGATAGCAAAGAACCGGATTGGAGCAAGTTCCAGGACTTCCTGAAGAGTGAAGTGCGTTACAGCTCGCTGACCAAGACCTTCCCTGCAGAAGCGCAGGAACTGTTCGGCCTGACCGAAGAGTTCGCCAAATGGCGCTACAACAGCTATAAACGCCTGGCTGCCCAATAAGCGACAGGTATTTAATCAATAAAAAAACCGGCGGGAATTTTCCTCGCCGGTTTTTTGTTACCAAAGCTATTAATCTTTATATTTGTATAATTATTCTTCTAAAATTATGGCTTCAACATCAAACTTACTGGATACTAAAACGTTTACGTTAAATGATATTTTAGGAAACGGCAAGATTTATTTTGTTCCTCAATTCCAGCGTGATTATTCTTGGGAACAGGATCAATGGGAAGATTTATGGAATGATTTATTGAATGTAAAAAATGATTTGTCAGCTCATTATATGGGCTCTATTGTTTTACAGATAAAGGGCGGGGAGTCGGATAAACAATATTGGATTATTGATGGTCAGCAGCGTTTTACTACTTTAAGTATCATTGTCCTGGCAGTTATAGACAAAATCCGGAAGTTGGCGGATGAGGGAGCTGATACGGCTGATAATAATGAAAGGGCCGAGTTATTGATGAAAAAGTATATAGGTCAGAAAGATCCTTCTTCCCTGTCCTATTCCAGTAAATTATTTTTGAATGAGAATAATGATGGTTTTTACCAACAGCGTTTATTGAATTTTAAGACTCCCATTAATTACAATAAACTTTCAGACTCCGAAAAATTATTATGGGATGCTTACGAATATTATAGAGGACAGTTAGAACTCTTGTTTAAGGACGAAAAAAATGGAGAGAAGATAGCCGCATTTTTAGATAAAACCGTAGGTGAGTTATTGAAATTTATTCAAATCACGGTGGTTGATGAGTTAAATGCCTATACCGTTTTTGAAACTTTGAATTCCAGAGGAATAGAACTTACATCGACGGATCTGTTGAAAAATTTTCTATTTTCGTTGGTTGCAAAAACGCCCAGTGATCTTGAACTGGTAAAAGGGCAATGGAAAAAAATAGTGGGTGCGGTAGGGTTAAAGAAATTTCCTGTTTTTTTGAGGTATTACCTGAATACCAGGAGTTCTTTAGTTAGTAAAGAGCAATTGTTTAAAGGTATAAAAAGACTGGTAAGGACTCCGCAAGATGTTGTAGATCTCTTGGAACACCTGGAGGAATACTCTTATATTTATAATGCATTAAGTAATCCTGAAGACGAATTGTGGGGAGGGGATAAGGCTATAAAAGACGATGTTAACAGTCTTAATTTATTTAGGGTTACCTTATGCCAGCCTTTGCTAATGGCTGCCTATGCAAAATTGTCAATTTCCGAATTTAAAAAAGTCTTGAGTGCCGTAGTGGCCATTTCATTTAGATATAATGTGATAGGGAAGTTGCAAACCAATGAAATGGAAAAAGCTTATAACAAGACGGCCAACAAGATCTATGATAAGACATTGTTATCGGCCACCCAGGTGATAGAAGACCTGAAAGAGCTATATTTGGATGATCATACTTTCAAAAATTACTTTGAATTAAAGAGTGTCAATACAAGTAATAGTCAACAAAGGAAGATAGCCCGCTATATTTTATACAAGATTGAAGCCCAATTGCACAATGGGGTTAAGGCCGACTATATTACGGATGATGCAACTATAGAACATGTTTTGCCAGAAAGTTTGGATAAGTTGTGGGCAGGAAAATTTACAGAAGATGAACATCTGCGTAATGTATACATGATTGGTAATTTATCTTTATTAGAACCCTCCAAAAATAATAAAGATGCCGCTCGTAAATCGTTCTCCGAAAAGCTGGAAGTATATAAAACGAGTCGTTATGCTTTAAGTAATACGATATCCGGAGAAGAATGGAATATAAGGATGATACAGCATCGTCAGGCCAGTCTGGCGAAAACCGCCTGCGGTATTTGGAAAATCTAACCAATAAGCGACAGGTATTTAATCAATAAAAAAACCGGCGGGAATTTTCCTCGCCGGTTTTTTTATACCTTATTATATATGTTGAATAAAATCATCCAGATCCTGCTCGTCCGTGAGATTCAACTTCTTCTTTAACCGGCAACGGTGCATATAGATGGAATCTGCCGATACATTGATCATTTGGGCGATTTGTTTGGATGTCATGCCTATACGAAAATAGGCGCTCAACCGGATGTCGTTTTTTGAAAGCTCGTTGCTTATTTGCTGTAGCCGGTCGAAAAAATTAGGATGCACCTTGTCAAAGTGCACCACGAAATTTTTCCAGGCCTTATCGGTTTCGATATTGTTTTTGATAATCTTGCGGATATCCTCAATGGCCGCAGGTTCTGTATGTACCCGGTCAAGGATGTTGGAAATTTGTTGCAGAATTTGATTTTTGTTGGACAAGGCCAGTGCATGTGTGGTGAGTTCCCTGCTTTGCGTGTGGATTTGAGCCTTTTGAAGCCGCTCAATTTCCTGCTTGCTTTGAAGTCTTTCTTCAAGGTCTCTGTTTTCAGCCTCCTTTAATAGGGTCTGTTGGCGGATGTGGCGTTTTTGCTGTTGCAAGATCACTACCCAGGAAATAATAAGTAAAATAATACCGGTAGCGGAAATCAGGGTGACAATGAAATAGGTGTTTTGTAGTAAAATTTCCTGCTCCTTGATTGTTAACTCTTTCTGAGAGGCGGCCAGGAAGACATTGACATAGGCCTGATACGCCTCAATGGGGTTGGCGCTGCTTGATAGCTTATTTCTGAGGGCGTTATATTCTTTCAGGTAAATATAGGCGCTATCATTATGGTGTAGTTTCTCGTGTAAGACGGCCAGCGAGGGTAAGATACTGGCGATAAAATAGGGGTTGCCCGATTGAACGGCCAGATTTTTAGCCGTTTGAAAATATTTATAGGACTCCTTGAGATTATCGATATGCAGGTAGTAGGTGCCGAGGTTTTGCCATAGAGAAATAGAAAACAACTGATTGTCTATATATGGATGCAGCTTTTGGGCCGCCAGGTAATTTTCATAGGTTTTATCATATTTTTGTTGGGCTGCATAGGTCAAGCCTATATTTAAATAGGTAGAGGCAATGGAAGAGGTATCTTGCAGGCGCTCAAAGACCGGTATCAGGTTTTGCAGTGAGTCTACTAAGACATCAAGGTCCTCCAGGCGGGTGGTATATATATTGGAACATATTCTAAAGTATTCGCTCCGTGACGGATTCGTGAATTTTCGGGCTCTCTGGTAATAATCTTCGGCCATTCTATAACTTTCAATATAACTACAGACCCGCCCTAATGAAAGATTCGTCTCCGTTATAAATGCGCTGTCTTTTAGTTGCGTGAACTGTTCCAGGGAATGCAGGGTCATGCTGAAGGCCTCTGCATAATTTCCGTTGGTCAGGTGGTTTAACGCTATGGCATATTGTAAAATAGCATATTGGAATGGCTGTTTGCTTTTGTTTGTACGCTGAAATTCATACTGGAGGCGTTGAATCAGGGTGGAGTCATAAATCCCCTGTGCATAAGCTATTTCAGCTTCATAGTAAAGACATTCCTTTTTTAAATTAAGGCTGTCCGGATGATCTTGGGCTAACTGCCTTAGTTCCTGCATGAGTAATAAGGCCTTTGACCGGCTATGAAAGCTAATGTGTTTTATTTTAGCTGTTAAAGAGTCAAAATCTTGCCGGTTGTGGCCTGTCTCTACACCCTGGAGTAGCGCCGGACTAATGATGAGATAGCAACAAAGGAAAATAATTTTTTTCATATTAAAATAGCGTATCACAAATTTACTATTTCTTTTTAGAAAAAGCCTTAAAAAGGGAAAGAAAGATGCGTAAAAAAATAAATAGCTGATAATGAGTGTTTTTATTTTTATTTTGTTAGATTTTATATAGGTCTAAATTTGTGTTTTTCTGGATTTTTTCGTATAATTTTGTAAAATCGAATTTTGCTAACTAAACTTACAATAACCTTATGAAAAAACAGATTCTCCAAATCCTGGGTATATTGCTTCTGGCGATGGCTTACTCAGAGGGGGCTAAGGCTCAGTCTACCTGTAATGCACCTGCAAGCGTTACGGTTAATATGCATAAGCCGGAGTGGTTTAACTTTACAGTTAATTGGGAAGTGCCGGCCAGTGATGCCAGTAGTTTGACCTTAATTTATGATAACGGACGTTTCGTTACGGATTTAGGGGTCGGATTCAATGGGGCGGACGTCAGTAAGATGAATACGCGCCAGATGATCCAGGGTAAGGCTATTAATAAAGGGAATAACCAACATGTAACGGATGATTTTACCCTGACCAACGAAACCAAGATTGATTTTGTTGAGTTTTATGCCTATCCAAGTGGTTATACCTCTGCAAGTTATTCTCTGGTTTCGCCCTTTAATGCCGCCTATGTACGTATTTGGGACGGTAAGCCCAATGCCGGCGGTAAGGTGATCTGGGGTGATGATTTAAACCATTTCTCGGAGACCGGATTTACCAATTGCTTCAGGGTGAGCGCGGCAACTCTTACTCAACCCTCTTATCCTATAATGTATATAAGGGCCAGCATGGGCTGTACCTTGGCTCCCGGTACTTATTGGATAGAGTTGTCCGCCGGATCTTCCAAATCAAACCTGCCTTGGACTGTTCATGCAGACTTGTCTTTGCCGGTAGGCAATGCGATGACCACCAGTAACCGGACAACCTGGTCCAATTGGACCGAGAATCTTGCTCCTTCTGGTTCGCGGGCGGTGAATTTACCTTTTAAATTGTATGGTGAAAAAGCGCAGGTGAGTGGTTATAATGTTTTTAAAGATGGTGTTAAACAAAATACGTCCATGGTTACAGACCGTACTTTTAATACGGAAGTCTCCGGGCCGGGAACTTATGTTTATGGTGTTACGGCGCTTTATGGCAATCCGGTTGAATGTGAGTCGCCGGCTTCCACCTATTCGGTGGTGATGCCGGATGACCCCTGTGTAGCTCCGCTTGCTTTGCCGGTGGTAGAAAATTTTGATGGTGATTTTGCCTCTTCCTGCTGGAATATTTCCGGAAAGCTTGATGCGGTTTGGGAGTTGGTCTCCTCCGGTACCAATCCGGCTTGTACTCCGGCCTCCGGTTCAAAAATGTTGCGCTTTAACTGCCCGGCTTACACTAAGGGGGCCAAGAGCGTGCTGCGTTCTCCATACCTGGATTTTAGTAATGCTGATTGCCTGGTTTCCTTTAAGTTATATCGTAATTTTGCGCTTCCGGACTCTGTGGACCGGGTGAATGTATATGTGAGCCCGACCAAGAGCATTGCCGGCCTTTCCCCGGTGCAGACTTTTAACAGGAGCGCAGCCAAAGCCCCGGCAGTACTGAAAGACGGCTGGTATGATTATAGGGTTGCCTTGTCTTCGGCTACTTTAACCGCCGGATATGTATTCTTTGAAGTGGTGAGCAATGGCGGAAATAATTTATATATTGATGATATTCAGATCGGCGGTCCGCTGTCTATCTGTGCAGCGCCTAAAAATCTTGAGTTTGTAGTCAACTATCCTAACTGGAAGAACGTACAGCTGATCTGGGAGGGCTATGATGGGGTGGCCGGTTATAATATTTACCGAAATGGGGAGAAAGTCAATCCGGCATTGGTGACCGCCACGGAGTACCTTGATCTGGCGACAGCTGCCGGAAATACGGTGTATGCCGTAACGGCTGTATGGAATGACAATTGCGAATCCAGCCCGGTAGTCAAAACCGTTGCGATAACACCCGAGGAATGCGCACCCCGTATTACGGTATTTCCATATGAGGAAAATTTCAATACCAGGGCACTCCCTGCTTGCTGGATCAATGATTACATGTTGGGCAATGCGCCCTGGGAGGTTGTCAATGCAACGAGCGGACAACCTACTACGGCAAAGTCCGGCGCTTACAAAATGTATTTTCACTCTTACCTGAAAGGGGAAACTACAAAATTAATATTACCGGCCATCAATCTGTCATTGGTAGCACGGCCCATCCTTACTTTCTGGCATGCGCAAAAGGCGTATAATACAAACCAGGACGAATTAAGGGTCTATTATAAAAACTCGCCTACCGCCAAATGGACCTTGTTGGCGACTTATACCGGCAATGTGCCGGAATGGACGGAACGTGTGATAGACCTGCCCGGAGCGTCTGAAACTTATTGGATTGCTTTTGAGGGGGTGAATAATGCCGGTTATGGTGTTATGTTGGATGAAATTTCCGTATATACTTCCGATAAATGTGATCCGGTAAGGGAATTGGAGTATTCCGTCAATGACCGAAGCGTACAGCTGAGCTGGGCAGCGCCGGCCCGGACGGAAAACCTGTTACATTACAGTGTATATAGAAATAATGTGTTGTTGGCCGCTGCGGTGACGGCGACAAGCTACACGGATGCTGCCTTGGCGCTGGGTCCTTATACCTACGAGGTGGAAGCCGTTTATAATAATTTCTGTGGGGTATCCAAGCGGATAGTGACACCGGAGCTTTTAGTGGTGGATCGTTGCGGTGAGCCGGTGAAGAGCCTTACCCTTATTCCACCTGCTGATCCCGACTGGTATACCGTAGGACTGGAGTGGAAATCACCTACGCAAGAGCACACGCTGGCTTATAGCGGATCTTCCATGGAAGGGTCTATCGGTCAGCCGCAGGCTATTGATTTTATGATTGCGTCCCGTTGGGAGCCGGCGGACTTAACGGCAATGGACGGTGAAAAAATCACGGTGGTGAAATTTATTCCGGCAGACAAAAATTGTAATTATAGTATCCGTATCTGGCAAGGAGGTTCGGAAACCGAGCCCGGTACACTGCTTGTTGATCAGCCTGTTATTACAGAAACATTGACTATTGGGCAATGGAACATGATTCGTCTTGCCCAGCCTCCGGTAATTAATCCCGCCCAGCATTTATGGATAGGCATTCGTTGTAATATGACGGCTGCCGGAAAGCCGGCCGCTTATGATAATATTGTGGACGAAGCATTGAAAGGTAAATCGGATATGATTTACGACGGCCAGTCCTGGGCTCCTCTTTCTGCTCAGATCGCCCGCGGTAGTTGGTGTATAGGCGCTTTAGCCGGCGCTGAAGATATTAACCGCAAAGGATTTAATGTTTACAGGAACGGTGTGAAACTTAATGTGAATCCGGTTTTCGATAACATCCTGAAAGATGAATCGGCCTTGCCCGGAAGCTATAACTACGGTGTATCCGTGGTGTATGACAACTATTGCGAGTCGGCTCCTGTGGAGCAGGAAATTGTGGTGAGTGAGTCTCCCTGTATGACCCCGAGGGCGCTTCCTTTTGTTGAAGGCTTCGATGATATTCAGCCCGATGAAAGAAAAGTTTTTATTAAACAATGTTATAAGAATGAAACGACCGAAACGGTTTTTTGGGAAAATGTAACCAAGACCATGGGCTTTCCCCAGAACTGTTACCCGCAGTCCGGCGCCGGGATGTTAGGCTTTAATAGTTTTTTAGCTAAAAGCGGGACCCGTGTAGCCCTTACCCTTCCGGTACTTGATTTTAGCGGCAATAATTACGTGTTAAAATTTTATATGTACCGTGATGAGGGGAACAGTATGAAAGACGACCGGGTGAATGTCTATTTAACAGATAAATACGGTGTGTATACTGATCAGACCCCGGTGCTGACCGTAAGGCGGAACAGGCATCTGGAGCCTGCGGCCCCTGCTATAGGCTGGTATGAATATACCGTTACCTTGGATTGTTCGCAGATGACTATGGGACGATTGGTGTTTGAGGCTATTGGCTTAGTGGGTACCGATATTTATATTGACAATATCCGTGTGGAACCGGTAACGCATATGATTTCTTCTTCAGCCGGAGCCGGCGGTTCAATAAGCCCAGCCGGTGCAACCCCCGTATATGAAGGCCGTGACCAGGCGTTCCAAATAACAGCAGACCCTGCTTATGCCATCAGTGAAGTGTTGGTCGACGGAGTAAACACTCCTTCGGCTGTAGCTGCCGGTCATTATACCTTTACAAATGTAGACGCCGCACATACCATAACTGCTTCTTTTATGTCATCTCAGTATACGATTGCTGCTACGGCCGGTCACGGTGGTGCAATCACTCCTTCCGGTGCGGTGGGAGCCCTGGCCGGTGATGATAAATCTTTTGTCATTACGGCCAATACAGGCTTCAGTATCGGCAACGTATTGGTAGATGGCGTTCCGGATCCTTTGGCTGTAGCCAATAGTTCCTATACCTATACGTTTACGAATATCAATGAAAATCATTCCATCGACGCTTCTTTTACTCCGATGACCTACACCATAACCGCTACAAGTGATTTGAACGGTAGTATTTCACCGTCCGGCACCTTGTCCGTGTCCCATGGCTCGGCGCAAAGCTATACCTTTACGCCCAATACCGGCTACAGGCTAAGCCGCGTGCTGGTGGACGGCCTTGATAATGCAGCCGCCGTAACCGCCGGTAGTTATACTTTTACCGATATCAATACCAGCCATACCATCGAAGCGGCCTTTACCCTGCTTACCTACACCCTCAATGCAACGGCCGGTAATGGCGGAACGATTGTTCCGGCCGGAACCCTGACGGCCGATTACGGCAGTAGCCAAAGTTATAGCATAGTGCCGGATGCCGGCTATAAACTGCAGTCTGTCCTGATTGACGGTGTGGACAATGCCGCAGCGGTTACTGCTGCCAGCTATACCTTCGCCAATATCACCGCCGACCATACGATTGCCGCAAGTTTCTCTCAATTGACTTATACGATAACGGCCACAGCCGGAGCCGGTGGTACTATAACTCCGGCTGGTGTATTGACCCGGGCGCATGGTACCAATAGCAGCTACACCATTAAGCCCGCTACCGGCTATAAGATTGCACAGGTATTGATTGACGGGGTCAATAATGCAGCGGCGGTGAGCAGCGGTACGTATGCCTTTACGGCGATATCGGCCGACCATACCATCGAAGCGACATTTGAACGCCTTACTTATGTCCTTACGGCTACAGCCGGCGTTGGCGGTACTATTTTACCCGCCGGGTCGGTGACTGTAAACCATGGGGCTACCAAGAACTTTGTCATCATCCCCGATAATTATTACCGCATTGCGGAAGTCCTGATTGACGGCAGCAATAATTCCACTGCCGTAGAGAATGCTTATTATACCTTTACGAACGTGGCTGCGAACCATCTTATTGAAGTGGTATTCGTTAGGCAGACTCCGGAGGTGACCGGCATTACGATTAACAATGAGCCCCTGGCTGTTGATGACCACATGCAATACATGGCTGCCTGCGGTGACAATAGCATCATGCTTTCTATTAATGGCGCCGGCGATATTAAAATTAACGGAGATCCTTATACCACAGGTACGCCGAAGCAGCTCGTATTCGATAAACACAAGGCCGATATTGTAATTACAGCGACCGTGCCTTCTGTCGGAAGCATGAGTTATAGGCTGGTTGTCTCTGAGGCGTTGGGTAGTACGGCCAAACCATTGTATGTTGAACGTTGGGGCAAGACCCTGGCTATTGTCAATAACCCGCTCAATAACGGCGGATATACCTTTGACGCTTTCAAATGGTACCGTGACGGCAGTACGGAAGTCTTGGAAACAGATAATTATATTGCCTTCAATAATGACCGCAACAGTTATTATGCCGATGTACGCATGCAGTCAACCGGCCAATGGCATCATACCTGCAGGAGCCAGGTGGTGCAACATGCGACCGGAATAACCGTATATCCTAATCCGGTAGCCGCCGGAGCATTGTTGAGCCTTTCTCTGCCGGAAGGCGTCAGCAAGGTGAACGTTTCGGTCTATGACCTTGCCGGTAAGTTGATACGGCATTATGCTGATGTTTCGGACAGTATTACTCCTCCGGAAAATATGGGCGTTTATCTCTTACAGATACAGTTGCCCGACGGAACTGTAGAAACGCAGAAAATTGTTGTGTATTAATGTGTTTAAAGAAATAGCATTATGAGAAGATTAATTATAATAATAGGCCTTTCATTACTTATCGGAAATACGGTGAACGGCCAAAACAAGCATGAGTTATCTGTAAATGGCTTTGGCGGCCTCCAGACACTGAGTTATAGTGTCGACGGAGCTACTTTGTCTAATGGTTTCGGCGGCGGCGGCGGAGTGGGCTATGCCTATAATTTTAATACATCGTGGAGCCTCCTTTCAGGAATCGATATGTCTTATTACGGCGCCGAACTTCGTATGAATAAGGCCTCGCTGAGCGCTCAGCAGGCTGCCGGCCGTTTTGATTATACCCTGTCGGGCTTTACTGAAAAGCAGTCGTTGTTGATGCTGGAAATTCCTTTGTTGGGCCGTTATACCCTGCCTTTGGCAGATAAGCACGCCTTTCAGTTTGCCGGCGGCTGTAAAATCGGTATTCCGGTAAGTACGAACTATACGGCGCAGGCGGCAGGACACCAAACCAATGCTGTGTACCTGGATTATGAGGCCGTCGAGTATAATATAGACGCCTTGTTTGCCCCGAATACCCCTAAGGGCGTAAAAGAATATTCGGGCTCTTATGAAGCGAACATAGCCGTACAATTGCATTTGGAAGCCGGATACCGTTTATCCCTTACTGAAAGAATGAGCTTTTATGCAGGTTTATATTTTAACTATGGCCTGAATAATATGCAAAAGAAGTCGGATGCAGCACTGGTGACATTTGCCGAAGATAATTCGACATTGACGTCTTCTCCGCCGAAATATACTTATTCTTCAGGAGCCTTGGATACCGGATTGGTTTCCGCATTCCGGCCAATGGCTGTGGGTCTTAATCTTCGCTTGACATTCGGTTTATAAAAAATGAAAAATACCATGAACAGACGACTCTTTTTTCTAAAATACCTTTTGGTTTGCCTTTCTCTTTGCTGCACCCTCTCTCTGGGGGCGCAAATCAGCGAAGGCGGAACACCTCCCAGTTTCTTACATCCGGGCATTGCGCCGATGAGCGCGCAACAGCTGCGTCACGTGCAGCCTGACTTTGATGTCGCCGCTTTGAAAGCGGAAGACAAGATCCGGGAAGCTGCGGGGATGCCTCCCCGTGCCTTTTATGAAATTCCGGTTCACCTTACACCGGAAAACTCCGGAGAATGGACCGTGCTTCCCAACGGGCAGTCTATTTGGCGCCTGACGCTGAAAGTGCCCAATGCCATTGCCTTGTTGCTGACCTATGATAAGTTTATTATCCCGGAGGGTGGCCACCTTTTCTTGTATAATGCGGCCAAAGGCCAGGTGATAGGCGCCTTTACCTCCAACACCAACCCTAAACGGCAGGAGTATGCCACACAGCCGCTTCCCGGTGACCAAATTACCCTGGAGTATGTCCCTCCTGTACGAACAACCGATAAAGCAGGCGCTTTGCAGTTAGTCATCGCATCTATCGGTTATGGTTATAATCACATGGATTTGTCTGCCGACGGAGATCAGTTGCATATCCGCTTTGTCGGCACCCTGGCCTGCCAGGTGAATGTTAACTGTCCGGAAGGAGATAACTGGCAAGACCAGAAAAGAGGGGTGGCGCGTATTTTGACGCCGATAGCCGGCGGCGGTTACGGTTTGTGTAGCGGAACTATTATCAACAATACCGCGCGTAACCTTGATCCTATATTCTTAAGCGCCTTCCACTGTTATGACGGACAAACCGCCGCCGACATGAATAAGGCCATCTATTATTTTAACTATGAAGTGGCGGGCTGTAAAGACGACTATGACCCTAATCCGGGAACCTATACGACGTCTCAAAATAATACGATTGTCGGCGCTACGATGTTAACGCAAATTCAGGTACACGGAGGCTCCGACGGCAGCCTGTTGCAGTTGAACGACCGTATTCCGGAAAATTACGGAGTGTATTATAATGGCTGGGACAGGAGGCGGGTAGCGCCTCAATCGGGCGTGGGTATCGGCCATCCTAACGGGGATGTGAAGAAAATTTTTACCTATACCAGCCCGGCTGTTTCTTATACGGCCAGAATGAACAGTGGTGAGGTCGGAGCGACCGGCGCTTATTGGCAGGCGCTCTTTGTGGCTACCGCCAATGGACACGGCTTAACGCAGGGCGGCGCTTCCGGTTCTCCTTTGTTTGACCAGAACGGACGCGTGGTGGGCACCCTGACCGGCGGCCCGGAGGAGAATTGCGCCAGCCCTAAAGGAAACTCTATATACGGCGCTTTATGGTATCATTATGATCAGAATGCCGATCCGAAAAAAAGGATGAAAGACTATCTTGACCCCGTGGGTTCCGGAGAGGAATATGTGAACGGAGGCTACCGTGCGGGGGCTGTAGCGGCAGGCTTTGTGGTCAGCAAAACCGAATTTTATGCGACGGAGTCCATCTCATTCAGAGATGCATCCAATGGCGCCACCAGCTGGAACTGGACTTTTGAGGGAGGAACCCCCGCCAGTTTTACCGGCAAAACACCGCCGCTGATCACGTATAATGTGCCCGGAACCTATACCGCTGCCTTAACGGTGAATGCAGGAAGTCCGGAAGAATCCAGTAAGACGGTTACGATAACCGCCTTGTTGAAAAATAAAGAAGAACTGATTGTGGGGACAGGTACGGCCCAAGGCGCCCTGCCTTTGGGAACCAGTGGTTTTAACCGGGCTAAATTGTACACGGCGGCCTTATATACGCCGGCGGAAATTGAGCGCATAGGTAATCATAATATTACATCCGTTTCATGGTATTGTTCCGAAAGCCAGACGATAACGACCAGTACGGTGCGTGTTTATCTTAAACAGCTGGATGCCTCCGTGTCAAGCCTTAGCTCAGGTGCGTACAATACCTATGGGGCAATCTCTGCCGGAGCGGTAAAGGTGGCCGAATATCAAAATTATACCAATCCGGCAGGTGTGTATGCTTCTTTCCCCTTTAATGCAGGCTCGTTTACTTATGACGGCGCCAGCGCCTTGCTGGTTATTGTAGAAACGGAATACCCCACAGACGCTACGCGTAATCCGCTAACGCCTTATACGCCGGCGACCGGGAAACTTCGTTATTGGGCAGCGACTGCGGCCCTGGATATTTCCGGCGCCTCAACGTCTACCTTATATGACTACCGCCCCAATATTAAATTTACCCATGAGGTGGATGTCGTACGTCCTGTCGCCGCTTTTGCCATGAATGGCGCTACGGCCCCTATTACGATAAATGAGGGCGATAAAGTTATTTTTACAGATAAAACTACTGGAGGTCCTGTGGTGCTGTGGGATTGGTCCATGCCGGGAGCTGAAATGACAGCCAGCACGCTCTCCAATCCGGAGACAGTGTATATGCATCAGGGCACCTATAATGTTACGCTGAAGGTGAAAAACACCGAAGGCGAAGATGTGAAAACATTGGAAAATGCCATTGAGGTAAAAGCGGTTACTCCGGACATAGACTTCATTTCCGTTTCTACGGGTTGGAATACGCAATCGCGCGGCCAATCTTTGCCACGCAATGGCGGACAGGTCTTTTACCTGGATGTGTCGAAAAACTACCCTACGTCCTGGAAATGGAGCACCCCGGGCGGATCTCCAGCCTCTTCTACTGCCGCCAGCTATGTGGCGGCCTATCCGGCTGCTTCCGCCACGGTGTATCATGATGTTTCCCTGGAAGTGTCTAATCTGGCAGCCACCGTTGATACCACGAGCGAAAAGCACGTACAGGTAGGGGGTACGGCCGACATTTGGAATGTTTACGGTGATGAAAGTGCACTCTACTTCTATCAATCCGCCCAGAATGTGTTTATGACGGCCGTGGGTGATAATTATACGACATTTCCTCAGGGTATTGCCGAACGTTTTGTCAATACTTCGCCCGGAGAAATTCCTTCTGTTAAGTTTTATTCATTTAATGTTGCGGGTACGGTGACCGTAAAAGTAGCCGTCCATGCTGAAATGCCCAGCCCGTATTCGGATCTTCCGGGTACTGTCGGGGCATTGCTGGCCAGCGCTACTGTTACGCCTTCGACGAATGGTTATACTACGGTTACTTTTCCGAAACCGGCCGTGGTCTCCGGTAATTTTTATGTGGTGTTTACAAAGGTTGGAGGAGCGGGAGCGCGTATAATTCCTTCTACGGCATTAAGAGGTTCACAGGAAACCAGTGTATATGCCAGTTATCAGACGTTTGGTTGGCTACCTGTAAATCTGCTTATTGAAGGTTCATATATGTCGATGAATGTCGTACCTACCTTTACTTATACCTTTATGGACCTGACTTCGCCCAAGCGTATGAAGGTGGGTAATATAGACAGTCAGGGCCAGGCCATTACTTTAACTTCCAATGCAAGCTCCTGGAAAGCAAGCACTACGGACTCGTGGATTCAGCTTGATGACGTGAGCGGGCCTGTGTCCGACGAGGCGAGTATCCGGTTTAGCTGCGCCGAAAATAAAAGCCAGTTGGTACGCTCCGGTATAATCAATATTGCAGCCGGAGGAAATACCGCTGCAGTTGTTGTGAAACAGGCCGGTGCGGCCCCTACTGCGCTTGTGGCGGAATATAACGATGAGGACCAGGCTATAGATTTGGCCTGGAATTTTGAAAGACCTGAGTTTAAAGGCGTTTTTGATAATGCGGAAGCGCATGCCGATTTTGCCATTAATGCTCCGGGTACCGCTTCCTGGACTTACTATGACGGCGACGATAAGGATACCTATGCGTTTTATGAGAATGTCACTTTTACGAATGAGTATGCTAAAATGGCCTTTATGGTGATGAGTCCGACTAAATTTAAAGACCGTGCAACCGGCGAAACGGTAGATATGGCTGCTGCGCTCCCTGACCAATGGGCGCCGCATAGCGGGAAGAAGTTTTTTGCATGTGTGGCTGCTACTGACGGGGTGCAAAACAATGACTGGATGATTAGTCCTGAGTTGAACCTGGAATCGGAGGCTACGGTGGCGTTTTGGGCTAAATCGTATAGTTCGCAATTTAGTGAACGATTCAGGGTGTTATACTCTACCACCGGTAATGCGGTGGCTGATTTTATCCATGTGTTGTCTCAGGGGGCCTATGAGGAGGCGCCCTCCGGGCCATGGACCCGTTATTCCTACGTACTGCCTGCCGAGGCAAAACATGTGGCTATTAATTGCGTGTCTATTGATGCCTGGATGCTGATGATTGACGATATTTCCATCGGGACAGGGCCGATTCCGTCTGCCGCTTTGGTATCCGCCCCCATTAGTGCAGGTGGAGCCGCTATGCCTGACCTGACGGAACAACGGTCGGCTTTGCAAAAGAAGATGCCGCTTAACTTACAGGCGCTGCAGAGCGATGTGAAATTGTACAAAAAGCTGGAAGGGGATGAGGGAAGAAAGCTCAATATATCGCATCCTTTTAAACAGCCTTTGGAAGTGATTGCCGTATCGGAAACGCCTGTGATTACCGCACAAGCCGCAGTTGTGCGCAAGGACGAATCTGATGTTGTTTTGCGCTGGGATACAGGACGCAATCCCACAGGCACGGGCGTTGGACTGGCCTCCGGAGGATTTTTGGAACCTGCTATTTACTTTACCGCCGAAGACCTGATGTTATATGAGGGGTATAAGCTTAAAGCCGTGGAATTGTTAGTTATAGGACGGGGAACGGATATGGCCCTGAATATTTATAGAAATGGAGAATTAGCCCATACCCAGCCATTGACCGATTTACAAGTGCATGCAAGTGGCGATGCGGTGTTTAATCATATCGAGCTGACTACTCCGGTAGATATTCTGTTAGGCGATGATTTGGTGATTTCCTATGAATACATACAGGCGCCTAAAACCGGAGATGAAGCTGTTTATGTCGCAGGGATAGACCCGACAAGCGCTACAATTAACGGGAAAGGCAATCTGATTGCCCAATCGAGGGGGCAGTTTGCTCTCCTGCCGCAGTCTATTGTCGGGAACTGGAACCTGGCCGCCGTTTTAACCAGGCCTGACAATAATAAAGTGACTTTTAAAGTATATGCCAATGGCGCAAGCACCCCTTTAATTGAAACGGATGCGACTACGTATACGCATGTACATCCGCCTATGGCGCAGCAGATTTGTTATTCGGTAGCTGCCGTATACGAGGCCGATGCGGATTTGGAATCCAGTCCTTCGGAAGATACCTGTGTGATTTCAAAATCCGTGCTTACAATTACAGCGGATAATAAGACAATGGTTGAAAATGATGCGATTCCCGAATTGACGGGTACGGTTTCCGGTCCCTTATTTGACGGGCATGCGGTGACCGATGTCTTGGACATGACGACCTTTATTGCCGTGGTGTCCGGACAGTCAAAAGCCGGCGTGTATCCTATTGCTACGGTAGTGGAAAATGCGCTCCCGGAAATGTATATCATGAAACCGCTGCCCGGACGGTTGACCATAACGCCTATTCCCACCTTGCTGGCTACGCAGCCGGAAGAGGTGAAAGCCTGTATCGGCGAACCGGCTTCATTTATGGTTACGGCTTCAGGGTTGGAGTTGAAGTACCAGTGGCAGAAGAAAGATAATGCCATCTGGCAGGATATTGACGGCGCTACGGCCTCTTCATTCGCTATTAATGCGGTAACGGTTGCCGATGCGGCTATTTACCGGGTAATTGTTTCCGGCCGTTCTGCCGTGACGATTAGCCGGGAGGTGGCGCTCATTGTCGGCATGCCGGAAGAAGAGGTGATTGCTTATGAATGGTCGGAAATGCCCACCGTTAATTGTAATCCTGTAACGAATGGCGGCTTCCACTATACGGCTTTCCAATGGTATAGAAATGGGCTTGCTATTGCCGGCGCCACTAAGCCTTATATCTCTGTTCCTGACGGCGATGCCGGTGTATATCGTTGCGAGATGCAGACAGACAAAGGCTATAAATTGGCCGTATGTGATTTTGCGCCGCAGACTCCGTCAAATGCCTTATCCGTGTATCCGAATCCGGTGAATGCGGGCGGACAAGTGACCGTGAATTTTAAGGCGGGGCAAAGCGGTAGCGTCATGAATGTCTACAACATGTCCGGTGGTATAGAGAAGGCTAATATTCCCGTAACCGGTACGGTTACTTCCGTGGATGTCAGCGGCCTGATGCCGGGACTTTATCTTATCCAGTTGGTGGATGTCGATGGAAATAAACAGACGTCCAAATTGTTAGTGCAATAATCTTTTAAGCGAATTACAATGAAACGTCAACTATTACTATTTATACTGTTATTTTTGATCGGCGCCCCCGCAATGGCTCAGCTTCGCCATGAATTTTCCGTAAATGGCGGCGGCGGCCTTTCTACACTCCATTATACGGTTCCGGGAACAGATTATAGCCCCGGTTGGGGCGGAAAGTTCGGACTCGGCTACCATCTCATCTTCTCACCGCAGTGGTCGGTGAGGAGCGGCCTTGAATGGGCGTTTTATAATGCGGAAACCACGGCCGGCAGCCTTGCCAATACCAATATTATGCGGTCGGATTTAGGCGCTGATATTGATTTTAATTATGCGTATACCGGTTATAAGGAAAAGGTTGCAGCCGGCTTTCTGTCTATCCCGCTGATGATGGAGTTTCAGCGCCCGACCCCTTCTTCGTTTTATGCGGCGCTGGGGGTGAAGATTGCTATTCCCCTGAGTGCAAAAGCGCAGGAAACGGGCGTCTTAACGACTACGGCCTATAGCCGGCAGCTTAATGTGACTTATAGTGATGAGCCTGCTTTAGGCTTGTACAATAACCGGGCTGTGGACGAAAAAGCAGACCTGAAATTCAATACTGCTTTTATGTTGGCTGCCGAAGCCGGGTATAAGTGGACCTTATCCGGGCATTGGAGGTTGTATACGGGGGTATATTTTGATTGGGGCATGAACCCGGTCGGGGCGAAAGCTCCCTCCAATAGCCTGGTGTCTTATGCGTCTTCCGCTCCGGCGCATTTAGCTTACGGCGCTTTGGTTGATATGGCGGATGCCGTCCGCCCCTGGGCCTTGGGTGTAACAGTGCGTTTGAACTACGGCTTAAAGTAGTCCGCTCTTTTATTTTACTTCGATTTCGTCGGTAAAATTTTAAAGGAGGAGGAGGATTTGTTCGAGGTAATGGGCGTCAATACGGTCAAAATGGTTAAGCTGTTCGCTGTCTATATCCAATACGCCCAGGATGTGCCCGTCTTTCTTCCAGGGCAGGACAATTTCGGATTTAGAGGCGGAACTGCAGGCGATATGTCCGGGAAAGGCCTCCACGTCGGGTACGATGATTGTTTCTCCGGAGGCCCAGGCAGCGCCGCAAACCCCGCGGCCGAAGCGGATGCGTGTGCAGGCAATGGGACCCTGAAAGGGGCCGAGTACAAGTTCATTGTCGCGGACCAGATAAAAACCGGCCCACCAGAAGTTGAACACTTCTTTGAGGGCGGCCGATAGGTTGGCCATGTTGGCGATAGGATCGCGCTCTCCGTCGAGCAGGGCCTTGAGTTGAGGCAGGAGCGCCCGGTATTTTTCTTCTTTGCCGGCATTGGCGGGCAGGATGAGTGTTTCAGCCATAATCAGGTTTAGTTTGAAAGTTGGGCAATAAAAGCGCCGTCTTGTTTTACATTGTGCAGGGCTACCTGCCGTTCGCCGGCAGCCGTTTTCCATAACCGGCTGCGGTAGGCCGGCACCGAGGCGTCCACTACCACCTGCCGCGGATGGTATATATCCAGCAGTGATGCTGGGTCTTGCCGGCAGGCTGCAGTTACAATCAGGTAGTCTATCATCATGGGGTGAAAAGGGAGCGGATCCTCCCTGCTGAGTACTTTAATAATATTGTTTCCAAAGATAAAGAAATTCCGGTAAACGGCCAAGTGCTGATGGCGCCGGTTGCAGAGCGGAACGCCTGTCTGCAGGCATTGCATCCTATCCCGGCGTATGCCCCTGTCTGTGAAAAAGCCCTGAAGATTGAAGCTGAAGTCCCTTGTCAGGCTGGCGCTATCCCTCAGTGCCAGGCTATTGTTTCCATCAATCAGGTGGATGTAAGCGCTGTTTTTGACATTGTAAACGGCCAACAGCTGTTGCTGCCGGTTGCCGGTTGCACGCTGCAGGTTCAGGTTGAGGATGGCGGTGAGGAGGAGGACCGAACAGTACAGGAGCCGCTTTTCCCGGAATTCGATATAGAGGGCGAAGAGCAGTACGAGGGCGGACATCAGCCATAATTGCGGTGCAGACACGGCGATATGTTCACTTACCGCGTAAGGCAGCGCTTCGGTAAACCTTACGCCGCTGTTAAGTAACCATAGTGATTTTTCCAATAGCCAGGCGATAACGGCGGATACGTATGGCAGCCGGTTGAGGGTCAGCAGGGCTACGCTAAGGTAGGTGGTCACACCGGTAAGCGGGAGGGCCCAGAGGTTGGAGAGTATAAAATAATTGGGAAACTGGTGGAATATGAAAAGGCTTAGTGGGAGTGTGCCCAGTTGGGCGGCTAAGGATACGCTGCATACCTCCCAGATGTAATTGACTACTTTATTGGGAAAGTAAAGCAGCCGGTAAATGTAAGGCTGGAAATATACTAAGGACAGCAGGGCCAGGTAGGAGAGTTGGAAGCCGATGTCGAACAGGTTGAAAGGGTTGATCAGGCACAGGAAAAAGGCCGAAGCCGCCAGTGAATTGTAAATGCTGATATCCCGCTGCATGATTTTTCCTGCCAGGACAAAGGAAAACATAACGGTAGCCCGGTTGACCGAGGGGGAGAACCCCGAAATGGCGGCATAGCTCCACAGGACTATAATTATCAGGGTGTTTTTGATGACGAGTCCCCGTTTTCTTTTTCCAAGGAAGGATAATAATTTGGATAATATAGCGAAGATTAGCCCGACATGGAGCCCTGAAACAGAGAGTATATGGGTTACGCCGGCTATGGTAAAGGCCCGGTTCAGTTCCTGGTCTATTGCTGTACGGTCTCCCAGGGTGAGCGCATTCAGCACGGCCAGTTCGTCTCCCTGTAACCCCATTTCCCTGAAAATGTTTTCGGCCCGCGCCTGCAGGCGTTCCGGCCAGTAGGCCCAGCCTGTTGTTTTTCCCGGCGACAGTCTGTAATGGTGTGCGCGCACAAAGCCGGTGGCAAAAACACCCTTGCGGGCCATGTGGGTCCTGTAATCGAACTCGCCCGGATGTTGAGGCACCGCCAGCGTATTCAGGCGCGCCCATGCGCTTAGGGTATCTCCCAGTTCCGGGAGAGCCTGAGCACTGTCGGCCTCCAGATAGAGCAGGGAGGCTTCCTTTATACTATATAGGCGGGGGGCGGAGGAGACTGTAGCGCTGCCGGCCGCTTGCCGGCCGTAGCGGTACACTGTTACCGGCGTTTTAATATACCGGCCGGTGCGTTGGGCTTTCTTGTCGACCACGGCTTGTATATAGATGTCTTCATCCGTAGGCAGGGAACTGCTTGCCGGTTGTAGCTGAGCCAGGCTGGTGCCTGCTGAAAATAAGAACAGCAGGCCGGCGCAGCCGTTAAGCCATTGGTAGCGGTAAATTCGGGCGAAAGGCCAGGGCAGCGTGGTGATATACAGCAAAAATAAAGCCGCTGTTATACCGACTGCCGGGTAGCTGAAGCCCGTTATGGATGGACAGATAATGCCGGTCAGGAAGGCGAGGCTAATACGTACAAAGGGGATTTCCCGCAGGGTCTCGTCCCAGTTGCGGCGGTTTTGGTGGTGGTTGGTGGTTTTCATATAATCGGACAATGTTCAAGGCTACTTCAAGCGCTTTTTCCATGCTTTGCAGCGGCACGAATTCATATATACTGTGGAAATTGTGCCCGCCGGCAAAGAGGTTGGGACAGGGGAGCCCCATGTATGTCAGCCGCGCCCCGTCGGTGCCGCCCCGGATGGGCTTGACATCCGGCTTTACTCCCGCCATCCTCATAGCTTCCAGGGCGATCTCTACCACTTCCATTTGTTGTTCGATGAGGGGGCGCATGTTGTAATACTGGTCGGTTATTTTCAGGTTGAAACTCCCGGCGCCATACTCCCGGTTCAGTGTGTCAACAAGGCTTTCCAAAAAAGCCTTTTTCTGTGCAAACAGTTCGCTGCTATGGTCGCGTATAAGGTATTTGGCTACTGCTTTTTCGGAATTGCCCTGCACTTGTGATAGCAGGAAAAAACCCTGGTAACCGGAGGTTGTTTCGGGCCGCTGGCCGGCCGGTAGTTGCCGGTTGAAGGCTTCGAGTAAGAGCAGGGCGTTCCGGAACGTTGTGCCTGCCTCGCCCGGATGCATATTACAGCCCTGTACGGTCAATGTAGCCTGGGCGGCATTGAAATTCTCATACTCCAGCTCGCCGATGCCGCCGCCATCAAAGGTGTAGGCATAATCGGCCCCGAAGGCCTGCATGTCAAAATTATCGGTGCCGCGGCCTGTTTCTTCGTCCGGTGTGAAGGCTATCCGTAGTTCGCCGTGCGGTAGCTCCGGATGTTCGGAAAGGTGTTGGGCCAGCTGCATGATAATGGCCACGCCGGCCTTATCATCGGCCCCGAGCAGGGTATTACCGCCGGAGGTAATGATGGTTTGTCCTTTATAGCGGGATAGCGCCGGAAAGTCGGCAGGGCGTAATACCTTATTGTCTGTTGCAGTCAGCGGAATATCCCCTCCGTCATATGGCCCGATGACCTGGGCCTGTACATTTTTTCCGCTCACTTCCGTCGCCGTATCCACATGGGCGAGAAAGGCTACGGATGGACATGTTTTTCCATTATTGGCAGGAATAAAGGCCATAAGATTACTATTGGCATCGATTTCCGCCTTAATGCCCAATGCCCGGAGCTCTCCGGCCAATAATTGCAATAGCGCCGATTGGCCTGGTGTACTGGGCCGTGACAAGCAATCCGGATCCGATTGGGTGTCGAAAGCGACGTAGCGTAAAAATCGTTGCAGTAATGTTGACATATTACAAAAATAATAAAAAGATTCAAGTCGGTCAAAAAATGTTTTCAACTAAGACAGGCCGTAGAAAATAGGAGCTCCTATTTCCTGCGGCCTGCATTTCGACGCTCAAATTTTAAGGGTCTACGGGTGATTTTTATTCCACCGGAATGTTGTCGTTAACGTTTTTGTGCCCGATCATTGCATAGAACAGAATATAGAGCAATCCGGCTACGGGTACCCAGTAAGAAACCATATAGGAAGCCTTGTCTGCTACAAAATTTTGCAGCAGGGGCAGGATACCGCCGCCAACTACCATGGTCATGAAAATACCGGAGGCTGCGGCTACATATTTGCCCAGGCCTTCTACCGCCAGGTTGAAAATGCCACCCCACATCACCGAAGTGCAGAGCCCGCACAATACCAGGAAGAGGGCGCCCATCGGAACCTGTGTCATAGCAAACGACGAGCCGGTGAAAACAGGGATGGAAACCGTCATGCTTACAGGCGAGAAAATAGCCGCCAGGATGAGCGCTATGCCTACACAGGCCGCCGTACTTAACATGGTTTTGCTGGAGATCTTATGCCCGAGTGAGGCGCCGGCAAAACGGCCGATCAGCATCAGGAACCAATAGGTACCGGCTACAAAGCCTGCCGTGGTGGCGCTGAGTCCGCCACCTGCACCGGTCGTGTCCGATAAGAACAACATCATCGTGCCGGGGATACCTACTTCAACACCTACATATACGAAAATAGCCACGGCGCCCAATATGAAGTGACGGAAAGACCAGGCGCTGTATTGGTCATTGCTTTTTGCTACTACTTTGTTAGCCAGGTGGGGTTCGGGTATGGAGACCATCGACAATACGATGAACACCATAGCAAATACACCCATGGCAATAAACAATACGGGATTTACATTGGAGATGGCCGTTTCTTTACTCACCTGACCGATCAGCATACCCACCAGCATGGGGGTGATGGTGCCGGCCAAAGAGTTGAACGTGCCGCCTACCTGTAATAACTGGTTGCCTTTTTTACCGCCGCCGCCAAGGGTGTTCAACATGGGGTTGACCACCGTATTCAACATACACATGGAGAAACCGGCGACAAAGGCGCCCAATAAATATACCACAAAGCTGGAGGCTACCCCGGATAGAAACTGTATGCCTACGCCAACAAAGCCAATGGCTACGGCGAGGAGTGCGGTTTTCTTGTATCCTACTTTTTGGAGCAGTAAGCCGGCCGGAATACCCATACAGGCATAGGCCAGGAAGTTGGCAAAGTTACCCAGCATGCCGAGTACGTTGGAAACTTCAAACTGTTCCTTTACAATGACGCCCATAGGGGCGGCAAGATTGGTGACGAAAGAGATCATCCCGAACAGGAAAATCATCATGATAATCGCAACCGTGTTGTCTTGTTGTCTGGTTTGTGTCATAAAATGAATTGTTTAAGATTCTATCAAGGGTTAATGCTGCAAATATACATTAAATTTTTGAATAAGGCAGGACCGGTGGTTATTCATAAAAGGCCTGCGGAATTTTATTGCCTGCTGAAGGTTATGCGCTCCAGGTTAAAGCCATCCCGGCCGATATACACCCTGAAAATATTTTCTCCTTTTACGGCCTTGACATGGCCGGCTTCAAATGATTTCCAATGGTCATAACCTCCGGTATGAGCAAAGGATATTTCATTTCCGGCCGGAATGCCGTTCATCGTAAAACGGATACTTCCTTTGCCTTCCGGACTGGCGACAGTCACCGCAAGGGCGTATTCGCCCTCCGTCTCGGCTTGAAGCGTATACTGTAACCATTCTCCGCCTTCGGTATAGCTGATGCAATAGCCGTTGCCGCCTTCATTGGATGAGCGGCTGATATCTACGCCGTCATTGCGGTATTGATGTCCCCGGTTGCCTCCGGTCTGTTTGGGGTCCGATACCCGGTAATTGGCCGAATCCTTATCGTGATAAGCGCTGCCGCTGCGCCCCATGTCATAATCCGAGGCAAAAAGCGCATAAGTTCCCTGTGCAGGCAGCAGGTGCGGTTTGAATGCTATGCTTTGCTCACTGCCGGCCTGGCGGATTAAGGCGTCAATATACCCTTTGTGAAAAACAGTATGGCTGATCTTGTAGTTTTCGGCCAGGCGGGTCAGTATCTCCACGCTTTCTTCCGCCGTAGGTTTAGGGCCTTTGCCGCTCCAATAGTCCAGTAGCTTATTATAGCCTTCCGGAACAATGATTTCCATGGGGCAGCCTAAGCCTATCCTTTTATAGGTCCACCAGCACCAGCCGATATTATTGGCTTCAAACAGGCGGATGGCATCGGTGAACCAGGCATTGCTGTTTTCACCGGACTCGCTCATCCATAAGGGTGCGTTTTGTTCTTCCCTTATTTTCAAAAAATGAGCAATAGAAGAGGGGTCATTGAAATTCCAATATTTATGGAAGCTGATAGCCATGTTGTTGTCCCATAGGGGGAATATGCCGTTGTAGTTGTTGCCCCAACCATTGCCTTCGATGATGATCAGGTGGTTTGTGTCCACTTCGCGAATCGCTCGGGTGATCTCTACCATCAGCTGCCGGAGCGGCGCATTTTCCTGCTCGGCCAGGCCGTTGCGGTCTTCCGGGTCCTGAAAGCCATAGTTGGGCTCGTTGATAATATCATAGCCGCCTATCCATTCTTCATTGGCATAGCGTTCGGCCAGTTTACGCCACAGGGCGATGGTCTTTGTTTTATTCTCTTCACTCTGCCATAACCTAAGTTCCGAGGCGTCGGAGATGGCTACGTCGTTGCCCTGTCCGCCGGGGGCAGCATGCAGATCGAGCATCAGGTACATGTGGTTGGCTTTACACCAGGCCAGCAGGCTGTCGGTAAGCGCAAATCCTTTCTCCAGCCAGCTTTGTTGCCCGGCTACGGGTTCCTGCGCAATGGGCAGCGTATACAAATTATAATGCATGGGCAGGCGTACGGAATTGAAGCCCCAGGCCGCCAGCGAGTCTATGTCCTGTTTTTGTATGCCGTTGGTCCGCCAGGCCTCGTAAAATGCCTGCATACGCTCATCGCCTATCAAGGCTGCAATGCTGTCTTTCAGCTCTTGTTGGGTGTTTACAATGCCGGAAAGCCGGAGCATATAGGGCTCCTGCAACACCCATCCGCCGAGGCCGAAGCCGCGTAACAATACGTTCTCGCCTTTATGTACGATGCGTGTACCTTCGGCATGTAAAAACTCTTTTTTTTCCGTGCACTGTGTCGTGGCAAGGAGTAAAAATAATAAGTATATGAAATGTTTTTTCATCGTATGGCTTATTGATAAGAAAATATTTGTTCAAGCGGGCTGTTGCCGATCCGGACTTTGAAATCGCCCGGTTCCGTTACCCACTGATTCCTGGCGTTTACAAATGCCAGGTCCGTAGCATCTATGGTGAAACATACCGTTTTTGTTTCGCCGGGCTGGAGCAGTATTTTCTCAAAGCGCCGCAAGCGTTGCATGTCGGGTGTCATGCTGGCTACCAGGTCGGAGGTGTATAACTGTACCACCTCTTTTCCGGCCATAGCTCCGGTATTGGTTACCTCAACGCTGATTTCCAGTTTTTCTCCGGCCTTGAGCTGTTCTGTGCTCAGCCGTAGGTTTTTGTACTCAAAAGTCGTATAGCTTAAACCGTAGCCGAAATAGAATTCGGGGGTGAAGTCCCCTTCGTAATTATACATTCCGGCAGATTTTACCTGTTCTTCCGACGGCTTATGAATGTAACCCACCAAAGAGTTGACAGCGCTTGGGTAGGTGATGGGTAATTTTCCGGAGGGGTTTACCTCCCCGAAAATAATGTCTGCCAGCGCGTCTCCGCCGTAATTGCCTGGCCAGTAGGCCATGAGTATGGCCTTACTCTCAGGCACGATCTCCCGTATGATACGGGGACGTCCCTCGGCCAGTACCAGGACCACCGGTTTGCCTGTTTTAAGCAGGTCTTTAGCATATTGTAGCTGTAGTTTGCTTAACGTCAGGTCGGCCACATCACCGGGTTTTTCGGCGTAAGAGTTTTCACCGATGCACAACAGGATATAATCGGCCTGCCGGGCGCTGCGGAGCGCTTCTTCATAACGGTCTTTGTTTTCTACGCGGTAATCTATCTCTTGCCCGTAGCTCACGCCGGGTATCCAGACCGCATTCTTGCCGATCTTGTTTTGCATGGCCTCAAAGATGGTGTTGTATTCACCGGCAAACTCATCGGCCAATTGTCCCTGCCATGAGTAGCTCCAGCAGCCGTTGAGCGGCCGCATAGCGTTGGCGGCAGGACCGGTTACCAATATTTTGGCGCTCTTTTTAAGCGGGAGCACTTTGTCGTCATTCTTTAACAGGGTAATGGCTTCGGCGGCTACCTCATAGGCCTTGCGTGCATGTTCCATACTGCCGTAATGCGGATAATCCTTATAGTCTACCGTGGGGCGTTCAAAGAGATTCAGTTCGTATTTCAAGGTAAGAATACGGCCGACCGCTTCATTGATACGTTGCATGGATACTTCCCCCTCATTGACCAGGGCCACCAGGTCATCGCAGAACGCCTCGTAATTATAGGTAATCATGGACATGTCTACCCCGGCATTGACGGCCATCTTAACGGCTTCTTTATTGTTGGCCGCTACCAGGTCGCGTTTATACAGGTTCTCAATGTCCCCCCAGTCGCTCACGATCAGGCCCTGAAATCCCAGCTCTTCGCGGAGCAGGCTAACGAGTAAGGCATAATTGGCGTGTACGGGAATACCGTTGATTACGCCCGAATTGATCATGATGGTATGGGCGCCGGCTTCAATGGCTGCCTTGAAAGACGGTAAATGATATTCCCGCAGGACATAATCGGGGATATAGGCGGGTGTGCGGTCTTTCCCGGAAGTCGGTACGGCATAGCCCAGGAAGTGTTTCATGCAGGAGGCTACATGGTAAGGATCCGCAATATTATTGTCTTTGCCTTCATATCCTTTGATGATCTGTTCTCCGAAACGACTGATCAGGTACGGATCTTCGCCCATGCCTTCGGCAAGGCGCGAATAGCGCGGGTCGGCGCCCAGGTCCAGTACCGGTGAGAAATTCCAGGGAATATTGCAGGCGCGGGTTTCATAAGCCGTGACCTCTCCCAGCGTGTAGCCGAACGTGGGGTCCCAGGTGGCCGCCAGGGCCAGTTCGTGGGGGAACAGGGTGCTGCCGGCAGAGTAAGTGACACCGTGTATGGCGTCAATACCATAGATTACCGGTATCTTCATCCGTGTTTCCTGGGTAGCCACCTGTTGGATATCACCGATGATTTTGCCCCAGGTTTCGGGTGTGCGCGCCCGGTTGTTGGCCGTATTCAGTATAGAACCTATATGATATTGCGTAAGGGCGTGCCGCAACTGTTCCTGGTCTAAGACCACCGGTTCGTCGCTGGAGTAGCGGTCCGGACCTTTGGTGACCACATCAAGGGTGATTTGCGCCATCTGTCCTACCTTTTCCTCCAGGGTCATTTCCTGAAGCAGTTGGTCTACTTTGCGTGCAATCTCCTTGTTCCCGCTTTGCGTGCCGGTCGAGCAGGCAATGAGCAGCAGCGTGCTTAAAACGATTAGAATACTTTTTTTCATGCTTGGCTTGTGTACTTATTTTAGAGTGAATACTGTTTCTAATGCGGCATTACTGTCTCCGCCTATCCATAATTTGAAGGCGCCGGGCTCTGTGGTTTCCTGCATTGTAAGCCCGTAAAAAGCCAGGTCGTCTGCCTGCAGATTAAAGGTTACACGTACAGCTTCTCCGGCTTTTAGGCTCACGCGTCGGAACCCCTTTAACTCTTTGACCGGGCGTGCAATCGAACCTACAAGGTCGCGTACATAAAGTTGTACGACTTCCGTAGCCGCATAGTTACCTGTGTTTTTCAGCGTGACGCTGGCTCTCAGGCTTTCGCCCTGGCGGAGGTCCGTTTTGTCGAGCCTTAAATCGGAATATTCAAAGGTGCTGTAGCTCAGTCCGAAACCGAAGGGGAAGAGGGGGCCGGCGCCGGCGTCCAGGTAATAGCTGCTATTACCCAAAGAGGTCTGTCCGGCTTCGAGCGGGATATCGTCTATCATTGTTTCGTTGCCGCGGAAGGGGCGTCCGGTTCTGTTGTGATTGTAGTATAAAGGGATTTGTCCAACTTCCTTAGGGAAGGTCATGGGCAATTTTCCGCTGGGCACGACCTTGCCGGAGAGCAGATTGGCCAGTGCGGGCCCACCCATGGTGCCGGGGTGGAAGCTGTATAGCAGGGCGTCTGCAGCCTTTAACTCCTCCCGTATGTCTAAGGGCCGGCCGGCCATCACTACGATTACCAGTGGTTTGCCGGTTGCTTTTAGTGCATTGATTAAGGCTTGTTGTGCGCCTTTCAGTTTAATTTCGGCCAAAGAATGGGCCTCTCCGGAAAGAATAGCCTCTTCACCGACAAATGCAAGCACTACATCGGCCTTTTCGGCGGCCTTTACGGCGGCGGCAATGCCATTACTGCTTTTGTCGCGGCTGTACGCCACCCCTTGTTCGTAAAGGATGTGTGTCTGCTTGCCGTATAGCTCGCGCAGGGCGGCCAGGGGGGTAACAGTATGCTGTTTTTCACCATCGAATACCCAGGTGCCGAGCTGGTCGTGCGGCGCATCGGCCATAGGGCCTGTTACCGCTATGGATTTGATGGACGCCTTGAGCGGAAGGACGCCATTATTCTTGAGGAGTACGGCTGATTCTTCGGCTGCTTTTTGTGCGGCTTTCAGGTGTGCTGCGGCATAGAATACCGGGTTGCCTTCGGTATTTACATAGGGCTTGTCAAAGAGCCCCAGCCGGAATTTGATGCGCAGGATATTACGCACGGCGTTATCAATACTTGCTTCGGACACCTTACCCTCTTTAATGAGTTCCGGGAGGTGATTGATAAAAGCCCTGCTCACCATTTCCATGTCCATACCTGCATTTACGGATTGCATGGCGGCATCCTTCGGATCAGCGCATGAGCCGTGGCTGATCATTTCGGTGACAGAAGCCCAGTCGGATACCACAAAGCCATCGAACTTCCACTCATTGCGCAGTACATCCGTAAGTAAAAATTTATTGGCGGAGGCCGGAATACCGTCATTGTCGTTGAAGGAGGTCATGAGTGTGGCGGCGCCGGCTTCTACAGCGGCCTTGAATGGTCGCATATACACATTGCGCAGGAGATGCGGCGGTATATTGGTGCTGTTGTAGTCACGTCCGCCTTCTGCAGCGCCATAGCCTATAAAGTGCTTGATGCAGGCGGCGATAGAGGTGCTGTCAGACAGTTTCTTGCCCTGAAATCCGCGCACCATGGCGCTGCCCAGTACGCTGCCCAGGTAGGGGTCCTCCCCCAGGCCTTCGGCCAGGCGGCCCCAGCGCGGATCCCGTGAAATGTCAAGCATAGGCGCAAAGGTCCAGTGTATGCCTGCCGAGCGCGCTTCGGCAGCGGCTATCGCCGCTCCTTCTTCCACTATGGCGGGGTCGAAACAGGCCGCCTGTCCGATAGGAATAGGGAATATTGTTTTAAAACCGTGAATCACATCGCGGCCGATAATCAGCGGAATGCCCAGCCGGCTTTCTTCCACCGCTATCTTCTGCAGGCGGTTGACTTCTTCCGCCCCGACCACATTGAGTATAGAGCCTATTCTTCCGGCTTTGAGTTCGGCCTCCATATTGCTGTCGTGGCTCAATTGATTCATCTGGCCGATTTTTTCTTCCAGGGTCATTTTTGAAAGCAAGGCTTCGATGCGTTGCGCTTCGGATGCCAACTGCCCGGCTAATGACAGGGGGAATAATAAGGCTAAGAATAAATATAACTGCTTCATTGTAACTATTGTTTTTGATAGACCCTTACATAATCAATTTCATAGGTGGCCGGCAGGGCTGTTTCGTCCAGGCCTTGTGCACCGCCCCAGTCTCCCCCCCAGGCCAGGTTGAGTTTTAGGTAGAAAGGCGCATTGAAGGGCCAGGTGTTTTTGTTGTTGCTTTTGTCATTCAAAAAGGTGAAATAACGCACGCCGTCAACAAAGCCGTAGATATAATTGCGGGTCCACTCCACCGCATAAACGTGAAAATCACTTTGGGCCGTAGCTATAAATCGTTCCGCTGTCTTTTGCGTGCCTACTTTATGGTAATAAGCTAAACAATGGATGGACGAGGAAATATAATTCGGGCGATACCCCACTTCTTCCATAATATCAATCTCACCATCCTCGGGCCAGCTTTGGAAATTTTTAGGCATCATCCAGAATGCCGGCCAGGTGCCTTTGCCGGCCGGTAATTTGAGCCGCGCTTCAAACCGGCCGTAAGTCCAACTTTCATTTGTATTCATGCGGACCGAGATAACCTGGCTCCCTTGCTTTTGCGCGATAATTTTTAGTGTGCCGTTAGATACAAGCGCACTGGTATCCGTGCCGGAAGCGCCGGCAACATAATTTTGCAGTTCATTATTGCCCCAACCGTGGGCGCCGGTTTCATACCACCATTTCCGGTTGTCGGGGAGGCCATGGTAGTCGAATTCATCACTCCATACCAGCTGGTAGGTTTTTCCGGCATCCGGATCTTCTTCCGGGCCGGTGATTATGGGAGGTTGGTTTGATCCGTCCGATTTGTCTTTACTGACACAGGATACGCAGGTGAAAGACAGGAAGAGGGGGCACAATAACAGAATGTAATACAGGTTTTTCATAGTTGATAAGAATTTATTTCCAGGTGAATGTTACAACGGCTACGGCCGGGATGATATAATTGAACTCACGGTTACCGCAGCGTACGTTGAAGTTTTGCGCGCTATTGCTGTTATTGGCTGCAAATAAGACTTTACTGCCGTCGGTGTTAAGGAAGGCGGAGCAAAAGAAAGAAGTGTAATTGCCGTTAATACTGTATTTGATACGTTGGGCGCCTTTGCGGATGAATTTGGAGAAATGGCCGATAATGTAATATTCTTCATTAAAGGTATAGGCGTCGCCGGAGATGGTGGCCACGCCGCGGCAGTTCGTGCAGCCTCCGTTGGTGGGCCCGCTTTGCGGGTTGAGGGCCAGGTTCCACATCAATACATTTTTAGACCAGTTGTTGATGGGGCCGGTGAATATGTTCTCGGAATGCCATTTAAGGTCGCCGGCAAAGCCTTCGCCCCATCCGCCGGCAGATTGCTCCGTGAAGTAGAGTCCTTTATCGGGATGCATATCGTGCAGGCTGCCCATGGTCGGGTAGGTGCCGCCATAGCCGTGGAAGCCGGAGCCGTCAACAAAGGTCCGGGTTACTGGATCCTTTAAGATATTGTTGGGATAAGACCACATATCCCAGTTATGGTCGTAGATAATGATCTTTGTTTTAATATTTTCGGATACAAAACGCGGTCCCAGGTAGTTTTTGATAATTTCATTCTGTTCTTCCCACTCCATTTTCATGGTCGGATAACCGCCGGTTTCATGCAGCGGTTCATTCTGGAGGGTAATGGCGTCAATGGTGATTCCTTCCTGTGCAAAGGCTTGGATATATTTCACCAGATACTCGGCAAAGGCGGTATATGTTTCGGGAGTAGAGATCAGGCGCCCCCCGTTCATACTATTGTTTTGTTTCATCCATGCCGGGGCGCTCCAGGGGCTTCCTAGTATTTTGATGTCGGGTTTGATGGCCAATATCTCTTTGAGTACAGGCAGCAGGTCGCGCCTGTCTGTAGCAGGGATATCAAATTGCTTAATATCGTCCGTATCACAATAAGAGTAGTTGCCTAAAGAAAAATCTGACGATCCTATGGTGAGTCGCAAATAGCTCATACCTATCCCATTGGATGGGTTGAACAGCTTTTGCAATAGCTCCGCCCGTTTGCTGCTCGACATGTTTTTAAGTAAATAGGCCGAAGAGCCGGTTAAAGCAGCGCCGAAGCCATCCATTTCCTGATACAAGGTCGTAGAGTCCAATACAACGTTAAAACTGGACAGGCGTCCGCCGGGTTTAATGGGGCTTAGCCGCTTAAGTAAATTTTTCTGGTCTCCGGAGGTCAAATAAGTCTCTATAATCCCACTTTCGTCATCCGGGTTCGGACCTGGTGTGGGGCCTGGATAAGGATCTGATTTTGAGCATTGTAATAAAATACAGGCTAAGCTGCCGATGAATAGTGTTTTTATGAGCGCTCTGTTTTTAAACATAGTATTAAGGTGTAAAGAAAATGTTAAGCCGTATACAGATGTGTGATTTTAACACAATACCCGGACAAATATAGTTATTATTTTCTATATGCAAAAATAGTTATCCTAATTTAGAGTATGTTATAGAATTATTTTTTGTATTAAAAAAATCGTGTGAAAATGACACTAAGAATTTGTTAGTTGTTAAATTATTATTATTTTTGCACACTGTTTTACCTAAAATAATTAATAAAAGTAACCTATGAAAAAAGTTTTAATCTGTCTAATGTGTTGTTTTGCCATAGTGGCGAACGCGCAGGTGAGCATTATCAAGGGGCGCGTTTCCTCGGAGATCGATGACACTCCCCTGGTAGGTGTTAGTGTGCAGGTGAAGGGCACTTCTACCTACGCCGTTACGAATGAGTCGGGTGAATTTAGTGTTAATGCTCCTCTGGGCAAGACGCTGGTGTTTACGTCGATGGGTTATTCTACCAAAGAGGTGGTAGCAACGCAGAATACCGTCAACGTGAGTTTGATGGAAAATGCTGTGAATTTGGAAGAGTTAGTGGTGGTGGGCTACGGCGTACAAAAGAAAAGTGTGGTTACCGCAGCGATCGGAAGTGTGAAATCTTCCGATATTGAGAACGAAACGCCGACCCGTATTGAAAATGTACTGCGTGGTAAGGTGGCTGGGGTTAATATAACCCAGTCTTCCGGCCAGCCGGGTTCCGGTTCTACGGTGCGTATCCGCGGTATCGGTACTACTGGTAATAGTGATCCTTTGTATATTATTGATGGAATGCAAGTCGGTGGCGGTATTGATTACCTGAATCCTACAGACATCGCCTCTATTGAAGTCTTGAAAGATGCGGCTTCTGCCGCCGTATACGGAACACGTGGCGCCAACGGGGTTATCCTGGTGACGACCAAGAGCGGTTCTCAGGGGCCTGTTCGCCTGACCTATGATTTTTCTTATGGTTGGCAGAACCCCTGGAAACAACGTGCCGTATTGGACGCGTTTGAATACCAGACTTTGATGAATGAAATGAATATTAATGACGGCAAGGCGCCTATCTATCCGGATCCTACCAACTACAAGCACAATACCAACTGGCAGGATGAGGTGTTTAATTATAACGCCGGCATACAAAACCATCAGATTGGTATTTCCGGCGCTACGGAGAAAAATAACTACTATATCTCTTTCGGTTACCTGACGCAAGATGGTATCGTTGGAGGTAATTACGGCCGTTCCAATTATGACCGTATGAGCATCCGCTTGAACAACAGCTATACGATGTTTGACAAGTCTTCCGAACGGGATTACCTGCGTAAAGCGGTAATCGGGGTGAACGCCTCTTATGCGCACATCAATTCTACAGGTATCGGAACCAACGGCGTATTCGGTGAAGCGTTGGGTAACGCCCTGATGCTTTCTCCGCTGGTGCCTGTGTACGCAGATGATCCTTCTGCCACCTTGGCAGCACATCCTACGGCCGTAAAAGATAAAAACGGTCGTGTCTATGAACTGCCGGGCTCTACCTATAATGAAATTGTAAACCCCGTAGCCATGATGAACCTGCCGGCTTCTAAAAACTGGTCGGATAAGTTTGTGAGTTCTTTCTACGGAGAAATTGAGCTGTACAAAGGCTTGAAATTTAAGTCATCTTTTGGTGTCGACCTGGCTTTCTGGGGCAATGACGGACACAGTCCTCAGTTTTATCTGGGCCAAAGTAACAAAAATGAGAAATCTGAAGTATGGTCCTCTTCTAACCGTGGCTTGGACTGGCAGTGGGAAAACACCCTGAGCTATACCAATACCATAGCCGATAAACATAATTTCTCGGTACTGCTCGGACAATCCGCCCGTGAATATAACGGACGCAATGTGTCCGGCGGCAGTTATGACCTCTTGTCCGATGATCCTTCAAAGGCGAATATTGATTTTACCAAAACGCCCAACGGACAACGCAATGCCGGCGGATCCGCTTTTGACCGTTATGCGCTGGTGTCTTATTTCGGACGTCTTAGTTACAACTATGATGAACGTTATATGGTTGAATTTACCCTCCGCCGCGACGGTTCTTCCCGCTTCGGCGCCAATAACCGTTTTGCCTACTTCCCCTCTGTATCATTGGGATGGAATGTGACGAACGAGCGTTTTATGCAAGACCGCCCCGAGTGGTTCAGCTACCTGAAAATCCGCGGAAGCTGGGGTAAGAACGGTAACGATGCCATTGGTAACTACCGTTATACCGTAACCATGAATAGCGGTAATAACTATATCTTTGGTAGTGGGGCTAACGGTAGCGAAACTATTGTTACCGGTGTGAAACCCAATGGTATTTCCAATCCTGATATCAAATGGGAAGCAACGGCTCAGACCGACATCGGACTTGACGCCCGTTTCTTTAACAATGCGCTGACCTTCTCTATTGACTACTATAACAAAAAGACGGAAGGTATGTTGATCGAGGTGCCCATTCCTACTTATGTGGGTGACTCCAAGCCCATCGGCAACGTGGGTGACATGACCAACCAGGGGGTTGAAATGGACCTGGGTTACCGCTTTAATGTAGGCGACCTGAATGTAGGTCTCAGCGCCAATGCTACCTACCTGAAAAATACCCTGAATAATCTCGGTAATGAGTCCGGTTATAACAATGCCGACAGCCATAACCAGGTAGGTACCATCAGCCGCGATGAGAATGGTTATCCTTACCATTTCTTCTACGGATTGAGAACTGCCGGCCTTTTCCAGACACAGGCCGAGGTCGACGCCTATGTGAACCAAAACGGCGGTAAGATCCAGCCCAATGCCGTAGCCGGTGATGTTCGCTTTATAGACCTGAACGGTGACGGCAAGATCTCTGATGATGACCGTACGATGATCGGTAACTTCTTCCCCAAATGGACCTATGGTTTTACTATTGATTTGGCGTGGAAAGGTATTGATTTGAATGCCTTCTTCCAGGGTGTGGCCGGTTCTGATATTTATGACGTAACCCGCCGTCTTGACCTGGCCTCTGTGAACCTGCCCGGTTACATGATTGACCGTTGGACCGGTCCCGGCACTTCTAATTCTACTCCGCGTTTGAGCTTTGTAGACCCGAATGGTAACTGGAAATCTTCAGACCTGTATGTACAAAACGGTTCTTACCTGCGCCTGAAGAGCCTGCAAATAGGGTATACCTTGCCGAAAAATATTACTAAGAAATTCTTTGTTGAAAAACTGCGGGTGTATTTCATGGCGGAAAACCTGCTGACCTTTACCGGCTATCGTGGTTTTGACCCGGAAATGTCCAATGGTATAGATAAGGGCGTCTATCCGCAATCACGCACCTTATCATTCGGTGTTAACCTGGGCTTATAATTTTCAACCTTAAATGACTAATTACGTTATGAAAAAAATATACTTATATAGCATCATTGCTTTGACCGGCCTGAGCGCTTGTTCCGAGTCATTCCTCGATGTGTATCCGCCAAGCGGTGTAATGGCCAGTGATTATTATCAAACAGAAGCAGATATCACCCAGGCCCTGGTGGCCGCCTATGACCCTTTGCAATGGGATTCCTATGTGTGGGGGCAATATAACCAGATTACCATGATTTCGGACATGATGTCGGATGACGTGAAATCCGGCGGCGGTACGGAATACGACCAAAAGGTGGTAACGCTGCTTAACCGTTTTCAGATTACCCCGCTGGAGCAACCCGATGTGTTGTGGACCATCTATTATTCGGGTGTTAACCGTGCCTTGCAGGTAATTGAGAATATAGACAAAATACAGGGCATGTCTCCGGCCGCCAAGAACCGTGTGTTGGGAGAAGCTAAATACTTGTTTACCTACTACTACCATTGGTTATGGAAACTCTGGGGCAACATTCCTTATTATGACAAGAACCTTACCACACCCTTTACCGCTCCGCAACTTACAGCTGATGAGGTGTATGCTAAGTTGGTTGCTGTCATGGATGAGGTGATCGGCGGAGACTACCTGCCTTTATCGGTAGCCGATGGGGAGCAGGGCCGTATTACCCGCGCCGCCGCACAGATGCTGAAAGCCCGTATGGTAATGTACCAGCAAGACCGCTCGCGTTATGCAGAAGTGTTGGCCGATATGGAAGATATTGAATCTAAAGGATATTACAGCCTTAAATCCGACTTTGAAGGCATCTTCAAGGATGAAGGAGAATGGAGCTCGGAATCAATTTTTGAAGTGAACTACTATGATAAAGGCGCTTCCAGAACCTGGGATTATAGCAATGGTGTGGGTGGTACCGTATTCCCTAAACTTATCGGGCCCCGTGGTTTGAAAAATAGTCCTGATTTTCAGGAAGGTTGGGGTTTTGATGTAGTTATGCCGACTTTGTACGGTTTATATGATCCGACTGACCAGCGCAGAGACGGCGGTATCCTGAATATGCAGAAATATATGGCTGATAACCCCGGTTGTACTTATGACCCCTCTTATGATGATACCGGTTTCTTCAATAAAAAATATGCGCCGCGTAAGGGCTATAACGATGTTACCACCGGTAACGCCGATATGAACTTCCGTAATAATATCCGTATTTTCCGTTATGCGGAGGTGCTGTTGAATATGTCTGAGTTGCGTTTGCGCCTTGGCAGCGGTGATGCTCAAACACCCTTTGACGCCGTGCGCCGCCGTGCTTTCGGTACTTCCTTTACTCAACGTGCGGTAACCCTTGATGGTATTCTGAGTGAACGGCATTTGGAATTTGCCTGCGAAGGTCACCGTTATTGGGACTTGCAACGCTTTAACAAGGCCGAAGAGGTGTTGGGCGCTAAGGGTTATGTATCCTATAAGAAATACTGGCCCCTGCCTGCTGCTGAAATCGACCGCACCCATGGCGAGTTGAAACAAAACCCCGGTTATAATTAATATTTAAACGAACTTGAAATATGAAAAAAATTATAAAATATGCTTTGTTGGCCTGCCTGCCTGCCTGCCTGGTAACAGCCTGTACACCCATGGAAGACAAGAAGCCGGATATGGGCGCCATTGCAGACATCGAAAATATTCAGTACAGTATAGAACCCGCCGGAACTACACCTGCAAATATGAAGTTTAATATCCTTACTCCCGGTGTGGTGGGCATCTGGAATTTCGGAGGAGCTACCAAAGTGGGGGTTGATATTACACGCCAGTATTATGATGCAGGCACTTACTCCGTACAATTGGCTGTTTACAATAAGGCCGGTATCAGTACTACCAAAACCATTACATTTGAAGTTACGGAAGATTACCCCATAGACGTGATTAACCTGACATCAAAGCCTTGGGTATGGGATCATAATAATAGCGGTCATATTGGGAATGGACCAGAATGGGCTCCTAATCCGGAGTGGTGGGTAGCCGGTCCGAATGAGCAAGACCCTAAAGTGTATGATGATACCCTGAAATTCCACGCTAATGGTTATGACCGGGCAGGGAATTATGAATTGGTGTCTTTAGGCTGGGTTTTGTGTAATGAAGATGCTGCAGAAGCTTTCGGCGTACAACCTAAGCCGAGCGGTAGCGTATTGGTACCTTATGCACAGCCGGCCGGCCAGCAATGGAATTTGGAAATTGATGGAGATACCAAGACGCTTACCTTAAGTAATGGCGGATTCCCATCCTATGTGCCTAACGGCGCCTGGGCCACCAATAGGTATGATGTTCTGCAACTGGATGAAAATATCCTTAAATTAAGAATTAGGTTAGGTTGGGGCGCTTTCTTTATGCGTTTTACTCATCCCTAAGCCTTGTAGTGTTTTAGGTTAGATTAGTGTGTTTTACGAACAGGCCTTGTCGGACCGGCAAGGCCTGTTTTATAAAAGATAAAAAATAATTATATTTGTACACATGAAAAGTCCCGATATGCTAAGACAGGTTTCTGTTGACTGCGTGATTTTCGGTTATGATGCCGGCAGTCTGAAGGTCTTGTTACGCAGAGAGCTAATAGAACATGATGGCGCCGTGGCTACGGAGTGGAAGTTGCCCGGTAATCACGTGCTTGTTTCTGAGAGTGTGGAAGAAACAGCTGTGCGTACGCTAAGGGAGCAAACCGGTATCAGTATCGGAAATGTTTTTCTGAAACAGTTCAAGGTGTTCAGCGCCGTGGACCGGCTTCACCGGCGTGAATTCGACTTTTTATGGATACAGCAAAAAGGCGTGGGAGAATGGAGGGTAATTACTATTGCTTTCTATGCCGTAGTAAACATCAAAGATATTGATGTCTGTACAATGTCTCCGGAAGCCCATTGGCGGGACTTGCATGAAATAGGGGACCTGATTTTTGACCACCGTGATATCCTGGACGGAGCGCTTGAAAAGCTACGCCGTGATGTGGCTTATGAGCCGGTGGTTTTCGAATTGCTTCCCGACAAATTTACGCTGACGGAGTTTCAGCGTTTATACGAATTGATTATGGGCCGGCCAGTGGACAAACGTAATTTCCGGCGCAAGGTGAATACCTTTAAATTTTTATTGCCTTTGGCCGAACGGCAAACCAACGTGCCGCACAAAGCCGCCACTTTGTACCAGTTCAGCCGTAAAATCTTTGATAAGACCCAAAAAGAGTATACCGTTTTTTAGTAGACTATATGCCCCAGGGGTCTTTGCCGGTAATGGTATGGTAAATCTTGGTCAGCCAAATGTAGGTAATGGGGATTAGGGATATGGCGTTGCCCACAATCAGGGGCAGGTCATTGAGCAGGATGCCGTATACCAGCCATAAAGAAATACAGACTTCAACAATACAGTACATAGAGAGGGACAGGCTGTGCGTGTCTCTCGTCTTTATTACTTTAATCGCTTGCGGAAATTGGTTGAGGATGGATAAGGCGGCGGCAGCATAGCCAATCAGGGCAGTTATGGTCATGTCGTTAGGTATAATTGAAATAGGAACAGGTGATTAAAAGTCAATGCTGCAGTTTACCCAGCTGGGGTCGAAATTAGCCTTGTATTTACGGTAAAAGTTCAGGGCCGGTTCATTCCAGTCCAGCGCCTGCCAGTTCATTCCCGAATAGCCTTTTGCCCTGGCCTCTTCGATAAGCCGGTCAAAGAGCATGGCGCCCAGTTTTTGCCCCCGCTTATGCGGGTCTACATATAAATCTTCGAGCCACAGGCGTTGTCCCTTCCAGGTACTATACCGGATATAGTAGAGGGCGAAGCCGTAAACCATACCGTCTGTTTCGGCCACAAAGCCCCACCATACGGGATTGGGCCCGAAGCCGCTTTCCTCAAAATGGGAGAGGGCTACCGTCACTTCATCAGGCATTTTTTCGTAATCGGCCAGGCCCCGGATGAGTTCCATCAGCCGCGGACAATCTTCTCTCTGTGCTTTTCTGATCAGGATATTTGACATGTGTCAGGGTTTAAGTAATTGTATCGTTTGTAGTTGACTGCAGGCTACCACTGCTGCCGTTTCCACGCGCAGCCGCGTGTCGCCCAGGCTCACCGGTGTGAATCCCTGCTCCAGCGCCGCTTTGATTTCGGCGGCGGAGAAGTCGCCTTCCGGGCCAATCAGGATAAGGGCTTTATTACAACCTTCAAGGACTTTGGGCAGTACTATCCGTTCCCCTTCGGCGCAGTGCCCTATGAATTTCTGGCCGTCAAAGGGCTGCCGTATAAATTGCATGAAAGGGGTCAATGCATCCAGTTGCGGCAGGTAGGCTTTCAGAGATTGTTTCATGGCGGCGGTTATAATTTTCTCCGCCCGTTCGTGCTTCAGTATACGGCGCTCGGCATGTTCGCAAAGCAGGGGGCTGATACGGTCAACGCCTATTTCGGTGATTTTTTCCAGCATCCACTCATAACGTTCCATGTTCTTTGTGGGCGCTACGGCCAGTTGCAGGTAATAATCACGTTGTCCGTAGTTTTCTTCTTTACGGATAAGCTCCACTACACAGGCCTTATCATGGGCCCTGGCCACCCGGGTGGTGTACAATGTTCCCCGTCCGTCGGTGAGGTATACCGTATCCCCTTCGGCCAGGCGCAATACCCGTATGCAGTGCTTAGATTCTTCTTCATTCAAGGTATAGTGTGTTCCTTGTATATCGGGGGTATAAAACAGATGCATAGTCCAAATTTTTACAAAGATATAAAATTTTGTGATTCGGGAAAAACGCTGTATCTTTGGTAGCTATGAAACGTATAGGATTACTCTCCGACACCCATTATTGCTTTGATGACAAACTCTGCCGCTTTTTTGAGGGGGTCGATGAGTTATGGCATGCCGGCGATATCGGCAATCTGGAGCTGGCCGATGAAATGGCGGCCTTTAAACCCCTGCGGGCGGTCTTCGGTAATTGCGATGACTGGCACGTGCGGACCGTGTATCCCGAGGTGCAACGCTTCACACTGGAAGGGGTGGATGTGCTCATGATGCACATTGGCGGCTATCCCGGTAACTACTCTTATGAGGCGCGCCGGCTCATCGAGGAGCAGCCGCCCAAACTGTTTATTTCGGGGCACTCCCATATTTTGAAGGTGATGTATGATAAGCACTACAACCTGCTGCACATCAATCCGGGAGGAGCCAGCGTACGCGGTATTCATACCGTACGCACGGCCGTGCGTTTCATTATTGACCAGGGCAACATCCGCGAGTTGGAAGTCGGGGAGTGGCCGCGATAATCAATTGGTATATTTATCGACCACTGCGGCGCAGACTGCGTCCCCTGTAATATTCATTGTCGTGCGCAGCATATCAAAGAGGCGGTCCACGGCAAAGAGCAGGGCTACGCCGTCCAGGGGAATACCGCCGGCAAGCAGTACGGCAAAGAGGGTGAGCGTGGGGCCCGGTACGCCGGCCTGGCCTATGGCGCTTAATACGGCCGTGATGGTAATGGCTACATAGGCGCTCATGCTGATGTCCATACCGTAAAACTGGGCCAGGAAGAGGGTGGCTAATATATAGTATAAGACATTGCCGGCCATATTGATGGTGGCGCCCAAGGGCAATACGAAAGATACGGTGTCTTTATGGACTTTCAGTTCTTCTTCGCTTACTTTCATGTTGAGGGCCAGGGTGGCCAGTGAAGAGGCGGTGGAAAGGGCTACGACCTGCGGTTTAACCATGGCTTTGATGAATTGGGCCACGGAAACATTGGAGAAGAAGTGTATGCAGAGCAGGTAAACGCCGGCCCAAAGGATCAGCAAGGCCAGTATGTTCACCCATAGCAGGTTGGCCAGTTTTCCGAAAATGTCGAAGCCAAGGGTGCCTACGGCCGAGGCCATCAGGGCGAAAACACCGATCGGCGCCGTCCACATAACGACCTTTATACACCAGATCAATGCGTCTAAAAAACCATCGATCATTTTGGTAATCAATTCTTTTTTCTCACCGGGGATGGTGCCTATGCCGAAACCGAGCAACATACAGAATACGATGATCTGGAGTATGTTTCCCTGCGCCAAAGCCCTTACCGGATTTTCAGGGATAAAGCTTTCCAGCGTTGCCCAGAAGCCCAGTGTGGCGGCCGGACCGGTGGCGGCCTCATGGCCGTTCATGAAAGACTTTAGTAATTCCGGAGATACACCGCTGCCCGGCTGCAACCACAAGCCCAGCGCCAGGGCGATGAAGCCGGCCAGCAGAGAGCTCACTAAAATGAAGGCAATGGAAATGAAGGCGACCTTCCCGGCTTTTTTTGTAGCGCCCAGGCTCATGGCCCCCGACAGTATGGATACAAAGATCAGGGGAACTACCAGCATTTTAATCAGCAGAATAAATATACGCCCGAGCGGATCAAACATAGAGGCGTTCCCGCCCATGAAGAAGCCGGCAATACAGCCCGCAAGCATAGCGATTATAATTAATATGCCCAGATTGGCGAAGATTTTTTTGAAATTAATTTTCCCCATACTTTTTTATTTATCTTTTTTTTCTAATAATTCTATTGCTTTAAGAAAGGCCTTGTCATCACGTTTATTGACTACTTCGAAGTATTCATTGCTGCCCCAAAGGATCCGGGCGATGTAGGCTTTAAGGATTAAACGAATATTTTCTCCCGAGGTTTTTATTCCTTCTTCGTCTCGCGGCAGTTGCTGGCTTTCTGCATAAGCCAGTAGTTCTTCGAAAAGCGCCGCGTCTATCTCAAATTGCTTGTCAAAGTCGGTAAATTGCTTGTATTGCCGTTGGAGCCGCTCACGGTGGTTATCCATATAACGGATGGAAAACTGGTTGAGAATGCCCAACCGGAGCATCTTTGAGTAATAGGCCGAATAATAAGTGGTATCCAAGGGCATAAACACGTCGGGCATAATACCGCCTCCGCCGTAAACCACCCGCCTTTCTTTCAAGGTTTGGAATTTCAGAGAGTCCGGGAAGCGAATGCTGTCCTGACTGTAAATTTCACCGTCGGTGTACCGCTTGTAAATTTCCGTATAATATTTTTCAATATGGCCGGCATCATAGGGCCGTTGGATCACCCGCCCGGTAGGCGTGTGGTAACGGGCTACGGTGAGGCGGATCTGCGAGCCGTCATTGAGCGGTAGCAGCTGTTGCACCAATCCTTTTCCGTAAGAACGGCGGCCGATGACCACGCCACGGTCCCAGTCCTGAATAGCGCCGCTCACAATTTCACTGGCCGAGGCGCTTCCTTCGTCTATCAGTACGGCTAACCTGCAGGCCTTGAGGAGACCTTCTCCGGTAGAAATTTCCATTGTTTTTGTCCAATGGGCGCCTTCCGTATACACCATCAGTTTTCCGGCATCGAAAAATTGGTCGGCCAGCTCAATGGCGGTTTGTAGTATACCTCCGCTGTTGCCCCGCAGGTCAAGGATCAGGGCGGCCGGTTTACGTTTAAACTTGCGCAACGCCGTGTATAATTCGTCCATGGTGGTTATGGCAAATTTATTGAGGCGGATATACACCATGCCGGGCTTTACCTCATAAGCAGCGTCCAGGCTGTGGATGGGAATTTTGTCGCGCACCACCAGAAAGTGCAGTGCTTCATTCACTCCCTGGCGTATGATCGCTATATTCACCGTGCTGCCTTTCGGGCCGCGCAGGAGCTTTAGTACACGTTCGTTCTTAAGGCCTACTCCGGCAATGTTTTCTTCATTGACACGGACAATGCGGTCGCCGGCCTTGATGCCCACTTGCTCCGAGGGGCCTCCGGAAAGGGCGCTGACTACGGTAAGCGTATCGTTCAGGATATTGAACTCCACACCTATGCCGTCAAAGCTCCCCTCAAGGGGCTCATTGGCTGCTTTCACCTCTTCGGCGCTGAGGTATATAGAGTGGGGGTCGAGGTGTTGCAGGGTGGCTACTACGGCCTTTTCCACTAACTTATGGATATTGGCCGTATCTACATAGTGACTATTGATATAATAAAGCAGGCGGCCGTATTTGCTGTAGCCTTCTTGTAAGGCGTGCAGGTCTTGGGCTGCAAGTGGAGTCAGGCAGAGTAAGAAGATGAATAGGGGGAGGATTTTTTTCATGCATGCAAAAGTAATAGGAAACAAATATAATAAAAAAATCCGGAATTCGTAAGAATTCCGGACCTTTATAATACGTAAGGGCAGTTGTTTAGCCCTGTATTTATTGTTCGTTTCTGCTCAGCGCTGCCAGTGCGTCGATATCGCCCAAGGTGGTTCTTTCCAGATTGGCTTTCAATTTTTTCACGGCTTTCTGTGTGCTGTCCGCTTCGGCGTTGCGTTCTTTGGTTTCAGCTTCGCGTTTAGCTTCTTCGAAAGTGCGGGTGTGCGACAAGGTGATGCGTTTAGCGCCCTTGTTGAACTCCAGTACTTTGAACGGCAGTTTTTCATCTACCTTGGCAACGGCGCCGTCTTCCTTGGTCAGTTGTTTCAGGCTGGACATACCTTCTACACCGTAGGGCAATGCGATGAATGCCGTTTTGTCGGTAATAGAGGTGATGGTGCCTTCGTGGATAGAGTCTACCGTAAAGATGGTTTCGAATACATCCCAGGGATTTTCTTCCAGTTGTTTGTGACCGAGGCTGAGGCGGCGGTTGTCCTGGTCTACTTCCAGTACTACCACTTCCAGGGTGTCACCGATAGCGGTGAATTCACTCGGGTGTTTAATTTTCTTGGTCCAGGACAAATCGCTGATGTGTACCAGGCCGTCAACACCTTCTTCCAGTTCTACGAACACACCGAAATTGGTGAAGTTGCGAACTTTGGCCTGGTGGCGTGAACCAACGGGGTAGCGTTGGGTAATATCCTGCCAGGGATCCGGTTTCAGTTGTTTAATGCCCAAAGACATCTTGCGTTCGTCTTTGTCGAGGGTCAGGATCACGGCTTCCACTTCGTCGCCTACTTTCAGGAAGTCCTGAGCGCTGCGCAGGTGTTGAGACCATGACATTTCAGATACGTGGATCAAACCTTCAACGCCGGGTTGTACTTCGATAAACGCACCGTAGTCGGCAATTACCACTACGCGGCCTTTCACCTTGTCACCCACTTTGAGGTTCTGGTCCAAAGCATCCCAGGGGTGCGGGGTCAGCTGTTTCAAGCCGAGCGCAATACGTTTTTTGGCGTCATCGAAGTCAAGGATAACCACGTTGATCTTCTGATCCAATTGTACGATTTCTTCGGGATGGTTGATACGGCCCCAAGAGAGGTCGGTAATGTGGATAAGTCCGTCCACACCGCCGAGGTCGATGAATACACCGTAAGAGGTGATGTTTTTAACCACACCTTCGAGTACCTGTCCTTTTTCAAGGCGGCCGATGATTTCTTTCTTCTGGGCTTCGAGTTCTGCTTCGATAAGGGCTTTGTGTGATACCACCACGTTGCGGAATTCATGGTTGATCTTAACGATCTTGAATTCCATGGTTTTGTTCACATATATATCATAGTCGCGGATAGGTTTAACATCGATTTGCGATCCGGGGAGGAAGGCTTCGATTCCGAATACGTCTACGATCATACCGCCTTTCGTACGGCATTTGATATAGCCTTTTACGATTTCGTCCGCTTCGAGGGCCTGGTTTACACGATCCCAAGAGCGCAGTGCACGGGCTTTCTTGTGAGAAAGCATCAATTGTCCGTGTTTGTCTTCGGCGTTGTCTACATATACTTCCACCTTATCACCCACTTTAAGTTCGGGGTTGTAGCGGAATTCGTTGATGTTGATTACGCCTTCGCTCTTGTAACCGATGTTTACAATAACTTCACGTTTGTTCAGGGTGACAACGGTACCTTCCACCACGTCGTTTTCAATGATTTTCGACAGGGTCTGGTCATACTGTTGTTCTACATTTTCTTTGCTGGTGCCGTAAACGGATGAATCGTTTTCAAAGGTGTCCCAGTCAAATTTTTCTGCCGGTACGGAGGCGTTGCTTACGCGGGCTTTTTTAGGCAGCACGTCTTCATTGCCTTCTTCCATAACGGTTTCAATTTCTTCTTCGTGTTTGGGAAGCTGTACTTCGTCATCCACGAGCTTGTCGTTAATTTTGGTCATTTTTTTGTAAGAATTTTTAAATTAACAGGTTAGACATTATTTATTGACTTTCTTTCGAAAGAGCCTGCAAAGTTAGTTAGAATTTTTCAATTTTCATAAAAAAACCTACCTTTGTCTTATGGAACACGATCATACGCATGCACACCATACGCAAGCCGGGGCCTCGAAAAATATCACCGTGGCTTTCTTCCTCAATCTGGTATTTGCCTGTATAGAGCTGGCCGGAGGATTGTGGACCAATAGCGTAGCCATTCTTTCGGATGCCATGCATGACTTCGGCGATAGTATTGCACTGGGTGTTTCCTGGTACCTGCAAAAAGTGTCTGCCCGCGGCCGTGACAAGCATTATACCTACGGATACCGCCGTTTTTCCCTGCTGGGCGCCCTGTTTATATCGGTCGTCCTGATAGTGGGCTCCGTGTTTATTATCCGGGAGGCGGTAGTACGTATTATCCATCCGGAAGAGGCAAAAGCCGCCGGTATGTTTTGGCTGGCTGTGGCCGGTATTGTGGTGAACGGCGTGGCGGCCTTGCGCCTGAAGAAAGGCTCATCCCTGAATGAAAGGGCCGTTTTCCTGCACATTATGGAAGACGTGCTGGGCTGGATGGCGGTGCTTGTAGCCAGTGTGGTCATGTTGTTTGTGGATTTTCCGCTCATAGACCCGCTATTGTCTATCGGTATCTGTATGTGGGTGTTGAGTAATGTGTACAACAATCTGAAAGGCGCGCTGAAAGTCTTATTGCAGGAGGTGCCGGCAGGGGTGGATATGGAACGGCTCTTGGCGGGAATCAGTGCGTTGCCGGGGGTTTTATCGGTACACGACCTGCATCTCTGGACGCTCGACGGAGAGGAACATATCATGACCCTGCATGTGGTAACGGAGGATGCCGTTACCGCCGGGGAGCAACAATTATTAAAAATCAATATACGGCAAGTGTGTGAGGATTTTCATGTGAACCATGCTACAATTGAGCTGGAGACCAAATCGGAGCACTGCCGGTTAATCGGCTGTTAAAATTTTATGGTACAACTATTCTTGAAAAAAGGGAGAGAGGATTCCCTGCGGCGCTTCCACCCCTGGGTATTTTCCGGCGCTATAGACCGGATCAAAGGGCAGCCCGCAGAGGGCGATGTGGTGGAGGTCTATGCTTCCAATGGTGATTTTTTGGCTACAGGGCATTACCAGCAAGGTTCTATTACCGTGCGGGTGCTTGCCTTTGAGCCATGTGCCATAGATGATATATTTTGGGATAAGGCCTTGCGGAATGCGCTGGCCTTACGCGAAAGTTGCAAGTTGGCGGTTGATGCTGACCATCCGGTTGTATCTCCTGCTCCGCATCCCTCACCGTCCACTTCTTGTTATCGCCTGGTGCACGGAGAGGGGGATCACCTTCCGGGCCTGATTATTGATATTTACGGAGATACGGCTGTGTTGCAGGCGCATTCCATAGGGATGTTCCGCGCCCGGCCTGTGATCGCACAGGCTTTGCAGCGTTTATATGGTGACCGCTTGGCCGCTGTATATGACAAGAGTTCCGGAACCCTGGCCAGTAAAGAAAACCAGGATACGGCGGATGCATATCTTTACCACCGGGCGGCTCCTTCCGGCGAGGTGCTGGAAAATGGTTTCCGTTTTGCAGTGGATTGGGAACAGGGGCAAAAAACAGGCTTTTTTCTGGACCAGCGTGATAACCGCGCCCTGTTGGGCCATTATGCGGCGGGACGTTCCGTACTGAACCTTTTCTGCTATACGGGTGGTTTTTCCGTCTACGCCCTTGGCTGCGGCGCGCGGCAGGTGCATTCTGTCGATGCCTCGCAAAAAGCCATGGATATGGTGGACAGGAACGTCGCCCTGAACGGTCGGGCAACCATCAAAGGAACACACAGTTCCTATACTGCAGATGCCATTGAATTTCTTCGCAACGTTCAGCCCAATGCCTATGACCTGATGATCCTGGACCCTCCGGCATTTGCTAAACACAGGGGTGCGCTGAAAAACGCCCTGCAGGCCTATAAGCGCTTGAACGCAGCGGCCTTTACACGTATAGCTCCCGGTGGCATTATCTTTACTTTCAGTTGTTCGCAAGTGGTAGACCGGACCGATTTCCGCAATGCCGTATTCTCTGCCGCCGCTATGGCCGGCCGCCGCGTACGCATTTTGCATCAGCTTACCCAGCCGGCAGATCATCCGGTAAATATTTACCACCCGGAGGGGGAGTACCTTAAAGGTTTGGTGTTATACGTAGAATAAAGGTTTAATTGGCCACTTCGCTCATGAATTTGACGCGCACCAGCCGCACTTCTTCTTCCGTGAAGTCATTGCCCAATTCTTTCATCGCAGCTTCGAGGCTTTCATTCTCAGCGTCCTCTTTGAAGTAGGTATAAATTTCATCTACCTTTTCTTCATCAATGGCCTCGTTGATGTAATAGTCAATGTTCAGCCGGGTTCCGGAGTTGACAATAGCTTCTATTTCCGTCAGCAGTTCATCCATCTGGAAACCTTTCACGTCTGCAATATCTTCGAGTGACATTTTACGGTCTATACTTTGGATGATGAAAACTTTAGCGCCGGATTTGTTGACTACGGATTTCACCACAAAATCCTGGGGCCGTTCTATTTCTTTCTCCTCTACATAACGTTTGATGAGGGTGATAAATTCACTGCCGTATTTTTTTGCCTTGCCTTCGCCAACCCCCTGGCAGTTTTTCAACTCATCAAGGGTGATAGGGTATTGTATGGCCATGTCTTCCAGAGAGGGATCCTGAAAGATGACGAAGGGGGGCAGGTTGAGGCGCTTGGAGAGACTGTGCCTTAGGTCCTTTAACAACGCTATGAGTTCTTCATCACTGCCGCTGCCTCCTTTTTGACCAGATAAGAGGTCGTCCGTGTCATCACTCTCGGCATATTCGTGGTCTTCATACAGTTGTATGGGATAGGGTTCCTTGAGATAGGCCCGGCCTTTGGGCGTGAGCTTCAACAGGCCGTAATTTTCAATCTCTTTTTCCAGGAAGTGCAGGATAAGGCCCTGGCGGATGATGGCATTCCAGAAATGCGTGTTTTTGTCGGCTCCGTCGCCGAAGAGGCCCAGCTCGTGGTGTTGGTAAGATTTGATGGTGGAATTCAGTATCCCGGTCAGAATATTGGTGATATGCTCGGCCTTGAACTTTTCTTTTACCGCCAGTACGGTTTCCAGTACCTGGATCAGGTATTCCTGTCCCTCAAACTGCTTGCGGGGATGCAGGCAGTTGTCACAACAGCCGCAATTCTCTTCTATATAATCCTCTCCGAAATAATTCAATAGCAGTTTTCTCCGGCAAACGCTGGATTCCGCATAAGCTACGGTTTCCTGCAGGAGTTGCTTGCCGATTTCCTGTTCGGCGATCGGTTTGCCCTGCATGAATTTTTCGAGTTTCTGGATGTCTTTATAGTTATAAAAGGTAATACATTGTCCTTCGCCGCCGTCACGTCCGGCGCGGCCGGTTTCCTGGTAATAACCTTCCAGGCTTTTCGGAATATCATAATGGATTACGAAACGCACATCGGGCTTGTCTATCCCCATTCCGAAGGCTATGGTAGCGACGATCACATCAACCCCTTCCATCAGAAAACGGTCCTGGTTATTGGAGCGGGTCGCGGCGTCCATCCCGGCATGGTAGGGCAGTGCGTTGATGCCGTTCACCTTTAGCAATTCTGCCAGGTCTTCCACTTTTTTGCGGCTCAGGCAATAGATGATGCCGCTTTTTTTATCGTTATTCTTGATGAATTTGATGATCTCTTTTTCCGTGTTGACCTTGGCGCGGATTTCATAGTAAAGGTTGGGACGGTTGAAAGAGGATTTGAATACCAGCGACTCCGACATGCCCAGTGTTTTTTGGATGTCATGCTGCACCTTTGGGGTCGCCGTGGCCGTGAGCGCAATCAGGGGTGCGTGTCCGATTTCATTGATCAGCGGGCGGATCCGGCGGTATTCCGGGCGGAAATCATGCCCCCACTCGGAAATACAGTGCGCTTCGTCCACCGCATAGAAAGAAATCTTCAACTGTTTCAACAGGTTTATATTGTCTTCCTTGGTGAGGGATTCTGGCGCCACATATAATAATTTGGTCACCCCCCGCAAGAGGTCTTCACGGACTTCCTGCAACTGTTGCTTATTTAATGAGGAGTTGAGGAAATGCGCCACCCCGTTATTATCGGTAATAAAGCCCCGGATGGCATCCACCTGGTTTTTCATCAGGGCGATGAGCGGTGAAATAACAATGGCCGTACCATCCAAAATCAAGGCGGGGAGCTGGTAGCATAATGACTTTCCACCACCGGTGGGCATCAGTACGAATGTGTCGTTCCCCTCCAGTACATTTTTGATGATCGGCTCCTGAAGCCCTTTAAACGCCTCAAATCCGAAATATTTTTTTAACTGACCGTACAGTATATCGTTCGTGATAACCATTTTTTGCTATCTTTGCAAAGCTAAAGTTACAACATATTTTTAAAAAAACAAATTCTTGTTAGTGAAATACACGGAAAAAGAAATAGCCGCCCTGGCCATAGAGACGATCAGAACAGAGGCGGCAGGCGTATCCGGATTGGCCGGCGCCATAGATGACAGTTTCGCCCGCGTTGTCCGGTTAATCCATGAAAGTAAGGGGCGTGTTATTGTTTCGGGTATAGGAAAAAGTGCGATTATCGCCTCCAAAATAGTAGCCACTTTGAACTCTACCGGCACCCCTGCGATTTTTATGCATGCAGCCGATGCTATTCACGGTGACCTGGGTATTATCCAGCCCGAGGATGTGGTGCTTTGCCTGTCTAAGAGTGGAAATACGCCGGAAATTAAAATGCTGGTACCTCTGATCCGTAATATTGGCGGTAATAAATTGGTCGCCATGGTGTCCAATCTGGACTCCTACCTGGCCCAACAGGCGGATTATGTACTTTCCACACCGGTTGATGCCGAAGCCTGTCCTAATAACCTGGCCCCCACGACCAGTACCACCGTGCAGTTGGTGATGGGCGACGCCCTGGCGGTATGCCTGCTGCAGTTGCGTGGCTTTTCGGCCAAGGACTTTGCCCGGGTGCATCCGGGTGGCGCTTTGGGGAAAAAAATGTACCTCCGGGTTATAGATGTCGTCAACCCGGCCCTGAAGCCCCGTGTAAGCCCCACAGACGGGATTACGAAGACCATCGTGGAGATATCGGCGAACCGTTTGGGCGCAACGGTGGTTATCAATGAACAGGAACAACTGGTAGGTATAGTGACCGATGGGGATGTGCGTCGTATGCTGGAAAAGTATCCGCGCTTCGACCAATTGACGGCCGGCGATATTATGGCCGGCAACCCCCGGACAATTGACGCCGAAGAATTGGCGGTAAATGCCTTCGGCCTGATGGAAAAAAATGAAATATCCCAACTGATCGTGCTCAGGGACGGACAATACGAGGGTATGGTCCATGTGCATGATCTGATGCGGGAGGGGATTGTTTAGTGAACAATGAATAATGAATAATTATTTTTAACATGTTATTACATTGTAAAGACTTAGTAAAGAGGTACGGTGTGCGTACCGTGGTGAAGGGGGTTTCCATTCAGGTGGAACAGGGAGAGATTGTAGGGCTGCTGGGACCCAACGGTGCCGGGAAAACCACTACCTTTTATATGTTCGTGGGGCTGATCAAGGCCAATAGCGGACAGATCTTTCTGGATGATACGGATATCACCAAAGAACCTATGTTCCGCCGCGCCCAGCTTGGCGTCGGCTATCTGGCGCAAGAGGCTTCGGTATTCCGGAAGCTGACGGTAGAACAAAACATCATGTCGGTCATGGAAATGACCAGGATGACCCAGGAGGCCCGCCGTGAAAAATTGGAAGAGCTGATCAACGAATTTCATTTACACAAGGTGCGTAAAAGCTATGGAATACAGCTTTCCGGCGGTGAACGCCGCCGTTGTGAAATAGCCCGCGCCCTGGCCATTTCGCCTAAATTTATTTTGCTTGACGAGCCCTTTGCCGGCGTGGACCCCATAGCGGTGGAGGATATTCAGTCTATTATTGCCAAGCTCAAAGAGAAGAATATCGGTATTATTATTACCGACCATAATGTACATGAAACCCTGGCTATTACAGACCGGGCCTATTTGCTGTATGACGGGAGTATTCTGGAGAAGGGTACGGCCGAAGACCTGGCGGCCAATGAAGAGGTGCGCCGCAAGTACCTCGGACAGAATTTTGAGCTGCGGCGTTAGCCTTTTTTCAGGTCGGACTGCAGGGCGATGAGTATTCTGCGGAAGCCGTTGGCCCAATAAGCGGCCCATTCTACCCCTCCGGCCGTTGCCGTATATTCCCTGGTAAAGAGAATGGTTTTAGTCGCCCTGTCTATATAGGTGAAGTTACCTGTTAACGTCCCTTTCGTCTTGTTCATAGCCCTTACAATGAAGACTACCGCCAGGCCGTCCTGGTTTTTAAAGGTGTATCCGTTTACCAAAGCCTGTAGCGCTGCAGGTGTGAAACTTTGCAGTCCGGGCGCCGACGGTACAAAATTATCCTTAAAAATATCCGCATTGCTCTCGTTCAGCATAGCCGTGTCGTAACGTACCTCGTTTTTCAGCAGGTATTTCTTGAAGTCGTAACGCCGGGATTCGCTGTTGATCATGTCATTGATTTTTTTAGCATAAATTCCACGGAAAGAATCCATGTCCAGGGAGGCATCGCCGATAATCAGCGCCTCTTCAAAGTCCAGTCCCAGCCAGGTGGCGGATATAGCAGGGTTGCTTACTGCTTCCGGGAGCTGCGCCTTAAGGCCAAGGGGGGCGCCCCACAATAACAGGAGGCTTAAAAAGAAACTGTAGTATAAACGCATATAGAGTTGATTTTTTTTGCTTGTGAGCAGATGATTGTAAATATATCACGGTAAAAATAAACAATATTTGTGATATCTTTATACTTGGTCTACCAAAAAATATGTATTTTTACTTTTTTTAAAGACTTTAATTTAATATGGAACAGGAAAAAGAATTGACGGTAGGCACCCGGGTAGAGCATGAACGTTATGGCGCCGGTTTTGTGTACAAGGCAACACTCACCAATTATGAAATTATATTTGAACGCGGCGGCAAAATGAATTTTCCTAAGCATACGGCCATGGCCGACATGGAAGTGGTAGAAGAAGCCGCTGCGCCGGAAGACAATAAACAACTCTCATTGGCCGAAGTGGAAAATGTACTGACCTATATCTTGGATAAATATAATGGTATAGACCATGATGTGGAAATGGGGGAGCGTTGGAATAACGGAACCATGTTACTCAAGCCCGGCAATGATTCCCTGTCGAAGGAAATTCCCCTGGAAGTCTTCTTTCATAAGCTGGTGATGGTCCGTGACCGCCTGCGCGTCCTGGAGCAAAACATCAACAGCCACAAAAAACTGACGGATGAAGACAAGGTGGATCTGCAGCAATATATTTCCCGGATCTACGGCAGCCTGACTACTTTTAATGTACTGTTCAAAGATAAAAACGATTATTTTGTAGGCGCCGGAGGCAAGGAATAAATGGATCAGCAGCTCCCTTCAAAACTATTGCAGGCGGCCGTCGACGAACTGTCGCGCCTGCCCGGTGTAGGCCGGAAAACAGCCCTGCGTTTGGCCTTGCACCTTTTAAAGCAGCCGCAGCAAGAGGTAGAACGCTTTGGCCGTTCGTTTATTGCCATGCGCAATGAAATCAAACACTGTACGGAGTGTAATACCTTGTCCGATAACGACCGCTGCGATATTTGCGCTAATCCGCGCCGTGACGCTTCCGTGATCTGCGTGGTAGAAAGTATCCGTGAGGTGTTGAGTATTGAAAATACCCAACAGTACAACGGACTATACCATGTGCTGGGCGGTATTATCTCTCCCATGGACGGCATAGGGCCGGCCGACCTGAAAATCGATCTGCTCATGGAGCGGATGGCCCGCGGCGGAGTGAAAGAAGTGGTGTTGGCCTTGAGTACCACTATGGAAGGGGAAACAACCTGCTATTACTTATACAAGAAGCTACGCGATTTCCATATCCCTGTCACCACCATAGCCCGTGGTGTAGGCTTTGGTGATGAATTGGAATATACGGATGAACTCACGCTGGGACGCTCTATCAAGAACCGTCAGCCCTTTGCCCCTAATGCCCACCAATAACATTGAGGCTGATGCGTAGTCCGGCGCCATAAAACATTTCCTGCCGGAGCTGTTCATCCAGCAACAATAGCCTGTAATTGGCCTGAGTAAACAGGGCATAATAAACGCCTATTGCCCATTCGGCTTCGGCGCCGGCCATGAAGCCTGCATTTACGGGACCCGTCCTGACAGACGGGTTGAGTCCTGTAACCTCCTGGAGCTTTACAATGCCACCGGCATTGAGGGTGAAAAACCAGTGCTCGTCTATTTGCAGGGGCGTGTAGCCTGCATAAATTTCAATATTGTGTTCCGTGAACGCATAGCCGGCGGGCGCCCCTATGGCAAAACTATAGCGGCCGGAGAGGGCCAGGCTGCTGTTGAAGGCATAACCGGCCGCTACCAGCGGACTGGGATATTTCATATCATTGATCCCTGCGCCTGCGGACAGGTGAATGGAGCCCGGGTAGTGGGTTTGTGCGCGCCCACATAGGGTTGTCGCGCAGCATAAGATGATAAGGACTATCTTTTTCATGAGTAATTGTTTTTATTGTCGATTGCTTTTCTGTTCCATGATCACTTCCTGACAGGGTTAATCCGGATATGCTCGCTTTCCGCCTCTTCATTGTCAATAACCCAGGCTTCCACCCAGCCGATACTGCCGGCCAGGTCCGCCGCCTCAAAAGCGGTAGCGCCGGCCGGCCGCATGTTCCAGGTCTCGCCGCTGCTGCTGTGGTAAATGGCGTGGTAGCCGCTAACCCGCCCGCCGAAGCGGGCGTCCCGGTCAAATGAAGCGCCCAGGTCGACATGGATAGTATAGACGATCTGTTGCACTTCATAATAGGCGGAAGAGGCCTTGCACAAGGGAGATAAATTGTCGAATACGAATAGTGTTTTGCTGATGCCGCTGCTCAGTTGAAATTTATCTGTAATCGTGGCGCTTACTTTGTACAGACCCGGCCGGGTCGGATACAGGAGAAAGACGGAGGACTCCGGAATATCAACAGTTTCATACCTTAACGGGATCTTTTTTCCGGAATTGTCGGTAAACTGAATACTACTGTCGGCAGCGACTACAAGGCGCTGCAGGTTGTTGTTGATGTCGGACACCTTGACCGGAAACTGGTAATACACCTCCCGGCCGGCATTCAGGCTCCTGCCGATTTTTAAGGTGTCAATCACAGACAGGTTGGCGCCGGAATTGATCACCGGTGCGGTATTCAGCCCATTGAAATAGGGGTCTGAAAGGCAGGAACAGCATAGGGCTGCTCCTGCCAGGAGGAAGAAGAATTTCATTATGGTATCAGTTTTAAATGTTATCGGGTGAATCCTTTCAGTAAGTCTACACTATGGTCCGGATAAATGATCTTTACCAGAAACCATTGGCCTGTATTGCGCATGACCGGACTAAGCGTTATTTCATTCATGCCTTCATAGAGAAAACAGCGTTGTGTCCCCATTATATTACCGCTGATGTCTGTGACCTGCAGCTGCGCCTGCCCGGTTTTTCCGGAAACCAGTATGTTTACCGACAGCATATCGTCTTTGCCTGTAACGGTGGGGATCAGTATGGATTTGTACTCCTCCTGCGCCTTCCACTGTTGCAGGTACGCTTCATACACAGCGCCCAGTTCATCGTCGATTTGCCTTAGCGGGATACAGTCTTCACAGGGAGGACACGCTTGCATATAGGGTGCTGTAGTGGAAAGACCGCCCGGGCATTCATTGGCCACGGTAATAGGACCGAGCGCCATGCTTCTTTCACAGTGGCCATCGGCTGCCTTTACCATGGCATACAGCTCCCAGCGGGCCGGCATAGCCGGAATATTCAGCTGCAGGTTCTGGACAGGGATAGTCATGCTTGCCCCGGATTGGTGACGGGCTATTACGGAAAGCTGGCCTATGTTTTCCGGCTTGCTGATGCTGATCACCGGTTTTTCGGTGGTGTTGTAGCAGGACTTGTCCAGGCTGAATATGCCGCGGGGCGCATTGGACCGGAATAGCAGGGCGTCGGAGAGACCGGAGCGGCAGGGATTTTCCGATAGTTCGCTCAGGGCTATGGCGCTGTACTGCGTTTCCGCTTCTTCTCCGGTATCAATGTGGGTATATTTAGCGCCGTTTCCGTTGACAGGCAGGCCGTTTTTATACCACTCATAATAGGACGCATTGCTTTGCGCGTTAATAATGCTTGTTTCCCCTGCGCACAGGAGTTGGTTTCCGGCGGAGAGTACGGGTTTGGCCGGACGGGTCCTGATGCCGATTTTTTTGCTGAAAGAACGTGTGCAGCCGCCCTTGCTGACGCTCCAGTTCAGGGTATAGGGGCTCACTCCGGAGGCTTGCGATTCCTCTAAAAGAAGATCATGCCCTTCAATCTTCAAGCCCTGCTCCGGGCTTGAAAAGGCATAGCCCCAGCCGCCGTTCATATTCCGCACATTGTCCTTTTCCGTTCCATTGATAAAATCAAATAAATCAATGCGCTTGTTGGCCTGGCAATAGGCTTCCGGCGCCGGGTCCATATGCAGGTCTCCGAAATCGATGAAGCGGCGTTCCACCTTAATGTTGTTGCCGGAGCTCAACGTACATCCGGAAAGGCTTGCCACAGCCGAATAAATGCTTGTGCCATCCGTCGTGTTATGGTTGATGTTCGCCCCGGTTGCCGGCAACAGTGTGCCGCCGGAATACCACTGAATGCCGCAGTCTTTGTTGCCGGCGCTCAACACTACGTCGCTGTTATTGCATAACAGCAAATCTTCGGCGGTTCCATTGGCCTTAATCGTGAAAGCCTGAGGGCGGGCGATGACGCTAACGCTTTTTTCCAGGCTGTTTTGGCAGCCTCCGGGCGCAGTGAGGCTTAATATTACCCTGTAGTCTTCATTGGGGGATAGTGTTCCGGTATGCAGGAATTTTCTTCCGCTGACATGTATAGCGGCCCCCTCTTTTTGTACGGAAAACGCATAGCTGATATTATCGGCTTCCTGTTCTATTTTGTCACGGACGCTCCCCGGCGTGAAAAGCCGGAAAAGGTTATAAAGGCTGTCTGCCTGGCAGAGCAGCACTCCTTCGCTAAGCGGTAAAAGATTGAAATCCGCCTTTTTGTCGGCAATGGTAAAGCCGGTTGTACTGCGGCAATTGAGCTTGTCATTGGTGGCGGTTACCTGATATTTGCCTTTTTCGAGCGATAGCTGGTGGTGGGCGTTTTTGTCTATCAAGCCCTCTTCGGTTGCATCATACTGGTCTGTGCGGAAACACCAATAATTAGCTCCTTTTTGCCTGATAAGTTGATCTTTATCGTCAAATAAACGGTACTGCACATCATATTCGGGATTGCGGTGGACCAGTGTGGCGCCCCGGCCGCAGTCATTCCGCATGCCTTCCAGCTCAGGTGCCTGTGGAACAGGGAGGATCTCAAAATAGTGTTTGGCGCTGCTATGGATACACTGCATGCCGTTCTTAGCCTGTGCGTATACATAGATGCGTTTCAGCCGGGGGTAATGCAATATGAACTTATTGTCCGAAAAATTCGACAGGTGGTCTACGACAGTATCGGCCAGTGCATCCACTACTGTAAAGTCAACATACGCGGCCTGGAAATCGGCTTTATTGGCCAGGCTGGCCTCAATGCTTTCATTGGCGCAGAAGGTATTGCCGCCTGTGCTGAACATGATGGCTGGCTGCAGCAGTACCGTGGTGGTGGGGAGCGCCAGGTAGCCATACTCTTTTTTACATACTCCGCGCTCTTCCGTCACCAATACCTGCGTGGCGCTGCCGGACGATACCGGAAGATCCTCGTCGCCGCTCAGCTGCCCGAAGATACAGCCTTCGCCAAAACAATACAGGCTTTGAGGGTTTCCTTCTATGGTAAATAAATTATCCTGCGGCCGGGTTGAGCAGATGGGATGCATTACCGGTTTACTGAATGCCGTTTCGTCTATGCTGATTTTAAAGCGGAACAGCTGGATGCTATCCGGCCAGTCATCGGGGACATGCAATTCTACCGTGCAGCCATTCATCACAGGACTTGTAATATCAATGTAATCTTCTCCATAATGGATCTGACTGGAAATTATAACTTCCGTATTGTCCGGCGTGCTGATACCGGGGTTATAGCCCGGGCCGGGAGCGGACACGGTTTGTTGAACGGTCGCTTCACTGCCGTCCGGACGCAGTATCCGGACCATGTAGGGGGCATAGTTGAACGCTTTGTTGAAGCGGACCCGGATGCTTTGCATAGCCTGGCAGTCTACTTCCTGCGTATAACACTGCCAATAATCTTTGGCGGTCATCTCGTGATGGATGTCCGGCTTGTTTTTGTCATAGAAGTAAAGGAGTACGGCCCCCCGCGCCGGTACGGTATTGCCGTTGATGCTGCGTAATTCAAGATGGGGCTCGCCCTGCCAGGCGACGGCCTGAGGAATGCTCCATAAAATAGCCAGCAATAGTACAATAGCCTTGTTGAGGTGCGGACATGAGAAACCCGATTCTTTCATAAAATTATAAAAAAATTAAATGAGACTTAATCGATGGTTTTGCTCTGTCTATGGCTGTAATGAACGAGCGGTGGTTGTCGCGGCGGTTTTAAGGGATAAAAAAACGGTCACGCTATTAACGTGACCGCAAAGGTAGAAACAATTTTCGAATAGAAAAAAAGTTTATTTTATTTTCACCTGTAAAGGCTGGCGGAGCTTCCCGGCAAAGGCGCTGATGTAATCCGTCCATTGCTGCGCCGTCTCGAAATTGCGCTTGCTCCAGCCTGCGCCGGTGTAGTAGGTGAGGGGTGTGCCGGCCGTATAAGCGGTCACCGCCAGTACGTGTTGCTGCTCCACCTTGGCTTCGGCGAGCGGATGGTCGAATACCACCGCCGTGTATATCGTGCCGTTGTCATGGTCGGGTTTCGACTTGTCGCCCACTTCCGAATAAATAATATAACCGGCCTCGGGCGCCAATACGGGTTGGTGGTTAGGGTCTTCTTTTCCGGCATCTGCGGGCTTCCCTTCGTTCTTGAGTACGATGCCGGCAGCTACGGGCGCGGTGCCGGTAAAGCCGTCGAAGATTTCGGTTACCTTATTCAGCTGCGCTCCTGCGTCGAGGCTGAAGATCCGGCTTTCCGTGACCGGAGTGCCGTTGACGTCAAAGGCATTGTAGTTCAGCTGTACGGAGGTGCGTATAGGGCCATTGTCGAGTATGGTATATCCTGCGTAGTTCAGGCCCAGCCATAGCTTGCCTTCTGCAAACGGCGCCATGGCGCCGCAGCCTAAAGTACGGCCTACTTTGTAGCAGTCAACGCCCAATCCGTGGTCTACGTGATAGGATATTTTATTTTCCGTATAGTCTTTGTAGATCTTGTCCATGAAAAATTGGTCCGTGTGCTTCACCAGCACGTCGAGCCCGTTGCTGGGTCCGTCTTTTTCCACCAGGGCCAGGCCGTAGATACGGTAAGCCATGAGGTCGTTCTCCCAGAAATAGTCATCATAGCGTTCGGGAGCAAAACGACCGTATACTTTGGACGGGTATACGGCTGCTTCCTTACGGCTGCGAATAGTGTATTGCAAAGAGTCGCCGGCGGCGATATCCACCTGGAAAATCAATTGCCGGGCGGCGGCCTTGCCTTCATATATTAGCTGTGACGGAATTTCCTTGTCCTGCGCATCATATACGGCAACCGATCCCTTTCCGGGCTTGGCTAAACCTTGCGGCAGTTCGTCGAAATTGATCTCCACCGTTTCTCTTTGCCGGTCAATGTCCGACGGGTTGTAGACCGTAATTTTTATTTCCGGCTGCGCCGCACAACTGATCAGCCCGGTGCAGCATAATAAGAACAAAAGTAGTCTTTTCATGTCAAATCTATTTAAAGGGTACAGGGTAGAAAGGTGAAAGGTAAAGGGTGAAAGAAAATATCCTTTCACCCTCACCCTTTTATCTTGTACCTTAATGTTATTTAGGTTGTTTTCCGATGTATGCCAGAATACCGCCGTCTACGTAAAGGATATGTCCGTTTACGAAGTTAGAGGCTTCTGAGGCCAGGAATACGGCGGGACCTTGCAGGTCTTCCACTTCGCCCCAGCGGCCGGCGGGAGTGCGGCCTACGATGAAGGTGTTGAAGGGATGGCCTTCTTCACGCAGGGGGCCGGTTTGAGAAGTAGCAATGTAGCCGGGGCCGATACCGTTCACCTGGATGTTGAATTCCGCCCATTCGCAGGCCAGGTTGCGGGTAAGCATCTTCAGACCGCCTTTGGCAGAGGCGTAGGCGCTTACGGTTTCGCGACCCAGTTCACTCATCATAGAGCAGATGTTGATGATCTTTCCGCCTCCTTTTTTGATCATGCCGGGGGCTACCGCCTTAGACATGATGAAAGGACCGTTGAGGTCAATATCAATTACCTGGCGGAAATCGGCTGCGCTCATTTCAATGGCGGGGATACGCTTGATGATACCGGCGTTGTTCACCAGGATATCAATCACACCTACTTCCTGCGCTATTTTGGCGATGCCGGCGTTTACCGCTTCTTCATTGGTTACGTCGAAAACATAACCATAAGCATCGATACCGTCCGCTTTATAATCTTTCAGGGCGGCGTCAATACGTTCCTGCGAGAGGTCGTTGAATACGATTTTAGCACCTGCACCGGCCAATGCTTTGGCCAGGGCCATGCCTATACCGTGAGAGGCGCCCGTTACCAGGGCTATTTTTCCGTTGAGAGAGAAATTTGTAGACATATGTATTAAATTGAAAATGTTATGCTGATATGGGTTTATAGTAAGGAACCAGTGATTTCATGACCAACCATCCGATGAGGTAGGCTACCGCGCATATGGAGAAGATAATGAAGTAGCCGGATTCAATGCCCTGAAATCCTAAGAAACTCATCTGTGAGTCAGCGGCGAAATCAAACAAAGCGCCGGATCCCTTATTGATGAGGAAGGAGCCCACGCCGCCTGCCATGCCGCCGATACCGGTGATAGTAGCTACTGCACTTTTTGGGAACATGTCACCTACGGTAGAGAAAATATTAGCCGACCAGGCTTGGTGAGCAGCACCTGCAATACCAATAATAATAACCGGTAGCCAATATGATACTTCACCTAGTGGCTGTGCCAATAATGCTAATAAAGGGAAAAAAGCAAAGATCAACATGGCCCGCATGCGACCTGCATAAGGGTTCATCCCTTTTTTGTCGACAAAATAGGTGGGTAACCAACCTCCAATAATAGAGAAAAGAGTAATCATATAAAGAACAAACAATGGAAGTGCTGCTTGTGTAGCACTCATGTTGTATGCTGATTTTAGGTAGGCCGGAGTCCAAAACAGGTAAAACCACCATACGCCGTCAGTCATGAACTT
>JAVBQY010000010.1:0-17015 GCA_031548545.1 Bacteroidales bacterium | reverse complement strand
TTGGGCGGAAATTTTTGTTCTTTGGCCCGGTGAATGTCACTGGCGGTTTCATCGCTCAGGCGATCGCCGGTAGTCGGGAGTTTCTTCACTTCCGTATCGGAGGAGAGCTGTTCGTCTTCCGTTGTCGGTTTACGTTCTTTGAGTTTTCCCTTTTCCGTATTGGCCAGTATTTTATCAAAGTTCTTCGCCTGTTGCGGGTCAAAGCGCATTACAGCATCGGCCCGGGCCTGCAATTGCCTGGCCTCCGCTATATTTTGCCGCACCATGCCGGCTAAGGAAGGATCCAGTTCCCCGGCTTTTTCAAACAGGCGCAGCGCCTGGGCGTACTGTCCCATCTGCAGGAGCGATAGCGCATGATTGTATTGCCCTGCCGCCGAAGAATCCATGGCAAATAATGCCGACGCCGCATCATAATTCCCGGCTTTATAGTAGGCCACGGCCTTGCGCGTATTGTCGGTGAAGTGTTCCGCCGCCTTATCGTACTGCTGTTGGTCATACCACAACTGCCCCTGGTAATCGGGGGTGTACCACCAGTCGGGATGACGGCTGCCGGTCCCGCAGGAGGTCAGACTAAGCAACATAAAGGGCAGCAGGCACCATTGTACGACCCAGCCGCGACGGAACCAAAAGAGCACAATGATAATGGCGGGGATCAGCAGCAACCAACCCTTGTCATCCCATTCTTCGGCATCTTCTTTCTTGTCTTTCTCAAAGACCAGGTTGTCTTTGATGCGTTGGGCGATGCTTTCTACATCGGATTTGTCCAGGGTGATGGTCGTCAGTTTCACCCGTTCCAGCTGCAGCAAGTTGGCCAGGGCGGCTGGCTTTTGCCTGGAAATAACCCCGGAGGAGCCGGGAATCTCCGCGCCTTCGGGCGTGGAGAATTGCAGGATTTCAATCCGGTGGATGGAATTATTGACAAAGCCTGCCAGTTGTACGGCTGCAGCATCATCAATCACATCCGTCAGCAGCAACAGGGTACTGGGCGCCTCAACCCGGCCCATCAGTGTATCAAGCATGGTCATCAACAGCCCGTAGTCCGTACCTTGTACCGGCATTTCCCAATTGTAGAGGCTGCCGGCATGGAATTTTATAATTTTATAATCGGCAGTAAACGGCAGTACCGGATGCGGGGTGCCGGCAAAGGCCAGCAAGCCTGCCCGCGCCCTCGGATTGGCATCAAGGAAATCACTTATTTTCAACTTGGCGCGCTCCAGGCGGCTGGGTTGTATATCGTCACAGAGCATAGACTGTGACATATCAAGGGCGATCATCACTACGGCAGGAATTTTTTCGCCGGGAACGGTTCTTTTTTTCCAACTGGGACCGGCCAGCGCCAGGATGGCGCAAAGCATTCCCAGAAAGAGAAGCATCACCGGAAATATAATGGCCGAACGGCTGCCGCGGCTGAACATAAAGGGACGCAGGGCCGGGGCAACAATAGTCATCCACTTCTTTTTTTCACGGTTGGTGAAGACCAGCAGTCCTATAATCAGGACAAGCGGAAGAAAGAGCCAAAAAGCCCCCGGACGCAGAAAGTGGAATAAGCTCCAGTCTATGCTGCTTATACTATGCAGGATGTCTTTCATCGGCTTATCCTCCGGTATAAGTGAAACAATCCGTTAATCAGGTAAAACAGTAATGCCAGGACAATGGCCGCGGCCAAAGGATATTTATATAAGAGCACAATGGGCCTGTAGGTTTCTTCTTCATATTCGACAGGCTGTAATTTATTCAACTCCGTGTATACGGCTTCAAGGTCCTGCTGGTTATTGGCATTAAAATATTTTCCGCCGGTGGCCTCCGCTATGGCGGTCAATGTTTTTACATCTATGGCATAACCACCGGAGGTGGTATTGCCTATCCCCAGGGTATAAATCAGGATGGAATCTTTTTTGGCCGCACCGGCGGCATCCAGAGGGGAGATGCCTTTACCGCCGTCTATCCCGTCGGTCATCAGGAGCATTACCCGCTGTTTCACCAATGTGTCTTGCCGGAAGATTTTAATGGCAAAGGCGATGGCCTCGCCGATACTGGTCATTTGCCCCGCCATGCCCACTTCCGTCTGGTCAAGTAACCAGTTGATCGCATTAAGGTCTGTGGTCAATGGCGCCTGCAGGTATGCATGGGTGGCAAACATTTCGAGGCCGATCTGGTCGCTCTTGCGGGCTGTGATAAAGTCTTTGGTCAGGTATTTCACCGCCTCCCAGCGGGTAGTCAGCTGACCGTCCACCTTCCAGTCACGCTGCGCCATACTGAAGGAGATATCCGCAGCGATCAAAAAACTCCGCACTGTTTTGGTCCGCTTGCCGGCCTGTCCGGTCAGCTGGGGCGAAGCCGCCGCAAGGATAAGGGCCGCCCAGCAGAGGTAGGCCAGGATCCAGCTCAGCCAACTCTTACGGGAAATCCATGCGTTACGCCGCGGGCGCAGGCCGGAGACGGTCATGGCCCGGTGATAAGAAGGGGTAATCAGGGCTGAGCGGCGTTTACGCAAGGCCGGCAACAACCAATACACCAGCAGCGGCAAGGGCAGCAGCAGGAAAACCCAGAGATGGGCGAATTCAAAGTGCATAGCGGTATGAGGGTCAAGCGGCATGGCTGAATGAAAAATGGAGCATTAAGAATGGACGTTAAAGTTTATGCGTTTATGTGTGTTGATCCAGCAGTTGGTTTTGGCAATAAAGTCATTAATGGCCGGACCGGAAATTTCCCGGCCGGTATATAATTGGTCCAGCAGCCGGAGGTCTTCCTCTGCAAAGAGGGCGGATTTACAGGTTGTATTCAGAAAATTGATCCAGCCGGCGCCACGCAGGCCGGCTACGGTGTCACGTCCGTAACAGTCGGCAGCAATGCGCTTCATCAGAACATCAGCGGTATAGAGCAAACTAACGGCATCTTGAGCGGCATGCCGGGCTAAGAAGGCCAGGGCCTCACGGCGGTATTTGTTTTTTTGATAATGGCGCAGCCACAAGGACAGGGCCAGCAGGGCCGATAATAGCAGGAAAAGCCCCAATAGCTGCCAGCCCGGCGCCGTAAACGTGAATTTTACCGGAGCAGGTTCTATCAATGATCCTATTTGCAGCCAGCGAAACATCTTATTATTGTTGTGTAAGTGTATGGATTATTTGTTCTTCTACCGGCAGCACCGTATCCATGAATACTACCGGGATCTTATAATGACGGAACTCTTCTTTCAGCCGGGTTTTCCAGGCGGCATAGGCCTGTGTATATTTCTCCCCCCAATTTTTCCGGTGGTTATTCCACTGGATCTGACGGTCACCGTCACTCAAGACCAGGCGGCCATCGGGCAGCTGCGCATCCATAGGGTCTTCAATATGTACCAGGATGACATCATTATGATAGGCCATGCTGCGAAGATGGCGTTTTCCGTCTTCATTCAGGTATGAAAAATCCGCAATGACCGTAACCACATAATCATGGGTAATCGAACTACGGGTACGTTGTAGCATTTCATTCAGAAGCAAGGCAGTGGAGGTGATTTTTTTCCGCTGCGGCAGTTGTTGGTTCCGGTCTGCAATCAGTTGCAGAAAGTGTTGCACCAAGGCTTTGCTGCGCTTAGGGGCCAGGTAATCATGTCCTTCTTCATTGAAAATCAACCCTCCGAAACGGTCGCCGCGCTGCAGGGTGTAAAAAGCCGTCAAGGCCGCCACATGGGCTGCCGTTACGGATTTTACATAACGCTGCGAGCCGAAAAACATTACGGCGCTCTGGTCTATAATTGTGAAGGTTGGGCGTTCACGCTCTTCATTAAATACTTTGGAGTAGGTTTCGCCCGTGCGGGCGGTTACGCGCCAGTCAATGTTGCGCACATCATCACCGGGCACATAAGGCCGCGCTTCCTCAAAGTCCAGCCCCCGGCCGCGCATTTTGGCGGCGTGGCGACCCACCAGCATGGTGTACACCGGCTTGTCCGGCAGGAGACGCGCCTCGGACACCAGGTACTCAAAACGCATCAGGTCGTCGAGTGTGGTTGCTATTTCCAACGGGAAAGACATAGGTGAGAAGACTAAGGAACTACGACATTTTTTAAGAGGGTATCTATGACGGCATTGGCATTTACACGGTCCGCATTGGCCTCGTAGGAAAGGATCAGGCGGTGGCGCAAGACGTCATGGATAATATATTTTATATCTTCGGGAGTTACGTTGTCGCGGCCGTCCATCCAGGCCACCGCACGCGCGCACTTGTCAAGGCCTATGGTACCGCGGGGACTGGCGCCATAGCTGATCCAGCGGGCAAGGTCTTTGTTGAATTTATCGGGATAACGGGTGGCAGAGACCAGGTCCACCATGTATTTTTCAGCGGCATCGCTGACTTTAACGGTATTGATTGCTTTACGGGCGTCAAAAACAGCCTGCCGGTTTAAGGGCGTTACACGGGCCGTATTGCCGTTGTTCTCTTCACGTACAAGGCTTACGATCCGGGCCTCTTCGGCCACATTGGGATAGCCGATTTCTATCTTCATTATAAAGCGGTCAAGCTGCGCCTCCGGCAAAGGGTAAGTTCCCTCCTGCTCTACCGGGTTCTGGGTAGCAAGCACCATAAACAGGGGATCCATTTTATAGGTTTTACCGGCAACGGACACCTGCCGCTCTTCCATGGCTTCAAGCAAAGCGCTCTGCACTTTTGCCGGCGCCCGGTTGATTTCATCGGCCAGCACCAAATTGCTGAAAATAGGGCCGGGTTGGAAAATGAATTTCTCTTCGGATTGCGGCTGGTAAATTTCCGTACCGGTAATGTCCGAAGGCAGCAGATCGGGCGTAAATTGTATACGGCTTAACTTGCAATCCAGGTTAGCGGCCAGGCTTTTTACCGCCCGGGTTTTGGCCAAACCGGGCAGGCCTTCGAGCAGAACATTGCCATCGGTGAGCAGGGCTATTATGATTTTCGAGACTACATCCTCCTGTCCTATAATACTTTCACCTACTTGTTTTTTAAGGACTTGTATTTCTTCACGGGCTGTCATGGCTATCTTTTTTAAAAATACAACCGCCCCAGACCGGAGCGGTTGTATCGTTGTATAATCGACTGTAATTATTTGGTCGCAATAGTAGCATTCAACTTTTCAAGCAGCTGATCAATAGAGAAGGACGCAGGGCGCTGACGCGGAGGATAATCTCTATAAGTAGACAGGTAAAGGCCTACTTTTTCAACGGCCGGCAGCACCAGAAATGCACGGTGGAGCATCCAGTCTTCGTAATTGCTTGATCCGTCCGGAGCGTACTCATAAGGATCGGTCAACAGGTCTATGATCAGGGGGGCCCTTAAGGTCGTCATCGGCTGACGCCAAATTTCCATACCTTTAGCATATTGGGCGGCAAAAACGAATTTAAATTGTTTATCACGATAGGCTACCAAATTGCCGTCATCATCAAAATAAATAAATTCGGGACGCAGTGTTTCGGTCTCGCCTTTGAGGTAGGAAACCTGATTATAACCGTCCAGATGCACCTTAAAGTTCTTGGAACCTGCGGCAACACCTTTTTTAGCGCTTTCAGCCAGCTGTTGGTCGCCACCGGCGGCGGCTACCAGGGTAGGCAACCAGTCTTCGGCAGAGAATAAGCCGGTAAAATTACTACCCGGTTTTACAACGCCAGGCCAGCGGATCAGCGCCGGCACGCGATAAGCGCCTTCCCAGTTGGTGTCTTTTTCTGAGCGGAAAGGAGAAGAACCGCCGTCCGGCCATTGATTCTTCATAGCGCCGTTATCGGTGGTATAAACAACAATGGTATTATCGGCTATTCCGAGGTCGTCCAGCAATTTCAACAATTCGCCCACCTGTCCGTCATGTTCTACCATACCGTCAGCCTGTAGACCAACGCCGGTCTTACCGGCCGAGGCAGCTTTCAGATGGGTGTACACATGCATACGGGTAGAGTTGAACCAGGTAAAGAAAGGTTTTCCGGCTTTCACCTGGCGGGTGATAAAGTCTTTGGCAGCGGCCATGAACTCTTCATCCACCGTTTCCATGCGTTTCTTGGTCAGCGGGCCGGTATCTTCCACTTTTCCATCGGCCGTAGCGCGCAATACACCACGGGGACCGAATTTTTTCTTGAAATTGGGATCTTTCGGATAATCGGGGTTTTCCGGTTCTTCTTCTGCGTTCAGGTGATAGAGGTTACCGAAAAATTCATCAAAGCCGTGGGCTGTGGGCAGGTATTTATCCTGGTCTCCCAAATGGTTCTTACCAAACTGGCCGCACATGTAGCCCAGGGGCTTCAGGAACTCGGCAATGGTAGGATCTTCCGCCTGTAAGCCTATCGGAGATCCGGGAAGACCAACCTTTGTAAGGCCTGTGCGAAAAGGACTCTGTCCGGTGATAAACGCAGCGCGGCCGGCGGTACATGACTGCTGTCCGTAATACTGGACAAATACGCCGCCTTCGGTACCGATACGGTCTATGTTAGGGGTGGTAAAACCCATCAGACCGCGGCTGTAAGCACTAATGTTTGATTGTCCGATGTCATCACCGAAAATCACCAGGATGTTGGGCTGCTTACTTTTTTGAGAAGACTTCTGCGCAGCCTTGCTTTGCGCAGCCGCATCCTGTGGGACTAAGGCCCCTGTAGCCAGCACCGCGCCGACAGCAGCAGCCTTGCCACAACTTTTCAAGCTTAGATTAAGATTCATGAGAATATTTTTTAGTGAGTAATTTCCAGAAACGCCTCTTTTTTTCAGCAAATTTCATGCCAAAACATATGCCCGGAAAGCACACAAAAACACTAACATGCTTATATAAAATCAATTAAACAGCAGTCTCTTTTAGCTCTTTTTTTACCTTCTGACAATGTTTATGAATAGACCGCAGGTCAAAGGCCAGGATAACACGGAAGAGTCCGATGATAAAGAAAGCCAAGGAGAGAGCGTAAACGATCCAAAAGATACCTACCAGCGGTTCAAAAACCATGAGTAACCCCATAAGAACACCCAATAGGCCGAATGAGAGGTGCCAACCCCAGTTCCTATGCTTGAACGTCTTCAAATCCATGGCAAAGCCTATGGCCGATACGCCGCGGAAGAGCAGCCAGAACGCCATGATATAAGGCAGTACTGCCATCAGGATGGCGGGGAAGAGGATCAGGATGAAGCCCAGGAGCAGGTCTATAATACCACCGGCCAGGTACCAACCGGAAAGCGCCTGGCGGTTGCCGGCGTAGAAAAGGATTTCAATGACCCCGGCTACAAAAATACCTATACTGAAAAGAATGCTCAGCGAGGCATAGCTTGCAATAGGGTATAGCAATATCAGCAGGCTTATCAGTATAAACAGCAAGCCCATCACCAGTGGCATCCACCAGTTGTTAACGGCGTCTCGTACGTCTTTTAAAAGTTGTGTTTTCATTAGCTTATAGTTGTTGATTGTTCATAATATAATCCAGCACCTGTTCTGCCAGGAGAAAATCCAGCAGGCGCGACCAGCCGCCATTGGCCTGCAGGTATTCCCGGACCTGTTCCGGTGTTGTTGCATTTTCCCTGGCGATACCGGCGATGCGTTGTTCCACGAGCTCTTCCGGAACCTCAATGATATCCTGCCGGGCTATTTTTTTGAGAATAAGCAGGAGCTTCATCCGGTCTGCCGCCATTTTACGTTCATCGTCCGTCGGCGCTGTGGTGGCCGTATACTGCAATTCATTTGTAATAAAGGCCTCCGGGAGTTCAATAGCCGTAGCGGACAGGAGCTTTTCGGATATTTCAGTGGTTTTTTCTTCCGGATCCGTAGCGCTCAGCTGCAGGCGGAAATAATCGGGCAGTTCAAATTCCGGCATCTTAAGAAAACCGGCTTTAAATCCAAAGGATCGGCCGTTATTGACTTCCACAGCGGTAATGGAGAGGGGCGACCCGGCGGTAAGCTGTTCTTTTTGTAAGGCCTGCCGGCACAACCGTCCGGCACAGGTCGAAGCCAACTCTGCGTCTATTTGTTTTTTAAAGGTGGAGGCAATGATATTGGGCGGCGCATTCCGGAACCCTTTTATGGGGAATTTCGCATAACGCTGCAGCAGCTTGTCATAGGTTTCACGCACCGCCTCCCAGGGGACGGAAACGCTTATACTGACTTCATCTTTGGTGATATGCTCGACTTGTATATTCATTTAATTAAAGATTTAAGGTAAGCTGTTTATCTCTTACAGCGGCGGAAGGTGGGGATCAAGCATATAACCCAGATGTTCTACTATTTTACGGATATGCGGGTCTATATGGCTGAAATATTTATGCAGGCCGCTGCACAGGTAGTTCAGGCCGGGCTCACCCTGCCTGGTTTTTAAAAAACGGTTCTTCGGGCATTCGCCGGAGCAGGCAAAGAGGTATTTACAATCCCGGCACTTCACGGGCAGGGTGAAATCCTTGGAGTAGCCGAAGCGCTCCTGATGCTGTGAGAGGGCCATGTCCGCCAGTCGTGCATTATTGACATTGCCGATGTGGTATTCGGGATATACATAATGGTCGCAGGCATATAAATCGCCGTTATGTTCCATGGCCAGTCCCTTGCCGCAAATAGGGGAAAATATACACAGGGGGGAGGGACGGCCCATCCATTGTTCTACAGCGCTGTCAAAGAAAGGCACGTATATTTGCCCGAAATCCTGTTTATACCACTCATCGAAGACGGCAATCAGAAAATCTCCGTACTCATCGGGGTCAACACACCATTCTGCGGCAAAGGCATGGGGATGGCGTGGGGAGACCTCCGGAGAACCTTCGACCGGCATGGCGTTCAGGCTCCAATGCTGAGGCGCCACCGTAGTAAAATTCTTGGGTTCTACAATGGGAATAAATTGCAGTTGTTTGCTCTTCACCTCATCCCGCAGAAAACGGTAAACCTCCAAGGGGTATTTGGCATTTATGTTATTGACCACCGTAAGGGTGGCAAAGCGTACGCCGTGTTTATTCAAAAGCCGCGCCGCGTCCATCACCTTGTCAAAGGATCCGCGGCCGTCTTTATATTTCCGGTAGGCGTCATGCAGGTGCCGGGGACCGTCTATACTTAAGCCTACCAGAAAATTATTTTTTTTCAGAAAAGCGCACCACTCCTCATTAAGCAGGGTGCCGTTGGTTTGTAAGTCGTTTTCGCAACGCACATGAGGCGGAGCGTATTTTTTCTGTAAAGCAATCACTTTCTCGAAGAAAGGCAGGCCCAGCAAGGTAGGCTCGCCTCCCTGCCATGAAAATACGATTTCATGGGCATTCTGTTGCCCGATGTATTGTTTGATAAAATTTTCCAGCGTTTCGTCGGAGATCCGCCAGTGGCTGCCGGTGGAGAGCAGCTCCTCTTTACTCAGGTAATAACAGTAGGTACAGTTAAGGTTGCAGACCGGTCCCGTAGCTTTGATCATCACATGCATCCGCACCATCGGCTTACCGCGGAAAAGTTGTCCCTGCTGTTGTATGTTGTCGTTACTCATATATACTATTGTTTATAAATAGCAACAAGAAGTGTGCCATTGTCTACAAAGGTAATAAATAAAGTGCTTCAAAGGACCTTACTCAAATAAAAAGGGTTTGCCATCCGAAAAGCGCCGGAGTTGCTCGTCGAAGAAAAACTCTTTTTCGCCAAAGGCGGGTTTAAGTTGGCTGAACCAGGTGGCTTTAGGATCATAGGCGGCAAAAAACGGAATATGCACCCATTGGGGATTACGGGCCTGGATAAAACGCAGCACAAAGAGCTTTTCCCCTTTCACCTCCTGCACACCAAGGAGCTGTATTTTGCCGGCATGGTCGCTCATACTGGGGCCGCGCACCGTGCGGCAAAGGCCGCTCACCTGGCGATAGGCCCGGCGGAAAATCTGCCAGCATTTCTCCAGCGGCAGTTCAAAGTAGGCAGCCGCACCGGTATCCCGCGCTACAAACATGTAGTAGGGAATGCAATTCAGGTCAACCAATTTGCGCCACATGGCCGCCCAGAGTTCGGGCTTGTCATTGATATGGCGGAGCAAAGGCGACTGGGCGCGGATCTGCGCCCCGGTACTGCGGATACGGGCTATGGCCTGTTGCACTGTTCCGGTAGAGAGTTCGCGCGGATGATTAAAGTGAGCCTGTATGGACAGGTTTTTTCCGGAGCGGATTACCCGTTCAAAGAGGGCAATAAGCTCATCGCTATCGGGGTCATGTAAATAGCGGTGCGGCCAATAAGTCAATGATTTGGTGCCGATACGAATGGAATGTATATGCTCAAAGCCCGGCGCCAACAGGGGTTCTATATAGCTTTTTAACAATTGTGCACTCATCACCATGGGGTCGCCGCCGGTGAACAGGATATCGGTCACTTCTCTATGCACCCGGAGGTATTTCAGCAGAAGGTCCGTCTCTTTCATCGCAAACTTCAATTCACTCATGCCGGAGAATTGGGGCCAGCGAAAACAGAAGGTGCAATAAGCATGGCAGGTTTGCCCCTGGCTGGGAAAGAACAATACGGTTTCGGGATATTTGTGCTGAAGCCCTTTCAGCTTGATTTCGCCAAGGTAGGGAACGTTGTGCTCCTGCCCTGCCGGATTGGGATTGAGCGCCAGACGGATCTGCTGGACCTTGCGGTCGATCTTTTCATCTCCGGCGCCTTCATCCAGGAGTTTCGCCACTGCATCATAGTGGCGCTTGCTTAACATCCCGCGGCGTGGAAAGTTCAATGTAAAGAGCGGATCGGTCTCCACATTGTCCCAATCAATCAGCTGGTCCAGCACATAATTATTGGTTTTGAAAGGAAGCACCCGCCCCACCACTTCTATATCCCGTTTAATCTCATCACTCACAGCGGCCATCTGTGGAATAGTGTGGTAGTTATGCAATGCGTACGTAATCATCTTTGCCATAGTATATATAATTTATAACTACCACATCAGCAGCAGTCCGTGAATAATCCTATGTGTACGTATGGGGTGGTAATGACAAATATACGAAAAATAAATAAAAAAGTGTGGAGGTTGTCTGAAAAAACGAACAAGCTCCACACTTTTTTTTGCCATAGGGCGGATTAAAGCTTCTTTAAGCCTTTGGTCGCTGCCTTATCCGCTTCTATAATGCTGATCGCGTAACCACCGCCGGGAGCGGACGACTGTTTGATCTTGGATTTATTGGTTACTACGAATTTACGGATTTCATAGGCCTGCGGATTGCTTTTGTAATGGGCGTCTTTCTTATCACTGTAAATGGTGGCGATGTAAGTCTTGCCCTCATCAAGGAAGTCTAAGGAAATATTGGAGTTAAAGCCTTTTTCTCCACAGACGTTACCGACGAACCAGTTGTTGGTGCCCTTGGCCTTGCGGGCTACGGTAATGTACTCACCGGGCTCGGCCTCAAGGTATTTGCTATCATCCCAATCTACTGCTACGTCTTTGATAAATTGGAAGGCATCCATGAAGCGCTCGTAATTTTCGGGCAGGTCGGCTGCCATTTGCAAGGGGCTGTACATGGTCAGGTAGAGCGCCAGCTGATTACAAAGTGTAGTATTGCAGTGCGAATTATTATCAGGATTAAGTTTATTGATATCCATTTCGAAAATGCCGGGGGTATAGTCCATAGGGCCACCCATCAAACGGGTGAAAGGCAACAAGGTGGTATGATTGGGCTTACTGCCGCCAAAGGCCTGAAACTCGGTACCGCGGGCAGACTCCTGCCCCAGCAGGTTGGGATAAGTACGGTGCAGGCCGGTCGGGCGCACCGCCTCGTGCATGTTGATCATCAGGTGGTAATCCGCCGCTTTTTTCACGGTATGCAGGTAGTGGTTTACAATCCACTGTCCGTAGTGCCGCTCGCCACGGGGCAGGATATTGCCCACATAACCGGTCTTTACGGCATTGTAATTATTGTCTACCATCAGTTGATAGGCCCTGTCGATGTAGCGCTCATAGTTACGTGTTGAAGAAGAGGTCTCATGGTGCATCATCAGGCGCACGCCCTTACTTTTGGCATAGTCGCGCAGCATGGCCATATCAAAATCGGGATAAGGCGTCAGAAAATCAAATACATTTTCTTTGGCATAGCCGAACCAGTCTTCCCAACCGATATTCCAGCCTTCTACCAACACCTGGGCAAAGCCATGAGCGGCGGCAAAGTCTATATATTTTTTCACATTGTCATTATTGGCGGCATGACGGCCGCTGGGCGTGAGTGTGGTAAAATCGGTTACACCTAATTTTACCGAGGGGACCCGGGCGTAGGACCAGTCACTTTTACCGGTAATCATCTCCCACCATACACCTATATATTTTACGGGTTTGATCCAGGATACATCGGCCAGTTTACAGGGCTCGTTCAGGTTCAGAATAAGCTTGGAGGCCAGGATTTCGCGGGCGTCATCACTCACCACCACCGTACGCCAGGGCGAGGTGCAGGGCGTTTGCAAATAGCCTTTGTTACCCAAGGCGTCGGGCGTCAGCCAGGATTCAAACACCATGTTTTTATCGTCGAGGTTCAATGACATGCAGGAGTAATCCACCAATGCCGCCTCATGGATATTTACATAGAGGCCCTCATTGGTTTTCAGCATCAGCGGGGTTTGTACGCCGGTTTCGGAGAACTGCTCCTGAGAGGCATTGGAACTCACCGCACTCCTAAACAGTTTGCGGATGTCGGAGAGCTTTGATGTGGTATAATCATATTCCTGGGTATCATAGTCACCCGGAATCCAATACGCCGTAACATCACCGGGCATGGCAAACTGGGTCCTCTCTTCTTTAATGGTGCAATAAAGCAGCTTGCTCTGCTCGGGAAACTCATAACGGAAGCCCAGGCCATCATTGAACAGGCGGAAACGGATTTCCAGTTTCCGGCCGGTAGTGGTTTGATTCAGCGAGACCAGCATTTCATTATAGTTGTTGCGGATGCTTTTCACCTCGCCCCAGACCGGCTGCCAGTTTTCATCAAACACATTGGTTGTTACGGCCCAGAGGGTAAAATTATCATACAAAGAAGCCATAGGGTCTGCTTTTACGGCTTTAGCGCCGGTGGCGCTCCCCTGCTGGGTGGCACGGATATGCTCCGGCACATTGGCATTTACATCCATATCCTCCCCGAAGGCCACGGTATTTTTGTCGGTCTTCAACTCCAGGCCGAGTCGGCTTTCGCGGAGAACCTCCTTGTCTTTATAGGTCAGACTGTAGACCGGAACACCATTGTTTAACTTAAAAATCATTTTCAGCCTGCCGTCCGGCGAAGTCAGGGTTTCCGCCCAAAGCGTGCCGTTAACCAGCAGCAGCAGGGCTAAAAGTGTCAATACATTTTTTTTCATATGTTTAATCTTTACATTAATTTGCTTAATAGAAAAGCCAACAGGAAGCCCAGCACGGTAATCAGCGCTACAAAGCGGCCTCCGAATTTGAAGGCTTCGGGAATCATGGTATCACAGAGCATTGCCAATATAGCGCCGGAGGCAAAGGCCATGACGGCGGCGCGGACAAACACCGGAGCGTCGCCCAGAAAAAGAAAGCCGCCGATAGCGGACAGGATGGTAGCCGCCAGGGTGGTGGTCCAGAGCCAAAGAATATTGCGCACAGACATACCGGCCATTTTCATACCGACAGTGCCCGACATACCCTCCGGGAGGTTACTGATAAATACGGCGATCATAAATACAAGGCCGGTTGAACCGCCGGCGGCAATGGAGGCGCCTACCACAAAAGATTCGGGAATACCGTCGAGCAGGGTGCCCAGTAAAATTGCCGTACCCGAATTGTCGGCTGCATCGCCGCCCTGCTTCTGCTGTTCGGACATGCCATGCGAGTGCTTGCGGAATTGCCCGCCATGCGTATCAATCAGGTAGTCGCCGCCCACAAATACCAGGGCACCGGCCAAAAAGCTCAGGGCTACAACTAAAGGAGCGTGGCTTTGATCAAAGGCTTCGTTCATCAGATCTATGGAAAGGGCCGATACCAGCACACCGGCGCCGAAAGCCATCACCACAGCGACCAATCTATTATTCAATTTCAGGTACAAGCCCAGCAGGGCGCCTATTAAAATGGCAGATCCCGCAAACAGACCCGACAATGCAGCATTTATCATAACAATGTTTAAGAGACTGCTGCAAAGATACTATTTTCTCCTTGATTTTCACGGTTCATCAAAATTAACTATCTTTGCAGGCCTGTCTACCGATAGCCTCCCCCTGAGGAATAATGGATTTTTAATCGTAAACCGTGAACGAACATGCATTGGTTGTATCTGTTTTTGGCTGCTATTTTTGAAATGGGTTGGCCATTGGGATTCAAATTATCACAAACCGCAGAAAGCGCCACGGCAAAGGCCGCTGCAATTGCTTTTGCGGCCGTGGCCATGGCCATCAGCGGCGGGCTGCTGTGGATGGCGCAAAAAACCATTCCCATAGGCACCGCCTATGCGGTATGGACCGGTATAGGCGCCGTAGGAACGGTATTGATCGGTATTTTTTTCTTCAATGACAGCGCCGGCTTCTGGCGTATTTTCTGCTTGTTATTGATTATCTCCGGAATTATAGGCCTGCAGCTGCAAAAATAGGCTTAGCCTAAGCTGATACGACACTCCCTTCTGCAAAGCGGTATTGGCACCGCATTGCAGCCTATAATTATTCACATAAAATTTATCTTATGAAACCTACAGGAATCAGCGTGAGCTCCATTATCTTGGGGCTATTAGTCATTACATGTGGCGTATTGCTTTATCTGTCAACCGCCGGATTATTACCTCCTTTTTTCAGAAAGGACATTCTCTTTTCATGGCCGTCCCTATTGGCCGCATTGGGTTTTGTTTGCCTCTTCTCCCGCCACAGGTGGGGACTTGGCCTCCTGCTGATGTTGACAGGCGGCTTCTTTCTCCTGCCGAAATTCGACATTGAATCTTTCGGCTTTATACGTACCAACCACTGGGCTATCCTATTGGTCATTATCGGCCTGATCATCCTGCTTAAAGCCTTCTTCGGCCGGAGCAGGCACAACCGGCGCTTCAAACGTCCCGGCGAAGGTTCCGGCGCCAGGCCCGGCCCAACGGACGGACATGGAGCAAGCCTTCCGGATGATCATCCGGAATCAGGCTATATTTACCGCGACTATATGTTCTGCGACACCAGGGAAAGTATAGACTGTAATCATTTTAAAGGCGGGCATATCAGTTGCCTGTTCGGAAAATTGGAGATCGACCTCGGTAAGGCAGCGCTATCCGACGAAATCAACACACTGGACATTAGTTGTACCTTCAGCAGCATTGCTATCTACGCACCGTCCGATTGGAAAATAGCCATCCGCCAGCGCCAGGTATTCGGAAAGTTTGAAGACCGGCGGCCAAAGCAGGAGGACGAAGCCGGCAACAAAAAACTATTGATAATCAATACAAACATACTATTCGGCCAGTGTGAGCTTAAATGCAGGTAAGAAGTGGATGTTTTTTTTCTTCAATGACAGCGCCGGTTGATCGTAGAACAAGAAGAAACGATCAAACAACATTATTATTGATTATTTTCCGGAGCCCCGTTTTTTTATCCACCGCTCTTGCTGCGCTTGAGCGGTGATAAAAAAAACGAAAAAACTAAAATACAAGTTTCCTATTGGACGCACCTGGCCGAAAAGCCGTAAGCCTTACCGTAGCTGCTGGCCGGATTGCTACTGCTACTATAGAAGGCCATGAAGTATCCGTACGTGCTATCGTACTGCACAGAGGACCAATAGCGGCCGTAGCTACCCTGACTATCGAGCGTACCACCGCTGTTGCTGCGGAAGCCGGCAGCAACCAGAAAAATACAATTGCTTGGAGTCGGGAGCGAGCATGTGCTGGCGCCGGAGCCGTAGAAGCGACCAGCCACTGCATTACCTTTAGCGCCGGCAGCCCGCCAAACCGTACCGGCATTGTGCAAGGCTTGGAACTCCGCCTGGGTCGGCAATCGCCACCCCGTCGGGCAGGGGTAGCCATTAGACCAACTTGAGGCTGTACTTGTCCCGGAAGTCCAATTGGACACAGTACCGCTCACAGGCCAAGCCACAGATGGTTTATTCCACTGCACAAAAGGGGTATAGGTATCCGGCTGGTTGGCAAAGACCCAAGATCCGCCCGTGCCGGAGGCTGTAGTATAGGTAGAATTACATCCCGCCCAGGTAGTGGTGCCTAAGGTGTAGTTGGGCGCATTACAGTTGCCCAAACAAGACTCACTTGCAATGGTCACCACATCACTCATGACAGACCAGCAGCCATCGGGGCTCTGCACCTGGCCCATATAGGTGCCGGCGCCTACGTTGGCCGTGCGCGCCCAGACAAGCCCGGGGATATGGTAGTTCCTTTCATTCACATCGGGCAAGCCGTACCAGTCGGGCAGGCTAATGGTGGTAGTGGAGCCTTCACAGACGGTGAGTGTACCCGGAGTAAGGGTAGGCTTGGGCGGGGTCACCAGCAAGGTAGAAGCTACGGTAGTGGAAGTCACCGAACAACCGTTGGAGTTGGACACCACCGCATAGACATTGCCGGCGGTAGCGGTAGTAAAGCTATTGGTCGTATTGCCCGTTGCACTGCCGCTCTGGTACCAGAGATAGTAAGGCCCGGAACCGGCCCCCGCAGTAGCGGCCACCGTGAAAGTGTTGGTATTGCCTGCACATACCGCTGCCGCTACGGGCTGCGTGCTGATCACAGGCAGGGCGTTCACCGTAGCCACTACGGCAGTACGTGAAGCAGAAGTACATTGCGTCCCCGTATTGCGGGCCTGGGCGTAATAAGTAGTATTGCTTGCAACGGAAGGGCTGTAGGCCGTGTTACCGGAAAGCAGTAAGGTCCCACCTGTAGCGGCGCTGTACCAGTCAATGGTAGCCCCTGCAGAGGGGGTAGCCAAAAGGCTGACCACCCCGCTGCCACAACGCACCGCGCCGCTGCTACCGGTGACCGTGGGCAGCGCTCCTGCGCAGTCCACCAAGCCGCTGTTGCCGCTAAGGTCGGTATAGCTGCCTACGCGGAAACCGGCAGGCAGGGTCCAGGAAGCTTCACTGGAAGGAAAGGTCATCGTCCCGCCGGAACTATTGACTATGATGCCGCAAAAGGGCGCGGTACCCACCAGT
>JAVBQY010000016.1:0-106919 GCA_031548545.1 Bacteroidales bacterium | reverse complement strand
CCAGCTTATGAGGATGGATTATATCCACCAAAATGCGCTATGGGCGAAAATCTGAGGAAATCAGATTTTTTATCAGAAAAAACGCTCCGAAACAAAAAACAAAAGAGGATGTCCATTTTACTTTTTGGACACCCTCTTTTTTTTATTGGGCTAAAGCTGTAGCCATTTCGGTACAAGGTCTTATTGGAAAAGCGCATCATCCAGTCCGGTGTTCACTTTTACGGACTCTACGGTGATATTCATTTCCATGGCTGCAATCTTCTGTTTGTTGCTGAAGGGGAAGAGTACGCCGTTCACGGCCCGGTAGTCGCTGTATTCAACCACTTGCTGTACGGGACCTTGAGGCGTGTTGTCGGTAGCGGAGGTTTTGAGCAGAAGGCCGGTGGTGGTATCAAACCAGTAGGTCTTTACACTGCTCTTCTCAGCGTCCATTACATAAGCATCGGTATTGCCTACTTTTTCAATGCCTTTAACGGTAAGTTTGTAGCCGTTTTGTATCAGGTTCATTTCGGGGCAGGGACCGGCTTCGGTTTTTGCCGCTTCAAATTCTTTGCCCTCGGTGAACTCCTGGTTGCCGCCCATGCCGGAGATTTTGAGTGAGTTGCCGGTAAATACGATCTTTTGTACGATCATGCCCTGCATACCCATGCTCATGGAGGTGAGGTTGGGTTGCTTGAATTGTTGGGTAACACTCAGTACCTGGCCCATGGCATTGATGCTGCCGGTGATGGTATAGTCATTTACGGCGTTGATGGCGTCGGCGCCACCAAGCGCTTTCACATAGTTGGCAATGATTTGTTCGGCACTTACATCCGCCGTTTTGGTTTCGGGGGCGGCGATGGGATTGGCGTTGATGTCGTAGAATTGTACGCTGTTGTTGCCGTTAAACTGCTTGAGGCCTTCGGCATGAGATTTATCGCCGGTAACTACAATCCATGCGTTGTCGGGACGGAGGTATTTTTTTGCGGCAGCCTGAACATCGGCCACGGTTACGGCGTCAAGGCGCTGCAGGTAGGTCTTGTAATAATTTTTCGGTAGTTTGTATTTGTCTATATTTACGGCAAAGTTCGCAATGGTGGAGGCATCTTCGAGAGAGCGGCCGAAACTGCCGATCATGAAGGTCTTGGCGTTTTTCAGTTCTTGTTCGCTCACCGGGGTATTGATCAGCTTGCGCATTTCTTGTTCGATGAAGTAGATGGCGCTGTCGGTGGCGGTTGCTTTTACCTGTGCGGCGCCTCCGCGGCCGGCGGTCAGACTGTAACGTCCGGTTAAATCACCAGGACTGAGTATGTTATAAACACCATAAGTGTAGCTGTGCTTTTCGCGCAGGTTCTGGAATAAACGGCCTTCGCTGCCGCCACCCATAATATAGGCCATGATGCCGGCTGCCAGTTGGTCGGGGGCTCCGGTACGCAGTTGTACGGGGTAGCTTACATCAATGGAAGACTGCACAGCACCGGGTTTGTTGTAGAAGGCTACTTGTGTCTTTTCGGGGGCGGAGGGAATGGTATATTTGCTTACGGGAACTTTCTTTTTGGCCCATTTGCCGAAGTATTTTTCGGCGTTGGCTTTGGCTTCGGCCAGGCTGATATCCCCTACAATTACCAAGCGGGCTACGTTGGGAGCAAAGTAGGTCTTGTGATAGTTTTCCAGGTCCTGTACGGTGATCTTGTCGAGGCTTTCGGCCGTAGTCAGTTCGCCGGAGGGATAGCCTTTGCCGTAGGTCAGTGCGGCAGACAAACGTTTATTGATACTTCCGGCGTCGTCACCCAGCATTTTGAGGCCGCTCCGTTCTTTATCAAGGTTAATATCCAGTTCTTTTTGGGTGAATACGGGATTCAGGAGGATGTCGGAGAAGAGTTCAAGCAGTTTGGCGTCATGTTTTTTGAGTGCGCCGGCATGACCGCCACGGTTGTCGCTGCTGATACGGGCGCCGATCAGGTCGGTTTCACGGCTCAGCTGTTCCTTGCTCCGGTTTTTGGTGCCTGTACCTATAACGGTCATGAACATATCCTGCATACCGGCTTTGGAGCCCTCAAGGGCAGGGTCGATATCAAGCATGACAGAATAGAAAATAACCGGAGCGCGGTGGTCTTCCACTACAAATACCTTGAGTCCGTTGGGCAGGCTGAAGGTTTGGGCATCTTTGATTTCAAGCGCTTTTGCAGGAGCCGCCGAGGGAACGACACTGCGGTCTATATCCTGTGCGTTTACCGCAAAGCTAACACATAGCAGGAGGATTATGTTGAATATCTTTTTCATTGTATTTAATATTTTTAATGTCTCTTGTCTATTTCTTTTCAGATTCGGGGAGGTAGTAGAGGACTACACGGTTATTCTTGTTGAAGTATTTTTTAGCCACGCGTTGCAGCTCTTCGCGGGTAATGCCTTCATAAAAACTCAGTGTATTGTTAATGCGGCCAGCGTCTTTGAAATAGGTGTAGTTATTGGCCAATTCATAGGCAATGTCTTCATTTTTGGTATAACTCTGGGCTACCTCATATTCTTTGGCGGCCATGGCCATTTTGAATTCATCTTCACTGACTAATTCTTCCTGTACACGGTCCATTTCGGCATTGATGGCGGCTTCCACTTCTTCGGCTGTTTTTCCTCCATTGGCGATACCCAGTACATAGGTCAGGTTCGGATGTTCCTGTATATGGGGGAAAACGACTGTTTGAAGGGCTATGCCTTTATCATCGATATTGGTTTTAAAACGGGAACTGCTGCCGCCGTAAAGGATTTTGCAGAGGATTTCGATGGCATAAGCCTCTTTGGTCATTGCCGGGGCGTGGTAGCCCATGAATACGGCGGGCATCTGTACTTTGTCGTATACGATATCACGCACTTCTTTGGTTTGTTCGGGTTCAACGATTTCCGGGCGATAGATGGGGCGGGTGCCTTTGGGGATACCGGCATAGTATTTTTCAATCCATTGTTTGGTTTGCGCTTCGTCAAAGTCGCCGGCGACTACCAGCACGGCGTTGTTGGGTACATAGAATGTCTTATAGAAGTTGTATACATCATCGAACGAGGAGTTGCGGATATGCGCTTCGGCGCCGATGGTTTGCCAGCGGTAAGGGTGTTGGGTGAAAGCGCGGCGGCCGATTTCATACATCCAGGTGCCGTAAGGGCGGGTATCATAGGATTGTTTCTTTTCTTCGATCACTACTCCTTTCTGGGTGTTTACACCGATGCTGTCGATCTTGGCATGGAGCAGGCGTTCGGCTTCCATCCACAAGGCCAGCTCGAGTTGGTTGGAGGGCATCAGCTCGTAGTAGTAAGTACGGTCCTGTGTAGTATTGGCATTCAATGATCCGCCTGCACCCTGTACCATTTTAAAGTACTGGCCGCGACCAATGTTTTCGGATCCTTCAAACATCAAATGTTCAAAGAGGTGGGCGAAACCGGTACGGGTGGTGTCTTCATTTTTGGCGCCCACGTGGTACATCAGGGATACTACCACATTGGGGGTGCTGTGGTCCTGGTGCAGGATCACATGCAGTCCGTTCGGAAGATCATACTCTGTGAGTTTGAGCTTCTCTGTTTGTGCATTGGCGGAGCATAGTACCGCCAGCAGCAAGGCAAAGAGGGTTAATGATTTTTTCATTTGTTTGATATTTAGTTGATTTCGTTTTCTTCGAGTTCGAACAGTTCTTCTACTTTGAGGTGGAAGAGGCGGGCCATTTTCAAGGCCAGCAGGGTGGAGGGAATGAATTTTCCGGACTCAATGGCGTAAACCGACTGGCGGGTAACGCCCAGTTTATCGGCCAGGTCCTGTTGTGACAGGTTGTGGCGCGCCCGTTCTACTTTTATGAGGTTTTTCATATTAGGCATTGAGATTACGTGATTTCTTTACCTTAAAAGTGATCAGGTAGGTAATGAATTGAATGAGCAACAGTAGCTTTGCCTTTAGCTCAATGTTGAGAAGAATGCAGGCGATCGTAATGCCTATGCTGATGATAAGCGCCTGGCGAAGCGACTCCCAACGCATGGCGTCCATGTATTCGTCATCTATTTTTTCTTTGGATAGCATATAGCAGGCGATGGATACCAGGATGAGCGTGCCGCTAAGCTGAGTGATCCAGACATGGCGCAGCATCATAGCTTGCCCCAGTTCCGTTCCCAGCCGGAAACTTTCTTCAACGCTGCCGGCTTCAGGTAAGTCGCCAAGCGCCTGGAAGAGGGTGACAATGCTTGTAATGATGATGATGGCCACAAAGGCAACGATACCGACAATACCTACTTTTTTGAAATAGTACGGTAAGAATGCAAATTTCATAAATAATTAAGTTTTAGCCCTGCAAAGCTATAAGTAAATTTTACGATTTGCAAACAAAACTTTACATTTTTCTATATAAAGTATACAATCTATTCTCGTAGAGCGCTTTTGTTTTTTTATGAAAAAATCCATATATTTGTTCCTTTACCGCTATATCATCCCTCCGGGCGAAGCGGTAGTACCGGTGTCTTTTTAATATTTAAATCTTTAAACCTTTAACTTATGCACAACGGATATTTTCACCTTGCACCGCCGGCCAATGAGCCTGTAAAATCGTATGCTCCGGGTAGTCCTGAGCGCCAGTCATTGTTGGCTATGTATAAAAAAATGTACAATGAGCAGATTGATATTCCAATGTATATCGGCGGAAAAGAAATCCGTACCGGAAAGACCAAGGCGGTAACGCCCCCTCATGATCACCAGCATGTGATCGGACATTACCATCAGGGTGGCCGTGAGGAGGTGCAGCAGGCTATCGCAGCTGCTTTGAAGGCTAAACCGGCCTGGGAAGCCATGGCCTGGCAGGATCGCGCTACGGTCTTTATGAAAGCGGGAGACCTGCTGGCGACCAAATACCGGGATGTGCTGAATGCCGCAACCATGCTGGCGCAGTCGAAAAACGTATTTCAGGCGGAGATTGACGCAGCGTGTGAGCTGATAGACTTCTTCCGTTTTAATGTGTATTACCTTTCTACCATTTATAAAGAGCAGCCCGCCTCACAGTTCGGTATGTGGAACCGTTTGAATTACCGTCCGCTGGAAGGCTTTGTCTTTGCATTGACCCCCTTTAATTTTACTTCCATTGCCGGTAATCTGCCCACCGCTCCTGCATTAATGGGTAATACCGTGGTATGGAAAGCGTCGAATACCCAGGTGTATTCAGCCTATTTTATTATGCAGTTATTGCGTGAAGCAGGCTTGCCGGATGGTGTAATCAATTTGGTGTATGTCAGTGGAAAAGATGCCGGTGCTGAGATTTTCAGCCACCGGGACTTTGCCGGTATCCACTTTACCGGGTCAACCGCGGTATTTCAGGAAATCTGGAAGACCATAGGCGATAATATTGCTAATTATCGTACCTATCCGCGCTTGGTGGGCGAAACCGGAGGCAAGGACTTTGTGGTAGCCCATCCGACTGCTTGTCCCAAGCAGCTGGCTGCAAATCTGATTCGTGGCGCTTTTGAGTTTCAGGGGCAGAAGTGTTCGGCGGCTTCCCGCGCTTATCTGCCGCAGTCGCTTTGGCCCGCAGTGAAAGAATTGCTGGTGGCGGAATTGAAAACGGTAAAAGTGGGCGCCCCCGATGATACGTCGAATTTTGTGAATGCTGTAATTGATCAGGCGGCTTTCCGGAATATTACAGGCTATATCGACTATTGCAAGACCGCTAAGGATGCCGAAATTATTGCGGGTGGCACCTATGATGACAGCAAGGGCTACTTTATAGATCCGACGGTCGTGGTGACCGGTGATCCGCATTTCAAGACGATGGAGGAAGAAATCTTCGGTCCGGTGCTGACTATTTATGTATACAAGGATGAGGAGTGGAGCAAGATGCTGGAATTGGTGGATACGACTTCGCCCTATGCCTTGACCGGCGCCGTATTTGCCAATGACAAGGCGGCGATTGCAGAAGCCAGCGCTAAATTATACAATGCCGCCGGAAACTTTTATATCAATGATAAACCTACCGGAGCGGTTGTAGGGCAACAGCCTTTCGGCGGCGCCAGGGCTTCGGGTACGAATGATAAGGCCGGATCGTTGTTGAATCTGTTGCGTTGGGTATCGCCCCAAACCATCAAAGAAACTTTTGTGACGGCGGACAATTATCGCTATCCCTTCCTGGGCTAATGAGACTATTGCTTGGTATATTGTTTTGTGTACTGATTGTACCGGTCGTATATGCGCATGATATCACGGATAGGCGGAGGAGGCAGCTGACCGATACGATAAATCACGAAAGTTATACCAGGGCCAATGAGTTTTTTGACGCCCTGCAGGAGCGTTCCAGGCAGTCGAAGTTTACGAATTTTATTGTGAATTCGATTGTGGTGAATAATGACTGGACGGGCCATGATGCAAAGGAGGCGGAGAAAAAGCTGGTAGATGAAACCGCTTATTTTGAAACCTTTGAGGGAAAGACTATTGCCAATATTTATATTGTGCGGAATGATGTGTATGGCGACTCGTTGGGTAATTTTTTTACCCGGGCGATAGACGCCATACACTATATGACGCGAGAACATGTGATCCGGAAATACTTGTTGTTCAAAAAGGGCGACGTGGTGGTTCCCGGCACCATGGTGCATAATGAAGAGGTGTTGCGCGCCTTGAACTTTATATCCGACGCCTATATTCTGGTTCAGCCAAGCGATAGCCGGCAGTATCCGGATATGGTTGATGTCTTTGTGTATTCGCGTGATCACTGGAGTATTAACCTGGGCCTGGACCAAAAAACCTCAGGGGAGTATGGCTATTGGGCCTATGATGATAACTTTCTGGGATTGGGGCACCGGCTTACGCTGGGGTCCTATTTCCGTACCTCGGCGCCGCATTTTCAGGGGTATATTTTAGGCTATGATGTGAAGAACATGTTTGGTTCGTTTTTTAATGTGGGGTTGTCGGCGGATATGAGTTATGAGCAGTACCGTTATGAGGGCCGGCTGGAAAAGCATTTCATCCGGCCTACGGATTTCGCCCTTGGCGCTTTATACCGTATGGAGTCTGTGAAAGAAGGATTGTTGCTGGAGGATACGGCATTGCCGGTCAACAGGCAGATCATAGACTTATGGGGTGGTGTATCCATCAAGCTCAAGCAGGTGAAATCTTCGCTCTTTTTGACCGGGCGTTGGTTTAACCGGGTGTATCATGAGCGGGCGCTTGATGTAGGACCCTGGTGGAACCCTTATTATCAAAATACAACCATAGGACTGGCGGCCGTCGGTCTTTACCGGGAGAGCTTCTACCGGGGTAACCATATTTTCGGCTTTGCCACCAGTGAGGATATTCCTTACGGTTACAAGCTGGAACTGACGACAGGCCATTCCTGGGGGGAGTTTTACAATTGTTTTTATCTGGGTACGAAGTTGAGTGCCGGACAGCTGTTTACAATCGGCTTCATAAGCGGTGAACTGAGTTATGGCTCCTATTTCGATCCGTCCTGGGAAGCGCAGCAGACCGCGGTATCGGCGCGCCTGATGTACTTTACCAACTTGTTCCGGTTGGGAGAGGGGAGTCTACGTAATTTTATCAGGCTGGATTATACCACGGGCCTGAACCGCCTGGAGGGGGAGCGGGAGAAGGTGGCTTTTGGCAATAACCTGCGTTGTTTGAGCCTTCCGGCTGTTACCGGTTTAAACCGTATGCTGATTAATTTGGAGGCGGTGTATTTCTCGCCGGTTTATTTTTATAATTTCCGCTTCGCTTTTTATGCTTTTTCGGATATGGGATGGTTGGGTGATGACTACAGAATGTTTGTCAATGACTTTTACCTGACCTGCGGCGGTGGGGTGAGGATTAAGAATGACCGGTTGTTTTTTACCTCTATACAATTGCAGTTGGGCTATGCGGTGATCAATCCCGGTGGCGGCAGCAGCAGCTGGTTCAGTCTGGGCAGTGAACCGGGGGCTAACCTGCAGCGCTATACGCCCGATAAGCCGGAACCTGTATTTTATCAATAGTTAAGTATAAAAAGAAACCCGGTAGGAAGGTCCTCCACCGGGTTTCACCAGCACCCAATTAGAAAGGTGCTTCATCGTCATGAGCAGGCGGCAGGTCAAACTCTGCGCTTTGCGGCATGTGGCCGGATTGCGTGTTCATTTTCGACTGCATGGTAATGGTTTGGCCGGCGGGCATTCCCTCTTTCAGGGCCGATAGCTGTGCATCGTCAAGGTTGGCAAAGCGGGCCTGCTCGTTGTAGAAACGTAGCTGCACGTCGCCGGTAGCGCCGTTACGGTGCTTGGCAATAATAATTTCGGCAATGCCGTGGAGAGAGTTGCCGGCTTCGTCTTCGTTCATGCCGTAATATTCCGGACGGTGGATGAAGAGTACCAGGTCGGCATCTTGTTCGATAGCGCCCGACTCACGCAAGTCGCTCAGTTGCGGCCGTTTGTTACCGCCACGGGTTTCCACCGAACGGTTGAGCTGCGACAAGGCAATGATCGGGATATTGAGTTCCTTGGCTATGGCCTTGAGGGAGCGGGATATGGCCGACACTTCTTGTTCGCGGAGACCGCGCAGGTCCGGGGGGCCGGTCATCAGCTGCAGGTAGTCGATGATGACTGCCTTGATGCCGTGTGAAAGGGCTAATCGCCGCACCTTGGCCCGGAATTCAAAAATGGAGAGGGCCGGCGTGTCATCTATATATAAAGGCGCCTTGACTAATTTGCTGAGGTTGGTTTCCAGATGGCTCCATTCCTGCATGGTTAGCTTGGCTCCTCCGCGTATTTTTTCGGAGGCTATGCCGGTCTCGCTGGACAACAAGCGTTTTACCAGCTGTATGGACGACATTTCAAGAGAGAAGAAAGCGACCGGGACATTGTGTTCTACCGTCATGTTCCGTGCCATGGATAGCACGAAGGCTGTTTTACCCATAGAGGGGCGGGCGGCGACGATCAGCATATCCGATGGCTGAAAGCCCAGGGTAATACGGTCGAGGGCGCTGAAACCCGAAGGGGTTCCGCTCAGGCCGTCTGTGCGTTGCTGGGCTGTTTCGATTTCTTTGACCGCTTCGTCTACAATAGAACTGATGTGTTGTGTTTCCGTGCGGATGTTGCCTTCTGCCAGGTCGAATATCTTCTGTTGGGCGGTATCCAGTAATTTGTCTACTTCTATAGCGTCGTCAAAAGAGTCCCGCTGTATTTCTGATGAAATACCGATGAGTTCGCGTTGTATGTATTTCTGCGCCACAATCTTGGCGTGGAATTCTATATGCGCGGCGGATCCTACCCGGAGGGTTAGCTGTGACAGGTAATATGGCCCTCCGATCTCATCCAGTTCGCCTTTCTTTTTGAGTTCTTCCGATACGGTATAAAGGTCGATGGGCTCGTGGCGTACGGAGAGGTTTTGGATGGCCCGGTAAATTTTCTGGTGACTTTCTTTGTAAAAACTTTCGGGTTTGAGGAGCCCTTGTATATTGACAAGCGCATCCTTTTCCAGCATGATGGCGCCTAATATGGCCTCTTCCAGGTCTACCGCCTGCGGCGGTTTTTTCCCGAGTTCAAGGCCTGCCATGTGGATGTTGGCTTCGGTTTTTTTATAGGAGTTGCTTGCTTTTGCCATGTTTGTTTTTTTACCCGGACAAAGATAGCGAATTAAGTCCCCTGCGCAATGAACATTCTATGATTTGTTAATAAACGAAATAAATCATTTGATTATTACATCTTTGTGCTGGTTTTAAAATGTTAGTAACATGTTAATATCCTGTTGAAGAAGCGTTGATTTTGTTATATGGTAAAAATAGTTTACATTTGAAGTCTTATTCGAACTCATTTTATGGGGAATGTTTTATATTGTGCAATGACATCTCTGATGTTCACTTTCTTAGTGATGCCTTTATTCGTGAAGTTGCTTCAACGTTTGCATGTAATGGATAAGGGCGGACGACGGAAAATACATAAGGGTACTATTCCTTCCATGGGAGGGGCCGTCATGTTTGCCGGCTTTTTATGCGCTTTGTTGCTATGGTTGCCGGAAGGTTTCGCATTGGAGCCCTACCGTTCTTATACGGCGGCCTTGGCGCTGATGGCCTTGATGGGGATACGGGACGATATGGTGCCGGTGTCTCCGCTTATAAAATTACTTGTACAATTGTTGGCTGCAAGCCTGGTGGTCGCTACCGTGGATATCCGGCTGCTGTCGTTTCACGGCCTCTTTGGCGTAGAAATGTTGCCTGAATGGCTGGGCTATAGTTTGGGCGTTCTGTTTATTGTCTTTGTCACGAATGCGTTTAATCTGGCTGACGGAATAGATGGCCTGGCCGGATTTATGGCTTTTAGCGTATTGTCTTTTCTGGCTTTGTGGAATTTTTGGTTGGGCAATGTGATTTGGGCCGCCTATCTGGCCTGCTATGCCGGTGCCTTATTGGCCTTTTTGTACTATAACTGGCAACCGGCTTCTATTTTTATGGGGGATACCGGATCATTGACCATTGGTTTTCTTTTGGCCATATCGACTTTGCACTTTATTAATACTAATGGTACTTTACCTGATTATAGCCCTTATAAGTTTCATGCGGTGCTTAGCGCCGGAGTGGTCATGGTATTGGTGCCGGTATTTGATACTACCCGGGTCTTTTTCTTACGCTTGTTGCAGCGCCGTTCTCCTTTTAAACCGGATAAGCAGCATACGCACCATGCCTTGTTGCGTAAAGGGTTGGACCACGCCAAAGCCACACTGCTTATTATGGCCGTCTATCTGCTGATCGCCATTCCGGTCTTGCTGTTGAGTTGGAAAAACCTGGCTCCGGACTGGGTGTTGTTATCAGCTATGTTGGCAGGACTGGTGCTTATAGATCGTTATCTATACTATCAACTGACGCATCTGCACCGCTAATTTAACGGCGCAGGCGCTTATTTTCCCCGGATTTTTTGTTCCCACTTCCAGGCCGAACGCAGGGTGTCTTCGATGCTGGCCTTGGCTTCCCAGCCTAATACGGTGTTGGCCTTTTGAGGATCAGCCCAAACTTGTTCTATGTCTCCTTCACGGCGTCCGGCGATTACATAGTTCAACTTTACACCGCTCACTTGTTGGAAGATGTCAATAAGCTCCAATACGGATAAGCCGCGGCCGGTACCTACATTAAAGGTCTCGAGGCGGTCGGCCTGCCGGTCTTCGATCAGTCTGCGGATGGCGGCAACGTGTGCCTTGGCCAGGTCTACTACATTGATATAGTCACGGATGCAGCTGCCATCGGGGGTGTTGTAATCATTGCCGAAGACACTGAGTTGCTTCCGCAGTCCGATAGCGGTTTGCGTAATGAAGGGAACCAGGTTCTGGGGTACGCCCAAGGGCAATTCACCGATCTCGGCGCTGGGATGCGAACCTATGGGATTGAAATAACGAAGCAGTATACATTTAAGGCCGGTGCCGGAATATACGGTGTCCCGGATAATTTCTTCACCGACTTGTTTGGTGTTGCCGTAAGGAGACAGGGCCGGTTTTATGGGCGCATCTTCGGTCACGGGCAAAAATTCGGGATCGGGCTGGCCGTAAACAGTACATGAGGATGAAAATACCAGGTTAGGGGCCTCATGGGCAATCATCAGTTCCATCAGGTTGACTAATGATAGCAGGTTGTTGCGGTAGTAGAGCAGGGGCTTTTGTACACTTTCATTGACCGCCTTGCTGGCGGCAAAGTGGATGACGGCTTTGATGTTTTTATACTTCTCGAATACTGTGCTCATCGCCTTGTAGTCGCAGCAATCCACCTCTTCGAAGTGCGGCCGTGTACCTGTAATGCGGGTGATCCCGTCAAGTACTTTAACGGAGGAGTTGGAGAGGTTATCAACGATCACCACTTCGAAGCCGGACTGTTGCAGTTCAACCACTGTGTGGGAACCGATAAAGCCGGTACCGCCGGTCACTAAAATTAACGGAGCGCCGGGTGCAGCGGATCCGTGGGCTGAAGGCGAGTAATTAGTATTCATAAAGTAAAGTCTTAATTTTTTAGTACTTAATCCGGGAATTATTGATTTTTTCCACGTATTCGTAATCAAACCTGGCCATGCGTTTTACCAGTTCGGGGAAGGGGGTTTGTACGGGGTTCCATCCCAGGAGGGTTTTGGCTTTGTTGGGGTTGCCCAGCAGCTGTTCCACTTCTGTGGGGCGGAAATAGGCCGGGTCCACTTCTACCAGTGTTTTGCCTGTTTTTTTGCAAACGCCTTTTTCATCCACTCCGGCGCCCTGCCATTCGAGTTCAATGCCCAGTTCTTTGAACGCCAGGGTGCAAAATTCACGCACTGTGTGCATTTCGCCGGTGGCGATTACAAAATCTTCGGGTTTTTCATGTTGCAGGATCATCCACATACATTGTACGTAGTCTTTGGCATATCCCCAGTCGCGACGGGCGTCGAGGTTACCGAGGTAAAGCTTTTTCTGGTAGCCGTGGGCGATACGTGCGGCGGCCAGGGTAATCTTCCGGGTCACAAAGGTTTCGCCGCGGCGCTCACTCTCGTGGTTAAAGAGGATACCGTTTACGGCAAACATACCGTAGGCCTCGCGGTAGTTTTTGGTGATCCAAAAGCCGTACAGTTTGGCTACGGCATAGGGAGAGCGGGGGTAGAAAGGTGTTGTTTCGCTTTGTGGTACTTCCTGCACAAGGCCGTAGAGCTCGGAGGTTGAAGCCTGGTAGATCTTGGTTTGCTTTTCCAGGCCGCAGATCCGTACGGCTTCCAATAATCTCAATGTACCTACTCCGTCGGTTTCGGCGGTGTATTCGGGCACTTCAAAAGAAACTTTCACGTGTGATTGAGCCGCCAGGTTGTAGATCTCGTCCGGCCGGATGGTTTGGATCAGGCGGATGAGGTTGGACGAATCGGTCATATCGCCGTAATGCAGCTGTACCTTGCGGTTCTTGTGCATGTCTTCGATCAGGTCGTCGATATACAGGTGTTCGATTTTATGGGTATTGAAAGAAGAGGCGCGGCGAATGATGCCGTGCACGTTATATCCCTTCTCCAGTAAGAATTCGGCCAGGTAAGAGCCGTCTTGTCCGTTGATGCCGGTAATCAGCGCTGTTTTCATTATAAGTAGTTATATAGTTATCGGGTTATAGATTCGAAATAGGCAATTGTTTTTTTCAGCCCGTCTTCCAATTGGATATTGGGCTCCCATCCGCCGAGCATTTTTTTTGCCAGTGTGATGTCCGGCTGGCGTTGTTTGGGATCGTCGGACGGAAGGGGCATGTGTACGATTTTTGATTTGGAGCCGGTGAGCCGGATGACCAGTTGTGCGAGTTCCAGCATAGTAAACTCATTGGGATTGCCGGTATTCACCGGTCCTATAAAGCTGTCGGGGGTCGCCATCATGCGGATCATCGCCTCCACGAGGTCGTCTACATACTGGAAGCTGCGGGTTTGGGTACCGTCACCATAAATGGTGATATCTTTACCCTGCAGGGCTTGGATAATGAAGTTGGACACTACGCGGCCGTCTTGCGGGTGCATGCGCGGCCCGTAGGTGTTGAATATGCGGATGATTTTTATCCGAACATTATTCTGTCGGTGGTAGTCCATGAACAGGGTTTCGGCGCAGCGCTTTCCTTCGTCATAGCAGGAGCGGATGCCGATGGGGTTGACATTGCCCCAGTAGCTTTCGGGCTGGGGATGTACGTGGGGGTCTCCGTAGACTTCACTGGTGGAGGCCTGGAGGATCACCGCTTTGGTCCGCTTGGCCAGCCCCAGCATATTGATGGCGCCCATTACCGATGTTTTGATCGTTTTGATGGCGTTGTGCTGGTAGTGGATGGGTGAGGCGGGGCAGGCCAGGTTGTAGATCTGGTCGACTTCGGCCATGTAAGGATTGATCACGTCATGGCGGACAAGTTCAAAGCGTGGATTGTCGAGCAGGTGGATGATGTTTTCGCGTGAGCCGGTGAAGTAGTTGTCGAGACAAATAACGTCATTCCCCTCGTTGAGGAGCCGCTGGCAGAGATGAGAGCCTATGAATCCGGCGCCGCCGGTGACAAGTATGCGTTTCATGTTGTAATGTTATATGCCGAGGCCATAATAGGTAAAGCCTTCTTTCTTCATTTCGAGGGGGTCGTATATATTGCGGCCGTCAAATATCACCGGGGTTTTCATGTTGGTGCGGATGCTCTGCCAGTCGGGCAGCCTGAATTCCTTCCATTCGGTGACCAGGAGTATGGCATCGGCGTCTTTGGCGGCAGCGTAAATGTCTTCGCAAAAATCGACCTGATGGTCTATACGGTGTTGGGCCTCATGCATGGCTACCGGATCGAAAGTAGATACCCGGCAGCCGGCGGCGATCAGTTTTTCAATGATGGCCAGGGAAGGGGCTTCGCGCATATCGTCGGTCTGAGGTTTGAAAGCCAGCCCCCAGATCGCGATTTTTTTATCTTGGAGAACGCCGTTGAAGTGTTTGTAGAGTTTGCGATAGAGTAGTGTTTTTTGGTCTTCATTGACCTCTTCTACGGCCTGTAATACCCGCATGTTGTAGCCCTGTTCTTCTGCCGTTTTGATAAGGGCCTTTACATCTTTCGGGAAGCAGGAGCCACCGTAGCCACAGCCCGGATACAGGAATTTTGAGCCTATGCGCGGATCGCTGCCTATGCCTTTACGTACTTCGTGTACGTTGGCACCTAAGCGTTCGCAGAGGTTGGCAATGTCGTTCATGAAACTGATGCGGGTGGCCAGCATGGCATTGGCCGCATATTTGGTCATTTCCGCAGAAGCCACATCCATGAAAATTACCGGATGTCCGTTGAGGGTAAAAGGTTTGTACAGTTGGTCCATGATGCCGCGGGCTTTGTCACTGTCAATACCTACTACAATACGGTCGGGGCGCATGAAGTCGTTAATGGCGGCACCTTCTTTAAGAAATTCGGGATTGGACGCTACATCAAAGGGGATATCCACCCCCCTTGCCTGCTGGGCGGCGCGTATGGCTTCGCGTACTTTTTCGGCGGTACCTACGGGTACCGTACTTTTGGTGACAAAGAGTACATATTGCTGCATGAGTGCGCCTACGTTAGTGGCCACCTCCAGCACGTATTTCAGGTCGGCGCTGCCGTTTTCGTCGGGAGGGGTTCCTACTGCGCTGAATATTACATCCGTATTATGAATGGATTGGGCGATGTCCGTATAGAAGTGCAGGCGCCCGGCTTTTACATTTTTATGTACCAGCGTGTCTAGGTCGGGTTCATATATGGGAATAATGCCGTTGTTAAGCTTGTCTATTTTGTTTTTGTCAATGTCTATACAGCTGACATCTACGCCCATTTCGGCGAAGCAGGTGCCGGTGACCAGTCCGACATAGCCGGTTCCGACAATCGTAATTTTCATATATTATATAATTATAGGTTTTTATACATTTGTTCGTAATATTGCTGATAGCTGCCGGAGGTCACGTTGTCCATCCAGGATTGGTTGTCGAGGTACCAACGGATGGTTTTTTCGATGCCTTCCTCAAACTGGAGGGAGGGTGACCAGCCTAATTCCTCATGGAGTTTGGTGGAGTCGATGGCATAGCGCAGGTCATGCCCGGCACGGTCCGTCACATAGCTGATCAGTTTTTCGGATTCGCCTTCGGGGCGGCCCAGCAGCTTATCGGCGACCTTGATCATGACCCTGATCAGGTCGATATTTTTCCACTCGTTAAATCCTCCGATGTTGTAGGTGTCGCCATTCTTGCCCTTATGGAAGATAAGGTCTATGGCGCGGGCGTGGTCTTCTACGTAAAGCCAGTCACGCACGTTTTCACCTTTTCCGTATACCGGTAGCGGTTTATTGTGGCGGATATTGTTAATGAAAAGGGGAATCAGTTTTTCAGGGAATTGATATGGTCCATAGTTGTTGGAACAGTTGCTTACCACGATGGGGAGCTTATAGGTATTGTGGAAGGCCCGTACGAAATGGTCGGACGAGGCTTTGGAGGCGGAGTAGGGTGACTTGGGGTCGTAGGGAGTGGTCTCCAGGAAGAAGCCTCCGTTGTCGAGTGAGCCGTATACTTCATCTGTGGATACGTGGTAGAAGCGCTTGCCTTCCATGTCGTTTTTCCAGTATTCTTTGGCGGCCTGCAGCAGGGTGAGGGTGCCGATGACGTTGGTCTTGGCGAAGATGAACGGATCGGTAATGGAGCGGTCAACGTGCGACTCGGCGGCCAGGTGGATCACACCGGTGATCCGGTAGTCGGCAAATACTTGTTGCATTTGTGCGTAGTCACAGATGTCGGCTTTTACAAAGCGGTAGTTGGCTTTGTCTTCTACGTCTTTGAGGTTGGCCAGGTTGCCGGCATAGGTCAGGTTGTCGAGGTTGACAATGGTGTAGTCCGGGTATTTGTTGACCAACAGGCGTACAAGGTGTGAACCGATGAATCCGGCGCCGCCGGTGACTAATATGTTGTTCATGTTTGTGTTGTTTATAATGCTTAATTAGTGAAAGGAGACAACCTCTTATTTTGTAGCCGGTATCTCAGCCTCTTCCAGCAAGGGGGCGATGCGGTCTTTTTCGGATAGTAACAATTGTTCTGCAGCTACCCCCCAGTCGATGCCGAGGGCAGGGTCGTTGAAACGGATGCCGCGTTCGTGTTGCGGTGCATAGGGGTTGTCGACTTTATAAGAGAAGATGGCCTCCTCACTCAAAACCAGGAAACCGTGGGCCATGCCGCGGGGTACGAAGAGCTGTTTTTTGTTTTCTTCGCTTAATTCTACACCCACATATTGTCCGAAGGTGGGGGAGTCTTTGCGTATGTCTACCGCTACATCAAGTACCCTGCCTTTAATCACGCGTACCAGCTTGCTTTGGGCGAAAGGGGGCAATTGGTAGTGCAGGCCGCGCAATACGCCGAAGGTGGATTTGGATTCGTTGTCCTGAACGAAATGAACGGGGCCTATGTGTTTTTCAAATTCGGCCTGTTTGTAAGCTTCCATAAAGTAACCCCGCGGGTCATTATGTACTTTGGGTTCGATGACCCATACGCCTTTTATTTTTGTTTCCGTGAAAGTCATTATTAAGTGACGAAGTGATTAAGGAGCTAAGTGATTACAATTATCTGGACAGTTCCAGCAGGTAGAGTCCATATTCGGTTTTGCCGAGTTGCTCGCCCAGGACGGCTAATTGTTGTTTGTTGATCCAGCCGTTGCGCCAGGCGATTTCTTCGATGCAGGAAATATAGAAGCCTTGTCTCTTTTGTATGGTTTCCACGAAGTTGGAGGCTTCGAGCAGGCTGTCGGCGTTGCCGGTGTCCAGCCAGGCGAAGCCGCGGCCGAAAAGTTCCACTTTCAGGCTTTGTTCTTCGAGGTAGAGGCGGTTGAGGTCTGTGATTTCCAGTTCGCCGCGCTTGGAGGGTTTCAGGCTGCGCGCTTTCTGGCATACGGTGTTGTCATAGAAATACAGGCCCGGAATGGCATAGTTGGATTTGGGCTGTTCCGGTTTCTCTTCAAGGGAAACCACCTTGCCGTCGGGGGCGAACTCCACCACACCATAGGCGCGGGGGTCTTTGACGAAGTAGCCGAATACGCAGGCGCCTTTTGTAGCTACGCTTTCAGCTGCGCGTTTGAGCATGCCGGAGAAGCCCTGCCCATAGAAAATATTGTCACCCAGGACCAGGGCGCCGCCTTCGCCGTTTAAAAAGTTTTCGCCCAGGATGAAGGCTTCGGCCAGGCCGTTGGGCTTTTCCTGTATGATGTATTCAAATCGCATCCCCAGGCGCTCACCGTCACCCAGCAGTTCACGGAACATGGGCAGGTCCCGGGGCGTGGAAATAATCAGCACTTCGCGGATACCGGCCAGCATGAGGGTCGACAGCGGATAGTAAATCATCGGCTTGTCATACACGGGCATGATTTGTTTGGATATCGCTTTGGACAGCGGAAATAAACGGGTGGCGCTTCCGCCGGCTAAGATAATTCCTTTCATAAACTTTGGTTAAAATACTAATTTTAAAGACCAAAAGTAGTGAAAAAAAAGCGGAATTACAAAATTATATTCAGTCCTCCGAACAGGGTGACTCCCGGCATGGGGTAGCCATAGATGGTTTCGTAGCTTGTCGCCGTCAGGTTATCGCCTTTGACAAACACTTCTATCCATTGCAGGGGACGGTAGCCGACCTGGGCGTTCAGTACCCCGTACTGTTCCTTTATTGCAGCTGCCGTCTTGCTTTCCAGTACGGTGTACAGGTCGTGGATATACTGGAAGCCGGCGCTCAAGGTCCATTTGCCCGGCCGGTAGGCTGCGGAAAGAAAGGCCTGCTGGCCGGGGGCGTTCAATACGGGTTTTTCCATGTGCAGGTAGGTGTAATTGCCGTTAATACGCAGGTTGTTGAAGATCTCCCAGTTGGCGGAAAATTCTATTCCTTTATGGTTGAAGTCTCCTGTATTCAGGTTTTTGGGGCTTCCGTTGAGCATTTGTGTCATGATCAGGTTGTCGCCCTTGGCGATGTAGCCGGTGAGTTCGAGAGAGAGTTGTCCGTTGAAGAGTGACTGCCAGGCCGATAGCTCGTAGCTCATCATGCTTTCGGGTTGCAAGTCGGGATTTTGTGGCGGAAACATGTACATTTCTTTGATGGTAGGGCTGCGGAAACCTTTGGATACCGATGCCTTGAATACGGTTTGCGGCCAGGGGCGCCAGGCAACACCGCCCTGCGGTATCCATTCGGTGCCGAATTGTTCGCTATGTTCCAGGCGTACGCCGGCATTCAGGGTCAACCGTTCAAACAGCGTTTGCTGTATGGTGATGTAGCCGGCCGCCTCGTAGCGAGACATTTCCGGTAATAATTCTTTGTCGGGCGTAACATTATTGACGTAGGCATTCCAAGCCTTTCCGCCGAAGTTCTTATAATCAATACCGGCCGTGACCAGCTGGCCGGCGAAGGGCCGGAAACTCTGGTAACAGGTGAGGCCATAGTTATGGTCCTGTGAATGGAAAAGGTAATTTCGCGGAGTACCCCCTTCGGCATAACCGTCATTGATCTTGTGTTTCCCGAAGTTGTAGAAAAATTTGAGGGCCCCGTTGCTTTTGGCATATTCGTTTTCCAGGGTCAGGGAGGCTACGCCGCGGAGGATGTCGGCCGTATTGTCTATCATCGGCTGCATAACCGTACCGGGATTTTCGGTTTCGTAGGCGGCCAGACTGGCATCGCCCCATAGTTTGAAATGGGGAGACAAGCGGTAGCCTAATTTGAGGTAGCCATTGGTAATGGAAAAGGCGGAAGAGGGGCGGTGCCCGTCGGTGTGGTCGTGGTTGACGGAGAGAAAGGCTTCGAATTTCTTGCTGTTAACTCCGGCATTGGCCATGTATTTCTGGGTGTTATAAGATCCATACATAAGGCGGGCATTGGCGCTCCAGCCCTGATGCTCCTGTTTCCGGGTGATGATGTTGACTACGCCGCCCATGGCGTTGGAACCGTAGAGCAGGGAGCCGGGGCCGCGGATCACTTCCGCCCTTTCCACGTCCGACGAAACATAGGCGTCGGGCAGATGGTGCCCCATAATGCCCATGTACTGCGGGTGCCCGTCAATCAATATCAATATACGGGTGGTGGGGCTGCCGCCGATTCCCCGCAGGCTCATGCTGCCGGTGCCACCCTCGGCTATGCCGAACCCCGTAACGCCACGTTGGGTGACAAAGAGCCCCGGCACCCGTTCCGACAATACATTCAACAGGGCCGATTCACCGCTCTCTTCAATCTCCCGCCGGGTGACCACCGACAGGGTCAGCGGAACGTTATTGCGGTGTACGGAGGCCCTGGTCCCGGTGACCACTACCTCGTCCATACGGCGGTTGAGTGTCGTATCTTTTTCCTGCGCAAGCAAAGGCTGTACGCAAAGGAAAAGCAAAAGGGATGAAAAGTAAATTTTTTGAATCATCGTTTATTGATTGGTGTTATGAATTTGTAAAAACGTGTTACTATTAGGCTAAAAAAATTATTCGGGTTTGTCGTCGCTTTTTGTCATGACCAGTTTTCCATGTCGTATACCTTTAAGTCCTATAAGTTTATCGGCCAATTCCGTGAGCCGGTAGGAGGCTCCGCGCACGGCGGTGATTTCCATGCTGGTGTCCGGTGTGAGTTGAAGGAGTTGTACGGACAGTATTTCTTTGGCATAGGCCTCCCGGATTTCGGAGAGCTTATTGCCCAGCTCGCGCCGCTGCCGTTCATAGACCAATATAATAGCGCCGGCTACCATGCGGTTGCATTGCCACTTTTTTTCTACCAGATTCCGCTCAATGAGTTGCCGGATGGCTTGTGAACGGTTGGGAAAATTGTTGTCTATAACATATTTATCGAGCGCCTCCAGGAGTTCGCTTTCCAGCGAGACGCCAAAACGGGTAACGGGCATAATCTCAATTAAAAAAAACCGTCTTTCTGAGACGGTTTCAAGGTTTTGGGTGGATGATGGGATTCGAACCCACGACCCTCGGAACCACAATCCGATGCTCTAACCAACTGAGCTACAACCACCATTTAAAATCCCCGCGAAAACGGGAGTGCAAAGATACAATAAAAATCGAAAATAAAAAAAACAAAGGTTTTTTTTTCTATATTTGTAATTCCAGATTTAAACCTTTAGGTATGAAAAAACGTAGAAATCAGCTTTTAGTGGCTGCAGCGGTGATGCTTGTTTTATTGGTATGGTGGTGGATAGCAGCGTCGGGGGGCAGTGCAGTGGAACAGACAGTGAGGGTAGAGCGAGGCCCTTTTGAAATTATTGTAGCGACAACCGGGGAGTTGCAGGCCGAGCGTATGGAGCGGATAGACGGTCCTGAGGGTTTGCGCGCCCGCAATGTGCGTATCAATGAGGTGAAAATATTGGATATGGTGCCCGAGGGCACGGTGGTCGACTCCGGTGACTATGTGGCGCGGCTTGACCGTTCTGCCGGAGACACCAAATTAAAGGATGTGCAGGATGAGTTGGAAAAACTGGAAGCTCAATATGAACGGACCTTGTTGGATACCTCTTTAAACCTCAGGGGTATACGCAGTAATTTGGCCAATCTGTTGTTTGATTTGGAGGAGAAGCAGATTGCCGTGGAGCAGTCTATTTATGAGCCGCCTGCCACCCAGCGCCAGGCCAAAAACAGCCTGGAGCGCGCCCAACGGGCCTATGACCAGGAATTGCGCAACTATAAACTCAAGGAAGACCAGGCCCTGGCACAGGTAAAGGATGTGCAGATTAATCTTTCTCGCAAGCGCCGTGAGTTGGAAGAGATTATGGATGTCTTGAATAGTTTCGTAATCAGGGCTCCCAAGCCCGGTATGGTGATTTATTACAGAGAGTGGGGTGGAGAAAAACGTAAGGTAGGCTCTACTATCAGCGCCTGGGACCTGACAGTGGCCACCTTGCCCGATCTGTCGGTTATGCAGTCTAAAACTTATGTGAATGAGATAGATATCAGTAAGGTGAAGAAGGGGCAGCAAGTGCGTGTGGGGGTTGACGCTTTTCCCGACAAGAGTTATACGGGGGAGGTGACCGAGGTTTCAAATATCGGCGAGCAGTTGAAAAATACCGAGGCCAAGGTGTTTGAGGTGATGGTGCGGGTCAATGAGAGCGATCCTATCCTGCGGCCGGCCATGACCACTTCCAATCAAATTATTACGGCTTCCTATGCCGATACCTTATATATACCGATAGAAGCGCTATTCGGATCGGATACCCTGACGTATGTATACCGTACCAATGGTACCCGTCAGGTGGTGGTTCCCGGCGATATGAATGAAAATTTTGTAGTGATTAGCGCCGGCTTGAAAGAGGAGGATAAGCTTTATCTGTCTAAGCCGGCCAAGGGAGATAAGTTTCGGTTGGAAGGACAGGAATTGATTCCCCTGTTGAAAGAACGGGTGCGCCAAAAAGAAGAGGCGGAAACGGCACGGAAAGAGAAGGCTTTGGAACAACGGTCACAGCGGGGGAAGAACCGATGATTCGCCGTATAATCAATACATACATGCATGATGTGCACATTGCCATAGAGTCGATTCTGAACAACAAGCTCAAATCGATGCTGACGGCCTTGGGTATTATCTTCGGTGTCGCGGCGGTAATCAGTATGTTGGCTATAGGAAACGGGGCGCGGCAGGAAATTTTGGACCAGATCAAGATGGTCGGGGTGAACAATATCGTAATCGTGCCGGTGGAGGCCATCGCAGAAGCGGAAGATGGCGGGGAGGGCGATGGCCAGCAAAACAAGTTTTCGCCCGGTCTGACGTTGGCTGATGCCGAAGCGGTCCGTCAAATATTGCCGGGGGTGGAGCGCATCAGTCCGGAAATTACTCAGAGTGGCTTCATCACTCAGTCTGGGATCCGCTATCCGGCGAAGTTGCATGGGGTATCTACGGATTTCTTTGAACTCTATAATTTACCCTTGGAGTCCGGTGTTTATTTTACGGATCAGCAAGCACTCGAAGGGCTTGCGGTCTGTGTCATAGGCAATAATATCAAAACACGCTTTTTTAATAATGTGGATCCGGTAGGGAGTTATGTGAAATTCGGAAGCAACTGGTTGCAGGTGGTGGGTGTGTTGTCGGAAAGTACGGTGGCTACCGGATCGGCATTTGATAATTCCGGGGTCAATGTAAATAATGATAATGTATACATTCCGGTAAAGACCATGCTGATGCGTTATCAGAACAGGGCTATGGCCAATACCAAGCAGGGAGAGGGCATGGTCATGAGTTTTTCCGGTGGACGGATGAGTATAACCTCCAATGCGGATAAGTCGGAAAAAAAGAATTACCATCAGCTTGACCGCTTGATTGTGCAGGTGAAGGAAACCGAGGAACTGAATTCCGCTACGGAGGTATTGGGCCGTATGATGCTACGTCGCCATCAGGGAATGAAAGATTATGAAATTACGGTGCCGGAGCTCTTATTAAAACAGCAGCAGCGTACCAAAGACGTCTTTAATATTGTACTCGGCGCTATTGCCGGAATCTCGTTGCTGGTGGGCGGTATCGGTATCATGAATATCATGTTTGCCTCAGTGATGGAACGCATCAAAGAAATTGGTACGCGACTGGCCATAGGCGCCAAAAAACATGATATCATAGCCCAGTTCCTTTCGGAGGCCATACTGATCAGTGTGACCGGCGGGGCTATAGGTATTATATTGGGGGTGGCGCTTTCACTGATTATTGAGTATTCTTTCGAGATCAAAACAATTATATCTTTCTTCTCTGTCGTGATTTCCTTTGGGGTATCGGCTGCGGTAGGGGTGATTTTCGGCTATGCGCCGGCCAAGCGTGCGGCAGAGAAGGACCCGATAGAGTCGTTGAGATACGAATAGTAACTAAGAGATTAAGAGACTAAGAGGGGAAGGGAAAGATAAAAAAATGGGATATGAAGAAAATCACAACATTTGTTTGCGCTTTACTGTTTGTTGTTTGTGCCTGGGGGCAGGAGCGGCAGCAGTTTGATTATACGCTGACACTGGACGAGACTATATTGCTGGCGCAGGATCAGTCGCTCGAAGCTATCCGTACCCGGAACACCTTTCTGTCCAGTTACTGGCAATACCGTTCATACCGGGCCAATTATCTTCCCGGCCTGACGCTTACCGGCGCCTTGCCCAATTTTACCAAGCAATTGGTAGAGCTGTCGGTGAAAGATTCTACGGGCAACATAACGAAAGAATATTTGTCGGACTTTTCCAACCGGATTTCCGGTACGCTCTCTCTGACACAGAATTTACCGACCGGCGGTAGGATCTCCCTTTATTCGTCCCTTGAGATGTATGATAAATTCAAGGATAATTTCGGAAATCATGTTTCGCGTGATTTTTTGTCGACGCCTGTCAGTATCAATTTTTACCAATCGATCTTCGGACTGAATAATTATAAGTGGGACCGTAAGATTGAGCCCCTGAAATATGAGGAGGCCAAACGGATCTACCTGCGGCAGATGGAAGAGGTCTCGATCAAAGCCATTACCTATTTTTTCGATTATGCCGCGGCTATGCAGAACCTGGCCATAGCGGAGTTCAATTATGCTAATAATGATACCTTGTATAAAATAGCCCATGGCCGTTATAACCTGGGGACAATAGGCGAGAATGACCTGCTGCAGTCGGAGTTGAATTTCATGAATGCCAGTTCTACTTTGAACGAGGCCCAATTGTCCAAGGAAACCGCCCAGCAAAGGTTGCGTTCATTCCTTGGTTTTAATGAGCTTACGACGATAGAAATTCTGATTCCGGCCGAAGTGCCCAAGGTGATGCTGGATCTGGAGAAGGTGCTGATCTGGGCCAAGAAAAATAATCCGGACCTGCTGGCCTATCAACGGCAATTGATAGAGGCTGAAAAGCGGGTGGCGGAAGAGAAATCCAATGCAGGCTTCAAAGCCGATCTGAATGTGACCTTCGGGCTGGACCAAACGGCCAATAGTATAGGCGGGGCCTATAAGAGTCCTAACGATATGGAAAATGTACGTATATCCCTGGAGTTGCCTATTCTGGACTGGGGCCGTGGCCGTGGCCGCGTACAGATGGCCAAAAGCAGCCAGGCGGTGGTCAAGAACCAGGTGGAGCAGGCCTATGCCGATTTTGAGCAGGATGTTTTGTTGAAAGTGCGCCGCTTTAATATGCAGGACATTCAGTTGCATATCGCGGCCAAGTCCGATACCATTGCCCAGAAACGTTATGAGGTGAGCAAGCGTCGTTTTTTGATTGATAAGATTACCATCACCGATATGAATAATGCACAGTTGGATCGTGACCGGGCGCAGCAAAACTATGTCGGTGCCCTGCGCAATTACTGGAATTATTACTACACCATCCGCCAGTTGTCTTTATATGATTATATGAAGGATGAACCGCTGGAAACGGATTTTGACGGATTAGTGAAATAGGTGATGAGCGCTAAACTGTCAATTTGTCGCATAAATTCCTTTTGGCAGGTTTTTTGTGCTTATATTTGCGAATTAAAACATGTAATTATGAGCGACGTGAAAGATATGGATGAAGTAAAAGACAGCCAGCAGGTTAATGATGGGAAAGAACAGGTGGATGCTATGCCGGCTGCTGAGGCGGAGCGCCCTGCTACCCCCACTTTAGAGGAAAAAATGGCAGTTGTGGAGGACAAGTACCTGCGGCTGGTGGCAGAGTTTGAGAATTATAAGAAACGTACGGTAAAAGAGCGGATTGAATTGATGTCGCTCGCCAATGAGGACCTGATCCGGGGCATTTTGCCCGTACTTGATGATATGGAACGGGCGGTGAAGGCTATGCAAGGCACTGATGATGCGGCGGCTATCCGCGAAGGGGTACTGCTGATTCAGGATAAATTGGTGAAATATTTGGATTGTAAGGGTTTGAAGCAGTTTGACGCTACCGGTAAGGAACTGAATACCGACGAACATGATGCGGTAACAAAATTTCCGGCCCCCAGCGCCGAGCTGAAAGGTAAGGTCATTGATGTGTTGCAGCATGGTTATACATTGAATGGCAAAGTGATCCGTTTTGCCAAAGTAGTAGTAGGAGAATAATTGTATGTCGAAAAGAGATTATTACGAAATATTAGGTGTAGACCGCAATGCCGGTGCCGAAGAGATTAAGAAAGCCTACCGTAAGAAAGCGATCCAATATCACCCGGACAAGAACCCGGGAAACAAGGAAGCCGAGGAAATGTTTAAGGAAGCGGCTGAGGCCTATGATGTGTTGAGTGATGCGGACAAAAAGGCGCGTTACGATCGCTTTGGCCATGCCGGTATGGGCGCCGGCGCCCAGGGGGGTGGTTATTCCAGTGCCGGCGGCTGGTCAATGGATGATATTTTCTCTCATTTCGGAGATATTTTTGACGGGATGGGCATGGGCGGCTTCAGCACGGGCTTCGGCGGAGGCCGGGGTGGCCGTAAACCGATGTCGCGCGGTTCCGATATCCGTATCCGGGTAAAGATGACCCTGAAGGAAATCGCCGAAGGGGTGGAAAAGAAAATAAAAATCAAAAAACAGGTCGCTTGTGATGCTTGTAAAGGAACCGGTGCTAAAGACGGCACGGCTATGCAGACCTGCGCCACCTGTAAGGGTTCAGGTATGGTTACCCGGGTGGTGGATACGATGCTGGGCCGGATGCAAACCTCTGCGCCCTGTACTATGTGCGGCGGTGAGGGTAAAACCATTACCACGGCTTGTACTGTTTGTCACGGCAATGGGGTACAGGAAAAACAGGAGGAGGTAACCTTCCGCATACCGGCCGGTGTAATGTCGGGGATGCAGTTGAGCGTATCCGGTAAAGGGAATGCTCCGCGCCGTGGCGGTATTAACGGTGATCTGCTGGTTGTGATTGAAGAGGAACCGGATGAAGACCTGCAACGTGATGGCAACGATCTTATCTATACGCTTTTTGTGACAATCAGTGAGGCGGCCCTGGGAACTACGGCCGAAGTGCCTACCGTGGACGGCAAAGCCAAAATCAAGGTGGAAGCCGGTACTCAGCCCGGAAAAGTATTGCGCCTGCGTAGTAAAGGCTTGCCCGAATTGAACAGCCGTGCGGTCGGTGACCTGCTGGTGCACGTAAATGTATGGATTCCTAAAAAATTAGACAAGGAAGAGCAAAAAGCCCTCGAAAAATTAGGCGCCGGTGAAAATTTCAAACCGAAACCCACCAGCGCCGATAAAAACTTTTTTGAGCGTATGCGCAAGATGTTTGAACAATAATCTATTCGTTCATCTTGCCTTTCATTTTTGTAATTTGTGTTTTTAATACGTCAACACAATCGTTGATCGCAGTTTCAAAACTTGAGGCATGGCGTTCGACGCGTAAATCGTGTCCGGGCACTTCAAGCTGGACACTGGCTTTTTTGTTGTCATGGTCAGGAGTCAGGCTCAATGTTACATCGGCTCCTGTGATACCTTCGTCGAAGAAACGATCCAATTTTCCTACCTTCTTGTTAATGAAGTCTGTTAACTTCACATCAGCATCAAATTTTACAGATTGAATACGAATGTCCATGGTACTTAATTTTAATAGTTAATATTATAAGAGACCAAGTTACTAAGAGTAGTAACTTTTCACTTTCTGGGATGCGCTTTTTTATATACTTTTTTGAGTTGTTCGAAAGAGTTATGGGTGTAGACCTGGGTTGCCGCCAGATTGGCATGGCCCAGCACTTCTTTTATACTGTTAAGGTCGGCGCCATTGTTCAATAAATGGGTGGCCAGTGAATGCCGCAGCGTGTGCGGATTTTTTTTGCCGTTGATTCCATGGCCCGAGAGCATTTTGCCTACAATATTGTTGACTGCAGCAGGGTAGAGTGGTTGTCCTTTGTCGGTTAAAAACAGATGGTCTGCCATAGGAAATGTTTGACATAGTAATTGTATATATTCCTGCAATTTCTGTGCCATACTGCCGGAAATGGGTATTTCGCGTTCCTTATCGCCTTTCCCCAATACCCGGATGACCTTTTCGGGGAGAAATACCCGGTTGATTTTCAGTCCGGTTAACTCTGCCCGGCGTATACCGGTTACATATAGCAGTTCTACGATCAGATGGTTGCGCCGGTCATTGAGGTCAAGCTCATCGGCAGGGTGGTCCAGGGCCTTATTCAGGCTGCCGGCTTCGAAAAATGCGGGCAGGGGTTTATCCGTCTTTGGGCGGGGTACTTTTTGCAGTGGATTGGCCGTAATCAGCTGTTCGCGGAGCAGGTATTTGAAATAACTATTCAGAGCGCTGATTTTGAGGTTGGCCGTACGGGCGCTCTGCCCGTCTTTCAACATGTCGGCCAACCAGCCGCGCACATCGGCGGCGCTGACCGTGCCCGCAGCAGTGTCCGGATCCGCAATGCCGGCATGATCGAAGAATTGTCGCAGACAGCGCGTGTAGGACTCCACCGTGCGGGGGGAGTAGTGCTTTTCGGCTTGCAGGTAGTTGATGTAGGCGGCAAACACGGGATTAGTAGATTAAAGGTAAAGACAGTTTAAAAATAACTATTTTTTTTGGGATAAACAAAAAAAGCAGGAAGTGTTTTTCTTCCTGCTTTTATCTGAACTTTATAATTATTATAAAGATTCTTCTTGCAACTGCATTTGTTGGCGGTAGATAGCCTTTTTAACTTCGTCGCGGCGAACAACCGATTTCTTTACGAAAGTCTTGCGGGCACGCAATTCGCGTACGGCGCCGGTTTTTTCGAATTTACGTTTAAATTTCTTTAATGCGCGTTCAATGTTTTCGCCTTCTTTTACGGGTACTATAATCATAATGCAACCACCTCCTTTTATTAGGGCCGCAAAGGTACTAAAAAATAATGAATAATGAATAGTGAATAGTGAATAATATTTTAATTCATTAAATTATTCACTATTCACTATTCATTATTAACTACTTAAAAGGTCCATTTGGCGCCGATGGTAGGGATGGCGTAAAAGCCTTCCTTGCCCACAAAATTGGTGTTGAGCTCTACTTCAGTACCTAAACTCAGGTTGAAGTCGGAGGGGATTCCTTTGATTTTATTGAAGTTAACCCAGAATTGAGGTTCTGCCAGGAAGATGTAGCTGCCGGTAGCCGTGGTTTCTTTCCAGAAGTCGGCAAAGCCGGTGAAAGAAAGAAGTCCATCGACAAAATTAAGGTACCATACGGCGGTAAGCTGGAAACTATGCGGCTGATCGTCCATCGTCTTTTGGATATACTTGTAGTTCAGCGATACGGAAAAACCTTCGTCGAATGTCGGACTGTCCCATGCATAGGCGGCGCCGACTAAGAACGCATTACCGAAAACATAGTCATAGGTCAAGCCGCCGTTATATTCCAGGTGGATAGCGACGGGCGCTTGCCAGAATTTCAGGTTACGGGCGATTTCCCAATAGGCGGTGCCTATGCCTTTGTCTCCATTATAGTCCAGGTCAACAAAGAAGAACGTATCCCCCCAGCGGTCTGCTTTAAACATCTCTACCGTAGAAGTCAGAAAGTTCCGGTCACCCAATCCGTATAATGAATTTCTCAGGTCATAGTGCAGCTGAAGGTTCTGGGCATACGACAGCGTTCCGCCGCTAACGAATAGCAGCGCTATAATAGTAAGTATTTTTTTCATCGCTATTTTTTCAGGTTGGCAATCTGTTCTTCTATGGCCCTGATACGGATTTCGGCATCGGACTGTTTCTTGCGTTCAAGTTCCACGACCTGTGCCGGCGCGCTGTGTACAAATTTTTCATTGTTTAGCTTGCCTTGCACGGAGCGCAGGAATTTCTGCTGATATTCCAGGTCGGTGTTGAGTTTGGCCAGTTCTTCTTCTATATTGATTTCTACCGTGAGCCGTAGGAAATATTCTGTGGTGTCACAACGGAAAGGCGTAGTGCCTTCGGGCTGTTCGTTTACGGTTTCAATGATGGAGATATTAGCCATTTTGCAAACGATCTCAGGAAAGCGTGGGCTGTCTTTTATATAAAGCGGCATGGCTTCTTTGGGTGATATGCCTTTGTCTTGGCGTAAGCCGCGTACGGTGGCGATGATCGCTTTTATATGGTCGAAGTCTTCGATAATGGTGTTGTTCAACGCTCCGGCTTCGGGCCAGGCTTGAAGCATTATACTTTCACCCTCCTTGCGTTCGGCCAGCTGTTGCCACAGCTCTTCGGTGATGAAAGGCATGAACGGATGCATGATTTTCAATAGTTGGTCGAAGAATCCGATGGTTTTGTCGTAGGTGGTCTTGTCAATAGGTTGTCCGAATCCGGGTTTTACCATCTCAAGGTACCATGAGGAGAATTCAACCCAGAAGAGAATGTATATGCCGGTCAGGGCTTCCGATAAACGGTACTTGCCGAAGAGGTCGTCCAGCTCGGCAATGGTATTGTTGAGAATAGCCTCGAACCAGGCTACGGCGTCCTGCGCTTCTTTGGGTTGGGGCTTGTCGGCCACTTCCCATCCATGTACCAGACGGAAGGCGTTCCATATTTTATTGTTGAAATTACGGCCTTGTTCGCAGAGGCTTTCATCAAAAGGCAGGTCGTTGCCGGCAGGAGAGGCCATGAGCATACCCATACGCACACCGTCGGCTCCGTAGTCGGCAATCAGTTTCAGCGGGTCGGGCGAGTTGCCGAGTGATTTACTCATCTTACGGCCCAGCTTGTCACGCACGATGCCCGTCAGGTATACATTCCTGAACGGCGCTTTACCCATAAATTCGTGTCCGGCCATCATCATGCGGGCAACCCAGAAGAAGAGAATCTCCGGGGCGGTAACCAGGTCGTTGGTCGGGTAGTAGTATTGCAGGTCTGCATTGGGCTGGTGTCCCTGCCGCCCGCAGGCCTGCGGATCAAATACACTAATAGGCCAGAGCCAGGAGGAGAACCAGGTATCCACCACATCTTCATCCTGGCGGATATCATTCAGTGTGAGTTGAGGATCAATGGCCCGGGCGGCTTTTAGTGCGCCGGCTTCATCGACGGCCACCACAATTTCACCCCCCGGCAGGTACCAGGCCGGGATCCGTTGTCCCCACCACAGTTGCCTGGATATACACCAGTCGCGTACATTCTCCATCCAGTGGCGGTAAGTGTTGATGAATTTATCGGGAATGAGTTTTACTTCATCATTCAGTACGTAGTCCAGCGCGGGCTTCGCCAGTTCTTCCATTTTCAGGAACCACTGCATGCTGAGGCGCGGCTCAATTACCGCATCGGTACGCTCCGAGAAGCCTACCTGGCTCTTGTACTCTTCCGTTTTTACCAGCTGGCCGGCTTCTTCCAGCAGTTTGGCTATCTTTTTGCGTGCTTCAAAACGGTCTTCGCCTACCAGTAGCTGCGCCTTGGCGTTGAGGCGGCCATCGTCATCCAAAATATCAATCACCTGCAATTTGTGGCGTTGCCCGATTTCGTAGTCGTTGATATCATGCGCCGGCGTTACTTTCAGGCAGCCTGTGCCGAAATCGGTGGCCACATAGTCGTCGGTGATTACCGGAATTTCTTTATTGATCAGCGGAATCAATACTTTCTTGCCGTGCAGGCGGAAGTGCCGTTCGTCAGTGGGGTTTACGGCGATGGCGACGTCGGCCATGATGGTTTCCGGACGGGTAGTGGCAATGACCAGGAATTCATCGCTTGGTTTTCCGTTGTCGTCTGCCAGGTAATAGCGCACATGGTAGAGTTTGGAGTTGACTTCTTTGTGTATCACTTCTTCGTCACTCACGGCCGTTTTACCCTGGGGGTCCCAGTTCACCATGCGTACGCCGCGGTAGATCCGGCCCTTTTCGTATAAATGGACAAAGGTGTCAATTACCGCCTGGCTTAGTGCCGGGTCCATCGTAAAGCGGGTGCGGTCCCAGTCACAGGAGGCGCCCAGTTTTTTTAGCTGTTCCAAAATAATGCCGCCATGCTTTTCTTTCCACTCCCAGGCATGTTTCAAAAACTCTTCGCGGGTGAGGTCCGTTTTATTGATGCCCTCTTCTTTCAGTTTGGCGACCACTTTGGCTTCAGTGGCTATAGAAGCATGGTCGGTACCGGGCACCCAACAGGCATTTTTACCCTGCATGCGGGCGCGACGTACCAGTACGTCCTGTATGGTGTTGTTCAGCATATGTCCCATGTGCAGTACGCCCGTGACATTGGGTGGAGGGATCACGATAGTATAGGGTTCACGATGGTCTGGTTCCGAGTGAAACATCTTGTTTCTCAGCCAATAGGCATACCATTTGTCTTCAACATCAGCAGGGTTGTACTTGGCGGCTAATTGCATATATTCATAAGTTTAAGACGGCAAAGATAGTGATAAATTGAAAATTGAGCGTGGGGTCGGAAGAATTTATTAGGCGCAGCCATTAATTTTGTTTAATTTTGCTCAATATGAGCAAAAAAATAGTTATTTATCAGGTCTTTCCCCGTTGGTTTGGAAATAAAGTTGAAAAACAGGTGTTTAATGGGACGATGGCGCAGAATGGCGTCGGAAAGTTCAATGATTTTACGGAAGAAGCACTGGACGATATGGTGGCGATGGGGATTACCCATGTATGGTATACCGGCGTTATCCGTCATGCCAAGCCCGGGCCTTATCCGGAAATAGTGAAAGGGAAAGCCGGCTCACCCTATGCTGTGATAGATTATTATGATGTGGATCCGGACCTGGCTACGGAAGCCGGACAGCGCATGGACGAGTTTGAAGCCTTGCTGAGGCGGACGCATGACCGCGGCCTGAAAGTGATTATTGACTTTGTGCCCAACCATGTGGCCCGGAATTACCGTTCCTCGCAGCAGCCGGACGGGGTGCGAGGCCTTGGACAGGACGATGATCCGTCACAGCTATTCACGCTTTCTAATGATTTTTATTATTTGAATGAACCGCTGGTATTGCCGGTTGCCGGGACTTACAAAGAGTCTCCGGCCAAGGCTACCGGTAATGATTGTTTTTCGGCTCATCCTTCAGTAAATGACTGGTATGAGACCGTAAAGTTGAATTATGGCGCAGGGACCGGACAGCAAAGCGGTGTGTGGCAAAAAATGCTGGATATCCTGTTGTTCTGGGCGGCTAAGGGCATTGACGGTTTCCGCTGCGACATGGCGGAAATGGTGCCGCTGGATTTTTGGAACTGGGCCTTACCGCAGGTGAAAGCACAGTATCCGTCGCTTGTTTTTATAGCAGAGACTTATAATCCCGCCACCTATAAAGCGTATATATTTACCGGTCATTTTGATTACCTGTATGACAAGGTCGGTTTGTATGATTGCTTGAGGGAGGTGGTTTGCCATCATCGTTCCACCTTTGATCTTACCGCTTGCTGGCAGGCGGTGGAGGGCATGGGTGAACACATGCTGCGGTTTATGGAAAACCACGATGAGCAGCGTATTGCTTCCCGCTTTTTTGCCGGAGATCCGTTAAAAGCGCTGCCGGCCATGTTGGTGAGTGCTGCTATGCATAAGGGGCCTGTGATGGTCTATGCCGGTCAGGAAACCGGCGAACCGGCCGAAGGGGCTAAGGGCTTTAGTGGTGATGACGGCCGTACTTCTATTTTTGATTATATTGCGGTGCCGACATTGCAGGCGTACTTGAAAGAAAAGGCGCTCGCGCATAGCGACAGATCAGCGAGTCATGGCCGGCCTTATTCGTTGCATGCCGCTTATCAACAGTTGTTGCGCTTCGTGCGGGATTCGGTCACCTTGGCCTCCGGGGAGTTTTATGACCTGATGTGGGCCAATGGCGGCGTGCCGGGGATGGAACGCTGTTATGCCTTCTTGCGCCATACGCCGTCCGAGCGCCTGTTGGTGGTTGCCCGTTTTGAAGGGCAGCCCGGGGCTTTAACGCTGCATATCCCGGAGCATGCCATGCAGACCATGGGCTGTGAAAAAGGCGCGGCTTTCCGCCTGAAGCCTCTTTTACATCCGGGTGCGCCGTTGGAACTTTCGCCGGAAGGCCTCGTGACTATTAATTTTGATGAATACGCGTATGAAGTTTACCGTTTCTCGGAAAATTAATGTAAATTTGTCGACTCAAAAAAGGAAACTTTTAACCTAAAATATAGAAACTTTTAAATTATGTTGGAAATATCGAAAAAAGCACATGAGATGCCCGCTTCGGCCATCCGTAAATTAGTTCCCTTTGCCGAAAAGGCTAAAAAGAAAGGCGTTAAGGTTTATCACCTGAACATTGGCCAGCCGGATGTGGATGCTCCGGCCGTAGCCATGGAGGCTGTCCGGAATATACACCTCAAACAGGTGGCTTATCCGCACTCTGCAGGGATTGAATCTTACCGCGACGGACTGGCAAAATTCTATCAATCCTTGGGAATGTCGGATATCACCTGTGAAGATATGATCATTACCACCGGCGGTTCCGAAGGTCTGATGCTGGCTTTTTTAGTCTGTCTGAATCCGGGTGACGAGGTGATTGTGATGGAACCGTTCTATACCAATTATCGTGGCTTTGCCCGCTGGACGGACGTGACATTGAAGCCCGTGAGCAGTGGAAAGGATATGGATTTCACCCTGCCTCCGATCAGTGAATTTGAAAAAGCCATAACCCCGAAGACAAAGGCTATTCTGATTAACAACCCCGGCAACCCTACCGGTTACGTATATACGCGTGAAGAACTGGAAGCATTGGGAGAATTGGTGAAGAAACATAACCTGTTCTTGTTTACCGATGAGGTGTACCGTGATTTCCTTTATGGCGACAAGCCTTTCTTCTCCTGCATGGACCTGAAAGGCGTGGAGCAAAATGTTGTATTGATAGACTCCGTGTCTAAACGCTACAGTCTTTGCGGTGTGCGTATCGGCGCCCTGGTGAGCCGTAATAAAGCGGTTATTGCGGCGGTGATGCGTTTCGCTCAGGCCCGCCTTTGTTCTCCGGCGCTGGGTCAGATTGCGGCGGAAGGCGCTTTGGCTACCCCCCCCGAATATTTTGCGGAAATGCGGGCGGAGTATATGCGCCGTCGTGATTTTATGGTCAATGCGCTGAATAAAATAGAAGGGGTACATTGTCCTATGCCCGAAGGCGCATTCTATGCCGTAGCCCAATTGCCTGTTGATGATTGTGATAAATTTGCCCAATGGCTCCTGGAGTCTTTTGAGCATGAAAAACAGACCGTAATGCTGGCCCCCGCCTCAGGCTTTTATGCCACCCCCGGCCGTGGATTGAATGAGGCCCGTATTGCCTATGTCCTCAATGTACCTGACCTGGAAAAGGCCGTGGAATGCCTTGAAGTGGCTTTGAAGCAATATCCCGGTCGCACGATAAAGTAAGAAAATGAAACTCACTTTTTTAGGAACAGGTACTTCGCAAGGGGTACCTGTCATTGCTTGTAACTGTTCCGTCTGCCGCAGCAAGGATCCGCATGATAAGCGCCTGCGCGCCTCCGCCCTGGTAGAGACGGGCGGAAAGGTCTTATTGATTGACGCCGGTCCTGATTTCCGGCAGCAGCTCCTGCAAGCCAATGTGCAGCAGTTGGATGCGATACTCCTTACCCATGAGCATAAGGACCACACCGCCGGACTGGACGATGTACGCGCCTTCAATCATATTACGGATAAGCCGGTGGATATTTATGCGGAGCCCCGGGTGCTGGAGGCCTTGAAAAAGGAGTACAACTATGTTTTTGCCGAACATAAATATCCGGGTTCCCCGGAAATGAGCCTGCACGCCCTTAGCGAACAGGCCTGCCTGATTGCCGGTGTGCCCGTGCAGCCGGTGCGGGTGTATCATTACCGACTGCCCATTCTGGGATTCAGAATCGGCTGCCTGGCCTACATTACAGATGCCAAAACTGTTCCGGAAAGTGAGTTGGATAAATTGCGCGATCTGGATGTCTTGGTGGTGAATGCCGTAAAGCACGGCAGTCATATTTCTCATTTCAGTATTGAAGAGGCGCTTGATTTTATTGCACTGGTAAAGCCGCAACGCGCTTATGTCACGCATATCTCACACCGCCTTGAGGCGCATGCCCCCCTGCAGGCCGCTATGCCTGAGCATGTGTTTATAGCCTACGACGGCCTGGTGCTGGATATTGATTGATTGTAGGGGACAAGGTATAAAAAAAACGGCCGCGATTTTTTTGCGGCCGTTTTTTTATTAGGGTATAAACCTTTAGGCTTTGTCGTTGCTGCCCAGCACTTCTTTCACCTTGTGGATATAGAGTGTTTTCAGCATATCGCGGGCAGGGCCGAGGTACTTGCGCGGGTCGAATTCGGCAGGATTTTCAAACATCACCTTGCGTACACCGGCTGTCATGGCCAGGCGGCCGTCACTGTCGATGTTGATCTTGCATACTGCCGATTTGGCCGCCGCACGCAGTTGGTCTTCGGGAATGCCGATAGAATCTTTCAAGGCGCCGCCGTATTGATTGATCATGGCTACTACCTCTTGCGGAACGCTGGAGGCGCCATGCAATACGATGGGGAAGCCGGGAATACGCTTTTCAATTTCGGCCAGTATATCCAGACGGATTTCCGGTTTCTGTCCCGGTTTGAATTTGAAAGCCCCGTGAGAAGTGCCGATGGAGATCGCCAGGGAGTCAACGCCGGTTTTCTTTACGAAATCCTGTACTTCTTCCGGCTGCGTATAAGTATGGTGTTCGGCGCTTACCTCGTCTTCCACACCGGCCAGTACGCCCAGTTCACCTTCTACGGTTACGTCATATTTGTGGGCGTATTCCACCACTTGTGCAGTAAGCTCCACATTTTTATTATAATCGTGGTGTGAGCCGTCGATCATCACACTGGAAAAGCCATATTCAATACACGACTTGCACAACTCAAAGCTGTCGCCATGGTCGAGGTGTAATACGATGGGAATATTGCAGCCCAATTCCTTGGCATATTCCACAGCGCCTTGGGCCATGTAACGTAACAGGGTTTGGTTGGCGTACTTGCGGGCGCCGCTTGACACCTGGAGGATAACCGGAGATTTGGTTTCCACGCAGGCAGCAATAATAGCCTGCATTTGCTCCATATTGTTGAAATTGAATGCCGGAATGGCATACCCACCTTTAATGGCCTTGGCGAATAATTCGCGCGAATTCACCAGGCCGAGTTCTTTGTAGCTAATCATAATATTTATGTTGTTTTTTATAAATTTTTCAAAAACTTAACGCTGCAAAGTTAAGCTTTTTTCAATAGTTTTTCGTATTTTTGTCCGGAATAATCAATATAAAGATCATCAATATAATATGAAAGAGGCAATTGCAATTTTGACGGGGGGCGGACCGGCTCCTGGAATGAACACCGTGGTAGGGAGTGTAGCCAAGGTATTTTTAAGTCAGGGCTACCGTGTGATCGGTCTGCACAAGGGCTATAGCAGTTTATTTACCTCCGAACCAGAAATGATGGAAATAGACTTCAAGGAGGCGGACGATATGTTCAACCGTGGCGGATCTGTGGTGGTGATGAGCCGTTACAAACCTACGGCGGAAGATTTTGAAAAACGCTTTAACCTTGATCTGTTTAAAGAAAATAATATCAAATTGCTGGTTACCGTAGGAGGGGATGATACCGCTTCTACCGCCAACCGTGTGGCTAAGTTTTTGATGGAGAAGAGTTATCCTATCTCCAACATTCATGTGCCTAAAACCATTGACAATGACCTGCCGCTGCCTAACAATATGCCCACCTTCGGCTATGAGTCTGCCAAACATGGCGGAACAGAGATTGCCACAGTAGTCTATGAAGATGCGCGTACCAGCCGCAACTGGTTTATTGTAGCCGCCATGGGACGGTCTGCCGGTCACCTTGCCTTTAGCATAGGGGCTGCCTGCCATTACCCGATGATTGTGATTCCCGAAATGTTCAATAAAACGGAGATTACCATTGATAAAATCGTTAACCTGGTCATTTCCGCTATGATTAAGCGTAAGGTAATGGGTATGGATTACGGGGCCGTGGTGATTTCGGAAGGGGTTTTTCATGCGCTTAGTGACGAAGAAATTAAGAAGTCGGGCATTCACTTCTCCTATGATGACCATGGCCACCCGGAACTGGGTAAGGTCAGCAAGGCGCATATTTTCAGTGAAATGATAGATAATAAGTTGGAGCAGATAAAACTGAAAGTGAAATGCCGTCCTGTGGAAATCGGTTACGAAGTCCGTTGTGATACCCCTACGGCTTATGACCGTCAGTATTGTACCCTGATGGGCCTGGGCGTTTATAAACTTTTTGCAGCCAAACATACCGGTTGTATGGTCTATGTAAATACCAACGGTGATGTTTCTCCTTTGTTCCTGAAAGACCTGCAGGATCCGATTACCGGAAAAATCCTGCCGCGTCTGGTGGATATTGAAGGTGAAAGCATACAGGCCATTATCCGCAATATGATGCACTATGTGCTGCCGGCGGATTATGAAGCCGCTAAAAAATATGTGCCCGATCCTGAGACCTACGATTTCTATAAAATATTAAACTGGAAATAACCCGGGACAATGTTTAAAGCGATTAAGCAATATGCCTTCCGCCGGGATGTCGGTAAAAAGCTGCATGGGCGGAAGCATGTGCCGGTTTTTTTTAATTTTAATGCCGCCCGCACGGTGGAGATTCTCTATGCCTATAGTGAGCCGGACCGGCAGGCGGTGGAAAAAATAATCGCTTTCCTTGCTGCCAGGTCTGTCAGCTGTTCGGCATCGGCCTATTGTGCGGACAAAAAACAAAAAGCAACGTTGGAACTTAGTGTTACCCATTTATTTTTTGACCGGACGGAGGTGAATTGGTATGGGAAATGTCGTTCCGGCAAGGTTTTGGAACGAATGGAACAACCGGTTGATATTTTTATCGACCTAAGTCGGGGTGATATTCCGGGACTGCGTTATTGTGCCATGCTGTCTAACGCCAGAATGAAGGTTGGCCGGAGCGCCTATCCCGGCCATCCTTATGATCTGGTCATATCGCCGGGAGATATTGATGTTTCTCCGGAAGCCCTTGCCGATGCCCTGATACATTATCTCCAAACTATTGAGATGAAGCAATAATTATGATAGGAAATAAAATTATTACCGTTGTTTTGCCGGCGTACAATGCAGAACTGACCCTTGAACGTACTTACAATGAAATTCCGTTTGAAATTGTAGACCATGTTATTTTGGTTGACGATAATAGCCGGGATAACACCGTGGCCAAGGCGGCCTCCCTGGGCATCAAACATATTGTGAGGCATGAACGTAACCGTGGTTACGGCGGCAATCAGAAAAGTTGCTATGACAAGGCGCTGGAATTGTCGTCGGATATTGTCATCATGTTGCATCCCGATTACCAGTATACGCCCAAACTGATCCATTCCATGGCCTACATGATTGCCAACGAGGTGTATCCGGTGGTGTTGGGGTCGCGTATATTGGGTAAAGGCGCTTTACGCGGCGGCATGCCCCTGTATAAGTATATTGCCAATCGCGGGTTGACCCTGGTGCAGAATATCCTGATGAGCCAAAAGCTCAGTGAGTACCATACGGGCTATCGCGCTTTCTCTAAAGAAGCATTACAATCTATCGATTATCATGTTAATTCTGAAGATTTTGTATTCGACAATCAGATGTTGGCACAGCTCTTCTTCAAAGGTTTTGAGATTGCAGAAATGACATGCCCTACAAAATATTTTGAAGAAGCCTCGTCTATCAATATACGCCGCAGTACCAAATATGGTTTCGGGGTATTGGCCACCGCTGCCGCCTACCGCCTGCAGAAATGGCATTTGGTAAAATTCAAAATATTTGCTTAACTTTGCGCCCCTGAAATATTGGTCCGGTAGCTCAGCTGGATAGAGCAACAGATTTCTAATCTGTAGGTCGCGGGTTCGACTCCCTCCCGGATCACATTCAATGAATGTGGTAAAATACATATTTGTCATTCTTGTCTTTTTTCTTAGTGTTTCCTGTGACAATGATACCAGGTATACCGAATGGAGTGCGGAGATTGACAAATTGAACAGCGAGGCCTTTGATGTAAGATACAAGGATATCGGCCTGTCAAAAGCAAAAGCTTTTGAAGTCTTGCGGTTAATCGACCAACATATGCCCGAGGCGCTTGCTGCAAAGGCCGAAGCATGGAATACCCTGGCCTATGCTTATTTTTTAACCTCTTATTTTGATTCCAGCCGGACATACCTTAACGAAATAAGGGCTATTAACTCCGTATACGCCAATAAGGAAATAGAAGAAGCGATCTCTTATATCACAGAGGCCAGGTTGCTTTTACGGGAATGTAAATATGCCGAAGCTTTTCTTATCTATGATTCGACCCTGACCCTTTTTAACGGAGGTGTCTTAAACCGGCTACGGTACAATGATTATATTCCCTTTAAAAAATATGACCACCGGCGGTATAACTGGGCAAAATCGGATTACCTGATCGGCAATGCTGTTTTGGGGTATTACTACCGTGATACGGAACTGCCTGTTATTCTGAAGTCGTTGAATAAGATAGCGGATAATGACCGTTTGCACATAGATACCACACAACTGTCCGTCTTATATTACACGTATGCCGGAAGCTATGAAAAAGCGATCCGGACGGACTCTATGCACCTTTACCATGCCATCGGTTATGTGAAGAAAGGTCTGGATATCATGATGAATCCTGCTTTGAGGAATGATTATTACCTGGCTAATTTTTATCAGATAACCGGATCAATACTGCTCAATAGGGCTGCGCAGCAATACTTGCAGGGGCAATATGTGGAGGATTTTAAGAAAGAGTATCTGATTGGAAAATATGCTTGGGATGCAGCAAAGGTGGCCTCGGATTCATTGCCACTGTTGCTGCTGAAAGCCGCCGATACGATTTTCCGGCAATACGACGATCCTTATCAGAACCTGGCATCCAATGTGCATATCGGCAATTACTATTTGGCCGGGAATGATACTGTTTCCGCCAAGGCTTACTATTTGAAAGCGGTTACTTGTGATTCCGTCACATCGGCACGAAAGAGCGCCTCACCTATCTGGACAAGGCGCTTATATCATACCTTATTGAAAAATGCTTCGGACAGGAATACGATGGCGGAAATCAGGAATTGGTTCGGCCTCTATTCAAAGGCGTCGGCTGTAATTACAGAGAATACCCGGAGGGATTACAATGCGCAGCGGGATAAAACGGAGGCGGAGGATTCCGCTAAGCGCGCCTTGTTTCTGGTCTTCCTGACATTGCCGGTCTGTGCTGTGGTCCTTGTTTTGCTCTATTTTCTGAACCGGAAGAATAATAAATTGAAAGCTGCCCTCCGTGATAATGCCCTGCAATACCAGCAGCTCCAATTTGTACAGAAAAAGCTGATTGAGCAAAAGCGCATGGAGCTGTTGACCTATGTGGTGCGTGGTATCTCCCATGAATTGTCGCAGCCCTTGGGCAGTATCACGCAAACGCTTTATGACACGTTTAAGGACATAGAAACATTGAAAGGCGGGAAAGGCAATTTGCCGGACGACGTGTATGAAAGGATTGTGGAAAACCTGAAATCGGATGTATTGACCATTGCCCGGAGCAAGGATGCCATTAGCGATCTGGTGAATTCATTCAGAAATACCATCAGGGAAAATATTATTGATCCGGAAACGGACTTTAACCTCGGCCTGAAACTGGAAGACATTGTCAGGGTGATAAAGCCTACTGTCAAGAGTAACATCCGCCTTATAGTGGATTGTGACCCCGGTATGGTCATACGTACTTTCCCATTGCTTTTCAGTCAGGTGCTTACCAATCTTATTTCCAACGCCAATCAACATGCGTTCCCGGACTCCGACAGCCCTGATGATACGATCCGTATTCGTTGTGAGCAATCAGGCCGGGATCTGGTCATTCAATGTGTAGACAATGGGGTTGGTATTCCGGAAAACGAGTTGGACAGGTTATGTCAGCCCTTTGTTTCCAAAAAGCAAACCAACCTCGGACTTGGGTTGTCACTGGTTAAAAATATAGTGGAACAGTACATGAAAGGTGAAATCAATTTCTCATCCGGTCACGGCCTTACGGTAACGGTGGTAATACCCGGTTGTATTATTAAGCCATAAAGTATGCAGACAGCAGAACATACCGTCAATATCATGATCGTTGATGACTCCGACACTTACAGAGAAACGTTGGAGCGGCGGTTTCAGCGCAATCGTTTCGGCAACGATATTCCATACAGGACGATGGCTGCCGGCAGTGCCAGATCTGCTATTGAAAAATTAGCAGAAATAACAGCGCCGGTTGATGCTTTCCTGATTGACATACGTATGGAAGCAGACCATGCCGGAATTACCCTGATAGAATATATCCGGCGTAAGGAACAGTTCAAATATTCGCCGATTATTGTTGTCACGGGGCAGCCCGGCGAATACTCGGAAGCCCGTATAGAGCGCGAATACCTTATTCACGGTTATATCAACAAGTCGGACAATATAGATGTGGTGGAGGAGGTGCGCAAGATTATTGTTCAGCATAAAATAGCGCAACGCAATGACCGGGACAGGTTCCGTATGGAGGTGGAACTCAATATGGGCAGCTGTAAAAAGATACAGGAACTTTTCCGGCGGGTGGAAAATTGCAGCAGGATAGAAAATCCGGTTATTTATATTGATGGAGAAACCGGGACCGGCAAATCCTTGATCGCCGAATATTTTCACAATATAAGCAATCAAGGGGGAGCCTTCATTGATTATAATTGCAGTACGCCTGTGGGTACGGACGAGAATATACTGAAGAGTATCCTGTTCGGAGCACGGAAAGGATTTCTCAGCTCCGACCATAAAGGGAATGAAGGGCTTCTTAAACAAGCCGAGAACGGTACTTTGTTTTTGGATGAATTCCAGCATGTCGGTACGGAGATACAGGCTATGCTCATCAAGGTGATTGAAAGCCGGCAATACCGTTCATTGGGTTCAGAAGAACTCAACAATTGTAATGTGCGTTTTCTAATAGCCGGAAACCGGGACATCAAAGAACTGGTCAGGGAAAAACTGATTCGTGAAGATTTCTATTTCAGGATACTTGATGTACTCACCGTCCCGCCTTTACGGGAAAGGCGAAGCGATATTCCGTATTTTATCAATAAGTTTTTGCAGGAAAGTAATCGCCAACAGCATAAATATGTTTCTGTTTCGGAAGAGGCGGTGTCGAAGTTGGAAAATTACGGGTGGCCTGGAAATGTACGCCAATTGAAAAATATGATAGCACGTGCCGTATTGCATTGCCGTGGCTATGAAATTACGGCCGATGAGATCAATCCGGAGCCTGTAACTACGGATCCATTGGTTGAAGGAAGAACGCTTGCTTTAGGCGTGGATTTCTTTTCCGACCTGGAATTGCTGGTGAAAAAACACTTGGAATGCAATAATCATATTATCAAAGCCAAGAATCCGAAAGACCGGCAGGTGATTATTGATATGGACGAATATAAAGCCGTGCTTTTGAATAGTATCATGGAGGCCACCGGAGAGAATAAAAAAGCTACAGCCCAATTGCTCGGGTTGACGGTTGAGCAGTTGGCTACCCTACTGAAGAATGTATAAAATGTGTTAGCTTTCATGTGGAAAGCAGTTTAAAGGTGTGAAATTACATGGTGATTTCACACCTTTACTTTTTATTTTTTGTTTTAAGATGTTGATATGTAGTCGGTTGTAGTGCGTGGCGCATAACTTGCATTGATAGAGATAGTAATAACTCATTAAATAATAAGACCATGAAACGAGTATTCATCATCTGTCTGGCTATATTTGTAATTGTCCAACCGGGTTGCCGGAGTGTTTTGATTCCCCCTGATCCACCGGTTGATAGCAATGGGAGTGGTCGTGTTGTCTACTATTTATCTCCTTATAGCAACTATTATTATCCGCCTTTCAGGATAGCCCCTCCTAAACCTCCGATGCCCCCGCTTCCTCCTAAACCGCCTGTTCCACCCAATCCGCCTGAAAACAACAGGTCGTCAAAAAGACCGGATCTTCCGGATCCCATACAGCCCTTGTTTGATGATCAGACAAGGAGCTCGGAACGCGTAAAACGTGAGCAGGAAGAAGCCCAAGAGCGGACTGAACGCGCTGAGCGCGAACAGTGGGAAGCGGAATCCCGCCGTCAGCAGCAGGAAGCCCAAGAGCGTGCCGACCGTGAGCGCAGAGAGGCGGAAGCTTCTCGTCGTCGGCAACAGGAGGAGCAAGAAAGAGCAGATCGGGAACAGCGGGATAATCAGGAACGAGAAAGGAGAACTGCTCAGGAACGCGCTGAGCGCGAACAGTGGGAAGCGGAATCCCGCCGTCAGCAGCAGGAAGCCCAAGAGCGTGCCGACCGTGAGCGCAGAGAGCCGGAGTCCCGCCGTAGCCGTTAATTTAATCACTTTAAAAATAATATATTATGAAAAATTTATTCTTTTTTACCTTAGTAATTCTTGTTTTAATAGCTTGTGAAGGTCCAATAGGTCCTGCCGGACCTGCCGGAAAAGATGGAGAAGGGGTCAGCTGGCATATAACATCTTTTACAATCAACACAAATGAATGGAAAATCAAGGGAAATCCGGGGGATTTGAATTCGTATTTTTATGTCTATAAGTCTCTGCCCAAACTTACCGGATTTGTTTACCAATGGGGTACGGTAATTGCTTACATAGAGGTGGCGCCGGGTGTGAAGAACGAGATGCCCTATGTGCTGCATTTAGGCGAAACGGCTAATAGTAAAGAATTGATCTGGACCCAAACTTACGATTTTGATTTCACCGAGGGCGAAGTGGGTTTCTACGTCACTTATTCCGATTTCAACACACAAATTCGTCCGGGTACTGAAACCTTCCATGTGGTATTAATGTGGTGATTACTTAGCTCCTGTGATTGCATCCGTATCCACATTCGTCGTGTCCGTTACCACCTCCGTTTGATCGGTGATGAAGTATTGTTGCAGGCTATTCAAGGTATGGCTCTTCTGTCGTGTCAGGCGGTAGGGGCGCTGTGCCGACGGAGGTGTGGTATTGACGATGTTTTTGATGCTCGTGCGCAATTTGCGTTGCAGTTCTTCGCGCACATTCAGTTGCAGGTTTTCTAATGGTTCCGATTTTACCGGTTTGAAGAGTTCTTTGTATTTGGCCTTGGCCAAGCGGATTTTATAATCGTCGAGTTGGCCGATCACGTTAAGTCCGAATTTAAAGGGAATGGGTGATTGGAGTACGGTAATGTGGTAGTCAAAACTTTTGTCGAGCCGCTGGGTGCCGCCTACGGCGCACTGGTAGCGGTCGAGGTTGAGCAGGAAGGGGAAAATAAGCAGGTGCTCATTTTCCATGATCAGGTCTACCGATATACTGTCTATCAGGTTCCGGTTTTTATTTTTAAAGTGAAGCGCTTTGGCCAATTCCGAAAAGGTCTCGCCATCCATCAGCACGAGGTCTTTTCCGTTGATCAAACAAGAGGCGGAGGCCGTGGGCAGGAGCACATTGGTCAGGGAGTCGAGGTCGGTTAGGGCGGTTATAGTGCAGTTCACCACCCCTTCGAAGGAGCGCAACATGGGCGTTAAGCTGTCAAACACAGGAAAGGCAGTGATCAGTTCTTTCACCTGTATTTGTTTCAGGTGCATATCAAGTCCCACATGGGCGCCCTTGGTATGGGCCGCCTGGTAGGCCAGGGAGAGCCGCATGTCACCCACGCTGGACTGCATTTCCATGTCCGGGATTTCCAGTGTATGGTTATGTACGAATAGGTCGGAATTGATGTGCCGGATGTCTATCTGCGCATAATGGGCATGCCGGATGTCGGTATGCAGTGTAAAATCAATATTGCGGGGAATTACAAACAGCCCGGCTTGTCCGTTGTCTTCTATGAGACGGGCGTCGTTTTCATGCAGATTATCGGTATGCTGCTTTTTGCTGCTGTCTTTGAGTGCTGAAAATCTGGAGGCAGACACCAGGGCCAGGGTGAGTTCGTTGATGTCTAAGGTGTCGGATTTTATCCGGAGGGTTCCCGTTATTTTTCCGTTGCGTAGCAGGGCTTGCCGTATGCCGGAGACGGCTCCGCTCAATTGCATGTCCGATTTTCCGGCCCTTAGGCTAAGATCTTTGAGGATCAGGCTGTCTGTGGTAAAGTGTACAGCCCCGTCTTTAATCCGGGTCCGCAATGGGAAATAAGGCGTGCGTATGCGCACGGCGTTACATTCGAGGTCCCCGTTTATTTCCCATTGCTGCAGGACGTCACGGGCCTCCCGTGATTCAAGCCGCATGGCCAGTACATCATCTTGTTGACTCCTGTAAATCGTATCACGCCATTGTCTGCGCGGGGCGGCCGGCATGCCGGCTATGGTGTCCTGCCTGCGTTTTACGGTGCCGGTAGCAGCATTGGCCGTCGTAGCCATAGGAGGCCGTCGGGAAATGCTGCGCAGCCGTTCATTCGCTTTGGCGCTGATTTTACCCTTCTCCATGGATACGAAAAGCGCGTCCGTACGCATCCGGATCGAGTCTAATGAAAAGCGGGCGGTATAGAGCGGTTTGGACTTGTCGGCCGGCAGGGGGCTGATCCGTATAAAGCCGGAGGCTTGCCGTGTTTTTACTTGCAGGCTGTCGCTTTTATTCAGTTTGATGTCCTCGGCCCTGAGATTAGCGAATAGCGGCGCTACGGATACCGAGTCTGCCGGAGCGGAGGTATTGAGCATGAGGGATAGCTTGTTGATGCTGCCGGTAATGTCTTCAAATTTAAGTTGTAGTTTATTTGCCGTAATTTGTCCGCGCAGCAGCGATTCGCGCAACCGGCCGCGTACACTGTCTTTGATATTGGCGCCGAGTTTGGCCCGGAGCAGAGGCGCTGATACCGATAATTGTTTTCGCGGATCGTTAATGTATACACTGTCTATTTCAAGTTCTCCGCGGAGATGGAGTTGTCCCAGATCGCGGTTTTGCAGGTGAGAGAGGCGGAAGTTGCCGTCAATATCAGCGCGGATCAGTCCCTTCATGGCTATTGAGTCCGTAAGCCCGAGGTCATTGGCCAGCCGTTCAAAATTAATATGGGCGTTGAGTTTAGCATGTACCAGCGGATCCGTGAACAAATGCTTGGCATTGCCGGAGAGCTGCAGTGTCGAAGAGGCGGTCTGCACCAGCAGTTTCTTCAACTGAAAGGTCGATGGGCTCTTTTTGTTAATATCAATATAGGTGCTGCCGTCAAGCTCCAGTTGCTCAATGCCGGATTGATGCATGTATTTTTTGCTGCGAATTTTGCCGCCGCTTACCTGTATGTTCGCCTCAAGGACCGGAAACTCTTTGTCGCTGAATCTGCCGTTGAGGCTGCCGTTTACGGCAATAGCTCCTTCGGCGTGCAGGTCGGGCGGCAGCTTCAATAAGCGGGACGGTAGTTTTTCCAGGACTTCGGTTATGCACGCTGTTTTCAGTTCGAACTTACTGTTGATGTCCAGCCCTCCGAGGCTATCCTCCCAGTGCAGCAAACCATTAGTATTGAATTCTACCCCTGCAATACTGAACGCCGCCTGTTGGATCACCAGCTGTTTTTCTTCCACCAATTGTTGTAGTTTGGCGGTCAGGTGCAAGGGGAGGCGCGGGCAGCGTTGCTGACCTTCACTCCAAAAACTTATCCCCCCGATATCCAGTACGGCCTTGAGCCTGGCGCGGTGTTTGCCCATGCGGCCGGAGAGCTCCAGATTCAGGTTGTCCAATACCAGCAATTGTTGGTGCAGGCTGTCTTCATATATAATATGCCCATTGGTGATACGGAATTCCCGTACATTTATCCCCCGGATATCAAAGGTGCTGCTGTCACCCTGGAAGAGGCTCCGGTCATTTTTGCCATCGGCGTTGGTAAAGGCATATATACGCGGCGCATTAACGGCTATTTTACTGATGTTGATCCGCTGCTTGCGGAGGTAGGACAGGGGGTTGAAAACCAATTCGAAATGGCGGAATGCTACCAGCGTGTCGCCGCTGTCTGCCACATAGCCCTTGTGAATGACAAGGCTTACTTCCGGAAACGAACGGAAAAAAGAAATATCCAACTGCTCGAATTTTACTTCCGCCTGCAGTTCTTTATCGGTAAAGTCCAGTACAAGCGGGGTAATCCGCTGGGGTGTTACAATCAGGTAACAGGCAACGGCAAGGCTAAGCGCGATAGTAACAAAGAGGCCAAGGAAGACGAGCAGCGTCCGTTTCAATAATTTCACAGGAATTAGTTTTTATATTTCAACCATTTCCACATTTCTTTCAGGCTGGCTTTTTTGCCATACATCAGGATACCCACACGGTAGATCTTGCCGGCAATCCATGCAAAGGCTACAAAGGTGAGGAATAAGAGGCTTAAAGATAAGGCCAGTTGCCAGAACGGCACGCCGAACGGAATACGGGCCATCATCACCATGGGGGAGGTGAAGGGTATAATAGACCCCCAGAAAGAGAGCGTACTGTCCGGATATTGGAAGGTGTGCAGCATGATCAACATACCGATAACCAGTGGTATGGTAACGGGCATGACGAGTTGCTGGGTATCGGCTTCATTTTCCACAGCTGATCCGATGGCAGCAAACATAGAGGCGTAGAGCAGGTAGCCGAAAAGGAAGAACAGCAGGAATGTGATGACGATAGGGGCGAAGTTGATGTTCCCGATGATGGCCAGCAGTTCCGGGCCGTCGGACTGTGCCGCCAGCTCTTGTACTATTTCCTGCGCTTCGGGGTTGTTATTGGCTACAATAGCGGAGGCATTGCCGGCGCTCATGCTGCCGCCGATGGCCATGGCGGCGCCGAAAGTGAGGATAACCCACAGGATGAATTGCAGCAAGCCTACCGAGGCTACGCCTATAATCTTGCCCATCATTAATTGGAAAGGCTTTACCGATGAAATGATTACTTCAATAATACGGTTGGCCTTTTCTTCGATCACCCCGCGCATAACCATACTGCCGAACATGAAGATAAACATGTAGATCATGAAACTGAGTATGTAGGCAATAATCATGTAGATGGTACTGTCACTGACTTTCTCTTCTCCTTTTTCATCCCAGATAAAGGTCTTTACCTGCAGGTTGGTCCTGACAGCCGCCATAATGCTGTCCAGTCCCTTTATATCATAAGATTCAAGCTTTTTTTGCTCTATTTCTTTTTCCAGGTTCCGCTTGATGTACTGCTGGGCGTCCAGGTTGGGCTGTTTGAAAGCGTACATATCCACATTTACGGGACTGTTGTTCTCTACGCTCCCTATCATGACAACGGCGTACAGGCCTTGTTCTTTGAAGTTTTGTTTTAATGAATCCAAAGACAGCCCGGTGGGCAGGAACACAAACTTTGTATCGGGGGTGTCCTGCAGGGCCGTTCCGGCCAGGCCCGAGCGGTCTATCACCGCAATGGTCTTCTCTTCCGTGTCTTTGATGGTTTGGATGTATACGGAGCCCACCATCAGTCCGGCAAATAGTATGGGGACCAGCAGGGTGGTGATCAGGAATGATTTTTTCTTTACCCGGCTCAGGAATTCACGTTCAATAATAAGGTATATTTTTTTCATAGGGCTTAGGATACTAATTTGATGAATATATCGTTCATGCTGGGGATCACTTCACGGAAATTTTTAATCTCGACGTAGGGCATAACTTCTCGTAAAAGTTGATTTCCTGCCTGCTGTTCGTTGATTTTTATATTGGCTATGTACAAGCCGTTGACGGCTTTTTGTTCCAACAAGCTATAGGCGGGGGAAAGGGCCTGCCTCAGGGCGTCTTCGGGTCCGCTGTAGGTAATTTCCACGGTGTTGTCGCCATGGGTGCGCCTCACCTCTTCCAAGGCGCCGGATGCCACAACTTTTGATTTGTTGATCAGGGCAATATGGTCGCACAGTTCTTCTACGGAAGCCATGTTATGGGTGGAGAAGATAATGGTGCTGCCCTGCGCTTTGAGTTGAAGGATTTCCTGTTTCAGCAGGTTGACATTCACCGGGTCAAAGCCGCTGAACGGCTCATCGAAAATCAGTAATTTGGGTTTGTGAAGGATAGTAACAATGAACTGTACTTTTTGCGCCATCCCTTTAGACAACTCTTCCACTTTTTTGTCCCACCAGGCCTGTATGCCGAACTTGGTGAACCATAGTTTCAGCTGGCTTTGGGCTTCGGACTGCGAAAGGCCCTTTAGGCGCGCCAGATACATAGCTTGTTCGCCCACTTTCATCTTCTTATATAAGCCGCGTTCTTCCGGCAGGTAACCTATGCGGTATACATCATCGGCCTGCAGGGGGCGGCCTTCTAAAAAAACTTTTCCGCTGTCGGGCGCCGTGATTTGGTTAATGATACGGATCAGGGTTGTTTTTCCCGCACCGTTGGGACCCAGGAGTCCGAAGATACTTCCTTGCGGAACATTAATACTCACTTCATTCAACGCCAGGTGGTTGCTGTAGCGCTTAACGACTTTTTCGGCAATCAGTAAATCCATAGTAAATAGTAAAGATAATTGAACAAAGATATGAAAAAAATGTATTACCTTTGTCGCTTGTTTTATTTGATTTTTAACATCTGCCTGTTAATTTTATATGACATCATTATCATTTGATCCCAATGCCATAGGCCAGCCGAATGGAACTTTTTTTGCATTGCCCTATTCATTAGATGAGGCTGAAATCGTACTTCTGCCGGTGCCCTGGGACGCTACGGCATCCTATGGTACGGGGACCAATAAGGGGCCGGAGGCCATTATTGAGGCTTCGGCGCAGGTAGACCTCTATGATGCGGATGTGGCGGATGCATGGACCATTAAATTAGGTACCCTTGCGGAAAGCAAGCAAATCCGGAAATTGAACGTACAAACCCGCCGTACGACGGAACGGGTGATTGAAGAATTGGAGAGCGGTTCTTCCGAAGAGAGCCTTCAGTATGATATCGCTTCGGTGAATGCGGCCAGCCAGCTGCTTAACGATTATGTATACGGAGAAGCTAAAAAATACCTGGAACAAGATAAACTGGTAGCTGTCGTGGGAGGGGAGCATAGCGCTCCTTTCGGATTATTGAAAGCGCTGAATGAAAGGTATACGGGTTTTGGCATATTACATATTGATGCACATGCCGATTTGCGGAAAGCCTATGAGGGTTTTACCTATTCCCATGCCTCCATTATGTACAATGCCCTGGAGCAGTTGAATAATTTGAAAAGTCTGGTGTCGGTGGCCGTACGCGACTACTGTGCCGATGAAGCGGAGTTGATGGCAACGGATGCACGTATTCATGCCTTTACGGACGCGTCCCTGCAACAGGCTGCTTTTGAGGGCAAGCTTTGGGCCGACCAGTGCCGTGATATTATTGCTGCTTTGCCGGGTAAAGTATACATCAGCTTTGATATAGACGGATTGAGCCCCGATAATTGTCCGCATACGGGAACTCCCGTGCCGGGCGGATTGAGTTATAGCCAGGCCCTGTATTTGTTGAAAGCGCTGGTGGCTTCCGGTAAGCAAATCATAGGCTTTGACCTTTGCGAGGTTGCACCCGGCAAGCATGACGAGTGGGATGCCAATGTCGGCGCCCGGCTCCTGTATAAATTATGTTGTTATACCCATAAAAACACTAAAAATTAATTTAATATAAAAAATGAAGACTTTAAAAACTACTTTCTTTGCTTTGGCCCTTATTCTTACGGCTGAAAGCTGCGCTCAAAAACAATTGCCACAAGGCGTAACCGCTGCCCAGGTAGACTCTCTCAGCTATGCTATCGGGGTGTCCATGGGTACCAATTTCCGTGATTCAAAGTTGACTTATTTGAATATGGATGAGTTTACCAAGGCTATTGAAGATGTAATCGCCGGTAAGGACCTGAAGATCGATATGGCTCAGGCTAATATGGTTATTCAGAGCTATTTCATGAAAATGCAGGCTCAGGAACAGGAAGCAATGGCAGCCAAAGCGGTAGAAAACCTGGAAGCGGAGAAAAAATTCCTGGAAGAAAATAAGACTAAAGAAGGTGTGGTAGCCCTGGAAAGCGGTTTGCAATATAAAGTGCTGACCGAAGGCACCGGTCCCAAGCCTGCGGCCGAAGATATGGTAGAGGTGAACTATGTAGGCACCCTGCTTGACGGTACCGAATTTGATTCTTCTTACCAACGCGGCGAAACGGCTAAGTTCCCCCTGAACCGTGTAATCAAAGGTTGGACCGAAGGTATTCAACTGTTTGGCGAAGGCTCTAAATTCATTCTCTATGTACCGGCTGCTTTAGGTTATGGTGATCGTCCTATGGGTGACAAAATTGCGCCGAATTCTACCTTGATTTTCGAAGTAGAGTTGATTAAAGTTAATCCGGAAGCTAATAGCCCTGAGGCTAAATAGTTGTATGGCACTGGAAATTACCGGTAAATTGCTTAAGGTCCTTGCGCTGCAAAGCGGAACCAGCGCCCGTGGGAGTTGGAGTAAACAGGACTTTATAATTGAGACCCAGGAGCAGTATCCCAAAAAGGTCTGTATTTCTGCCTGGGGAGAGCGGGTTAATGAATTGGCTGCAAGCCGTGAAGGAGATGTGTTGAAAATTTCTTTCAACGTGGAGTCCCGCGAGTTCAATGAACGTTGGTATACAGATGTGCGCGCCTGGCGTATAGAGAAGCAGGGGGCCTCGGCTGCCGCTTCAGCCGAACCCGCCGGAATGGCTACGCCTCCTCCGCCAGCGGAAGATCCTTTCGGCGCTTCTGCGGCAGATGATTTACCGTTCTAACTATATTTTGTAACAAAAAATAAGCCCGGATAATACCGGGCTATTTTTTTGCTTTTATATCAGATCATTCAGGTGTTTAGTACCCCAATATCTTCAACATACTCTTATAGGTCTGTTCTTTGCTGAATAGTTTGGTAAACCACTCGCCATTCTCATCCCTGTCAATAATAATGTGTTTTGGGCCGGGTTGGAGGCAGTGTTGCAAGCCGCCGTAGCCGCCTATCGTGTCCTGGTAAGCGCCGGTATGGAAAAAGCCTACATACTGGGGCGTTGCATCGTCTTCGTAGAGGCGGGGGAGGAAAATAGCATTCTGCCGGGCGTCGGAATTATAATAGTCCTGGCTGTCGCAGGTGAGGCCGCCAAGGAATACGCGTTGGTATTCACGGTCCCAGTTATTGACGGGCAGGTGTACGAAGCGCTGGTTGATGGCCCAGGTATCGGGCAGGGTGGTCATGAAAGAGGAGTCTATCATATACCAGCGTTCGCGGTCGTTTTGTTGTTTCTGCGCCAGAATCTGGTAAATGATGGCGCCGCTTTCGCCGACGGTAAAACTGCCGAACTCGGAGAAGATATTGGGCTCGGGAACATCGTTTTGGGCGCAGATACTTTTGATCTGGCTGATGACTTCCTCTGCCATATACTCATAGTCATAATCAAATGCCAGTGTGTTTTTAATGGGAAAACCGCCGCCGAGGTTCAGGGAGTCAAGCTCCGGGCAGATCTTCTTCAATTCACAGTATACGTTTACACATTTGGACAGCTCGTTCCAGTAATAAGAGTTGTCGCGTATGCCGGTATTGATAAAGAAATGCAGCATTTTAAGGTTGAATTTCTTGTTCTTGGACAGCTTGCTCCGGTAAAAAGAGAGAATGTCGCTATAGCGGATACCCAGGCGCGAGGTGTAAAAATCAAACTTGGGTTCCTCTTCCGCCGCTATACGAATGCCTATGTTGCATTTTTCCGTCACGTATTTATCCAGCATGTCCAGCTCTGCCATATTGTCAAGCACGGGGACGGTATTCTTCCATCCATTGTTAATCAGCCCGGCGATATTTTCTACATACAGTTCCTTTTTGAACCCGTTGCAGATGATATAGCGGTCCTTATCAATGAGTTTTTGTTCATATAAGGCATCTATCAGGTTAATGTCGAAGGCTGAGGAGGTTTCAATATGGATGTCGTTCTTCAGCGCTTCTTCCAATACAAAAATGAAGTGTGAACTCTTGGTGCAATAGCAGTAATTATAGTCACCCTGATAATCTACCTTGGCCATGGCTACGTTGAACATGCGCTTGGCGCGTTGGATCTGCTGGCTTATTTTGGGCAGGTAGCTGATCTTTAACGGGGTTCCGTACTGGGCAATGAGTTCCATTAAGGGAACATCGTTGAAGTAAAGTTCATTGTCTATGATCTTAAATTCCGGCTGCGGAAATTCATAGCTTTGCTCAATCAGGTCGATAAATTTGTTCTTCATTTAGATATCCAAGTTGTTTACTTTGGTCGAAAATTGAAAATGTAGATTGATCGGATATTGAATCCGGCGCGAAGATAACTAAAAAAGATAAATAAATGTCAAAATGGCAGATTTTTTTTAGTGGCATCGTATTTGTAGTTTTAAGGGCATGAACATAAACAACTTTACAATCAAATCCCAAGAGGTGGTACAAGGTGCCATCCAATTGGCGCAGGCCGCTTCGCAGCAGGCGGTGGATAGCGGACACCTGTTGAAAGCAATGCTTGATGATACAGAGGGCCTTTCAGGGCTTTTGCTGCGTAAGTTGGGGGTTTCTACCGTAGCCCTGGCCCGTGCGGTGGATGAGGTGGTGGAGCACTATCCTAAAGTGTCGGGCGGAGATCCCTACCTTTCGCAATATGCGAATAAGGTATTGCAAAAGGCGCAGGATTATGCCTCCAGGATGGGAGACCAGTTTGTGTCTGTCGAGCATATCCTGTTGGGGCTGATCGATAGCGGTGATAATATCGCCCAGCTGATGAAAGATCACGGTGTCAATGAAAAAGAATTGAAGCAGGCTGTTGCTGAGCTGCGTAAAGGGGCTAAGGTGAACAGCGCTTCGGCCGAAGAAACCCTGGATGCCCTGAACCGCTATGCCATCAACCTGAATGAGCAGGCGCGTACGGGGAAACTGGATCCGGTGATTGGCCGGGATGAAGAGATTCGTCGTGTATTGCAGATCCTCAGTCGCCGCACGAAGAATAATCCGGTACTGGTAGGAGAGCCGGGAGTGGGTAAAACAGCTATTGCCGAAGGCATCGCCCATCGTATAATTACGGGTGATGTACCGGAGAATCTGAAAACAAAACAAATCTATTCATTGGATATGGGCGCCCTGATTGCGGGGGCTAAATATAAAGGTGAGTTTGAAGAACGGCTAAAAGCTGTTGTACGCGAAGTAGTGGCCGGCGCCGGTGAAATCATACTTTTTATCGATGAAATCCATACACTGGTAGGGGCGGGCAAGGGCGAAGGCGCCATGGATGCGGCGAATATTCTTAAGCCGGCATTGGCCAGGGGAGAATTGCGCGCTGTGGGCGCCACCACGCTGGATGAATACCAGAAATACTTTGAAAAGGATAAGGCGCTGGAACGCCGGTTCCAGACCGTCATGGTCGATGAGCCCTCAATTCCGGATGCGGTGTCCATCCTGCGCGGTTTGAAAGAACGTTATGAGAACCATCATAAGGTGCGGATCAAGGATGATGCCATTATTGCAGCCGTGGAACTCTCATCGCGCTACATCACCTCGCGCTATTTGCCGGACAAGGCCATAGACCTGATTGATGAGGCGGCGGCTAAGCTGCGTTTAGAGATGAACTCGGTGCCGGAGCAGATTGATGAGCTCGACCGCAAGATGCGGCAATTGGAAATTGAGCGGGAAGCCATTAAACGGGAGGGCGACACGAAGAAGTTGGACGAACTCTCGAAACAGATCGGCGACCTGAATGAACTATTGACCACCCAGCGGGCGCACTGGCAGGAAGAGAAGGACCTGGTAGACGCCATACAAAAGAATAAGCAACAGATTGAAGACCTGAAATTCCAGGCCGAGGATGCGGAACGCCGCGGGGATTATGGAAAGGTGGCCGAGATCCGTTACGGCAAGATCGCTGAGTCCGAAAAGGAAATAGAGCGCCTGAATAAGCTAAAGGCAGAGAGTAATTTCACTATGGTTGATGAAGAGGTAGACCCCGAAGACATCGCCGAAGTAGTGGCCAAGTGGACGGGTATACCGGTAAAACGGATGTTGCAGCGTGAGCGTGAAAAGCTCCTGCACATGGAGGAGGAGTTGCATAGGCGCATTGTGGGGCAGGAGGAGGCCATTGCTGCTGTGAGTGATGCCGTGCGCCGCAGCCGGGCCGGCTTACAGGATCCCAAACGGCCTATAGGTTCTTTTCTTTTTCTCGGGACGACCGGGGTGGGGAAAACAGAGCTGGCCAAGGCCCTGGCCGATTTTCTTTTCAATGATGAAAATATGATGACCCGCATAGACATGAGTGAATACCAGGAACGTCATACGGTGAGTCGTCTGGTCGGGGCGCCTCCGGGTTACATAGGTTATGAGGAAGGGGGGCAACTCACCGAGGCGGTGCGGCACAAGCCCTATTCCGTCGTCTTGCTGGATGAGATAGAGAAAGCCCATCCGGATGTATTCAATACCTTATTGCAGGTGCTGGATGACGGACGCTTGACCGATAATAAGGGCCGTATGGTGGATTTTAAGAATACGATTATTATTATGACGTCCAATACCGGTTCTCATATTATACAGGATCAGTTGGCTAAGTTGAATGATAAGAACCGTGAGCAGGTACTGGCGCAGTGTAAGCAGGAGGTGCTGGCGGTTTTGCGGGAATCCATCCGCCCAGAATTCTTGAACCGTATAGATGAAATCCTCATGTTTGCTCCCCTGACCCGTGAAGACATGCGCCGGATCGTAGAAATCCAGTTGGAGACCATTAAAAGTATGTTGGCCGAGAGTGGGATTAAAGTGACGGTAACGAATTTTGCGATGGAGTATTTGGTCGACAAAGGCTATGACCCGCAGTATGGCGCCCGTCCCGTGAAACGTCTGCTTCAGCGGGAGATAACCAATGAACTGTCTAAGGAAATATTGTCCGGCCGGTTGGACCGGGACCATGAGGTGAGCATTGATTATTTCGGCGATGGCTTAATCTTTAATAATAAAAGATAATGATTGCTTAACCTTGTTTTAACGCCATATTCGTAATAAGGCCTTATCTTTGTACCTGAAAACAGACCTTTAGGGGTTACAAGTTTTTGGTTAGGTTAAAGGCATATGAGGAAGTGTTGAAAAGCACTTCCTCATTTGTTTTATACCGTTTTAGAGTTTAGAGGTGACAATGTCAAGTACCTCTTTTTCTTTGGCCTGGGCTTTTTCTGCAATGGCCGCACCTTCTTTCAGCACTTGTTCTACATAGGCCTTGTCGTCAAGCCCTGCTGCATTGATTTGTACGTTCAGCCAGGCGCCGAGTACGCCTGAGCGGGCGGCCAACGCGCCTACGCCGGCATCGCTTACCGAGTTCGGGTTTCCGGTTTCGGCCATGGCTTTGATAATATCCATGCTGTCATAGCACAGGTGCATTACCTTGAGCGGAATAGCAATGGCATATTTGGTAGCGTCGGCAATAGCGGCTTTGCGTGCGGCCTTTTCCGCATCGGTGCCCTTGGGCAGGCCGAAGGCTTCCATGATTTTGTTGAACGCCTGGGTGTCTTCATCTACCATCTTCACCAATTCTACCTGCAGTTGTTTGGCTTTTACGGCCCAGCCCGAAAATTCTGCCCAGCGGGCATCCCAACCGGGCTTGTGGGCGCTGAGGTTGGCTACCATACCGGCTAAAGATATGCCCATGGCGCCCATGTAGGCGCTCACGGAGCCGCCGCCGGGGGCCGGTGATTCGGAGATGGTTTCGTCGGCAAAGGCTTTAAGGGTCATGCCGGCTAATTTGCCTACGGCATTGCCGCCCAATTTGTATTCAATGATTTTCTCCTGAGGGTCGAACGGGGTTAGTTCGTCGAGACCCATTGTGCGTATGGCTATCTTGATGATTTCCGCATCAGGGATCCCTGTGGAGCGTTGTTGTTTTTCCAGAAAATAACGGCCGGCATCCAATATGGCTTGGAGGGGAACCAGTCCGACCAGTTCGGATCCGGTAACGCGCAGTCCGCGTTGTTGGGCGCATTCGCATACCGTATCAAAGGCCACATGCCATGGCGTTACGCTGATGTCCGTCAGGTTGAGAGAGACCTGCGCTATGCCGTACTCTTCGATATACCACCCGATCCCTTTTACGCTCTTCAGCAAGCCTGCCTGCCAGCTTTCATTGCCGGCGGCGTCTTTTACCTTGCGGCCTTTTTCGCGCACGTCGAAAGCAACGGCGTTGGCGCGGCGGGTAGAGGTGCTATTGAGGTTCACATTATAGGCAATCAGAAAATTGCGGGCGCCCACGGCAATAGCGCCGGTGCGGGCTACAAAGGCGGCAGGACCGAAGTCCGGTTTCCATTCGGGCTTGGCCAGCTTGTCTTTCAATCCTTCATATTCGCCGGCGCGGCAGTTGGCCAGGTTGCGGCGTTCCTGCGTGAACGCGGCGGATTCATAGCAGTATACGGGGAATTGCAATTCGTCACCTATGCGTTTTGCCAGTTTGCGGGCGTATTCGGCCGTTTCTTCCATACTTATGCCGCTGATCGGGATGAGCGGGCATACGTCCGTAGCCCCGAAGCGCGGATGTTCTCCATGGTGCTTGCTCATGTCTATGACCTCACAGGCCTTGCGTACGGCCCGGAAAGCAGCCTCACAAACAGCGCCGGGCTCTCCGACAAAGGTGACAACCGTGCGGTTGGTGGCTTTGCCGGGATCCACGTCCAGCAATTGTACGCCTTCTACTTCTTCAATAACATCGGTGATTTGCTTGATTACGTGCATATCGCGCCCCTCACTGAAATTGGGTACGCATTCGATTAGTTTCATAGGAGATTGATTAGGGGGTTAGGAAATTAAGGGGAGACGGTGAAAGGCGAAAAGGCTTAGGGTAAAAGAGGAGAAGCAGCCTTAGCTCCGTCTCTTTTCACCTTATAGCCTAAAAATAGTTGACCGTATTGCCGGTGATTTCAGTAAGCAGGTTGTTGGCCAGGCGGCTGGCGCCGAAACGGAAGAGTTTGGGCGTGAGCCAGGAGTCACCCAATACTGTTTTTACGATGGCGTAATAGGTCAGGGCTTCATTGGCTGTTACAATACCGCCGGCCGGTTTGAAGCCTATCTTTTCGCCGGTTTTTTCATAATGGGCTTTGATGGCGTGGCACATGATCCAGGCGGCCTCAGGTGTGGCGGCCGGTTCCATCTTGCCGGTAGAGGTTTTGATGAAATCTGCGCCGGCTTCAATGGATATCTTGCTGGCGATACTGATTTGATCGGTATTCAGGGCGCCTGTTTCCAGGATAACTTTCAGGTGGGCCTTACCAATGGCTTTCTTGATCTGCATAATTTCTTCCTGTACCTTGTCATAATTATTCGCCAGGAAAGCGCCCAGGGAGATTACGATGTCAATTTCATCGGCGCCGGCATCCACTGCGCGGCGGCACTCATCGCATTTTACTTCAATAAAGGTTTGTGAGGCGGGAAATCCGGCGCCTACAGCGGCAATCTGTACTTCTGCCGCCCGTAACGTATGCCGGGTGATGGGCACCAGGCTGGGGTACACACATACGGCGGCCACATTGGGCAACTGGGGAAAGTGTTTTGGAAAATCATTTACCTTTTCCATCATGCCTATGATTTTATCATAGGTGTCGGTGGCGTTGAGTGAGGTAAGGTCAATAAAACCGAGACACTGAGTAAATGTTTCTTTAGCGTGGAATTGCCCGGCGTTGAGGGCTTGGATATTGAATGTTTGCATAAGACTGAAAAAATATATTCAGACAAATTTAAGCAAAATTCCGGTGAAAAACAATCACTCCGGGAAATTTACCAGGTAGAGCTTTTCCGTAGCCCGGGTAAAGGCGGTGTAGAGCCAGCGCAGGTCTTCGAGGGTGGGGAGGTAGTCTTTACGGAAAGGATAATCAAGAAATACGGCCTTCCATTGGCCGCCCTGCGCCTTATGGCAGGTGATGGCGTTGGCGTAGCGCAGTTGAAGTCCGTTATAGTAAGGATCTTCGCGCACGGCCTTGTTCCGGGAGCGTTTGGTTTTAATGTCGGAATAATCGGCCAGTACGCTTTCATACAGGCTGCGTTGTTTTTCCGTATCCAGCGCGGCGGTTTCGAGGTGCAGGGTGTCCAGCATGACCTTGGCCGTGACTTCTACATCGTCATAATCCGGGAAGCGCAATTCGGCGCGGGCGAATTGGAAGCCATGGCGCTCTTCATGCCGCCGCAGGCTTACCAACTCGGCAATATCTCCATTGGCAATAAAATCCAGCGTGCCGGTATGCTCGGTGAATTGATAGCAGTTTTTGACAATCATCACCCGGTCGCCACGGCCCAGTTCATCTTCCCGGAAGAGGATACGTGTGCGGATGCCGTTGTTGTAAATGTTGGCCCGCTTGTTACTGCGGCAGATGATCATGGTGTCACGTTCTCCGTAGCGGCCGTAGGCGTCGGAAATTTTCTCTATCAGTTCGCCGCCGCGGATTTTTTCAATATCCTGAAAATTCTCCGTTTGAAAAACCGGTAAGGCGCAATGATTGCGCTCAATGTTATGGCGGAGCAGGGTCGCGTTATGCAGGATACCGCTTCCGGCTGTTTGCCGCACTACGGCAGACAGATTGCTGTGTTGTACGCCACTGTAGCGTGAGAGTATTTCCCGGTCCAGCGCAGGACTCAGCGGAGAACGTACGGGAGGGAGCTGGGCCGGATCTCCTACCATAATGAGTTTACAGCCTGGACCGCTGCGGACAAAGGTCAGCAGGTCGTCGAGCAGACGGCCGGATCCGAAAATTGATCCCTGGTCTTCATTGGAAATCATGGAGGCTTCGTCTACCACAAAAATGGTGTCCGTATATTCATTGGGGGCCAGCACAAAAGGGCTTGATACATCATTGTGTACCTGCTGGCGGTAAATTTTTTTATGGATGGTATACGCGCTCTGGCCGGCATAGTTGGAGAGCACCTTGGCCGCACGGCCGGTAGGGGCGAGCAGCAGGGAGTCCATCTCCAGCGCATTGAGCAATTGGACCAGCGCTGCCACCATAGTGGTTTTTCCTGTACCGGCATAACCGGTAAGCAGGAAAAGAACAGCGTCGCTGCCGGCAATAAAATCCGTGAGCCCAAGCATCAGATCGTTCTGATCGGCTGTGGGCTCATGGTGCAGGTATTCTTTTAGCTTATCATATAGATAATTACCTATTGGCATTGATGAAGTCTTGCTCCTCCTTGGTTAGCGGTAGTGTATTGATCGTCCTCCACGATTCGTTTTCTTTGGCTATCTGGTTGTACAGCGGGATGTCCTTGTTATAGGCATCCTTCTTTGCTATACGCTTCACACTTTTGGTTTCAATGTCGCTGATCAGGATCAGGCTCAATTGTTGCCGTTGCGTTTCTTTGTTATTGTACTTCATATCACTGTATACGATTGTTTTGGTATACTCCGGATATATTTTTCCATCAATACGGCGGAAATTGCTCACCAGCTCCTGAGAGGTGAAGTTGGCCGTACATTGTACCCGCTGGTTGTTTTCATCGTAAAAGTGTGAGAGCGTAACGTGGTTGGAATAGTCTTCCGTTATTTCGACACGCAGGATAGCGCTATCGGCTACCGCCGCATAAATTACACCGCGGACCTGGTCTATAGTGGCCAAAGAGCGGGTGTCGCTTTGGGGCGCTTTGGACTCAAACTGCATTTTCCACACGGCTTCACCGGCTATCATGTCTTTTTCGGTACGCCAGCGGATCAATTTGGATCCGATCAGGTGGAGGACAGTACGCAGGCCATAACTTTCCGGAATGATGTTGCGTATGGTACGGTCGTACATCATATAAGGCCTTAGCGGATTGTGGCTATAGTCATCAATTGCAGCGTCCACATTTAGTATCCTCATGGTGATGGGATTTCTTTCTTCTTCTTTGCGGTCGAAAGATTTTACCCAGATATCACTCCTGAAGTCGTAATAATTGGTGATCTTACGGTCTTCTATCATAATGTCCTTGATCTGCGCCTTGCACATGACCGGTTGTGAGGGATACAGGCGATTGATATGTTTCAGGGTGCCGTTAAAAATTACTTCGTCTTCCTGAAATGCCCGTATAACCAATGCGTCAAGCAGTACCGCCTGGGGCTTAAGCATAGTGGTTGTAAAAGAGCGGAGTTCGTTGGCCGGTACGAGTTTCGGTTCGTAGCCCATGTAGTTGAATTCGATGGTTTCAGTCCCTTGCAGCCCTGTTAATACGTAAAGACCCTCCTGATTACTGACGGTGCCTTTGGTCGAGCCTTTGATGCTTATGCTGGCAAACTCAAGGTTTTCGCCGGTGTCTTCGGCTTTGATACAGCCCCTGATTGAAAAAGTGTTTTCACCCTGGGCATACGTTATGGAATTGCAAAGGGTGATGAGAATTACAGTGATAATTTGCTTCATAAAGAAATTATAATAATTTTTTACGTTTGAAATAGAAAAATGTAAGCAGGAAAGATAATACCATAAGCACTACACAGAAAACAAAGCTCAAGTTCCCCTTTTCGGCCCAGGGAAGCCGCACGTTCATTCCGTACATGCTGGCAATCAGGGTAGGAGGCATGAAAAAAACGGTTACGACGGTAAATACCTTGATGATTTTATTCTGTTCCAGGTTGATCAAACCGAGTACGGTATTCTGGAGGTATTCCAACCTCTCGAAGCCGAAGTCGGTATGGTTGATCAGAGAACTCACGTCTTTCATTAGTACGTTGAGTTTCGGGTAAATATCACTGGGGAATTTATCACTCTTAAGAATGCTGGATACTACCCGCTGTTTATCGATGATGTTCTCGCGGATCAACATGGTGTTTTCCTGTTGCTGGTTGATATCGAGAAGTATTTCTTCGCTCATTTGCTCGTCTACGCTGATACGCTTGCTGAGGTGTGCGATTTCTTTAGCCAGCAACTCGATCATGTCGGCATCCAGGTCTATACGGTTCTCCAGGATGGCGACCATGAGATGGTAACCCGTGGCGTAGCTGCGGTGATTGGCCAGCAGCCGGCGCTCTATTTCCATAAAGGTGCGCAGGTGGGAATTGCGTATGGTGATCAGTATACCGGATGAAAGAATGAAAGAAACCGCCTCTTCCTTATAGCTTTCGGAGCCGGCAATCAAGAAGTTGGTATTGGCGAAAATGGCATTTTCTGTTTCCGAATAACGGGACGAACTTTCGATTTCTTCGGCCTGCGCCCGGCTTTGTAAGGGTGTTTCCAGGTATTCCTCCACGCCGTGTTTTTCATCGCCCTCAGGATTATTGAGGTCTATCCAGAGAATGTCGTCGTAACCTAATTCTTCCAACAACTGTATGTTGTCGGAGCTGGTAATTTGTTTGTTGGCTTTGTAATATATCGTAATCATAGCATGTCCTCCTTAATAAATTGCCGGAATAATTCCAGTCCTCTACGTTTTGCGGTGTCGAGCGGGTAACTGATATTACAACTCAGGTACTCGACGGCTGTTTCGTGCGAACATGGCGGAGGCTCGGTGAGTGATTCGTTGATATGTTGAACGCCAAAGTGCATAGCTTGGTTGAAAGCGTCAATGAAAGCCTGGGGAAGCGATGTGTGGCTGGCCCATGCTGCAAAAACAAAGGGTAAACCCGTAAAATTGTGCCAATGTTCGGCCAGGTCGTAATGGCGGCTGAAACGGGCTTCCTGTGCAAAGACCTTATCGCCGATCAGTACGCAACCTTCGCCCGGACCTATGGTTTGTCCGGGTGTAAAGGGTTTAAAGGCCGGGCGGATATTCCAGTAGCGCCGGGCCAGAATTTGCACCAATATCACGGAAGTGCGGGAGTCGGGATCCAGATAAATGGTTTGCAGTTGGTCCAGCGGATCATTAGCCATGACAACCACCGTGCGAACCTTACCGGAGGCGCCAATGCAATAGTCGCTTAATAGTTCGTAATGAGGTTGTTTGAGTAGTGAGGCTACGGGAACCAGGGCAATATCCGTATCGCCTCTTTCGAATGCAAGGGCACATTGGGCCGGTGGGGCGATGCGCAGGTCAATAGCCTCATACACTGCGGAGTTTCTAATTCCGTAGAGCAAGGGGACTGTGTTTAAGTACGATACAGCTGTGACCCGAATTTTTGCCATAGCTGCAAAGATACCATAAATTATGAAAATAGCGTATGTTCTAATAAAATTTTAACACCCAGCGCGATCAAAATAATTCCGCCGGCTAGTTCCGGCCATTTTCCCAGCCGTTGTCCGGCCCGCTGTCCGCTCAATAATCCTGCTAAGGCCGCTATGCCGGTTACTATGGCGATAATCAGCGCTCCAATGGCCATGCGTGTTGCCGGTAAATGTAAGAGCGCCAGGCTGACTCCTACGGCCAACGCGTCAATACTGGTGGCAATGGCTGCTGTTAGCAGTACTTTATTGTTGTGTAAGTTAATGCTTTTTTTATCCGTTGTTTCGAAGCTGTCCATGGCCATTTTTCCACCGATCAGGACAAGTAATGCGAAAGCGATCCAATGGTCGAAACTTTCAATCAATTGGTGGAAGCTTAGTCCGGCCAGCCAGCCTAAGAAAGCCATGGCGCTTTGAAAGAGGGCAAAGGTCAGGAGGATCACCACCCGCCTTTTCCGGCAGTGGGAGCCGAGGCACAAACCACCGGAGAGTGACACGGCAAAGGTGTCAAAGCAAAGGCCGACAGCTAATAGGAACAGTTCGTAATACGACATACATTCTTATTCTTTTAGCTTCCTGTTTTCACATGTTATTGCGAAGTAATCCACCAGCTCTATGTGGTTACAGAGGTAGTCCGGAAGGAGGGGTTCTTCTTTGAGCAGGGTGGTGCTGAGGTACTTTTTATTACAATCGGAAAATACCGTTACTACATTTTTATCCGCCCCGAATTGATTCTGGTAGGCGATGGCGCCCAGAAGGTTAAAGCCGGAGGAAATGCCTACGCCTATTCCCAGTTCCTTCCCGAGACGTTGGGTCATGATGATGCCGTCACCATCAGATATCGTGAATACCTGATCCATCGTATTGAGGTCAAGAATGGGCGGATTCCAGTCATCCGACAGGCCGGGAACCCGGTGTACGCCCTGGCTGGTTCCGGTGCTGATGACTCTTGATTGGAGGGATTCTACGGGGCAGATATGAATATCCGGGAACTTAGTCCGCAGATAGGCGCCGTTACCCATGATTGTGCCGCCGGTACCGACACCTGCTATAAAGGCGTCCGGTTTCAGCCCCCTGCCGGCCATCTGCTGTTCTATTTCCGGGCCGGATGAGGTAAAATGTCCCTGTACATTATCTGTATTTTCAAATTGCCGGGGGAGGAATACGTTGGGTAATTGGGATTTCAGTGTGTGGCAACGTTGCATGCAGGCCTGAAAGCCGCCTTCTTCGCGACTGACCAGTATGGTTTCGGCGCCGAAAGAATGCAGGATGTCTATCCGTTCTTTGCTGGCCCATTCGGGCATGATGATGATCACTTTGTGGCCCAGCGCCCTGCCGAAAGCGGCCAGTGAAATGCCTGCATTGCCGCTGGTCGCTTCTACAATACTGTCTCCGGCTTTGAGCGCCCCTTTTTTATAAGCCTGCTCCAGCACTTCTACAGCCATACGGTCTTTTACACTGCCCGTGAAGTTATAATATTCACATTTGGCATAGACGGTGCGCATTTCACCTTTATAGCGGTAACGGATACCGATCATGGGCGTATTGCCGGTCAGTGCGCGGAGGGTATTGAAGCTAACCATGTTAATCTACAAATTTATAGCCCACTCCTTTGATGGTTTTAATGTATTTGTCGCCTATTTTTTCCCGTAATTTGCGGATATGTACGTCAATAGTGCGTTCACCCACTACAATATCATTGCCCCACACGGTGCTGAAAATTTCTTCGCGGGTAAATACTTTTTGGGGTTTGGAATAGAGCAGGGCCAGTAGTTCGAATTCTTTTTTGGGGAGGCTCAATTCCGAACCGTTTTCAATAGTTACTGTAAATCGTTCACGATCAATGATGAGTGGATTATTTCCGGAGATTGCAGCGTTTGCAGGCGTGTTTTGCTCAAAGCGCTTTAATAGTGCCTTTATCCTGCTCATCAGCACTTTAGGCCGGATGGGCTTGGTGATATAGTCATCTCCGCCGGCATCGAAGCCCGCAATCTGTGAATAATCTTCGCCCCGGGCGGTGAGGAAGGCTACAATCGTGTTACTCAGCTCTTCATGTCTGCGGATTTCTTCGCAGGTGGCAATCCCGTCCATCTTGGGCATCATTACATCCAGCAGAATCAGGTGTGGTTTCTTCTCCATGGCGATTTGTATTCCGCTAACCCCGTCATTGGCCGTGTATACTTCATATCCTTCTTTGATTAAAGCGTAGGAAAGAAATTCGAGAATATCATTTTCATCGTCCACCAACAAAATTCTATAAGGATGCATAATTCTGATTTAAAGGAGTGAATACTCAGGGCTGTAAAAAAAATTAAGCTGCAAGTTAACACTTTTTTTTGTGGTTTCAAAAAAAGTTGTACATTTGCACTCCCTTTCAAAGCCCGGATGGCGGAATTGGTAGACGCACTAGTTTCAGGGACTAGCGTTCGCAAGGATGTGCAGGTTCGAGTCCTGTTCCGGGCACCAACAAGTTTCCCCGTTTTAATTTTAAAGCGGGGAAGTTTTTTTATATAAATTCTTATAACTTTACAATCTCAAAAAGAAATTTATGTATCAAAATATATACCGCATTTTATTGTTTTTTACGCTGTCGGCTTTATTCCCCGCCTGCGCCGATATGGAGGCGTTAAGCAGTGAAGCCCGTATCACCGGTGTGGTTGTAAATGGGTATAGCCCTGAGGCTATAAAAGCGGGAACGCCCCGGATCGAACAGGATAAGCTGTTTGTGATCATTCCGCTGGAAGGTAGTTTGACGGCTTTCCCTGCTACCTTGGACATGTCCATTACGACGGATGGTTATGTGTCTGAAATTTTGGGTGATGATATGCATCATCTGGTGTTTGAGCGGTATACCGATACCCGTCAGATTTCGCTGATTACCCAGTCCGGCGTACCGGTGACCTATCATGTGAAGTTTGCGGCATCCTGCGGTATCAGAAGCTTTGAGATGAATGACTATAAAAGCCAGAGGACATCGCCTATCGGTGTTATTGATCCGGTGGCAAAAATAGTGTCTGTGTGGACGGCTAATACCACGTATCCTTTTTCGTTTACCCCGGCTATTGTATTGGCGAATGGATTGGAATTTGTCGGTTATACGCCGGGAACGCCGATGGAATTTAGCAGCGGCAGCGCTACATATGGATTGACCTTACGTTATCCCGACGGATTGCAGGAGACCTGGCATGTACAATTGTTGGTGACGCCCCAGTTGGAGAATGCCGGCCTGAACCAGTGGTGCAAACCCTGGGGGGAGCCGAATACCGCAAAGGAGCAGCCGTGTGTGAGTAAGAATCAGCTGTTTTGGTGTACGACCAATGATCCGCTGGCCGGTTTCGGTACGATAAAAATTACCGGAGAGAGCGGGGCTGAGGGGGACTATGCAGCACAGTTACGTACGGAGGAGAAAGGGGCGCTCGGCATCCGGCGTTATGGCGCCGCTAGCTTGTTTACAGGATTTTTCCAGTTGGACCTGAGCCTGCTCGCTACGCCTGAAAAAATGGCGCGTATGGGACGTCCTTTCCTGCTCAGGCCCGCTGCCGTGAATTTCTCGGCACAATATACCGCCGGCCCGAGATTCACCCGGGGTAATCCGCCCGACGATATTGAAGAGCCCGGTATAATAGACCGGGGCGCCTGTCATGTCTCTCTGGAGAGCTGGACAGGGGCCGATGGTCAGCTGCTTTATAATTATACCGCTACCACCGGCGCAGAGTATGATCAGTTAACCCGTACGGTAGTGGGTAGCGGTAGTCTGCCCATTAATAATATCTCCGGTTGGACCCGCCTGTCCTGCCCCGTTACTTATGATCCGGCAATGTCGGACCGTCCGGTGACCCATATCGTGGTGAATTTTTCATCGAGTATAGATGGTGCCAACTTCAGGGTGGCCGTGGGGAGTGTGTTAAAGGTGGATAATGTGGAAATTGTTTATTAAGAGATCAGGATGAAATACAATACATACATTTTAGTGATGGCGATAATGCTGCTGGCTGTAATGCAGGCAGGGGCGCAACAACACCATAAAGGAGACCAATATGAAATGACGGCGGAGTGGACCCTGGGCGGAAAGTTGGGGGTACAGGCCGGAGGGGCTATCCCCATTCCGCTAAGCGCTTTGTCCGGCAAAGAAAGCGCCGTGCATGTCAATCTGGGTGTTTATCCCTTGTTGGCGGTAAGGGCGGGGTATAAGCTATCACCAAAATGGCGACTGCTGGGCGAGGTTTCCTATGCGGCTACCGGCTTTGATGCCGATGCCCGGGTGACCAACCAACGCATCAAAGAAACAGATGAGGCCGGTGATGAAACGGTGAAGTATTTTACAGGCGTATCACACATCAGGCAGTCGTTCGCTTTCTTTGAGGTTCCCCTGTATGCCGAATTTTCTATCTCTCCACGTAATAAACTGTTGATGGGAGTTTATGGGGCGTATCAATCATCCGGGGCTTTTCAGACCACGGCAGTGAAGGGTTTTGTAGGGGTAAACCCTAATTCGGTGGAGGCGCCGGTTACGGATCCTATCGAAAGTGATTTTTCCAATGATTTACATCACTGGGATATTGGTATTACCGCTGGCTATGAATTTGTACTTCTGCCGCGTTTCAATGCCGGTGTCCGTTTCAGTTTCAGTCCATTTGATATCTTTTCCGCCGGAAAGGATTACTTCGACTATACCATGCACCAGTTGCGCGGCGCCGTTACCCTGAGCTACGACTTCTGGCAACACTAAACGCTTCCGGAATTAAAATCCGAAATCATCAACCTTAACATCCTCCTTCTCTTTTTCTTTGTAGAGGGAGGCTGTTTGGTGTATGGGGCTGGCTTCAACAAATATGGCCTTGGCCGGGCGTGCAGGGCAAATATATTCGCAGCCGCCGCAGCCGATACAAATGGTGCTATCTACTTTGGGTATAAGCAGGCCTTGCCCATAAGGTATCATTTCAATGGCGTTGGCGGGACAGTGCTCATCGCAGGCGCCGCAGTCGGTTTCGTCGCGTACCACGATGCAACGTCCGGGCATAAATACGGCCTTGCCGATTTGTACTATCGCTTTTTCTTCCGTGCTAAGCGGAAGGATGGCTCCATTGGGACAGGTCGTGGAGCATACCGTACATTCATAATTGCAGAATGAGCGGTTATAGTCCAGCACAGGCAGTAAGAGTCCGTCGATGCCGTATTCGCCGGTAGAAGGGCGGAGTACGCGCGAAGGGCAGGCGGCAATGCAGGCATGGCAGGCCGTGCAGTGTTGTTTGAGGTGGTCCAGACTGCGGGAACCCGGAGGGGTCAGGGCCTTGCCGGTGCCGGCCGGTTTACGCAGTGCGGGTACCACTGTATGCGCAGCGCCGGCGGCTACTATAGCGCCGGCAGAAGCCAGGAATAGCCTGCGTGAAGAAGTGTTGGGTGTCTTAGCCGCTTTGGCCCTGAGCGCCTTTTTTGAGAAGCCAAATGTATAGCGGATGGCGTTGCGGTTACAGGTGTCGGCGCAGTTGTAGCATTGTACGCACCGGCTGTTGTCTATTTGTTGGGCCGGGACATCAATGCACTGTGATTTGCATTTGGTGCTGCAAAGGGTGCAACGGTTGCATTTTTCCGGATCCATGGAGAGCCTGAACAGGGAATAGTTGGACAGGAAACCGAGGAAGGCGCCTACGGGGCAGATGGTGTTGCAATAGAGGCGTCCGCGCAGGGCGCTCATCAGGCTTACTGTCAGGAAGACTACCGTGGCTGAAATGATGGCGCTAACTGTGAATATTTTGTACCCGTGGGCGGGGATAGCCGCAAACCATTCCGAAAGCAGGTTGCTGCCGGCTATGATACCCGGGCCGAAGATATTCATGGCGATCCGGCCGAAGTTGCTGTACGGGTCAAGCCAGAGCAGGAGGGTCGTGCTGCCCAATATGATCAAGACCGTTGTCAGGGTGAGCATGCCGTAGCGCAGGATAGTGTACGGTTTTGCATAATGCATGCGGCGCGCTTTTTTGCTTTTGAACCATCCGGCAATACGCCTTACCATATCCTGGTAAGTGCCCAGCGGACACAGGGTGGAGCAGTAGATACGGCCGAATACCAGCGTCAGGGCCAACAGGAATAATAATATGCCCAAACTTCCGCCTGCTATGCCGAGGAGGGCCGGGATGAACTGCCAGTGCAGCAGTTTGGTGAACAGCTGGTCCGTCAGGTTGTAAAAATCAACAAAGCATGTGGTAAGGGCCAGGAATACCAAAAGGGAGACGAGTATGCGGAAGCGGCGAAGAAAGGAGTACATAAAATAGTGAATAACGAATAGTGAATAATGAATAATGAACCGAGCGAAGCGAGCTCACGAGCCGTGAGGCGAGTAATAATGAACCGAGCGAAGCGAGCTCACGAGCCGTGAGGCGAGTAATAATGAACCGGGCGAAGCGAGCTCACGAGCCGTGCGGTTTTGCTTACTCTTAGTAACTTAGTTCCTTCGTCTCTTAGTCCCTATAATTTGAAGCGTTGCACCTTCAGGCCGTCAATATCGCTGGTGCCTATTTTCATATCGTTGGCAATATTGATGTGGCCTACATCGGCCAGGGGCATTTTGGTGAATTGGTTGAAAAATTTAACGGCGGCCGTGTCAACGGCTACAATGTCGGTAGACATGAAGAGGGCTTTGGGCGTCTGCACATCGGCCTCGCTGCGGCCTTTGGGGCCGTTCTGGGTCATGATGCGGTAGGCGTCTACGATATTCAGCGCCGGTTTCTTGCCCAGCAGGGCGCAGTCGGCAATGCATTGTTGCAGGTCATTGGAATGGAAAAAGCGGCGGTCCCATACAATACCCATATTGTTTTTCATGGCGATGGACATTTTAGCGCCTCCATGATTTTTCAGGACGGGGACATTGATCCAAACGTCGGCCTCCAGGATAGCTTCGTGTATTTTGGCCTTTGACAAGCGTTTTCCTCCGGGGATGCTCACTTCGCGGTAGTATTTTTCTTCATGGGCATAGGCTATTTTTCCGCCGGCCGCTTTCACGGCTGCTTCAATACCGCTATTTTTGTAGCAGGCCTGCCAGTCATCACAAGTGTGGTCAAATACCACCACTTCTTTGGCGCCGGCGCTGAGACAGTCCTTCACAATGGCTGCCACCAGGTTCGGATTGGTATTGGCCGCCATTTCAGGTGCTTTGTCCCAACCTATATTCGGTTTGATAACGACCTGTTGTCCCGGTTTTACAAACTTTTTGATGCCTCCCATGGTTTCTATGGCTTTGGCATACATGGCCTCCGGAGAGCCCCCCATTACGGCAACCAGGTCGCAACCGGCCGGAGAGGCTGTCTTGCCAGCAGGCTCCTGGGCCGACAGTAAATTCGTTTTTAATGAAAAACCAGCAGCAACGCTGCTTAATAGGGCTGTTTTTAAAAAGTTACGGCGTTTCATCGGCGTTGTGAAATTTTCAGGTCAGTAAAGTTAATTATAAAATAATGAGAAATATAGTTTACAAAGATAATTATTAATATTCAATCCCGAATAGTTGTTTGGCATATTTTTTGTAACTTTGTAGTACAAACCTTTGGCCGATGGATAATCAATTGCTGCATCGTATTTATCGTTTTTATTATGATGGCTTTAAAGAAATGACCGTGGGGAAGACCCTGTGGAAAATCATAGGGCTGAAAATCCTTTTTTTCTTATTGATTATTCTGGTGTATCATTTAATTAATTGAAATTTATCTACTTATGATCTTTCTTTCTGCTTTGGTTGACTGGTCGCGGGCGCAATTTGCCCTGACCGCCATGTTCCACTGGACCTTTGTGCCCATTACATTGGGCCTGGGGATCATGCTGGCTATTATGGAAACCATCTATGTACGCACCGGCAATGAGTTCTGGAAGCGGACGGAAAAATTCTGGATGACGCTTTTCGGCATTAATTTCGCTATTGGGGTGGCTACCGGCCTGATCCTGGAGTTTGAGTTCGGGACCAACTGGAGCAATTATTCCTGGTTTGTCGGGGATATTTTCGGCGCCCCCCTGGCGATTGAAGGCATGCTAGCTTTCTTCTTAGAAACCACCTTTCTGGCGGTGATGTTTTTCGGCTGGAACAAGGTAAGTAAGGGTTTTCACCTTACAGCGACCTGGCTCACATCGGTGGGGGCCAGTTTGTCGGCCTTGTGGATATTGGTGGCCAACGCCTGGATGCAGTCGCCCGTGGGCATGACTTTTAATCCGGATACGGCCCGCAATGAGATGACGGATTTTTGGGCGATTTTGTTTTCGCCCGTGGCGGTCAATAAATTCCTGCATACGGTAAGTTCTTCTTTTGTCTTGTCTGCTGCCTTTGTTATTGCGGTGAGCGCCTGGTTCCTGTTGCGTAAAAGAGAGACCGAGATGGCGTTGAAGAGCATCAAACTGGCCGCGGTTTTCGGTCTGGCCGGCCTGGCGGTTACTATATGGACGGGCGATGGCTCTGCGCAGCAGGTGGCCCGGACGCAGCCCATGAAGCTGGCGGCCATGGAGGGTTTGTATGAGGGGCGTACGCAGGCTCCGCTGGTACTGGCCGGCGTCTTGAATCCGGATAAGCGATATGGCAATACGGAAGATCCGTACCTGTTCCGTGTGGCTGTGCCCGGTATGCTGTCCTGGCTGAGTTTCAGGAATACGGAGGCCTTTGTTCCCGGCATTAATGATCTGGTGGAAGGCTATGGAGATGTGCCGCCCTTGTCTGAAAAAATCAGCAGGGGACGTCAGGCCATTGGCGCTTTGGAGGCTTACCGGGAGGCTAAGGAAAACGGTAATGTGGAAGGGATGGACGCTGCGAGACGGCTGTTGGATGCTGATTTTCCTTATTTCGGCTATGGTTACCTGAATGTGCCGGAAGATATTATACCTAATGTTACCCTTGTGTTTTACAGTTTCCATATCATGGTGGCGTTGGGTTGTTATTTTATACTGTTCTTTCTGCTGACATTGTGGTGGCAATACAAAAAAACGCTGGAGCAACGACGCTGGTTTCTGCATCTTGGCGTATGGGGGATTCTCCTGGCCTACATTGCCTCCTATGCCGGCTGGATCGTAGCAGAGGTGGGCCGGCAACCCTGGACTATCCAGGACCTGCTGCCTGTGTCTGCCGCTATTTCAAAAGTGAATGTAACGGCGGTACAAACGACATTTATTATGTTTGCCGTGCTCTTCGGCGTGTTGCTTATTGCCGAACTTAGAATTATGTTAACGCAAATTAAAAAAGGACCTAAATAGTAATAATGAGAATAGGAGATTAAGCTACCCGGCTGAATGCATTTTCCTTAATCCCCTGATCTTTTAATTTCGAGTAATATGGAATTCTTACAACAATATTGGTGGTGTGTGGTGTCATTATTGGGCGCCCTGTTGGTTTTCCAGCTCTATGTGCAGGGCGGGCAATCATTGATCTACCGGGTGGCCAAAACGGACGGGGAGAGGGCGCTGCTCCTCAATGCCCTGGGACATAAATGGGAATTGACATTCACCACGCTGGTGACTTTCGGCGGGGCGATGTTCGCCTCATTCCCCCTGTACTATGCGACCAGCTTCGGTGGCGCTTACTGGTTGTGGATGACCTTGCTTTTCTTCTTTGTAATCCAGGCCGTGTCTTATGAATACCGCAGCAAGCCGGCCAATTTATTGGGGCAAAAAAACTATGACCGCTTTCTTTTTTTAAATGGTTTATGCGGTACTGTGCTCTTGGGGGTGGCCGTGGGTATGTTTTTTACAGGAGGAAATTTTTTGATGGAAAAAGCAAATATTACCCGTTTGGCACAGCCCGTAATCTCGCACTGGGCCAATAACTGGAATGGTCTTGATGCATTGGCCAATCCGTTCAACCTGTTGTTGGGCTTGGTATTGTTTCTCCTGGCAAGGGTGATGGGCTTGTTGTTTGTGCTTATGCAGATCGCCGATGAAGTGATGGTACAACGTGCGAAAAAATTATTGTTACCCCATGCCGCGGCCTTTGTACTGCTCTTTGTTGCGCTATTGGTTTACTTGTTTTTATTGCCCGGCTATACGGTTGATGCGGCCACGGAAGTACTGCGTTATACCCCTCATAAATATTTTTTGAATATGCTGCAGGTTCCGGTATTGGGCGTTATGTTGCTGCTTGGAGTACTGCTGGTATTGTGGGGCTTGGGACAGGCGCTTTTCAAGCAAGGGCGGAAATCTTTCTGGTTTACAGGCGGTGGTGTAGTGCTGGCGGTATGGAGCCTGCTGCTGGCTGCCGGCCTGAATAATACGGCCTACTTTGTGTCTACGGTCGACCCCCGCTATTCCCTGACATTATCCAATAGTTCTTCGAGTTATTTTACGCTGAAAGTAATGGCCTTTGTATCTATACTGGTGCCATTTGTTTTGGCCTATATCAGTTATGTGTGGCGGGCTATGGGCAAGAAAAAAATGTCTGCCGGAGAATTACAGGAGAAAGACAGCCACGTATATTAACAAAAAATTAAGAAAATTCTATTCAGGGATTTGATTTGCAGTAGATTTTATACTAATTAAAAAAAAGGCCGCTTGGTTTTTTTTGGAGAAAAATATATTTTTGCAACCTGAAAATTTATAACTGAATCACTTCGTACGAAAAAATCGTACGTCTTCTAAACTAATAATACCAAGAAAATTATGAAAAAATTGTTGATTATTGCAGTGCTTGCACTGTTTACAGTAAATGCTTATGCGGAAAATCCTTATGAGAAAGCATTGGGCCTGCGTCTGGGATCCAGCGTAGGGGTGACATACAAGCAATTTGTATCCAGCCAGAACGCTTTTGAAATTATCGGCGAATTTGGTTTCACCAAGCCCAGTTATTTTACCGCTACCGGTATTTATATGTGGGAATGGAATCTTACCGACGGCCTTTACTGGTTTGTAGGTCCCGGCGCTTCTGTCGGCGTTATTGAAGACCATTTTAACCTGGCGATCGACGGTATGATCGGTCTGGAATATAAATTTGATATTCCTTTGGCCCTGGGTATCGACCTGAATCCCCGCTGGTATTTCCTGGAAAGCCAGGGATTCGGATGGAGCGCCGCCCTGAGTGTACGCTACTGTTTCTAAACTTTCAGAAGAAAATAAACAACGGTTGTTATCCTCTTGATAACAGCCGTTTTTTTATGGGGTTTAATGTGAATTAATCATTAAGTATTAATCATTAACCATTATTTTTCACTATCTTTGCGCCCTCAAAAATAAATTCATGCAAAAAATTAGAAACATCGCCATTATCGCCCACGTTGACCATGGCAAGACCACACTGGTAGACCGTATGATCTTGCAGGGAAAGATTTTTCGCGATTCGGAAAAGCCCGCCGGAGATTTGCTCCTCGATAATAATGACCTGGAACGCGAACGCGGTATCACCATCCTGGCCAAGAATGTGTCGGTAATGTACAAAGATTATAAAATCAATATTATTGATACGCCGGGCCACGCCGATTTCGGAGGAGAGGTAGAACGGGTGTTGAATATGGCCGATGGCGTATTATTGTTGGTTGATGCTTTTGAAGGTACCATGCCGCAGACCCGCTTTGTATTGCAAAAAGCGCTGTCCCTGAATAAAAAGCCGGTGGTTGTGATCAACAAAGTCGATAAGAACAACTGTCGTCCGGAAGAAGTGAACGAGCAGGTTTTTGACCTGATGTTCGCCCTTGGCGCCACAGAAGAACAACTGGATTTCAAAACCGTATACGGCAGTGCAAAACAAGGCTGGATGTCACTTGACTGGCGTACGCCTACCACGGACATTACGCCCTTGCTGGACCTGATTCTGGAAGAAGTGCCGGAACCGCCTATGGTGGAAGGCAGTCCCCAGATGCTGGTCACCTCCCTGGAATACTCCCCCTATGTCGGCCGTCTGGCCATAGGCCGTATTACCCGTGGAGCGCTGCAATCGGGGATGCGCGTGTCGCTCTGCAAACGTGACGGCAGCATTGAGAAATCGAAGATCAAAGAATTAATGACTTTCGAAGGTATGGGCAAGAGTAAGGTGGACTCCGTGCAATGCGGCGATATCTGTGCCCTGGTTGGGATTGAAGGCTTTGAAATCGGCGATACCATTGCCGACTTTGAAAATCCGGAGGCCCTGCCGCCTATTGCCGTGGATGAGCCTACCATGAGTATGCTGTTCACGATTAATGACTCGCCTTTCTATGGCAGGGACGGTAAATTTGTGACCTCCCGCCACCTGAAAGACCGCCTGGAGCGGGAGTTGGAAAAAAATCTGGCCATGCGCCTGAAAGAAGGCCCTACGGCCGACTCCTTTTTTGTTTATGGCCGCGGCGTACTGCACTTGAGTGTGCTTATTGAAACCATGCGTCGCGAAGGCTATGAATTACAGGTAGGCCAGCCCAAAGTGATCGACAAAAATATTGACGGTGTGCGTTGCGAGCCGGTGGAACACCTTACCATTGACGTGCCCGAAGAATTTGCCGGTCGCGCCATTGAAATGACCACCCGCCGGAAAGGGATGCTCCTGCACATGCAGACCCGCGATGAGCGTACGCACCTTGATTTTGACATCCCTGCCCGTGGCCTGATCGGACTGCGCAGCAACCTGCTTACGGCTACCCAGGGCGAATCTATTGTAGCCCATCGTTTCAAAGCTTTTGAACCCTACAAGGGCGAAATAGAACAACGCATCAACGGCTCTCTGGTATCTATAGAAACAGGACAGGCCATTGCCTATGCCCTGGACAAACTGCAGGACCGCGGTAAGTTCTTTGTAGCCCCCGGTGATGAAATTTATGCCGGGCAGGTGATCGGTGAGCATACCCGTGCCGATGATTTGGGAATTAATGTGTGCAAGACCAAGAAACTGACCAATATGCGCGCTTCGGGCTCCGATGAGAAAATGGCCATTGCGCCGCCCATCCTCTTCAGTCTCGAAGAAGCCCTGGAATATATCCAGGAAGATGAATATGTGGAAGTAACGCCGCACTTTATGCGCCTGCGCAAGATCATTCTGGATGAAACGCAGCGTAAACGGCACGCTAAATCATAACTGATCGAGGGGAGTAATTATATTTTTTGGTAATATCCAAAAAAACACCTATATTTGCACCCCGTTTCACTCTGGTACCATGGCCGAGTGGTTAGGCAGCGGTCTGCAAAACCGTGTACTGCAGTTCGAATCTGCATGGTACCTCAAAGATTCCCACTAGAGCCCCGAGATTCTCGGGGCTTTTTGTTTTTTGTAAAAAAAATGGTATATTTGTGTAAAGTATTGAAAAACAACAATGTCTTATCTTGAGCAAATACAACAAAGTTTAGCGGAATTAAAACCGGAGTTAACCCGGCGGTTTTACGTTAATTCTATTGGATTATTTGGTTCAATAGTTCGTGATGATTTTTCGCCTTCTAAAAGTGATATTGATATTATTGTGGACTTTACAAAGCCTGTAGGCATAGAGTTTATAGCCTTGGCAGACTATTTAGAAGATAAATTCCATCGGAAGGTAGATCTTGTTTCAAAGAAAGGAATAAAGCCCGATTATTATTCGGTGATTGAGAAGGAGATTCTGTATGTCTGAACGGCAGCCTCAATTATTAATTACTGATATTATTGAAAGTGCTGAAAAAATCTTTCAATATACTGCTAATATGACCTATGATCAGTTTATTGCTGATGATAAAACGGTCGATGCCGTTATTCGTAATTTTGAGGTGATAGGAGAGGCGGCCAATCGTTTGCCGGAAGAATTTAAAGCATCTCATCTGAATATAGAATTGAAGGCTATTTAGGTCCCGGAGTCAATGTGTGAAATATTGAAAAACAGCGATGTTTTCATATATGGTAAATACGACAAAGTTTTGGAGAAAATAGGCATGCATTCCTATGGCAGAAGAACAGGTCTTATTAAGATCGCTTAAACAAGGTGATCAACAGGCGTTCGATGTATTATTTAAAAAATACGCACCGAGGCTGTATTTTTTTGTCTTTCGTTTCTTTAATAACCGGCCGGCTGCTGAAGAAATTGTACAGGATACTTTTGTGAAGATATGGGATACGCGTGACAGAATCAATGTTGACCAGCACTTTTCCACTTATCTTTTTACTATAGCCAAACATCTTATTTATAATCGTTTTCGTTACGAATTGGTAGAGCGGAAATACAGGGAATTTATCCTGCAGCATTCAGGAGATTCCTATTCTATAGAACATGATATTGTTGCAAAACAATTGAAAGAGTATTTGCTCGATGGTATAGGTCGGCTGCCGGCCCAACAAAAAGAAATACTATTACTGCGAAACCAGGGTTACGATAATGATGAAATAGCCCAACAATTGCAGCTATCCAAACGTACTGTAGAGACTCATATTAACAAGGCATTCAAATATCTTCGTTTGTTTTTGAAGGAGGGATCGGGTGATTTTATTGCGCTGACTATTTGTTTATTGTATCTTTTTTAAGATTTACACTACGTATAAATTCAGACATGGGTGTATAATTACTGAAATAATACCCAAGAAGAATGAATTTTATTCAAATTATTAATAAAGTGCGCGCCAACGAATCCATATCACACGAAGAATTGGATGTATTGTTGTCGTGGCTTTTGTCCGATAAAGGGAAGAGCGAATTTTTGACTACGCTGGAAGAAGAGTGGGATAGTTTTGAAACAGACAAAACCTTTGATTATGAAGAGTTGTTGGGTAGAGTGAAGCAACGGATTAAGGAGTCAACGCCTTTGCGTGTGCGCCGGACCGGCTTTAAATATATCCGTTATGCCGTCGAAATAGCCGCCGTGGTGGTGTTAGCTGTGGGCCTCGCTTTTTTTATGCGCCCTTCCGCTGAACAAGTGGTGAAACCTTTCCCCGTCCATGATGAAGTGGTGGAAATATATAATCCCAAAGGATTGCGTACCGCCATTATTCTGCCGGACAGCTCAAAAGTGACGCTGAATGCAGATAGTAAAATAACCTATCTCCGCCGGTTTGCGGATGATAACCGTACGGTAACAATAGAAGGGGAGGCTTATTTTGAAGTCTCGAAAGACAGCACCCGCCCCTTTATTGTACAAGCCCATCAGGCTAAAATGGTGGTATTAGGAACTACTTTCAATGTGCGTTCCTACGATGATGAGCAGTACATTGAAACCACCCTGATAGAAGGTTCCCTGAAGGTTGACGTGGGGGCTACCGAAGAACTATTGGTGCCGGGCAAACGGATCAGTATTAACAAAAAATCACAAAAAAGCATTATTCAGGAAGTGAATACGCATAACACCATTGGTTGGATGAATGGTAAACTATACTTTCATTCGCTGGCCTTTCCTGAAATTGCTAATATTTTGGAGCGTGCTTATAATGTGAATATTGAAGTGGCTAATAGTACTTTGAGGCAAAAAAAGTTCAGCGGAAAATTTGAAAATGGTGAAAATATAGGACAGATATTGGAAGTTATAAAACTATCTGTTCATTTCACGTCTGTTTATGATAAAAGAACTAATACGATAGTTATTTACTAACCTCTAACCGGCTAAAACCTTTATGTGCCTATGAAAATAATCTAATCAATTAAAAAACCCGGGACCATATTAAGTCCCGGGACGACTCTAGAAGAAATTACCTGCCAGTAATCAAACCTCTAAATTTTTTACAAATCTATGAATTTAATTCATTTTAAGCAAATTGCATTGTCGTGCCTACTGAGTTTGTTTGTCGTTGTTGCAAGTGCTCAGAATCAGACTATTACGCTTGACTTAAAAAATGCACCACTAAGTACGATTTTGGGAAGCGTTGAAAAACAAATTGGAAAATCTTTCTTTTATGAAGATAATCTAATCAATTTACAAGAAAATCAAAGTATTTCGGTAAGCAATGCCGATCTGAAAACCGTTATCGACAAGTTGTTCAATAAGAAAATTACTTATTCGCAAACCGACCAACATATCGTTTTGCAGAAGGTTAAAACCGCCGATACTGTAGTTCCGACTGCCGCAGGGCCATCGACAGCACAGCCGGCACAAGGAACGGCGCCCGCCGATAAATCTCAAACAACTGCCGCCGGTAATCAAAATTTACCCGCCGTGAAAGGGGTTATTACCGATGCGGAAGGAGAGCCCTTAACGGGAGCTGTGATAAAAGTAAAAGGGAATGACAAGAAGATGGTGACCGCCGACCTTGACGGTAATTTCACGATGACAGATGTTCCTGTAAATGCTACTTTAGTCGTTTCTTTTTTAGGCTATGACAATACGGAATACGTCCTTAATGGCCGCGCCGACATCGCTGTAATTATGAAAGGTAACGCCGTTCAATTGGACGAAGTGGTGGTAACCGGTTACGGTAGTTTTAAAAAATCAGCTTATGCCGGTTCGGCGGCAGTGATCAAGACGGAGAAATTAGAAGACATTCCCGTTCTTTCAGTGAATGATTTGTTGTTGGGAAATGCATCGGGGGTAACCTTAAGTTCCGGCTCCAGCCAACCCGGTTCGCCTAGTGAGATCAGAATTCGTGGTATTGGTTCATTTAATGCTTCTAAGTCGCCTTTATATGTAATTGACGGTGTTCCTGTAATATCGGGCGACGTGAGTTCCGTATCCGGCTCAAGTACTACCGGTTTGGATGTTATGAGCAGCTTGAATACTTCTGATATTGAAAACATCGCTGTTATTAAAGACGCCGCTGCCGCTTCCCTTTATGGTTCGCGCGCTGCCAACGGGGTAATTATTATTACTACCAAATCAGGTAAGAAAGGCAAGGCTCAGTTTAATGTAAGGGCTGATATGGGTTTCTCTAATTTTGCTATGCCTTACCGTACTGTTATGAACGGACAAGATCGCCGTGATTTAATAATGGAGGGTTTATACAACGAATATATCCTTAAAGGAAAAACAGAAGAAGAATCACAGGCCTATGCCGCTGCAAATATTGATAAATATGCCCCTGTTCCCTGGTGCGGTTTTGTTGATTGGGACGATGTGTTGTTCAGAACCGGTTTCTATCAAAACTATGAAGCATCGGTAGCCGGTGGAAATGACAATATGCGTTATTTCTCCTCCTTGAATTATACAGATCAAAACGGTACGACGATGAATTCAGGCCTGAAACGTATCACCGGCCGTGTGAATGTGGACTGGGATGTGAACAAGAAATTCTCTATAGGAGTGAAGGCCTTATTCTCAAAAATTAATCAGGATGTGTTTAGTGAAGGTACGGGGTATACTTCGCCATTCTACTCATCACGTAATGCAGTAGTGCCTTCAGACCCTGTATATTTAGAAGATGGTACGTATAACCGTTCGTTTATTCGCAATGGTAAGCGTAATCCTAAGTTATCAATGGATTATGATTACAAGACAGAAGCTTTGACCAGAGCCTTTAATACAGCGTATGCGCAATATGAGTTTATCGATAACTTAAAACTCCGTACTTCTTTTAGCTATGATTATAACCTGAGTAATGGTGATACCTATAGCGACCCACGTACATCCGATGGAGAAAGTTCCAATGGCTCACGAACCAAACGTATGAGCGAATATCAGAAATGGGTATGGTCAACCTCTTTGGGGTATAATTTTAATTTCCTTGAAAATCATCATTTTGATGCTTTGGTGGCCTATGATATGGAAGATTTTATGAATGATTATCTGAGCGGTAATACGAAAAATTTTGCTATTCCCGATTTGGATGCCATCGCTAATGGCGCTGAGCCAACAAGCGTGAGCGGTTCACCCAGCGAATGGAGAATGGTATCTTTCATCTCACGTGCCAATTATAACTATGCTTCAAAATATTATTTAGGCGCGAGTTTGCGTTATGACGGCAGCTCCCGTTTTTCACGTGAAGACAATGCCCGTTGGGGCACTTTCTGGTCTGTTTCCGGCGCATGGCGTATTTTGGAAGAGGCCTTTATGCAAGACAGCAAAAACGTATTGTCAGAATTGCGCTTACGTGCATCTTATGGTACTAACGGTAATCTTCCCGGTGATTATTATGGTTATTACGGTTTGAGCAGTCTTAGTTCAGCTTATGCCTACCAATCGGGACCAGGGATGGCTGTCGATCAGATTCCCAATGCGGCGTTGAGCTGGGAAAACAACTACAACCTCAATGTAGGGGTGGATGTGGGCTTATTTAACCGCCTTAATTTCACGGTAGAATTCTACAATCGCAAAACTACTGCGCTGTTGATGCCTTTCCCTATCTCAGCCACAACCGGTTCTACCTCTTATGATCGTAATGTGGGCGAGATGCGTAACCGTGGTATAGAATTTGAAGTTTCCTCATTAAATTTTGACACAAAAGATTTCCGTTGGACAACCAGCTTTAACATTGGTCATAACAAAAATGAAATTTTGCAATGGGACGGTAATGTGACCGAATCTGCCAGTGGTAATCTTATACGCCGCGTGGGCCTGCCTTACAATACTTTCTATTTGTATGAGTTTGCAGGTATTGACCCGGCCGACGGAACACCTCAATTCTACCTGAATACAGAGAATGCCGATGGTACGCTTAATCATGATATTACAAAAGATTATACAAAAGCCAAGCGTATTGCTTATAAATCCCCTGAACCCACAGTAGCCGGCGGTTTGACCAATACTTTAGCCTATAAATGGTTTGATTTAAGTTTCCTGGTATCTTATCAATTTGGCGGCTATACCTATGACAACGGCGCTCAAAAAACAGAGCACGGCGGCTCAGATATACAAGCTAATATGCCTGCTTATTACAGTGAACGTTGGCAAAAACCCGGTGATGTTACCGAAATTGAACAGTTTGTAGCTAACCGCGCAGTAGCTATGTCCAGTATAGCCAGCACACGCCGTGTCCATTCATCGGATTTTATTCGTTTGAAAAACCTTACTTTCGGTGTGAAATTACCTAAAGAATGGATTACCCCCATTGGGCTGCAGCAAGTGCGTTTTTATTGTTCAGGCAATAACCTGCTCACTTGGGCTAAATGGAGTGAATATGATCCTGAATCGGCCGATAAAGATGGTTATGTACAATGGACACAACCACCGCTCAAGACCTGGACTTTCGGTGTGGATATTAAATTTTAATGCTTAATCAGGAATTATTATGAAGAAATATATTATCATACTTATTGCAGGATTGTTAATGACTACAACGTCATGTAACGACTGGCTGGACCTGAAACCTTCTACCAAGGTAGTGAATGACGGTAGCGGTATTACGACCTTGTCCGAAGCGGGCTACAGGTTGAATGCCTTGTACAGTATGTTACGCAACTATTACCTTTACGGCGCCCGCATGACCTATTACGGTGATGCTTGTGGTGAAGATATGCAATCGCAATCAGGTACCAAGCGTGTGGCCAACTACTACACTTTCCGTTTTACCGCGGATAATGCTCCCGGCACTTACTGGACATCCTACTATGAAGTGATTAATAATGTGAATATTTTAATCAACGGCATTGATGGTCTCACCAACTTGTCGGCCGCTGATGAAATTATCCGTAAGGATTATAAAGGACAGGCCTTGACTATTCGCGCCCTGGCTTATTTTGACCTTACCCGCTTGTATGGTTATCCGTATTTGAAGGATAATGGAGCTTCATTGGCTGTTCCTATTGTAATAGAAGCGGTTAAGCCTGATTATAAACCGAAACGTAATACCGTAGCAGCGTGTTATGATTTGGTGATCAATGATCTTACCGCTGCTTTACCTTTGATGAAAATAACGAAAAATAATGGCCGCTTTAACCAATGGGCCGCCATGTCGTTGTTGAGTCGCGTATATTTATACAAAGGGGATGATGTGAATGCGCTGAAAACGGCAAAAGATGCTATTACAGGTGCAGAGGCTAACGGCTATAAACTGTGGACCGCTGCTGAATATTCGACCAAATCACAAAGTTGGGCCATGGAATTCGGCAGCGAATGTTTATGGGAAATTCCTGTTACTTCAACAGAATATGGCGAAACGGCAAATGAACTAATGGGCTATTTGACGGCCGCTGATGGTTATGACGATATATTCATCAGTAACGACTGGCTGGTAAACCTTATGGGAAGCCGCACGGCAGATATTCGTTATAATTGCGTAATTACAGATGCCGGTAAGGGAAGCAAAAGCGGAACACGTTATATGTGGAAATATCCGGTAAATAGTGGTGAAACAGCCAAGAATCTGGGTAATATCAAGGTTCTGCGTTTGTCGGAAACTTACCTTATTGCGGCCGAAGCTGCTGCTCGTTCAAATAATAATGATGATGCCATAAAATATCTTGACCCCATCGTTAAACGTGGTGATGCTACAAAAACAGTAACGGGAACTACCGTAACGCTTGACCGCGTACTGGAAGAACGCCGTATCGAATTAGTAGGGGAAGGGCATCGTTTCTTTGACGCTATTCGTAATGGTAAACGTATTACCCGTACCACAACAGAAGCTGCTATCGGAACAACGGTAAAAGTGTCTCATCTTCCTCTTATTGTGCCGGAAGCATGGGATTTTGACTGGACTTATTACAAAGTGGTGCTTCCTATTCCTAAATCGGAAATGGATGCTAATCCAACTATTAGAGATCAACAAAACCCCGGATACTAGAATCAGGTTAATATTTAGGTGTGGAAAGGGCCGGGTAATTCCGGCTCTTTTATCATAAATTCGTTTTTTATGCATAGAATTTTTATTGTAATTGTCCTGTTCCTTTCAGCCGGTTTGCAGGCAAAGGAAGGGGTGTCAACCGGAATAGACGGGCCTTATATCTTTCATATAAAGAATGGTATACGTTGTGTCAGAATAGATAGTTCGGGCGTATTATCGGACACCGTATATAAGAACACTGCCGCTTTGTCGCTGCCCATATATTCCAATGACGGACAGTATCGCTTTGACGTTCGTTTGCACGATATTCGTCGCCCGGCCTGGAAAGATCCGCAACCTGCAAGTCTATTTATTGTTTCTGATCCGCATGGCGATATGGACTATATGGTGTCTATATTAAAAGCCGGTAAGGTTATTGATAGCAGCTACCGTTGGATATTCGGCCAGAACCACCTCATGATTATTGGTGATGTATTTGACCGAGGAAATGATATAGTGCCTATTTTTTGGTTACTTTATAAGTTGGAAGAGGAGGCGGCACAAGCTGGAGGTAAGCTGAGTTTTGTGCTGGGAAATCATGAAGAAATGGTATTGCGTAATAATTTGAAATACACCCGTGAAAAATACCGTAATTTGGCTAAACAAATGGAGATGGAATACTGTCAACTCTGGAGTGCCGATAGTGAACTGGGGCGCTGGTTGCAGTCGAGGAACACCATGCAGGTTGTTGGTGATAATTTATTTGTTCATGCCGGGCTTAGCCCTGAGTTTCTTGCACGAAAGCTAAGTATTGAAACGGTAAATGATACGGTGAGCCGCTACCTGATAAGCACCAAGGCGGAACGGGGTATTTCGCCCTTAGCTACATTTTTATTCGGAAACAATGGTCCTTTGTGGTACCGCGGTATGGTACGCAGCGATTTGAAATATAGTCCCATTGCAAAAGATAAAGTGGAAGAGGCTTTAAAGCTGTATGGCGTGAAGCGGATTTATGTAGGCCACACCATTTTCCCTGACATCTTAGGCTTTTATGGCGATAAGGTTGTGGATGTGAATGTTGATAATAAAGAAAATTTCGAAGGAAAAAGAGCCCGCGCTGTTTTAATGGAAGCCGGCAAAACATATATTGTTTATGATTCGGGAGAACGTTTGGAACGTTTCTGATTTATTGACAGTCTCAGAAAAAACGTCGTATCGGTTTCTTTTATCAGCTGCCGATGCAGCATATTTACAAAATTGACTAACAGCGTTCTAACGCTCTAAACGGTACAGACCTCTTTTTTACAACTTCACAGAATTTGGGGGCAAATGCAAGTTGCTGTTTATGAACACTTTCAATATACGTGATGTACCGCTGTTTTTTCAGCCCATTTGTAAGGGTTGAAAATCAACTTTAGTTAGTTGGTTTCTTGACTGTTACCACAATGGGGTTGCAAATGGTTTATAGGCACAAAGATAGTCATTTTGCCGGATTTGACTTCTTTTGGCTTCAAAAAATGTTTGAGACATGGCGTTTGAGTTGAATTTGTTTTCTATTTCTATACTCTGGGTTTATAATGGCAAACTAAATTCAACCGTCCAGGCTATATCCTACACGACAACCCACTTCCCAGCTTTAGTGGAACCTTCGTGTTTGATGACACCTTTTTGGGTTAGCTGTTGTAAATGATGCCTTATACTTTCGGAGGAACGGTTCAATGATGCAGCTAACTCATTACGTGTCACATGTGGATTAGTTCTGATTATTGCAACTATCTCTTCTTGGATGTTCTTGGGGGTTTCTTGGGGGTTTCTTGGGGGTTTCTTGGGGGTTTCTTGGGCTTCCTGCATATTATCTGCACCAAAACCTGCCTCAAAATACTTTCCTGAAACCTTTTCTACTACCCTGAAAGCGGTAATCAAAGAAAAATCGAAAGATGCTTCGCCGTTACCGTTCTCTACTAATTCCTTTTGAACCCGATACACGCCACGGCTGAAACGATTGACATAACCCAATATCTTCATGGCTTCGGCTATAAACGGATTGCGATAGTCGCTAACATTCGGGAAGTTGGCGGGGCTGACTTTCCCATATAATCCACCGGGGTTTTGAACTTCAATCCGGTCGTCGTATTCGTAGAACTGTGCCGGGGCGTTGGTTTCGTAGTCACGGTGCATGATGGCGTTCATCAGTAACTCACGAGTAGCCCAATACGGATATTTGGAAACGGTTTCTTCCCTTAGCACACTTACCGGAATCGGGCGTTTCTGGGAAATGCTTGTTTCTATGAACGTGTCTATCTTCGCCAGCTCTTTACACAGGTTTCCACTGAATTTATGCTCATTGATGATATCGCCAGCCCTGTCTTTGCCTTTAAACCGGACGTATTGAACGTAGGAACCATGTAAATATCGCTCAGGATTCTTGCCAAACAGAATAATGGCACCATTGGTCGGGCAGTTATAGCGCAAATCGTAGAAACCAAGCGATGCCAGTTGTTCTTCGATGGGACGTTTATCTTCGGCCAGCACTTCTTCGGCAACAGCTTTGGGAAGAAATTCCCGTTTGATAAGCGATATGTCCAAATCTACCATAGTAGTTCCCAAACAAGGCATGGCATCGAAAGTATGGACATTGGAAAGCCGCCGTTCAGTCAGAATCTTTTCTTCGGCTTCCGAAGCGATGCTTTTACGAGGGCCTACACGTACCCAAACCCTTCCGCGATAACGCACAGGTGGAAACTCCGATGGCTGAACTTCTGCTACCAATATATCGCCATCTTCAAAACTGAACTTCTCAACCGTCATTACAGGCTGGGGTAATATGTTCCCGTCTGTACGGATATTGCTGATTTGAAGCAACAGTTTATCATTGACATTCAAGCCGGATAATTTTCCGTTATCATATGCACCGATAATCAGGTAACCATTCTTGCCACTTCCTGGAAGATCGTTGGAAAACGCACAAATAGCCTGACAGAATTTATCGGCATTGTCGATAGAGATAGTCCGCTCAGCATGATAACTTTCTGTATCAGTCAGGATATGTTTGAGTTCGCCTTTGGTAATCATATTTATTCTATATTGTAAGAATTGTAATGTATAAATAGATGTAGCTACCTCGTTTTAGCAATCTATTTCACCATCTACATTTCGTTCAGGAAGGATATTATCTGAAACTTTGGCGATAATATCTTTCCCCGGCAGTTTACTACCAGTGTCATGCTTTGCCCAGCATGCTTTTATTAATCTTTCTGATTGTACTAACTCTGCTTGAGACATAAACTGGACACTGTAGTTTGCACGTAAATTAGAATACAAATCCCCTAAATAGTATGAGTTTTTATGCACCGTTTCTATATATTCTAATATCATATTTTGCCAATTTCTGGGACGACTGTGGCAAATTAACAATGCAATAATATGGCGTACGATAGGGTCTTCATATTGTATAAGATACTTTTCTAGCAAAGGTGCTATTTTATCCGAATAAATGTCATCTTTATACCAGCTAACAACATTATAGGGCATGTTAATCAGAATGCTTTTTAGACACTCTGAGTATTCTTTTGGGAAATCATCAGATAATCTGAACCGAGCACCTCCGATACCTCCAAATCCATTTCTTGCCATCATAGGGGCTATTAAAAATAATCCTCTTATAATTTCTTTCCAAGCTTTATATATTTCTTGAGATAGCTGTTCTTTCAAATCAGAAGATATGAATAGACTATTTCGTAATGCTCTTGATGCCGATCTTGCCAATTCCATTAAATTCTTAACATCGTACTCTTCTAGGAAATTGTTAATCGTCTGATTATAAGGTTTTACACTGTTGTAATTAGTGTCTGCTATAACGTCTTTTATTTCATCTGGCAACTTTGAATTGCGTATATTTTCTTCTAATTGTTCCTGAGTTAATCCACTTTTGGTCTCAACTAACCGCCACTTGATATCAGAAAAAGGGTTAATGTCTTCCTGTATTCCGATATTACCATGAACACGTTTTGATAATGTGTTTAAATCGTTTATTATTATTTCTGCAGCATCATTCCTTGCCCCATCTGTTCCTGTATAAAACTCTATAATTTCTGGATAATATGCAGAATGCTTCTGTTCGAACATATATTTTGCAAACTCAGGTACTAATTTCATCCTTGCCGCTGCAAAATAATATATCCAGTATGAAAAACGGAATTTTAAATTTCCATAGCAATCTACTAATATTTGATTGTTTTTAAGTACCAGCAAAAGATCGGACAGGTTTGAGTTGTTATAATTTGCCTCTTTAAATGGCTTAGTAACACTTAGAAATTCAGATTCCGAAAAAGAATCTTTGTTGTTCTTTAATAGATATTCGCAAAAGTAACCCAAAATGAAAGAACAATCATCTTCGTCTAATGTGTCTCCATGAAAAAGCTTTCCTGGGTTATTAAAAATTAATTGTAATATATAAGAGAATACTTTTGATCTATTTACAGGTCTATCTTCGAAGTTGTTTAGGAAAGATAATAGTAATTGTAAGCAGTTTAAAGGAGTTCTATGAATATTTAAGTCGGTTAAATCAAGAGATAATCTTTCTAAAACACAGTTTTCTTCTGCAATTTGCTGTTCATCGTTGAAATTTCTAACAATTATTCTCAGAGCATTTCTGCTTAATTCTCTTAAGTATAGCTGTTTAAATCCTTTATGACTTTCTTCTGTATCCAATCCTTGGATGACAATTGTGTCATCATAATTTGAAAATATGATGTATGGGATGTCTGGAAATTGTTTTCTTAATTTTGCTAATATTTTTTGCGAATCTTTATGTTTGTTATACCAGTCATCAAGCAACAGGCATTTGATGTCTTCTTGTTTAATATTATATAAAAAAATATTATCCTCTATTTCAGAATCTATAACTGATAGTCTCCAATTTGAACAGTTGAAATACAACCAAAATTCTTTTTTAATTTCCCACACTTTCATAGCTAAATATCTAGCAAAGCAAGTGAGTCCAAATTGTGGAGCTGCGATAATTTGATAATTCTCTGGCTTGTTAATTATGTGCAAATAATCCAATCGCTCTTCCTTTTCTCTGGATATAGTATTCGGAGGGCAATTACTTAAGAATCGATCTGTCCATTTGGGTGTTTTTGAATAAGCCTTCATAGACTTCTGAAATTCCCTCTCTAATATAAGAGTTGTAGTGTCTACAGAATCTGTTTTTTTTCTATCAAATAGTTTTATACCACTATCTGTGCCTGAGAATTCTTGGCCTGACATGAATTTTCTTTGCCGAGGAGACCACTGCCTATACTCAATGCTTGAAATTTCGTTATTCTCAAAATTAAGAATAGCATAACCATTTAAATCTTTTTTATTTGAGAACAATTGAGGAGAGGAACATTTTATGCAATTATACTGGTCGGTGATATAGTTATTATTGATCTCTTGATCATGATTGTGACCTGATATTAATATGTTTATGCTGTTATTTCTTAGCATCGACTTGATTTCGTTTTGAGCAAATTCAGATAAATGTTCCATTGGATGATGCATTACTAATATTTTTGTTCTGCCATCATTTTCTTGTATCCATTTATTTAACTCAGATGTTTCTATTTTTAATTTGCCAAAATCGTTGATTCCATTATATCCTCCAGAAGATAATAATGCGCTATTTAAACAGAAAATACTTATTTCAGGTATGGGAAATTCGGCAAATCCATATAAATTGAAATTTGTTTTCTTTAGTTTGTGGACACAAAAGTCACTGTAATGAGCAAATTTTTTCTGTAATATATTATCTTTTTCTTTTACAAATTCATTAAATTCGGTTTCTTGATATTCTTTAGATAGGATTTCTTGGTGGTTTGCAAAAACACTTTCAATAATAGATCTATTGAGGTCATGATTACCAGGTACGCAAAATATTTGATTAATAGGGATAAATGTGGATATTTTTTGAATGAACTTATTGTAGAAATCATCGTAAGTCCTTTGTGAACCGCCTTGGTTTACTAAATCTCCGGAAATTATACAATATATATTCTCTTTGCTAACTTTAGAGTCAATAGTTGTTTCCAAATCCTTAAAAAAGGCATTTAGTACCAATCCTTGGTTTTCTGGCTCGTTCCATTCAAAATGAATATCTGAAACTTGAATAATCTTAATTTGCTTCATAATTATCTCCTTTTGTTTTCCACTATCAAATCCTTCACACTCAACTGCAATATCTCTGCAATCTGGTTCAGAACTTCCAAACTCGGCTGCTTCCGGTTACACACATAAGCGTTTACCATGTTGAAGCTCTTACCTAACTTTTCAGCCAGCCAAGTTTGTTTAATTCCTTTTTCGTCAAGAACTTCCTTAATTCTATTTAGTTCCATTGGGATAGATATATAATTAACATCTCAAACTTAATGTGCAAATATACACAATAATATGTGATAAAAACGGAAATAGCCTTTTATTTCCTGCTTTTCACCGATTCCACCTCCCTTTCCAACCTTTCCGCTTCCTTTGCATTCAGTCTTGCCCGCTCTATCTTCTCGGCTTGTTCTTTGACCAAACGTTCATAGGTTTCTACCCGTTTGCGGATGACAGCAATGCTGTCTTTGTTCCGGTCATAGGTAAAGACGGTTTCCAGTTTGAGTAGGCTTTCAGGATTGGCTTCACCTTGCATGTTGATATAGCGATACTTTAAGTCGTTATCTCTCAGTTGACTGTTACGAGTGGTTTGCCAAACGTTCCCGGCTACTGAAAGAAGAATGACCAAACCCATTGTTATCATGGTGATAGCGGCTTTGCTGTTCTTGAAGTCCACACTGAAAGCATGTTCTCTCCTGATAACAAAGTTCTGAGGGACATTCAGCGGTTCAATCTTCTTGTTGATTTGGTTGATGAGGTCGGTAATTTTAAGAAAATCTCCATCTAATTTTTCAAAAGATTTTCCTAATGCGCATCCGGCGAATTCTGCCATGTTTTCCTGCAATTCCTCTATTTGCTCCGGTGTAAACCGCTTTTGGTCTATAACTTTTAGTGATTTTTCTATTAACGTCGTTATTTCTGCGGAATTAACCGTTGAATCTACTTGAACGGGGTGATCTGCTTTCTTACCCTGTTCTACAATTTTTTGTTTTACTTCTTCGAACAATGCATATACTGCCGAAGCATCCATTTTTTCTGTTGCCATATTTTTTGATTTTTAAGTGGTTTATATTCTACGTCCTCTTTTCTTTTTCTTCTTCTTAGCCTCTTGTTTCATGGCTTCGACTTCATTTTCATCGTACCCGGAGGAGGGTTGGATATCGAATAATCCACCCAGACCGGATGCGACGGATTCTACCATAGATGATAAGCCAGACGAGTGATCTTGCCCGAAAGTCTGTGGCTGCTGGTGTAAATCTGTTTGCTGCTGCCTGTCATTCTGCTGCAATTGAATACTGATTTTGGAATAACTGCATGACCGGTCAATCTTTGAACCGTTGAATCCGTAGCCATTTTTGTCGAAGCGTACGCCTTGCACTTTTTCAGTACTGCCGTTTTTGCGGAGGTCAATCGTAATACCGGATTTTTGCAATTCTGTTTGCAATTGCTGCCAGTTCAGGCATTTGGGCATGGCCTGTTGCAGAGCATGATAAATCTCATACTTGGTTTTATCCGGCTCTTTCAGGCGATGTTCCTTTACGTTCTCTTTACCCGAAGCGATGTAAAGTCCGTCTTTCTTCGTCAACTCCATACAGACCTTTGTGCTCCGTAGCTTTTCATTCTGGTCGGTAATTCGTTTGCCGTCGTTGTCGATTCGGTTTATTGCCATGTGAACGTGCGGGTGATCGGTGTCGTGGTGCCGGACGATGATGTACTGAGTGTTTTCATATCCCATCTTCTTTAGGTATTCTTGTGCTGCACCTACCATCAATTCATCCGTCAGCTTGGCTTTATCCTGTACGGAAAAATCCAACGAGATATGAGCAATCGGTTTCGTGATCTTCGGATTCATTTTGCTTTGGGTAACGAAACTTTGGATAATGGAATCCTTGTCTTTTGTCCGTACTCCTTCGGCATATAGCAACTGAGCGTTATCCTTATCCAAGACATAATTTACCACGCCACGGAATCCATGTCCTTGTACAATCTTAGCAATCATCCTCAATTCGTTTTATGATGTTATCCAACCGTTCGTTCATGGCGAGGCAGTCGCCATGTGCTTCCATATATCCGGCGGCATTGGCTTTATGGGCAATCTGATTTACATTGTTGGCCATTCCGCAAAGCTGGCGGGTGTAGCCCATCAATTCCGATGATAACCGTTGCTTTACGACACTCGACCGGATACATTGGCGAATATATTCGCTGCGGGTAACGCCTGCCGATTTTGCTTTTGCTTTGAGCGAGAAGTATTCTTCGGTCGCCATTTTCAAGGTTACTTTGTAGCCTTTCTTTTCGGCTGGTTCTTTGGTTGGCCTGCCGTTTTTATTTCTATTTTTTATATTCTTACTGTTTGATACATTTTAAATTTGATGAGACCGGCGGGATGTCTTTTGCCTCGCAGAGCAAGGTATTGGTCAGACCAATACACAAACTTGCTCCCCCGAAATCTGCGATTTCTCGTTATAGCTTAGGCCCCTTCCTTTTAATCTTAGGAATAGGCTGAGTTGGTTTCTCGACAAGCACCAAATCCAGTTCTTTTATCAGTAACTTAAGGGCTGGATTTTTGGTGATCATACTTTGCAGAATGGCTTGCGGCTGTTTCATTTCCAGTAGAAAATCGGCAATATCAAACCCATTTTTCCGCTGCTCCGGGGTGGCATTCTTTTCCAGATAGTCGAAGAGTTTAACCGTAATACCCATTCGCTCCATTATGAGAATTTTAGCCAACCAATCATCGGTAGCTCCCAGATCGGGAAACATCACCACGTTTCTCCCTTTGAGTACGCTGAGATTCTCTTCCCGGAAACAGCCGTTTTTACCTCCCGATGCGATCCACAAATATTGCGGTAGATAGGAACTGGCGATAAGCGCGCTTTTCTCACTCTCGACAATGGCGACAGGTTTTGTGTTGTCTATGGGCAACAGGTGTTCACCGAAGAAGCATTGTTTTAGATTGAATCCCTCTTTGTGCATGAGGGAGTGTACCCATGTAATGTGATTGTGAGGCTCTTTTATTCATCTGCCGGTAGCCGGATTGTAAAGCATAATTTTACCGGTGCGCACTCTGCCATTGGCATCTGTTTGCCAAAACACGGTGGAGCCTTGCCAATGGTTAGCGGTGCCCACCCGGTATAGCTTCATCAGTCGTAACGATTCGCTTTCTCCCAACTGAGAAGATAAAAATTGAAACAGTTTGTTTTCGCCGTAATGGCTCATAGACCTTTCCACTAACGCTTTATCCATATAACTTGTGGGTAGGGGTGGCGTATAACTTTGGGGTGCAACAGATGTCTGTTTCTGTAATCGCTCTTTTTTATCTGGGTGCTGCTCAAAATACTCTTTGGGCGTGAAGTGATAGCCACATTTTTGTTCGTGGTCGCACCGTCCCACGTATTCAGGAAAGGTGATCACGTTTTCCGTATCAATATACCGGGAAAAACATCTGTTGTGGTTGCACTCCGGGCAGGTATGCCGGGAGACAACTCCTTTGTATGGCTCTAATATGAATCTGTGTGACATTTGATTTTTTTATTGTGCATTTTCGACATTTTCCGCATTTCTGTCTTTCAAGATGTGGATAGTGTGGACAATGCGGTTATACTTTTCGATATTCTCCATGCTTGTCTTTCTGGAAAAGTGTTCCGATGTTTTTGCTGAGGAACTCTTTGAAAGCTCGCTCTTTCATTCCTTGCCTGGCGGATATTTCTACTCCTTGGGCGGTAGTGAATAGTTCGGGAAGTTGAAAGAGTATGGATTGTTGTTGAGAGGTAAGGGCAGTCTCATTCATCAAGTTTTGAACCCTTGTGGCGGTTTGCTTGAAATATTCCGTCAGTTGAATAGCCCTTTGAACTGTCTCATGGCGTCTCATCACGTCTCATGATGTCTCAAATCTCCACTACCTGTTTGGTGAGAAACAGGTGTCAAACCATCGAGACACAAATGAGGTACAAAAATGAGCTGAAAATGCATAATCAACGACCACTATCGCTAATACGCACAAAAAGAAAGGCGCTCATAATGAACGCCTTAATAATCAATTATAATCTATGCTAATCGTTAGAAATCACCCCTTACTTTCCGATGCAAAACCTCCCGAATATATTTCCCAGTATTTCATCCGTGCTGATATCACCGGTAATACTACCCAAATGAAAGAGTACTTCCCGCAGGTCTTGTGCTACCAGGTCGCCGGGGAGTCCGCCGCCGAGGCCGGTGTCCACGCGCTGCAATGCGGTGGCGGCATGGGTCAGGGCCTCGTAATGCCGCACGTTGGTCAGCACGGTTTCATCGCGCGAGATGGGGGAGAGGTTGATGCCGGCCGTGAGGGTGGCGATGAGTCCGGAAAGGCCTTGCTTGTGCTTGGCGGAAATGGCGATACTGGAGTAGGAGGTAAGTTGATGTGATTGCAAGCTGAATGCCACGGCATCATTCCCTTTTTCCTCCGGCACCTTTTTATCTTGTAGCCTTTCCGTCTGCGCCCTTTCTCCTAATGCGTTTTCCCTGAATATCCTTTCCCCGTCTGCCGGTTGGAGGTCAGCTTTATTCATCACCACAATCAATTGCTGAGACCCGGAAATATGCGGGGCGATATCATCCACGGCGGAAAAGGTCTCCGGACGGGAGGCGTCCAATACAAGCAGCACGATGGCGGCCTGGCGGATCTTGTCATAGCTGCGTTCAATCCCCAGCTGTTCTATGGTCTCTGTGGTATGGCGGATGCCGGCCGTGTCAATGAAGCGGAAGGTGATGCCGCCAAGTTGTATGCAGTCTTCAATCGTATCGCGCGTGGTGCCGTGGATGTCGGACACGATGGCCCGCTCTTCGCCCAGCAAGGCGTTGAGCAGGGTGCTTTTGCCTACGTTGGTGGGACCGGCGATGGCCACGGGTACGCCGTTTTTAATCGCATTGCCCAGGGCAAAGGATTGGCGAAGCCGGTCAATATGCACTTTCATCGTATGCAGCAGGCCAGACAGTTGGCTGCGGTCGGCGAATTCGACCTCTTCCTCGCTGAAGTCGAGTTCCAGTTCCAGCAGGGAGACAAAGTTCAACAATTGTTCGCGTAGTATGCGTAGCTCTTCGGAAAAGCCTCCGCGCATTTGCTGCATGGCGACCCGGTGAGCGGCAGCACTTTCGGCGGTGATGATATCGGCTACGGCCTCGGCCTGGGTCAGGTCCATCCGCCCATTGAGAAAGGCGCGTTGGGTGAACTCGCCGGGAGCGGCAAGGCGGGCGCCATGGCGGATCAGGAGCTTCAGTAATTCCTGCTGGATATATTGTGAGCCGTGGCAGGCAAATTCTACAATTTCTTCGCCGGTAAAGGAATGCGGGGCGCGGAAAACACTGGCCAGCGCTTCGTCCAGGACGTTTTCGCCATCCATGATCCGGCCGAAACTCAATGTATGGCTCTTTTGCGATGATAGGGATTTTTCCGCTTTGGCTGGTGTAAATAGTTGGTTGCTAATATGAATAGCCTGAGGGCCGGATAGGCGGATGACTGCTACGCCGGCGGTACCGGGGGCGGTGGAAATGGCGCAGATTGTAGCGTTTTGATTCATTGAGAGATAAATTGTGAAGCAAAGTTAGTAAAAAAGATTATCTTTGTAAAAGTATCCAAACGGATTATCCCGGCTGGAGTGCAATATTGGAAAAGATCATTCATCACGAGAAATTGGGCGGGGTGACGCTGCGGAAAATGCGGCAGTCGCGTAACATTAATCTATTGGTACGTCCTAAAGGGGTATTGGTGACCTTACCTTTTTATGCTTCCTATGAAGAGGCCTTGGCTTTTTTGGACACGCGTACCGATTGGGTACAGAAAGCCCGGCAGCGCTTGAGAACCAGAGAAGAAAAGGCCAGGACCAAGTTTAGTCCCGAAACGGAATTCGGTACCTACTCCCGCAAATTGCAGTTGGTGCCGGACGACCGGTGCAATATACGCGTGGAGATCAAGCCGGATGTGGTAATGATTTATTATCCCAACAAGCATAAGGTGGATGAGCCTGTATTGCAAGATGCTATCCGTACGGCCGTAGAGTATGCCTGGCGTGTAGAAGCGCATGAGGTATTGCCCGGTCGGTTGCAGCAATTGGCCGCACAACATGGGTTTTCCTATAAAAAACTAACGATCCGCAATACACGTACCTGCTGGGGAAGCTGTACTGCAGACAATAGCATCAACCTTAGTTTGCATTTGATGCACCTCCCTGACCATCTTATAGACTATATTATCCTGCATGAGCTCTGTCATACGGTGCATAAGAACCATGGTCCCCGTTTCTGGAAACTCCTGGATGAATTAACCCGACAAAAAGCGCGCGAGTATGCCAAGCAACTGCGTGAGCACAGTACCAGGATCTACTAAAAACATAATACGCCCGGCACTGACAGCGCACCACTTCCGAAAGCCCCCTCTGAAAGCCCTCCGAACGACTTGTAAAAGGCTCCAGCGAGGCTGCTGCAAGTTTCCAGCAAGGCCTCTGCAAGCTTTCTCTAATGCCTCTGCAAAGAGATAAATACAATTTAACTCCTGCTTACCGCTATAATTTTTTTCTTGTTGACGTACCAGATATAGCCGGCTACGCTCTCATAGCCCATCTCCTGCAGGCAGGCCATATAACGCTGCAACTGTTTCTCGTAGGAGGGCTCTTCCTTTTCCCCGAATTTATAATCAACGACCTCCACCTTCCCCTCGCAGAACATTACCCGGTCGGGCCGCAATTGATGTAGAGCATTATCTTGTGCGGGGAGTAGTATATTCATCTCAGACAGTACCCGGCGGCTGCCGTCGAACCATTGTGTAACGCCGGCCTGGTCAATGGCCGCCTGCAGTTCTTTATGTAAAGCCTCCGTAGTAGCCTGGTCTCCGGCAATAAAGCCTTCTTCGGCCAGCGCTGCAACAGCCGCTCCCACATCCTCCCGGGTTTTGATACTGGAAAATGCGCGGTGCATCAGGATACCGTAATCACGCAAACTCGTTGCCGTCTCTACGCCATCCTCTTCATCGCGATAGCGGAGCCGCAGCCGGTTCAGGTAGGGCAGGGCAGGGTAGTTAGGGAGTTCCAGCACCTGCGTTGCTTCCGGCGCTTTGCCTGGGCGGGCGGGGAGCTGGCGGCCCCGTTCAAATTTTTCGCCTCCTGCAGCTTCCTGCAGGGCCTTGCCCACTGTGTAGCTATTGGAAGACTGGGGGCAGAATACATACAACTCCTCTTCGGCGCGGGTGAACGCTACATAAAGGAGGTTAAGATTATCAATATATTGCTGGACCTTCTCCGTGAAAAATTCATCTTTGAAGTGCGTTTCAGCCAGCGCGCTGCCGTAGGTCAGCGGCAGCAGGGGCAGGCGGTTGAACGGCGCCGTATCACATCCGGCCCATAACAGAGACGGGATACGCGATTCAAAAGGCCAGTTGCAAAACGGCATGACGCAAACCCGGAATTGCAATCCCTTCGATTTGTGGATGGTCATAATCCGTATGGCATCCTGGTCACTGCTCACCTGCAGCGGCAATTTTTCTCCGTGCTCGGCCCACCATTGCAGGAATGAATAAATATCATTACTGTTCCTGGCCGTATACTGCAAGATCACATCATGTAGTTCTTGTATGAAAGGGATATCTGCGGCGTCTTTATCCAGTGAAAAATGCCGGATCACTGTTTCCACTGCTTCGGATAAGGCCTGTTTCCCCAGTTCCGCCGGTTCATCCTGCTCCACCGGCCGCCCCGTCTGTTGCAGGTAATACGTGATGACCGACCGGTTGATAGCATCCGCAGGGTACACCGTCCGGTACAGCTGGGCTATGATAAACTGCACTACGGGAGCCCGGCTGATAAATAATGACTCCTGGGAAATAATATTATAGCCGTGTTGCAACAGGGTGGCGGCTATGCGTTCACCCTCCCTGTTGCTGCGTACCAGCATGGCAATATCCGACAGCCGGTAGCCGCGTCCTGTCAGCCCGGCCACCAGTTCCGGTAAACGTTGTAATACCTCTTCGTCGGCCTTGCGCTCATCGCTGTGTACGGGGAATTCGATACATACAAAGCCCTCTTCCTCTTTTTTCCGGGGAGAGGTATGCTGCGTCGCCTGTTCATAAGAGGTGGTAATGGCGCTCAGCAAATACTGCTTTCCGGCGCCTAGGCCGGCCTGTCCCAGTGTTTCATTCACCCGCGCTTGTAATAAGGCTGGCAAAGCGGCGAACAACTCATTGTTGGCATCCACTACCGTACGGCAGCTTCGCCAGTTCGTGTCAAGGCTTTGGTGCCGGATAGCCGTATGCCGGAAATCCTCATTCAGCTGATAGGCCAGGATACGCCAGTCACCGTTGCGCCAGCGGTAGATAGACTGTTTCACATCACCCACAATCAACGCTTCTCCGCCCTCGGCCATACTGTTAGACAACAGCGGGCGTAGGCTGTTCCACTGCACCGTAGAGGTGTCCTGGAACTCATCAAGCAGGAACGAATGATAATGTGCGCCTGTTTTTTCGTAAACAAAAGGGGTATCGCTATTGCCTATCAGTTTGGTCAACATATTAAGCGATTCGCTGATAGACAGACTGTTTTCTTCGGATGAAAAGTCGTTGATATGCTTCGCCATATCGGCCAGCAGCCCCAATCCGTGAATGTTGCGTAACACCTGGCTGGCTGTATTATAATCAATAAATTGCGTCTGGTATAGCCTTACGGCATCCGACAAGATCCGGTTCAAACCGGTATATATATTGTCTATCTGTCCGCGTTTCGAGGCCTCGCTGCCATACCATTTTTCCAAATTGTCTATGGCCTCCAGACTGCGTCCTTTGGGTTCATAATCGCCTTTGAGAATATTGTTGAAATAATTGGCAAAACTACTACTCTTATACTTGAAATCCGCCACGCTTAACCCATGTTCCCGCAACAGCTGCAAGGCGCTTTCGCCATAACTGCGCATCTGCACTTCAAAATCGCCGGCTATCTTTTTTAACTCACGGATATACGCTCCCAAAAATTGCCGGTCGTTCAAGCGCTCCAGCGCCTGGAGGGGCATGCTTTGGAAAGACTCTTTGAAGATCTCTGCTCCGATAAACTGCAGGTTTTTCCGGATATCCCAGTGCCGGCCTTCTTCCAACTGTTTTTCCACAATAGAGATGATCCATTGTTGGAGCTGCGGATTCGCCGCAGACTGCAATAACAACCGTTCTATCCCTTCGTCCAGCAGGCGCCCGGTATCCAGTTCCACATTAAATCCGGGCAGGAGCCCGGCCTCATGCATAAAAGCCCGTATGATTTTCTGGAAAAATTTATCAATCGTGGAGACTGAAAAATGTGAATAATCATGCAGGATCGCGTTTCGCAACAGTAACGCCCGCTCCTGCAGGACGCCGGAAGAAAGTTCCAGCGCTTCGGCCAGCTCGTTGGCCAGTGCGGCGTTCCGACCCGTGGCCAATTCATCCAGCGCGGAAAGAATGCGGTTCTTCATCTCATCGGCCGCCTTATTGGTGAAAGTCACCGCCAGTACCGAGCGGAATTGGCGCGGGTCCGGCCGGCCAAGGAGCCGGCGCAGGTATTCGCGGGTCAGGGTATAGGTCTTACCCGAGCCCGCCGAAGCATTATAAATATCCAACGACATACGCACAAAGATACAAAATTAATGAATAGTGAATAATGAATAACGAATAATGAATAGTGAATAATTTGCTTATCTTTGTTGGAAATATGATACTATGAAGCGCCTGCTGCTTATTATTTATTATTCACTATTCATTATTCCCTGTTTTGCCCAGGATCCCAACATCCGCAGCGTGCAGTGTTTCGTGGGGAATAACGAGCAGTCCGACCCGCTGATGGATATCAACGGCATAGAACCCTTAGTACTTTGGTTTGACGACCTGGACGAAAACCGGCCGTCCTTGAATTACACCATTGTACATTGCGATGCCGACTGGCGGGAAGATGGGCTGTTTATCAATGACTACCTGGATGGTTTTGCCGAAAATCCACTGCGGGACTACCAACTCTCTTTCCAGACCCGTGTCGACTACATGCACTACCGCCTGGCAATCCCTAATGAAGATGTCCGCCTGAAAGCCTCCGGTAACTACCTGCTGAAGATTTATACCACGGACCCGGCCCGGCCCCTATTAGTGCAACGTTTTTCCCTTTACGAACGAAGGACGGCGATACACCTGACTATCCGCGGACCCATTTCTACCGGTGAGAAATGCCTCCAGCAATTAGAGTTTACCGTACAGCATCCTGAGTTGCCCGTGCGTGACGCCAGCCGCGAATTGAAAGTACGTGTGACTCAGAACGGCCAGCCGGTGCCGGGCGTGGCGCTGCCTGTACCCTCATTTGTAGACCGCAACGAAGTGAGCTATACCCTGGCTACAGGCAACTGGTATCCGGGCGGCAATGAATTTCGTTACTTCGACACTCGCACGCTGGACTTCGGCGCCCAGGGCGTGCAGCAGGTGCGTTACGACAGTCGCGGCTATCCTTATGCCCTGCTCAGGACAGATGCTGCGCGTGACGAAGGACCCTATTTCTTCTACAATGAGATTAATGGGAAATACCGCATAGACGCCAACCGCCGGACCGACCGCCAGATAGAGGCCGAGTACGTAGCGACCGGCTTCACCCTGCATACCGATAAATTAGCCGGACGTGACGTCTACGTTTTCGGCGCCTTGTCTGCTTGGTCCTTACAGCCTTGGATGCGTATGGAATACAATGAAGAAGCCGGTGCATACCAACTCAATGTACTATTGAAACAAGGCTATTACAATTACCGTTACCTGGCTGTGGAAAAAAACGGCCGGATCGACCTTAACGCCCTGGAAGGCTGCTTTGCCGAGACCGAAAATTATTATACCGTGTTGGTCTATTACCGCTCCCCGCGTGATCGTTATGACCGCCTGGTAGGCGTACAAACCACAGGCACGCTATAAAATACTGAAAAGCTCTTTTAGCGAACGAATTTCAAAAGTAGGAGCCGGCCCTGCGGAGGGCGTTCCCGACGGGTTAAAAAATACGTGATCCATGCCGTAATTCCGGGCGCCGGTAATATCATTGGCCCAGCTGTCTCCAATCATCAGGCAATGTTTCTTTTTTGCATTGAAAGCCGTAGTGGCGGCATGGAAAATCTCCGGCCGTGGTTTCTGATAACCTACAAGCTCTGAGGTAAATACTTTTTCGAAATAACCGTCTATACCACAACTGCGGAGTTTGACATCTTGTACTTCCGGAAACCCGTTGGATATGATCGCCATCCGGTAGCGCGGCTGGAGGTACTCCAGCAGTTCGACAGTATGTGGAAATAATTTGGTTTTCAGTGGACAACCCTGGATATACGCTAATCCGAACTGTTCGGCAAACGCATAATCGTCAAGGCCGAAATCTTTCAATGTCAGGTGGAAACGCAGAGCGCGCAAGGCCTCTTTCTTCAGGTTGCCCCCCTCATATTCTGCCCACAGCCGCTTGTTATGCTTCTCGTAGGTTTCAAAAAAACACTCGAAATCAGCGTATTTATCTAATTTATACAGCTTAAACAGCTCATAGATACAATCACGTGCATTCGCATCGAAGTCCCATAACGTATGGTCAAGGTCAAAAAAAAGGACCCTGTATTTTTTCCGGAAAAACATAATTGTTTTGTGTAAGAAAGGGACAAATGTAATCATAATTTTTGTAAATCCGTTTTTTTTACCTAACTTTGCACGCTTTTTATTATCCTTGATATGAGACAACTAAAGATAACGAAATCAATCACCAACCGCGAGAGCGCCTCCCTTGATAAATATCTGCAGGAAATTGGCCGTGAGGAACTTATTTCCGTAGAGGAAGAAGTGGAGCTGGCGCAGCGGATTAAACGCGGCGATCAGGAAGCGCTTGAAAAATTGACAAGGGCCAACCTGCGTTTCGTGGTGTCGGTCGCCAAACAATACCAGAATCAGGGCTTGAGCCTACCCGACTTGATCAATGAAGGCAACCTGGGTTTGATCAAAGCTGCCGAAAAGTTTGATGAAACGCGTGGTTTCAAGTTTATCTCTTATGCCGTATGGTGGATTCGCCAGTCTATTCTCCAGGCCTTGGCCGAGCAGTCCCGTATTGTACGCCTGCCTTTGAACCAGGTCGGCTCTCTGAATAAGATTAACAAGGCCTTGGCGAAATTCGAACAGGAGCATGAGCGTACGCCTTCCCCCGAAGAGTTGGCTACTATCCTGGAAATTCCCCGGGAAAAAATTTCGGACACCCTTCGTGTTTCCGGCCGCCACGTATCCGTGGACGCTCCCTTTGTTGACGGAGAAGACAACAGCCTGCTTGATGTATTGGTGAATAGTGATTCGCCCAATGCCGACAGGGGGTTGATCAATGAATCCCTCTCCCGTGAAATTGACCGCGCCTTGTCTACCCTGACCGAGCGTGAACGCGATATTGTGAAATACTTCTTTGGCCTGAACGGACAAGAAATGACGCTTGAAGAAATCGGCGAACATTTTGGGCTTACCCGCGAACGTGTGCGCCAGATCAAAGAAAAAGCAATTCGCCGCCTGCGCCATAGCACACGCAGCAAATTGCTGAAATCTTATTTGGGTTAATCTACCTTACTTTATTTTAAAGGCTTTCTTGACGGCCGGTACGGCGTCGAGTTTTTCCCAGGCGAAGAACTCTACCTCTTTAGTCGTCTTCTTTCCATTGTAATACAATGCCACTTTCTCTCTGACGCAATTACGGCCGAAATGTCCGTATGCGGCAGTAGCTTCATATATAGGATACTTAAGCCCCAGGCGTTTGATAATGCTGGCCGGGCGGAGGTCAAACAGCCGGCTGGTAATTTCGCCGATTTCCGCATCGCTCAGCTTAACTTTCGCCGTACCATAAGTGTTTACATTCACACTTACCGGATGGGCGATACCGATAGCATAAGCCACCTGTACCAGCGCTTCACCGGCTACTCCGGCCGCTACCAGGTTTTTGGCGATATATCTTGCTGCATAAGCCGCCGAGCGGTCCACCTTGCTGGCGTCCTTTCCCGAAAACGCGCCGCCGCCATGGGCTCCTCGTCCTCCGTATGTATCTACGATAATCTTACGGCCCGTAAGTCCCGTATCACCGTGCGGCCCGCCGATCACAAACTTACCGGTGGGGTTTACGTGCAGTATATATTTGCCGTCGAATAATTGTTGCACGCGCTTGGGCAGTCGCTTGATCAATCGCGGAAGCAGCACCTTTTGTACATCTTCGCGGATCTTCGCCTGCATTTTTACGTCTGTATCAAACTCATCATGTTGTGTGGAGATTACAATCGTATGCACGCGTACGGCTTGTTTGCCGTCGTATTCGATAGTAAACTGTGATTTGGCATCGGGCCGCAGGTATTTCATCACCTTGCCCTCGCGGCGGATTACAGCCAGTTCATGCAGCACCATGTGCGAAAGGATCAGGCTCACCGGCATATAATCATCCGTTTCGTCCGTGGCATAGCCGAACATCATGCCCTGGTCTCCGGCGCCCTGCTCTTCTGTCTTTTTCCGCTCTACGCCGCGGTTGATATCCGGTGATTGTTCGTGAATAGCCGACAGTACCCCGCAGGAGTCTCCGTCAAACCTGTATTCCGCCTTGTTGTAACCAATGCGTTTGATTACGCGCCGGGCCACTTCCTGTACATCAATGTACCCGCGGGTGTGTATTTCTCCACCCACTACGGTCAGGCCGGTGGTTACAAAAGTTTCGCACGCCACCTTGGACTCCGGGTCCTGGCGCAGCAATTCATCCAAAATAGCATCCGAAATCTGATCGGCTACTTTGTCGGGGTGTCCTTCGGACACTGATTCTGATGTGAAAAGGTAATTTTTCATCATTTTAGCATTTTTTTTCGTGGTTGCAAGCAGGCAAATCTGTCCACACGAAATGTTAATAATAGGTGCAAAGTTAAAAAATAAATCTATATACACAAAATGTTTATAACCTGTTTATATCTTGTTTATCTCGTGTTGATGTTAATATAGTGTATTTGTATTATATTGATAATGAGATATTTTATATTTGTTGATAAATTTGTTAGAAGAACTCGGCTATTTTCTGGTAAAAGCGAATGATTCTATCTATTTTTGTGCGCGAAATGAACACCTAGGACACAGGGAAAAATTAAACCAAATCAATATTAAACTATGAATGTAAAAATTTTTAGACGATTAGCAGTGCTAACCATGGCGCTGGTATTGTCCGTTACGGCTGTGGCACAAACTACAGTACGGGGTTTTTTGTTGGATACTCAAACACGTGAGACACTGATCGGTGCCACCGTGTCATCCGACAAAACTAAGGAGGTTGCAACTTCCGATAATGCAGGACTGTTCGCCATTACGCTTCCTGCGGGAGAACAGACACTGACAATTTCCTATCTTGGTTACGAAACCAAAAAAATGACTGTTAGTCCCTCAGGTAGAAGTTTGAATTTGGGGGAAATAGAGCTGAATCCCAGCGCCGTGAGCCTCACGGAAGTAATGGTGACAGCCTCAGTGGGTATTGCCCGTAAAACGCCGGTAGCTATATCTACCATTCCCGCCGCTACTATTCAAGAGGTGCTTGGTACACAAGAACTCCCCGAGATCCTGAACACAACGCCCGGCGTGTATGCGACCAAACAGGGTGGTGGTTTCGGTGACTCCCGTATCAACGTGCGCGGTTTCGAAGCGGCCAATACGGCTGTGATGGTTAATGGTGTTCCTGTAAACGATATGGAATGGGGTGGTGTATATTGGTCTAACTGGACCGGTCTGACCGATGTTACCCGTTCAATGCAGGTTCAGCGTGGTCTTGGCGCCGCTAAGATCGCAGCGCCTTCGGTAGGTGGTTCCATCAACATCGTAACTAAAACAACGGATGTGGAAGAAGGCGGTTCTATCTATTATGGTATGGGTAATGACGGTTATAACAAAATCGCCATTAATGCCTCTACCGGCTTGATGGATAATGGCTGGGCCGTAACCGTACTGGGTTCCAAGACCTGGGGCCAGGGTTATATTCTGGGTACCGAATTCGAAGGCTATTCTTACTTCCTGAATCTCTCTAAACGTATCAACGCCAATCATGAATTGTCATTAACCGCTGTGGGTTCACCCCAATGGCACAACCAACGCTATAGCGGTGACAAATTGTTGATCAGCGAGTGGAAAAAATATAAAGAAGGCTATCGTTATAATCCTACTTACGGTTCGGATTATTACGGTAATCGCCGTACCGCTAACTACAACTATTACCATAAGCCCCAGATTTCATTGAACCACGTGTGGACCATCAATGAAAAATCAAGCCTGACCACCTCCTTGTACACCTCTATTGGCCGTGGCGGCGGATATGCCGGCCGTGGTCGTAACAGTTCTGCTTTCTACGGTACAACCAACGGTTATGTGAATACCGGTTACCGTACCAATGAAAACTACTTTGACTATGGTAAGCTGATGGCCGAAAATGAAGCAGACCCCAATGGCTCATTGGTTGCGCTGACCAGTTCTACCAATGACCATAACTGGTATGGTTTGTTGTCTACCTATAATACCAAGATCGGTGAAAACTGGGATCTTTATGGTGGTATCGACTTACGTTACTACGAAGGTATACACAAGGGTATTGTTATGGATTTGATGGGTGGTAAATATTTTATCGACCCCAGCCGTAATGTTGTTGCTGCAAAGAACCGTTCGGAATACGGTGATCCCAACTGGTACAACCAACGCCTGAATGTAGGTGACGTGGTATACCGTGATTATAGCGGTTTTGTAGGACAAGCCGGTTTGTTCGCACAGGCCGAATACTCTAATAAGGCAGGTTTAAGCGCGTTTGTTTCCGCCTCATTCAATAACAATCTTTATTGGAGAACCGACCGTTTCTACTATAACAACGCAACCTCCGACGTGGCTTCTCACTTTGGCTGGAGCGCCAAGGGCGGCGCCAACTACAACATCAATGAATACCACAACGTATTCTTCAATGTGGGTGGCTTTTCCCGTACCCCTGTTTATTCCGGCGGTGTGTTCCTGAGCGCTGTGAACAGTAACAATATTAACGCGGAAGCTAAAAACGAAAAGATTTTCTCTGCCGAAGTTGGTTACGGTTTCCGTTCCAGCTACTTGTCTGTGAATATGAATGCCTACTTTACCCAATGGTATGATAAAACAACGGTGCGTGCGGTTGACGCCAGCGACCCTGACCGCGGAACCCTGAACCTTTCCGGTGTGGACGCCCGCCACATGGGGGTTGAAGTAGAAGCTGTTTTCCGTCCGGTGAAAAACTTTGAAATGACCGGTATGCTCTCTGTCGGAGACTGGCGTTGGATAGGAGAGGCCTATGGCTTGTTGTATAACAAAGAAGGCCTTCCCGTAGATGCCAAAGGTAATGTGGTAACCAATCCGGCAGACCAGGCCTGGGCTAAGATGCAGATGAATGACGTACACGTGGGGAACTCCGCACAAACTACCGCTTCACTGGATGCCAGCTACAAATTCTTCAAAGGTTTCCGCGCCGGTTTGACCTGGCGTATATTCGGCCGCAACTTTGCCAACTACACGTTCCCCAGCGCCGACTTCAACAAAACGGTACAGGTGGTAGAACCCTGGCAGATTCCTACCGGTAATACCTTTAATTTCCGTGTGAGCTATAACTTTAAGATCAGTAAATTGGATGCCAATCTCCAAGGTAATATCGACAACTTGCTTGATCAGGAATATATCACCGACGCCAATGACGGTTCATCACATGACTGGGATACCGCTCCTGTATTCTACGGCTTCGGCAGAACCTGGTCACTGGGTTTACGCGTGAGATTTTAATTAAATACTTTATTTGATATATCAGTATATGAAAAAAATAACCAATATCACTATCGTCTCTTAATATTAGTTAATTTAAATTTTTATCCCCTCATGCACAGCATCTTATCTTCCATAAAGAGTGTCCGACTTTTGAAATGGCTACTTTTGCAGCCAAATCAAAATCGATACACCTATGCATGTCGGG
>JAVBQY010000020.1:0-14880 GCA_031548545.1 Bacteroidales bacterium | reverse complement strand
AAGGCTATTGGCCGCTGCGGCATAATCGTTTGGAGAGACATACTTGCCGTCATTGCCTGAGCGCGTGACCGGAAGATGACGTTTACTTTCACGGCCGTAAGCATCATAACTGACAGCGCTCAGCAGGTCTTGGCCTTGTGGTGTTTGCAGTGGTTGTACCGTTTGAATGAGGCGGCCCAAGCCATCATAGTATTGTACGGTGGTTGCGCGTTGTTGTTCGGGTTTGGACAACTCCGCCACTAATTGCACCTTTTGTTGAGGCTTTAGGCTGACAATATAATTTACCTGTTGAGAGGCGTTGTAATAGTCCAAATTTTCAGGCCCCTGCGCCACCGGCACCCAAACCCAGTTCGTGTAGGCAGTCTGGGTCCCGCTTTGCACCTTGCAGCGGTAATACGCACTCTGTTGCAGCACCGGCGGCTGGTAGGTCTTTGCGTTGGCCCCGGGAATAGCTATGACCTCATTTGCATTATACCCTTTTTTTTGCCATTGATAGCTGTATTGATATATTCCACCGGAAGTACCTTGTATGATTACCGGATTTTGAGGAGATGTTCCCGAAGGGGTAAGGATATTGCTGTTATAAAAAGTGATGCCCGGTATAAGCGAATCCTGCTCCGGCATAAAACTCATCCACGGGGTGGAAGCGGTCATACTCCCAGCCGATACAATCCGGCGGAACTGTGCCGGAAATGCAATCGATTCCCAAGTCCGGCAGTGGCTAATCGTTGTAATCACAGGATCTGTGACTTGAAATTCTCCAGGAGCTTTATATTCCCAACGGTAGGTATAGTTGGCAGCGCCTCCGGATGCGGCTTCCACATTATTCATACATAATGAGTGTCCCGGAATGGCGGAGAAGTTGAAACTGCCCGGATGTAAGGGAGTCGTCAGGTCAACGGTAATGGTTATGGGCTCGGTGTATACGGTCTGCCCTCCGGCCATGGCTGCCCGCCGATAGCTGGCGGAGTTAGTCAAGATAGGTGGTTGGTAGCTGGCCGAGGTTTCCATTGGTATGTCTTTCCAAAGGGTGAGCTCAGAAGGAGACAGCAAGCTTTGAACAGTAAAATGGTCATCATCTATTGCAAAGAATTGAGCCATTTTTTGCCATTGATAAGTACAGGGGCCATCAAGACTACGGGCGGGGCGTAAGCTACGTATAGGGCCCGGTGCTGTACCGCAAACAATATTGTCGTCTCCTAAAAGCTGTATAGCCCCTGGATCCAGGGTACTGATGGTGGAAACAAAGGGATAATAAATATCAGACACCAGGTTGGAAAAATTACTAAATGTAAACCTGAAGTATCCGGATGCCGGCAACCCAGGGAATGTCTGAAGTACAATATGGTTTGTAACAGTATTTACCGTATAGGGTATAAGGATGTCATTATAATATATGTACATAAATTGCGGTAACGCACCTATCCAGAGCGTCAATGATCTATAATTATGTATAGGATGCAAGTTTGCACACAAGCCGGTGGTATTATATTGGTAACATTCTCCACAGTTGTAAACAGAAAAAGAAGTCACCTCCAGACTCACCGCTCCCCCACCCGGAGGAATGCTAAGCGTTCCGGGGGCAAATTCCACTGCAGGCCAAGAATAAAGTATCGGCAGTACTGCGCTATGCGTATGCTGACAGGCCTCCAAAGGTAATGGAGCCAGCTGTAGCAGGCAAAATGAGGTAAGCAGGAGAAAGCCCCGGCCAATGGATAAAGAGGCCTTAGAAAAATAGTTTAGTCTCATGGCTGTGGAGTATTATAGTGGTAATGAAACTTTTCAAGCATATAACCCTGATGATCTTTGACTTGAAACAGGCGGCCAAGACTATCATACTCGTAGTAAGTAGTTATACCGGCAGGGTCGGTTGTTGAGGTAATTCCATGAACTAAATGGTGTGTATAGCTGGTGATTATAGCCGATGGTAATGAGGCTCTTAAAGCCTGCATACGCTGGCAAAGCGCCTCTATATTCCAATAGGTATTGGAGAACTGTTCCTGGCTACTACTACCGCCCAATGCATTAACCAGTTCGTCATAACTGGCTCCCTTTACAATGGCAACCAAGCGGCTGTTGCCATAGCTCCACAAATAGGCCTGTGGAATACTATCGGTGCTGCGGGCTTGCAGAAGGTTGCCTCTTGTGTCATAACGTTCATAGCTTACCTTTGGGACCAAACGGCTATCGATATTTAAAGTGTCATAATCCGTAATAGGCTGGTCTGTTGCTAGAACTAAATCATTTGCAGGATAAGGCTTTCCTGCAAAAAGGGAGTAACTGGTAAAGGAGGCATCAATTAGTTTATTGTTTTTATACTGCAACCGCTCCACCGGACTGGCAATTAAATAATTATTAAACATCCAATTATACGCTTGAGAACTATTACTCATCTGCGTTACAATATCTTTAGGGTAGCGGTACACTTTTTTCATAACATTGCCTTCACTATCATTAATAATTTCTGCTTCAAGAAGATATTCATTATTGTATGAATAGTCGATATTTGTGGTATGTGGATTTTTCCCGTTAAGGTCATAGGTAGTCTCAACTCTACGGGATGGAAGAAACTTATAAGTGTAGTGTAAATAGGGTGCAACAGAAAAATGGCCAAACCCAATCCACACTACTTCAAACCAAAAGGCCCTGGGATTATCGTCCCCTAAAGAACCATAACGGTTGTAAAATATATAACTGCTTTTAACCGGCTTATTCGCTGCTGTATAATAATGCTCTTCCAATAAACGGCCTCGTTCAAAAAAACGGGAATTCCACGGATCACTTGGAAATATATCCCGGTTCCAACGGTATTCCGAAAGAGAGAGGTCTTGATGACCATTGTCATGATTACTAAAAACATGCTGTATGTAACCTTTTTCACCTTCTATTTGCTCACAAACAGCGGTATACCCAATGTATAAGCCATCATTTTCTTTGGCTAAGGGTATAAAGGGCTTGCTGCATATATGGTAGATATTAAATCTTTGACCTGAACAATCATACCCTTCTATATCTTTAACATAAGAAGGAGCCACATTTAATACTCCACTGGAAACATTGGAAGTTGGTGTTAATTTATAAAAAAATTTGCGAGTAACTTTGTTCCCATGTAAATCGTCTGTTTCTATTCGACTGATACGTAATCCTCCGGCTTGTCCTGCTTTTAGATCCATTATGCTTCTGTCTTTGGTATTTACGACTTTGGAATAATCATGTAACTCATACTCAAAATGAACCTTTCCCCCTGTAGGATACCAAATATCCGATAAAACACCTTTATCGGCATAGAGTGCATTAGGTTCTTTCAATTCATAAACAAAGCGTTCAGTATATCTTGCAGCATTATAAAACCCCCAATGATCTGTAATGCATTCCAAGTAAGGCGGCATATTTTCTTTGTCTTTATAAGAAAATCTATAAGTTAATGCATTAGCACTTGCCCCCCGTATTTTCAAACCACTCAAGAACAGACGTATATTTTGATTTTCTATATATTCAAATTGAATTGTTCTGAACAATTCACCCCTCTCATCTTTAATGGTAATATCATTAAATTTCAACCATTGAATTTTATTCATGTCAAAATCCTTCTCCAAAGTAATACCATTCAAGCGCGGAATTGAGCCTATGTGATTTAATAATTTATAATCTGCAGTTTCACTAGCCAACCTACCCAAGTTATTTTTATAATTTTGTTCTGTATAAGCTATATCATTACTTTTGCTCAAAGTAAAACTTATTGTTTCTCCCCGTAGCTTAGTTATTCTTTTCAAATAAACCGGCAAAATCCACAAGCCACCATATTCTAAGTGAGTACCTTTAAAAATTTCTTCAACACTTCTGCCAACAATTCTATCTACATACCATCTGTTATAATAACCATCAATATATTTGTATAACTGACTTATAAAAGGCCCCCGTTCATATTCAAAATCTACAACATCCAAGCCATCTGCCGATTCTATCTTTTTCAAATACCAAGATGTAGCTTGAAATAAGTAGCCTAACGCCGGAGTTGTGCTTCCATAAGCTATTGGATCAGAATATTCAATGGCATCGCTACCTCCAAAATAATACTTGTTGCCAAATTCATCTATGATAGTAAATTCTTTTATCGGCTCATTCATATGGGCTCCCTCATAATTAATTATCTGAAGAGAATAATCGAATCCAATATCCTTACAATCAACATATTCATTGCTAAAAATTATTTTTACAGGCCGATCACATTGTGCCTGTATTTGTCCGTGATGATCAAAATAGAATTTGCCGGTAAGGCCCGGAAGAGAAAAACTAAATTCATCCGGTTCCATTTCTCGATTTTTGACATCACAATTTTCAGGATCAAGGACTTTACATGTACGACAACGATTTTTCCAATTATCGCCCGCAATCCAACCATTGACGGCGGCTAAGTATCCGACAGTAGCATCTCTCATACTATTATTAATAATATTAAATTCATCCGGACTAGCCCCTCTAACTGATCTGGTAATTACCCCACCCGCCTGTAAGGTCCAGCCTAAACCGGTAGGGCCCGGATGTATTTCAGGCCGTATGGCCGAAGGATGATAGGTCAAGGCTATCGGCACTGATACATTTTTCCCTTTTATTTCATATAAGGGAATAGTTATATTTGGGGTTCCGGTGTAATAAGAAACCGGCATCTCTCCATAGAGTCCCAGATTGGCCGCTGTCGGACTCGGAATAGAAGTTAGTTGAGCAGAGGCGTCAAAAATGACCAATAAAAGAAGTACGCTTGCTAATAGGGGGCGAAGAAAATTATACATAAGCGTATAAAAAGTAAAATTCAACAGAAATACAGAATAAAATCATATGGACAAATATTCTTAAAATTATTGATAATTAAATATTTAAAATACTAAAAATCAAAAAATCATATGGACAAAGAAAAAACGGCCATAAACAGTAAATTTCTATTTATGGCCGTTTTCTAAAGAGCGGCTCTTTTACTGAGAAGACGGTCGGGACCCGGGGACACAGGTCCGGGATCCAGTGGAACGTAAAAACCACAAGCGCAAGGTATGTAAGATCGCACTCAGGGAGGATCCCCTTTTCACCATCTTTTGCAAAAAAGCCGGCTGTTAGTCATCAGTATTACAATCATTGGGTGCCATTATTTCCAGTATTTACGCATGAGACGGAAGATTGCAATATACAAGCATAGCATAACGTATCCACACAGAGCTACTGCCCTGTAGGGAGGACGCCGGTCTGGTTAGAACCGGAGACGCCGGAAGTCAGGGCGTCCTGTCCGAGAACATGAGGATGCCGGGTTGCATCCGGATCGATCACGGGGCCATCACTACAGGCCATAGCCAATCCGAGACCCACTACAATTAGCGCAAGCACGCTCAAAGACTTCTTCATAACTGTTTTCATAATTTTTTGACTGTTTGGTTGTTTATTGTTTTAACAACCGCAAAGTAAAATCATAAAAACGCTCAGTCTATATGGACAAGGCCAAAAACGATATGGACAATCAATTTTGAACAAATTGATTATCAGCGTATTATTTTTAAAAAATTAAAAATAATATGGACAAGCCGATTTTTCATCGGACAGCCCTGTTTTTTGGGTAAAAAAGAAGGGGGAACAGACTAAAATTTTTGCAAAAAACGCTCGAAATCGGTATCCTTTTCCAGTTGGATTTTCTGTCGTAAACGGGAGCGTTTCTTATAGACACTTTCGAAATTCAGGCCCATAATCGTGGCTATCAATCCGGTATCAAAACCAGAGCGAACCATGCAGCAAAGCTGTACCTCATCCGGAGAAAGTTGCGGATAGGCGGCCTGAAGTTTTACGGCAAAATTATCATACAACTCATTCACCATGTCTATCAACACTTTCTGGTCATTCAGATTAAAACTATGGGCCTCGACCAGGGTCCTGAGTTTGGCCTGGACTTTATCCGGAGCGAGGGTAGAATGTTGGGCCAGGGCAATGACCTCCTTGGAAACATCCAAGCGCTTAAGCAAAAATTCTTTCAGCCTATGCTCCTTGGACATGGCCCGATTCTTGTGGTAGAGCATCTTTTGCCTGTGCCGGCTATAGGCAAGGAAAGAAAGGGTCACCACCAGCACCACCAAAAGGATAATCACGATAATCGCCAATTGATCATAGCGTTGACGAGCCAGTAAACTCATGTTTTCGGCTCTCAATTCTTCCGTCCTGTACTTTTCCTGTACGGCAAAGATATTATTTCTGGTTTCCAAAGCAGCTATTGTATCCTTCGCACGGGAATAACCTTGGTAATAGACTAAGGCCTCTTTCAGGCGGTTTTCTGCCTTCTCTATATTGTACAGGTACCAATTACCATTACAAACACCATAGACATTATTTTGTTTTTCACTGATTTTCAATGCATATTGGGCATAAAAGCGGCCTAATTCATACTGATGCTCCTTGATGTAGGCATCCGCCAGATAATTATATGACTGCACCAATAGACGTTCATCTTTCTCATAATTAATAGCTTCCTGTAAGTACATTTTTACAGCCTCCGGCCTGTCCAGAAAACTATAGGCCATACCCAGGCTCATCAAAGATTGGGAGAGCAGGGCGGTATCAGCAAGAGTATTGGCTATCCCTTTGGCCTGCTGTAAGTAAACAACAGCACTATCATATTGCTTAAGGTACAAATAATCATAGCCAAGATCCGCGAAAGCATAACCTTCATTTTTCAACTTATTTGTTTTTTTAAAACATGACACCGCCCGTTTATAACGCGGAATAGACTGATCTATCACATTTTGTTTCCTAAACAAATAGCCCATATAATTATTCAACAATCCTGTTAAATTATTATCATTCAACGCCTCCACCTTGGATTCCACCTCCAGATAAAGCTGCATGGCCTCCTCTCCCCGGCCTGTCTCCTGGTACACCCTCCCCAAATAATATTCCGACAATACCGCCTGGCGGGGATATTTCCGGGCATGCCGGCTAAAATAATCTACCGCATTCTTTATCAAGGAGTCCGATGTAAATGGGTTTTCCGTTTTTTCCCAGGCCGTCGTGTATAATAAACAATAGGCGGCGTACTGCCCCTCCTGCAACTGCTCAGGATACGCTACCCGCTGCAGGATACGCAAAGCGCTGTCGGGCCGATGCTCCATCAGCATCTCCGCCTCAACAAACCGGTAGGCTGCTTCCTCCGAAAATTTAGTACAGGAGCCGAGTAGCAAAAAGACAACCAAAACAGATAGATACCTCATCTTATTTTTTTGACGGATAATCAAGCGTATAGTGTAAGCCGCGGCTCTCCCGCATATCCTGTGCACTGCGTATAATAAGGTAAGAGACTTTTATCATGTTACGTAATTCGCAAAGACTCTGGGTAAGAATAGATTTGCGGTACAATTCCTCTGTTTCGTTAAAAATGATTTCCAGCCTGTCCAAGGCCCGTTTCAGGCGCAGGTTAGAGCGTACAATGCCCACATAATTACTCATGATTTGTTGCATCTCCTTATAATTCTGTGTAATCAAAACCATTTCTTCGGTGTGGGCGGTGCCGCCGTAATCCCAGTCAGGGATCATTTCCGGGAATTTGAAATCGTCCAGATGGTCCAAACAATGGGTAGCCGCCCTGTCGGCATAGACCACAGCCTCTATCAATGAATTAGAAGCTAACCTATTGGCTCCGTGCAAACCCGTTGAAGACACCTCACCCAGGGCATAGGCCCGGCGGATGGAGCTTTGGCCATTCATATCGACCTTTACCCCTCCGCAGGAATAATGGGCGGCGGGTACCACCGGGATCATATCCTCCGTAATATCAATGTCCATACTCAGGCACTTGCGGTAAATATTCGGAAAATGGTCTTTGACGGCAGCGGCCGGTTTGTGGGTAACATCTAAGTAAACATAATCGTGTCCGCTGTGTTTCATTTCATTGTCTATAGCCCGGGCTACTATGTCACGGGGAGCCAGAGAGGCGCGCCGGTCATATTTCTGCATGAATTCCACGCCGTCCTGTGTCTTCAATACGGCGCCGAAACCGCGCATGGCTTCGGAAATAAGGAACGAGGGCCGTTCTCCGGGATGATAAAGAGAGGTAGGGTGAAACTGGATAAAACTCATATTCTCCACCACCCCTTTGGCCCGGGAGACCATAGCCACCCCATCACCGGTGGCGATGGGCGGGTTGGTGGTGGTATGATAGAGGTTGCCTAAACCGCCGGTGGCTAAAATGGTAGCGCGCGAAAGGAAGGTGTACACCTCCTGGGTCTTCAGGTTGAGGACGTAGGCGCCGTAGCATTCGATATTGCCGTCGCGCCGTCGGACCTCCTGCCCCAAATGGTGCTGGGTAATCAGGTCTACGGCAAAATGGTGCTCCAGTAACTGGATATTTTTATGGGCCTTCACTTTTTTTATCAAGGCGTCCTGTATGGCCTCGCCGGTATTGTCTTTGTGATGCAGGATGCGATGTTCGGAATGACCGCCTTCGCGGGCCAGGTCGTAATCGCCGCCCGGAGCCCTGTCAAATTTTACGCCCCAACGCACCAGCTGTTTGATCTGCTGCGGCGCCGAAGCGACCACCATACGCACGACCTCTTCATTACACATTCCGTCTCCGCAAATCAGGGTGTCCTGCACGTGTTTTTCAAAGTTGTCCGGACTGTACATTACAGAGGCGATGCCCCCCTGTGCAAAAGAGGTATTGGTTTCATCGATATCCGACTTACAGACCAATACCACTTTGGCCCGGTCGGCCACTTTAAGGGCGAAACTTAAACCCGCAATTCCAGTGCCGATCACTAAAAAGTCTGTAGTCCTATTCATAAGTTATCAAACATATTATTGGATTATTCAGCAAGCAGATAGCCCGTATCATCCGGCAGGTGCGGCTGTGCGGCGGCGGCTACGGCCAGGGCGTCGCAGCGTTCATTCATCGGATGTCCGGCATGGCCTTTCACCCAATGGAACTTTACCTGATGCTGACGATAGATTACAAGAAAACGCCGCCAGAGGTCGGCATTTTTTTTGGACTGGAAACCTTTCCGCTCCCATCCGAAAACCCAGGATTTTTCCACCGCATTGACCACATAGGTGGAGTCACTGTAAACCGCCACCCTGCAGCCTTTCTTTTTCAGGGCTTCAAGGCCGGCGATGACAGCCAGTAATTCCATCCTGTTATTGGTGGTATAGGCAAAACCGCCGGAAAGTTCTTTGTAATGAGTGCCGCTGGTCAAGATAGTGCCATATCCCCCAGGCCCGGGATTACCCGAGGCAGCCCCGTCGGTATATATCACTACGTCAGACATTTTACTTATATTTTTTCCACATCCACCGGTTTCAGCGGGTTGGAAGTAAGGTCTGCATATTGTTTACGGTTGTTGAATATATCACAGGCGGCATACAAGGCTGCACGGAAAGAGTCCGGAGAAGCGCTGTCCGTTCCTGCAATATCATAGCCTACACCGTGATCGGGCGAGGTGCGTACGTAGGGCAGGCCGGCGGTGTAGTTCACCCCCTCGTCAAAGGCCAGGGCCTTGAAAGCTACCAGCCCCTGGTCATGGTACATGGACAATACGGCATCAAAACGGCGGTAAGAAGCTACGCCGAAAAAGCCGTCGGCAGGATAAGGCCCGAAGGCCAGAATATTTTTCTTATTGGCTTCGGCAATGGCCGGACTGATGATATCCTCTTCTTCCTGCCCCAATAAGCCGCTGTCTCCTGCATGCGGATTCAGGCCCAGCACGGCAATCCGCGGACGGCGGATGGCAAAATCACGGATCAGGGTTTTGTTCAGTAATTGCAGTTTGGACAAAATACGTTCCTGTGAAAGCGCTTCCGGCACCTTGGCCAGGGGCACATGTCCGGTTACCACCCCTACTCTCAACGTATCGTTAATCAGCAGCATCAGGTGCTCTTTTGCATCAAAAGCGGCCGAGAGGTATTCCGTATGTCCGGGGAAATTGAACTGGGCGCTTTGCATGCAGTGCTTATTGAAAGGTGCGGTCACCAGCACATCTATCTTTCCCGCCTTCAGGTCGGCTATAGCCGCCTCCAGAGAACGCAGGGCCGCCTGGGCGCTGTCTTCCGTGGACTTTCCGGGCTCAACTTTCAGCTCATCGGAAATGCAATTGATCAGGTTAACCCGCTTGGGATGCGCTTCGCCCGCCGCATTGATCACATTGACATTAAAATTTTCCATGGAGGAAATCAGCTTCCTGTAATAGGAAGCAACGCGTGACGAGCCGTAGATAATAGGCACGCACAAATCATTCATCCGGTTATCGGCCAGGGTTTTTAATATAATCTCATACCCGATACCATTGATATCGCCCTGGGTTATGCCTACTCTTATTTTTTGTTCGCTCATTATTTTAATCCAATGTTCATTGCAAAGATACACAAATTTCTACAATTATAACAGCGCCTTGATTCGCCTTAATGTCTCTTCTTTTCCGATCAGGGCTATAATATCAAACATTCCGGGTCCTTTGGAGGCTCCCACTACGCAGAGTCTGAAAGCGTTCATTACAGCGCCCATACTCAGACTATTCGTCGTTATCCAGTCATGAACGAGCTGTTCGGTATTTTCTTTGCTAAAGTCCGTGACCTCCGACAATAAGGTATACAATTGCTGCATGAAGGCCGGCGTTTCCGGTTTCCAGTACTTTTGCATGGCTTTTTCATCATAGGACGAAGGGGCCTCGAAGAAATAGGAAGACTGTTCCCAGAATTCCTTCACAAATGAGGTGCGGTCTTTGATAAAGCCACACACCCGTGCTACATAGTTTTCAGGTGATGTAATGCCCCGCGCTTCCAACTCAGGAGCGTACAGACGGGCCAGTTCCTCATCGGATTTCAGGCGCAGGTATTGCTGATTAAACCATTTGGCTTTTTCGGGATTGAACTTGGCGCCGGATTTTATCACCCGGTCCAGGCTGAACAGTCGTACCAGTTCGTCCATGCCAAAAAGTTCCTGTTCGGTACCCGGATTCCAACCCAGTAAGACCAGGAGGTTCACGAAAGCTTCGGGGAAATACCCGTCTTCACGATAGCCGCGCGAGGTCTCTCCACTTGCCGGATCTTTCCAGGCCAGCGGGAATACCGGAAAGCCCAGGCGGTCACCGTCGCGTTTACTCAGTTTCCCCTTGCCGTCGGGCTTCAACAATAATGACAGGTGGGCAAAGGCCGGCTGTGTCGCCGTCCAGCCGAAGGCCTCGTATAGTAAATAATGTAAAGGCAGGGAGGGCAACCACTCTTCGCCGCGGATGACATGAGAAATATCCATCAGATGATCATCCACGATATTGGCCAGGTGGTAAGTAGGCAGCTCATCTGCGGCTTTCCAAAGCACCTTGTCGTCAAGGGTGGCGGTATTCACCGTAACCTCACCGCGGATCAGATCGCTCATATGCACTTCACGGCCGGCCGGCATCTTGAAGCGCACCACCCAGTGCTTTTCCGCTTTCAGGCGCCGCTCCACTTCTTCGGCCGGCAGAACCAGCGAGGTTTGCAGGCGCTCACGGATGTTGTGGTTATAAATGAAAGTTTCACCCTTAGCCTCGGCTTCCTTACGCAGGGCGTCAAGTGACTCCGGGGTATCAAAGGCATAATAGGCATGGCCTGCAGCAATCAGCTGCTCGGCATACTTACGGTAAATCGGCTTGCGGGCAGATTGCCGGTAGCAGGCCTCCGGCTTATCCGGATCCGTCACGACCTTACCCTCGGGGGTCAGGCCCTCGTCCGGCATGATGCCGCACCATTTAAGGGCTTCGATGATATATTCTTCGGCGCCGGGCACAAAGCGGCCGCTGTCCGTATCCTCAATCCTCAATAAAAAATTGCCGCCATGCTGACGGGCAAACAGGTAGTTAAACAAGGCGGTGCGTACCCCACCCATGTGCAGGGGTCCCGTAGGGCTGGGTGCAAAACGAACACGTACTTTCCGGTTAATCGTCATGAATCAGAATTTTATTTTAACTTTGTTTCCATTATTTCTGCAAATATAGTGAAAGTTGAGCGCAATCCTGCGTGCTTGCACACAAAGATTAGCGGTAACGCATTCTATATTTCATAAATACAGATAATTATACAACAACCAACCATGATCCGGCCTTTTTTTTACTTTCTGCTGCTCACCCTGCTCCTTCCTCTCACGCTGACCGCACATGTACTGAAAGGACGAGTCGAAGACCCTAAAGGCACGGGGATTTCCTATGCCACCGTTTACATCAAAGAGCTCAAGCAAGGGACACCGACCAATGATGAGGGCCGGTTTGAGCTCCAGTTACAGGCCGGATCCTACACCATCATCATACAAAGTCTTGGTTATGAAACCCAAACCATCAGCGTACTCATTCCGCTGAAAAATCCGCTGACGATCCGTCTGGCCGAAAAGAGCTATGAACTGCGGAGCATCTCCCTCTCTGCCAGGGGCGAGGATCCGGCGTACATGATTATGCGCAAGGCCATAGGCATGGCGCCCTACTACCGCAATGTGGTGGCGGGCTACACGGCCGATGTCTACCTGAAAACCCGGGTGAAATTGGACCATATTAAAGGCGTGGCGGCATTAATGGTAAAAAAAGCCGACCGGAAAAAGCTTGCCGGCGTCACCATGGTGCAGGAAAGCATCAATGAAATCACGTTCACGGCGCCGGAACAATACCGGCAAAGAGTCAAGTCGGTCATCAGCGCCACCTCGATAGACCTGTCGGGCTACGGCATCAACGAAAATGAGATGAACGCCGGAATGGCCCGTTTTAATATCTACGGCTCGTCGCCATCGCTTCCCTTAGCACCCGTCGCGTTCTCCAATTATAAATTCGTGTATGAGGGCGACAAGGAGATTAACGGCAAACTGGTCAACAAGATCAAGGTCATTCCCCGCCGTAAGAGTAACGACCTGCTTGCGGGCTACCTCTATATCGTCGATAAAAGCTGGAATGTGTACAGCGCCGACCTGGTGCAGGAGATGAATTTCGGGAGCCTGCGCATCCTGCAAAATTACGGCGAAGTGGAGGCCGGCATCCTGCTCCCCGTATCCTACAACATGGAAATGACGATTGATGCTTTCGGGGTAAAAGGCGGCGGCAATATGTCCGGGGCTATAAAATACCTTTCGGTAAGCACGAATAAAAGCCTGTTACGGCAACCAACCACTGCCGGGGCGGATACTGCAGCAGGAAAAACCAATCCTAAAAAAGAGAAACTCCGGAAAGAAGCGGCGAAAATAGCGGACAAAGAACAGGTCAGCAACAGTGACATGCGCAAACTGGCCAAACTGGAGCAACAACTGGCAGCCCTGTCTCAGGAAGAACAACTGAAAGCCCAAGGCAAGGAACAGTCATTGGAGCTCAGCAACCTGCAATATGTGGTAGAGAAGGACAGCAACATGGTGCGCAATGACACCACCCTCTTCCAGGGCCTGCGGCCCATGCCGCTGATGGCCGATGAAAAGATGACGTACCGCAAGTATGATTCTATTGTGAAAGTGAACCCACGTGACAGTATTACCGGCAAGGCCCTCAATGAGGGCGGCCGCAAACACAGCTGGCCGGAGATCCTGCTGTCTCCCACGGAAAACCGCCTGAAAGACGGGCTCAGCTACAAGTTCAGTGGTTTGTTTGACCCCTGGAACCTTGATTTCAATACGGTCGACGGCTTTGTATACGGCCTTTCAGGAGGCTTGCTGAAACGAGACGAGAAAAGCGGACGGCGCTGGCAGCTCAACGCTAACGTAAAATGGGCGTTCAGCCGGCAAGTGGCCCTGTGGAATCTTTCTTTCGAACAGCAGTACAATCCCGGACGGCGCGCTTATTGGAAAATAGAGGGCGGACAGGCCAGTAAAGACTTTGCGGGCAGCAATGGCGTTGGCTATGTAAACATGTGGTCATCCCTGCTTTTCCGGGAGAACTACGCAAAATTTCACCATGACAATTACCTGCGCCTCTCCCACCGCATTGACATTATCAATGGATTGGAATTGTTCACCGCCCTGCAATGGAGCGACCGGCGGCAGCAAGAGAACAACAGTGACTTCTCCTTCTTTTTCAGCAATAGCCGGGAATACCGGTCCAACACACCACGCCACACAGCGGCGGAAAGTACTCCCGCACTCACGGCCGACAACCGGGCCGCCCTCATCGAAGCCCAACTCAGCTATACACCGGAATATTATTACCGCAAGAGAGGTGAACAAAAAATCATGGTACGCTCCGACTACCCGACCCTCAGCCTGCTGTGGGTAAAAGGGCTGCCGGATGTATTCCGGAGCACGTCGGATTTTGATTTCCTGCGCCTGCAGATCAGGCAACAGCTCAGGTACGGCTATTACAGTCGCTTTAACTACAATGTGGAGGGCGGCCTGTTTATCAATGACAATAATGTGGCCTTTGCCGATTACCGGCACTTCTACGGCAATGAAGCCTATGTTTCACTCAGCCACAACGGCGCTGCGGTGTATCAGCTATTACCGCAATACACCTACAGCACAAATGCCTGGTATCTGAGCGCCAATGCGCATTACCGTTCACCCCTGCTCGCTTTGAAATACCTCCCCTTCTTAGCCAATGCGCCCTTTGACGAGAACCTCTATGCCGCCTACCTCCTGCAGCCCAATCTTAGGCATTATGCGGAAGTCGGCTACGGATTATCGCTCCTCCAATTCATGGATGTGGGCGTACACATCGGACTAAGCGCGGCGGGTTTCTACGGCTGGGGCTTCCGGCTCTCCATGGACCTGAAGCGCATCAGAGAAATCGTATTATAACGACAGGTCTATACCTATGGACACCGTACGGGCCGGCGGATAGCCGTAGCCTGTATTACCAGCAAAATCATACTGCGGATTCAGTCCTTTACGTGCGCTAAACATTGCGGCATTCTCGACAACAAGCAACA
>JAVBQY010000037.1:0-43127 GCA_031548545.1 Bacteroidales bacterium | reverse complement strand
GCCGCCGCCCCGCGGCACATCGCGACACATAACAACAGTAACAAGAAGTGTAGGCGAGCGTGCAGCTCCTTAAGCAACAGACAATAAAAACCCCTGCCGCAAAATAATTTTGCAGCAATAGCATTTACACTTTAAATGGTTAAGTATTTAAATGGTATTTGTAGCGTGGTCCTTTATATAGTTTATCCGATCAAGGGGGTCTTAGGAAACCATAGACGCGTATAAACCAGGCCCACGCCAATTTTAGATGATCTGTTATGAAGCATGAAAAAAAGCGTGGGCGCCGGCTCTAAAAACATCGTCTATATAGAAAGTTCCTAAGTTTCCTTGATGAGTAAGTAAAGCCAACGCCAATGTGTGCCCGGGGGCACAAAATGGGGAGAAGTAAAGAACGCTTTTCTGAAAACAAAGTTAAGCGCTTTATTTTACACTGCCAATATACGGATGTGAAATTTTGCAAATTTATGCTACGGCGCTGCCCGGCTTAGTTTTTTAAACAGCCAATGGGAACAACCAGCACACCGTCTTTTCGACGATAAGCAAATTGCCCTCTGGTTAATACAAGCAAAAATGAGGGCTCACACATTTTTTCTATATTGATTTTTTCTTTTAGTTTTAACAGATTCTCTGCCGCTTGTTCGATTTGTCTGTTGCCTAATTTTACTTCTATTGCACCCCAGCGGCCATCGCGTAATTGGACGATCATATCCGCCTCTAACCCGCTTTTGTCGCGGTAATGAAATACATCTCCGTCGTTTCGTTGTGCATAAATGCGAAGATCACGGGCGCATAAAGCTTCGAACAGAAAGCCGAAATATTCAAAATTCTGGAGCACCGCTTCCGGATTGATGCGCATAACAGCCGTAGCAATCGACGGGTCAACAAAATGACGTTTTGGCGAGGTGCGTATTGCTGTTTTGGATCGTAGTGAAGGAGCCCATGCGGGCATATCCTCCACTACATGTTGATAATTGCTTCAACATAATCAACAGGCATTCGTAAGGCTGTTGTATCTGCTTTTCCAATAGTGGCCGGAAAACCACCCCGGCATACGGCAAAGGCTATCTGCTCTATGCTTAAATCGGAAAGGCTTTCTATTTCGTGCTTCTTATCGAACAAATCGGACAGTGAAATTGTTCCGTTAGATTCTTTTGATTCATAGAGGCGCCTTTTAACAATAAAGAGGGTTTTGTGTCTGCCATTTCCTGATAGGAGCGCGCCTTATCAGGATCTTGCATAAATAATGTACTTTTTGCAACATTGGTGGCCGTACTTGTTTTTCCACACCATTTTGCCCCCTCAATGAGTACTGCTCTCATGGTGTCAAGTGCATTTTGAAGTTCAATATCACAAATTCTCGGCGTATAATTATTCTTGCTCATATACATTATTTGACAAGTTTTTACTCCCTGTTTTGTCCGATTTTTACTCCCTAAGTTGGCAATGGCGACTACTTTTATCACCCACCTGCTTGGGCAATAATGCTTCGTCGGATAAAATATCCGTTCCAATAACAGGAGGGCTGGCACATTTTTTGTGCTCCATGGTTAATTTATTCATTTGGTCATGAAACACATTGTTATTATCGGCGCCGGCTTTGCAGGATTGGACCTGGCCAAGAAACTCCGGAATGTTCCCGTAAAAGTTACCCTGATAGACAAACATAACTATCACCAATTTGCACCTTTGTTCTACCAGGTGGCCACCTCCTCTATAGAACCCAGTTCCATTTTATTTCCCCTGCGGCAGGAAACCGCTTCGCGTAGCAATTGCACGTTCAGGATGGCTAAGGTCCGGCAGGTGGACCTGCAGGCGCAATGCGTGATAACGGATTGTGGCGAAATTAGTTATGATTACCTGGTGGTGGCTACCGGCGCCGGCAACAATTTCTTTGGTATGGCGTCCGTTGAGCGGCATGCTTACCCCATGAAATCTTTAAGCGAGGCCCTGAGCTTGAATAACCATCTGCTTACTACCCTGGAAGAAGCCGGTTTTGTGGCCGACGAGGTGCGGCAGGAGGCTATGCTTACCTTTGTGATCGTAGGCGGCGGCCCCACCGGCGTTGAGCTGGCCGGCGCCCTGGGTGATATGAAACGCTTCATTATCAGGCATGATTACCCGGAACTGCGCGATAAAGATATCCGTATAATATTGGCAGAAGGCAGTTCCAGGCTGCTGGGCGCTATGTCTGAAGAGGCCTCCCGCAATGCCGCCCGTTATTTGGAGCAGCTGGGGGTGGATCTCTGGCTCAATAAACGCTTGATTGACTATGACGGCTATACGGCCAAATTTGCCGATAATTCCACGATCGGCACCCGCACCCTGATCTGGGCCAGCGGCGTGGGCGTAAAGCCGCTCAAAGGGCTGGAATCGCTCCCTTCCGGCCGTGGCGGCCGCTTTCTGGTCGATGCGTACAACCGTCCCGCCGGTTTTGATCATGTCTTTATCCTCGGGGATGCCTGTTACCAGACCGAACCGGCATATCCCGACGGACATCCGCAGGTAGCGCCCGTGGCCATGCAGCAGGCGGCCAACCTGGCCCGTAATCTCCGTGCGGTACTTTGCTACAATAAGGCGATGAAACCTTTCCGTTACCGGAACCGTGGCGCTATGGCTATTGTGGGCCGCAACCGCGCCGTGGCCGACCTGAAACACATCCGCCTCAGAGGTTTCCCGGCCTGGAGCGTATGGCTCTTTGTTCACCTGATGTCCATCCTCGGTATCAAAAACCGCCTCTTCGTCCTCCTGGACTGGGCATGGACTTATATAACGCACGATGCCTCGTTGCGATTAATTATAAAAGCCGGGGGCCGGTAAATCCCCGGAGAATTATTTTTTGACTACCTTTGCGCTCTCTTATGCGCAACTGGAAAAAAACATTCGCCATTATTTGGTCCGGGCAGGCTTTTTCCCTGCTCTCCAGTTCTATTGTGCAATTTGCCATTGTATGGTGGCTTACGGCAGAAACCGGCTCGGCCAGTGTATTGGCCGTGGCGCTGACCATGGTGATATTGCCGCAGATCATCCTGGGACCCTTCATCGGTGTTTGGGTGGACCGCTGGAACCGGAAAACGATTATGATGGCGGCAGACAGTTTTATCGCTTGCTGCTCGCTGATTATCGGTGTGCTGTATTATTTGGATGTCATAGCACTCTGGCATATTTATACCCTGCTGATAGCGCGGTCCGTCGGTGAGGCCTTCCATTATCCGGCCATGCAGGCCTCCGTACCGCTGCTGGCGCCTCAGGAGCAGCTGACACGCATTGCCGGGATCAACCAGGGCATGTGGTCCGTGGGGCATATCCTGGGCCCTGCCTTAGGCGCCCTGTTGGTGACCTTGTCCTCCATGCCGGTGATTATGCTTATAGACATTGCAGGCGCCTTACTGGCCGTAACCTCCTTACTCTTTGTGCATATTCCGCGTCCGCCGAAAACAAGTGAGAGCCATGCCGGCGGCGTCATGCGTGAAATGTGGGCGGCGTTCAAAGTGATTCACGCCAATAAAGGCCTGTTCATGTTGATCCTGATGTTCGTGCTGTGCGTGTTTATCTCCTTGCCTGTAAATGCCCTGTTCCCCTTGATGACCTTTAATCACTTCAATGGCGGCGCCTGGGAGATGAGCGCCGTAGAGATCGCCGCCGGCGCCGGCATGCTGCTCGGATCGGCCATTATCGGCTGGTGGGGGGGCAATACCCGCCAGGTTGTAATGATAAACCTCTCTTATATTATACTGGGCTTGTCGTTTTTCATGTCGGGCTTTCTGCCGCCAAGCGGTTTCTGGTGGTTTGCAGGCTTTGTAGCCCTGTCGGGGCTGGCCATGCCCTTTTTCAACAGTCCCATCACAGCCATTATTCAAACGCAGGTGGAGCCCGGCATGCTGGGCCGTGTCTTCTCCTTATTTGATACCCTGAGCTTATTCCCCGGTCCTTTCGGCCTTATGGCCACCGGCTTCATTGCCGATGCCCTGGGCATAGCGCCTGCCTTTGCCCTGGGCGGCGCCCTGATTATATCGGTGGGTATTGCCGGCTTCTTCATCCCCTCCTTGATGCAATTGGACAAGAAAAAATAATTTTTCGTACCTTTGTATAAATTTTAACCACCCTCACTTATGGAATTACAACTTATTTCCGAAAAGATTATTGAATTGCGCGGACAACGCGTGATGTTGGATGCTCATTTGGCCGAATTGTATGAAGTGGAAACTAAACAATTGAAACAGGCCGTGCGAAGAAACAGTGAACGCTTCCCCTCGGATTTTATTTTTGAAATATCTAACGAGGAGCGTAACTTGTTGATAGACAGTACGAGGTCACAATTTGTGACCTCGTACTCAAAATCAATTACTTACACGTCTATCGCTTTTACAGAGCAAGGTGTAGCCATGCTCGCAACAGTATTGCGCAGTCCAAAAGCTGTCCAGGTCAATAATCAGGTGCAACAAACCCCGACCCAATAATTTTTCGTACCTTTGCGGAAGATATAAAACAAATGACATTTAAAGAACTAAACCTTATTGCCCCTATTCTGCAGGCTGTAGAAGAAGAGGGCTACACCACACCAACACCAATCCAGGAACAATCCATTCCCATCGTATTGCAGGGCGCCGACCTGCTGGGCTGCGCCCAGACCGGCACCGGAAAAACAGCGGCTTTCGCTATTCCCATATTGCAATTGCTGAGTGAAAACAGAATCAATGAAAAGAAGCGGCGGGTACGCAGCCTGATCGTTACGCCCACCCGCGAGTTGGCCATACAGATTGATGAAAGCTTTAAGGCCTATGGCCGGCATACTTCCCTGAAAACCGCCGTGATCTTCGGTGGCGTAGGGCAGGCGCCCCAGGTTGCCCAGCTGCGCGCCGGTATTGATATTCTGGTGGCCACGCCCGGCCGCCTGCTGGACCTTGTCAATCAAAACTTGTTGACATTAAAAGACATTGAAATACTGGTGCTTGATGAGGCCGACCGTATGCTTGACATGGGCTTCATCCATGACATCCGGAAAATCCTGGCCCTGTTGCCGCAAAAACGGCAGTCGCTCTTTTTCTCGGCCACCATGCCGCCGGAAATCGTCAAACTCTCGTCCACCATCCTTCACCTGCCACAGAAAGTGGAGGTAACGCCGGTTTCTTCTACCGCCGAAACGGTGCAACAATACATCTACTTTGTCGACAAGGGCAATAAAGGCGCCTTGCTGGTAGAATTGTTGAAAGACCAAAAAATCAAGAGCGTATTAGTCTTTACACGTACTAAACACGGAGCGGACCGGCTGGCGCGGATACTGAATAAAAACCATATCAAGGCAGAGGCCATCCATGGTGACAAGGCGCAAAACAGCCGCCAGCGGGCCCTGAGTAATTTCAAAGACCAGACTACACGCGTGCTGGTGGCCACCGATATTGCCGCCCGCGGTATTGATATAGATGATATGCAGTTTGTGGTGAACTATGAGCTGCCCAATATTCCTGAAACCTATGTACACCGTATAGGCCGTACGGGCCGGGCGGGCGCTTCGGGCACGGCTTTCTCTTTCTGCGATGCGATTGAAAAAGAATACCTCCGTGATATTGAAAAACTGATTAAACGGAAAATTCCGGTGGTTGACAACCATCCTTTCCCGCTGGTTGACCATAATCCGGAACCGCCGGCACAGCGCGGTGCACAACGCTCCGCACCCCGCCAACAAGCATCCCGCCAACAAGCTCCGCGTCAGCAGGCACCCCGCCAACAAGCGGCGCACCAAGAGGCTGCCCGTCCGGCAAAAGCGGCAGCGGCACCCCGCCAGCCGCGGAATAATGATGAGCGTCCGAAGACTGCCGGTGGCCAGGGACCAAAAAATACCAGCGGCACTAATAAGCGCCGCTGGTTTAACAAGGGTTTTTCAAAAAGTAAGACTACAGGAGCCTGATTATTTCATATCCAGCCCCAGCACTAAGTTCGACATGTGATTAGCCGCCGTTTCGGCGCTAATCACACGGCTCAGGCCGTCGACATACTTAGGATCTTGATATTTTAAAGACGCCATCTTCAACAGGTCCACACATTCTCCGGAATGCTCATAAGGCTTTATTTGCTGCCATTTCCATGTGCTTAGTCCGGTCGCATAAGGGTAGAGAAATTCTATGGCCGTACGCAGGCTTTTGCCGTTTTCTGACACATAATTCCATAAATCGATGTTCAGCCGCTCTGCCATACTGGCCATGCCAAAGAAAGGCTTTAAAACAAAGGTGGAATAATGCAGTCCGATGGTGCGTGTCAGTTCAGCCGGAAAGCTGCCGTCCGTGTCTTGTTGGTAATCAATACGGTCTTTGAAACGCTCTACAATAGCATTGACAACTTCCGTATTCTTGGTAAACATGGCATAGGACATCCGCTGCATATCATAAAATGCGCCGTGGTTATTTTTCGCCCGCATTTCATCACGGCCATTCTTGCTGGTCTGCATCCAGTGTAAAAAATCAGCGAACCATTGCTCCATGCCGGATTGATCTGCGGAAGTCCAATTCTTAGACGTTTGCAACAGGCCGATAGCGTCAATTACTTTTACAAAATGGCGGCTCTCGATCAGCCCTGCGCCACGCCCGTCATTTTGCCCCTTGATAGCCTGTGCGTAGTTCATATTGGGGTTCATACGGGTGGACTCCTCCAGGAAGAACACACGGATCAGTTTCACCGCCTGGGCGGCATATATTTCTTTTCCGGTGAAATAATAGGCCAGCGCCAACTTGTCCACGCAACTTACCATCTTAGGCAGGGCTTCCTTGTCCGGATAATTGTCTACCTCCGGGTTGCGCTGCCCGTCTTTGCGTATATACGGCAGGCCGTCGGGGGTATTGGGGTTGGGAAACCAATAGGGGGCAATACTCACATAGTCATGGAGGTCATTGGCCGGTTCGGCTGTTTTCTTGTTTGTAACGGCAAAAGGTCCGCTTTTAAGCGCCTTGTCCGCTTCTTTAATCAGCTTATTGTAGGCCTGCATCACACTTTTATCCCCTTTGGAGATCTTAGCCTTACTCCCGGCCATCATCTTCATGTCAAGAATAAAAGGCGCGGCCGTATGCTGTGCAACGCCGCACAGGGGCAGTAAAAGGAGAAGAGACAAAAGGCCGAGAGAAAAGACTCCGGAAATATGCTTTTTCATAAGAGATACCTTTATTATTTCATTTCTTTAAACAAATACACGCCCGTCCAGCTGATCGTATGGCCGTTGAATTCGACTTTATGACTCGCCTTAGGATCGGTATTATTATTCGACAGGGCGAAAAGCCAGCGTTTACCGCTGCGTGTTTCTATGCTTACCGCCGTATAATTTTCATTGTTGACCTCTTCCTGCAGGCGAATGACATTGGCCTGAGAGCCGAGGCTGATTTCGGTCACCGTACTATAAGACCCGTGGGGTTCAATCACCGAAGCAAACAAGTGGTTGTTGGCTTTGGGCGTCCGGAAAATAATTCCGTTCTCATTGCGCAGGTTGAATTCCGGGTCATTGGCCCCGCTTTGTACCATAAGTAATTGAGACTCTCCCGGATCGCTCAGGGTGGTGATGGTATAAAAACGGGCGTTATTCATCCAGGTAAAACTTTCATTGTCCTTGGTAGCCGTACCCTGCGCACGCAGCCACAAATGCTGGTAACCCTGTGTGCCGCCCAGGGGCTGCAATTCCCGCTCATAATCATAAGACACGCTGGTGCTGATGAATGGTCCCTGGTAATAATAAGCCAGATCATATTGATGGCTTTTGGCAGACTGCAGGTTGAACAAATCGAGCAGGATAGGGCGCTCAAAACGCTCATCGTCAAGTTGTACCAAAACCAGGGTACGTTGCATCTTCACGCCCGGATAAGCCGTTGTATCCTTGGCGCTCACGATCTGCAGGCCGGGAGCCGCCGCATTGAAATAATAGCGCATCGCATTAAAGTCATTGGCCTTTTTGGTATCGCCGCCATAGTTGGATTTCTGGTCGACAGTTACGGTATTATGCGCAATGGTTTGGTTGGCGAACGTCTTGTTTTCAGGCAGGTAACGACCGCCGCGTTTTTGCTCTATATTGATGAAGCGCGCAGCGCCGTATTCCGACAATATTTCACGGTCCTGATCATAAAAGCCAATGCCTAATTTGTCCAGATGCCCGTGTTCCATACCGTAGGTGCCGTATTTCATGGTGGCTGCCATGGCATCCGGGCGTTGGCCGTAGCGCAACATCGCCACGCCGCCCTGGTCGCCCTTGCTGCCGTCGCGCAGCTCCATGGATTTCCAGCTGAAATTCTTCGGGCTTTTTCCTTCGGCCACGGCTTTAGCTACTGCTACACCGTCACCGCTAAGCATTACACGGCCCTGTTGTTCTACTACATAGAGCAGAGAAGGGTCTTGCCGGATATCATTATACGCAATATCTACGGCATAAACCAGTTCACCGGAAGTCCAGGCTTTTTCTTTGATCACATCATTGAACGGCAGGAACTGTCCCAGCGGGTCGGTTTGCTGTATCAGGTTAGGAATGGCCTTGGCAATGGTACTGTCCTTGTAGGCGTAGATATGCAGCCCGGGCTGGTTGTTGTTGATGGTTTTGGCCAACAAGATGGTGGGCATAATCGCGTAACGCAGGTAATACGATCCTTCGATGTAATATCCGTCCGGCGAAAATAAGCCGTCTATATTGGCCAGGAAGCCGGTTTTCTTGTCCTTTTTGCTCCCGTAAACGGCGCGTTCCACCATATCCTTATCGCCCATCACATAACCGGCCATAGCGACTCCGGCTACATTCCAGATACCGTGGTTGTGGATCATATTAAATACCTTTTCACGGTCTTCCGTGGCAAATTTCACAGCAGGCCGCAGCAGGTTACTTTCAATGTTTTTCCGGTCGGTGGGGCTCAGGTAATCATACACACAGTCATAAGCCTGTGTTACATGTACCAACCACACGGCGTCATTAAGGCTCTGCCAGAACAATTTGCCCGGCGCGCCCGAATTTTTGCCTTCGGGATGGATCCCGATAGTCGGATAGAGCTTGGCGTAAGCCAGCAGCATTTCGCGGACAAATCCGGCATAATTCTTGTCGCCTGTGATCTGCCATAAAATGGCTGCGTTCAACATCACATCATAATTCAACTTGTGTTTTTCATGCGTATAACCGCCACCGGGATCCTTGGGGATAGGAACATCTATTCCCTGCGCCATATCGGCGGCAACCCTGGCTTTAGCATCCGCAAAGGTAGCATCCAGCAGAGGATATTTGCCCAGGCTGTTTTTTATTTGTTCCACGCCATCCTGTGTTAACACGAGGTTGGGGTGTTTTCCCTGTGCCGCTGCTGTAAATACAGCACAGCACAACACTGTTGATATGATGAGTTTTCTCATAATTTTAATATTAAGTAGTTAGTACCAAGAAAAAGGAGCCCTCTTTCTTAGTACTAACTACCGGATACTACGTATTAGCTGAACAGCGCTCCGCCGTTGATGTCAATATTGGTGCCGGTCAGGTAGCCGGATTCTTCAGATGCCAGGTAAATTACCAGGTCGGCAATGTCTTTGGCCTCCCCTTCGCGGCGAAGCGGATATTGTTGTTTCATCCGTTCGCGGTTTTCCGGCGTGTTGAAACGGTCATGGAAAGAGGTGGCAATGGTGCCCGGAGCCAATGAGTTTACGCGGATACCTTTGGGACCCAATTCTTTGGCCATTGAGCGGGTGAAGGTCATCACCGCTCCCTTACCGGCAGCATACAATGAAGCGCCGGCGCCGCCGCCATCGCGTGCGGCCTGTGACGAGAAGTTGATAATGGCGCTGCCTGCGGGCATGTGAGGAACCGCCTCGCGGGTACAGAGCCAGCAGCTTTTCATGTTCACGTTCATCAACAGTTCATACCAGGCGTCGTCTTGTTCGGTAATGGTTTTGCGACCGCAAATACCGCCCACTACGTTCACCAGTGTGTGTATTTCTTTACCAAAGGCTTTCACGCCTTCTTCGAACAGGCGTCTGGCATCCGCCTCTTTAGTCATATCGCCTTGTACCATAATGGCTTCTCCGCCATTGGCTGTGATCATTTTCAAGGTTTCTTCGGCGTCTTCCTTATTGTCAAAATAGTTGACTACTACTTTAGCGCCTTCTTCCGCCAGGCGTACCGATATTGCACGTCCCAGGTCTCTTGCACCGCCGGTTACTACGGCTACTTTTCCTTTCAGTCTCATGATTCTAAAAATATATTATTATTTGTTATTATGTTCGTGTTCCAGTTTTTTTGCACAGATAAAAATAGACAGCAGTGACAGGGGCACCAGCAGGGCCAGCATCACAAAGAAGAGATTCCAGCTGCCGCCCGAGGTGATCATAGGTACCAGGAACATACAGGAGATGGTGCCTATTACGGCGGCCATACCGCCCAGCCCGGCCAGTGAGCCCACGGATTTGCCCGAGTGCAGGTCGCTGGGGATGGTCTGTATATTGGTCATGGTAAACTGGTAGCCGCCCAATACGAAGGCCATCAGCGTTATAATCACATAGATATCAGTTGCAAACAGAATAGAAATCATGGCCAGCAAGGTAATACTTGCGCCGGTAGCGATAGCCGCCTTGCGTGAGAAATTAATGGATTTCCCGGCCTTGATAAGGCGTCCGGACATCCAGCCGCCGGCAATACTGCCGATAGCGGCGCCTAAGTATGGCACCCATGCGGTAGCCGCTACCTGTTTGATGGCCAGGTTATGTACCTGCATCAGATAAATAGGCAACCAGGTTACAAACATCCACCAGATGGGATCGAGGAACAGGCGGCCGAGAATTACCGAATAGTTTTTCTTTTGTGACAGCAGCTCTTTCCATGATTTACCCTTGTCATTGCTGACTTTGGATTCGGGTTGGCCGCTGAGGATGTATTCTCGCTCTTTCTCTGTAATCCAGGGATGTTCTTTCGGCCCTTTTTTGTTCACAATAAGCCAGGGCAGGAGCCATAAAAGGCCCAGGCAACCTACGGTCACGAAAGTGGCCTGCCAGCCGAAGGCTAAGAAAAGCATGGAGATAACAATGGGGGCCAGTACGGAACCCATAGAGGCGGCGGCGCCGAAAAGGCCCTGGGCCAAGGCCCTTTCCTTTTGAGGAAACCATTCGGCGTTGCTCTTGGTCGTTCCGGGCCAGGGACCGGCCTCACCGAGCCCTAACATGCCGCGGAAGAAACTCAGGGATTTAAAACCGCGGGAAAGAGAGGCCAGCGCATCGGCTGTTCCCCAGATCAGGACAGACATCACAAAACCTTTGCGGGTGCCGATCTTGTCATAAATCTTGCCTGAAAAAAGCTGGCTTACCCCATAGCAACACATAAAAATAATATTGATCAGGGCGTAAATGCTCTTTTGCTGCTCTTCCGCTTCCTTTTCGGAAAGGCTTTCGTCCACCAGGCCGAGATCCAATGCAATACCGGTAGGCATTTTAACTTCTACCACCGCACCGTTTTCCTTCACATCGGCTTTGTTCATTTCTACGGTTTTTCCGTTTTCCGTAGTCAACGTATAGTTGTCGTTTTCCGCGTTATATACCGCACTGTTCATTCCCGGCGTGGCCTCACCGGCAATGGTAAATTCCACTACCTTTTTGGTATACCACATGTAGTTCAACGTGCCGCGGTCCAGGTAATTAATGACGGTGATGAGCAATATCAGCCCCAACACCCACCAGCGCAATCCTTGTACTTTCATTATTAGTTGAGCTTGGTAGTAAGGAAATCTGCACGTACGGGGCTAAACGTGTCAATCAGCACGCCGGCTTCGAGGCACACGCAACCATGTATGGCATCGGGCTCTACATAGTAGCCTTCGCCGGCTTTCAGCACCTGCTTTTCGCCATTGATGCTCAGCTCGAATACGCCGCTGGCTACATAAGTAGCCTGTGAATGGTAGTGGGCGTGCTGGCTGCCTACGGCGCCTTTTTGAAACTCTACTTTTACCACCATCAATTGGCCATCGTATCCCATAATCTGGCGGCGAACACCTTCGCCTGCCACTTCCCATTTGAGTTCGTTTTCCAATTGGTAAACCTTACTACGTGTTTTCATATCTTATCGTTTTATATTAATTTTTATTTTGAATTGCTCCGAAGAAAGATTTTAACTTCCCGGAATTAGTAAAGGTACAATGGCTCACACTGATCTTATCCCAGCGGCGTTCTTCAAAGCGGATGGCGCAACCCCCACGGCCGCTGTCTTTAAAGGCCAGCTTGTCCAGCGTAACGGTTTGTACACCGATTAATCGTACCACGCTGCCCTGCTCCCGGTTGTTGACATCATCAAAGCGGCAGTTGTTCATGTTCAATTCCGGTCCGGTGGTGCTCTCGTCATTGCCGCCGCGGTAAAGGTTAAGGGCGCAGCCCAGCACCTTATACCATGTACAGCCGCTGATCCCTACATATTCGGCATTATACTTCCCGGCATCTTCTTTCTCGGCCGCCAGTGAAATGGCATCGCCGGCTATATCATGGAAACGGCAGTCGGTAAATACCAGGCTGTCGGCCATGGAGGTGGGGGCGGCCCTGAACGGATTAACCGAACCCTCCTGCATATTGTAGAATGTACAATGGCTGATGAAGGCGGAATAAGTGCCGCGCATTTTTGCAGCGGTAGCTATGCCCGCTCCGGGTACCGGCCGCCCTTCTACCGGGTCGCCGTTGAAGTCCAGTCCGTCGATTTCCGGCCTTCCGCCGTCGGCAATGGTAATCATAGCCGTTCTGCCGGACGTGCCGTTATAGCGCAATACCGGGTTTTCTTCGGCGGCTGCGGCCTTTTCAATCCGCAGGTATTTGTCAATAACAACGGATTTATCGTTGAGGTAGGTTCCGGGCGCCAGCCGGATAACATCACCGGACTGCGCCTGTTGGACAGCCTCCAGCAGCGTATTCTGCCCGGGGGCTATCGCTATGGTCCGGCCGCTCAGTTTGGCCGGGGCCGGAGCCGGCAGGTTGAACCATCCGGCGCCACAGTCACGGCGTTGGGCGGAACCGGTATTGTTGGCCGGTTCCCGGATGCTCTTGTGGATGAATCCTTTTTGCGTGAAGGCCGTGTTGCGCAGGTCCATGATGTTATTATTAAACAGGAACCCGTCAATCTTGTCCAATGCAACAAAGGGCTTGCCGGCTGCTTTGTTGTAGAAAATATTGTTGTGCATCTGCACATTCACCGGTGTGGCGGTGCGTTCAAAATCGGCGCCTTCGCAGAGGATGATATGCTCGCAATTGACCCAGGCGTTGTTGTAAATCTGCGCATCTTTTACCTGGTGGTAGCGGTTGGGCAAGGAGTTGGGTACCCCGTTCATAATGGCCAGGGCGGCAAAAAAGCGGCTGCCTTTTAATCCGTACAGGTAATTGTCATGTACTTTCTGTCCGGCATTGATAATCCGGATACCACCCGTGTGGGCCTTGCCGTTGCCCAGGAAGGCGTTGTTAAACACCTCGTTGTTATTGCCGTGGCGCAGAGCCAGTACGCCCGCACATTCAAAGAAGGTATTGTAGCTGACCTCGTTATTGCATGACTTAATGGACACCACTTCCACCTCTCCGTTACAGTACTCGAAATAATTGTTCGAAATAATGGTGTGCGACGCAATAAGTGAGTACTGCGAGTTGCCTACGCGGATGGTTTCTCCGCCGTTGGATCCCAGGTTCGGGCGGCTGCCGAAAATATTCTGCTCAATCCGGTGGTAATTCTCCTGGCTGCGCGCTTCATTCAACTCTACCACCAGCAGGCAACCATTGTTGAGTTTGTTGGCTACGGTATTATGGTCAAAACGGTTGTGACGGCCGTAGAAGCGGACCCAGGTATTCTCCGTGGCGCGGTGCTCCGCATTATAATCATAGATAACGCAATTGGTTACGCGGCAGTGGACCGCTACATCCTTACCGTTACGGAAGCTGATCACATCGCTGTCGCTATACCCGTTGGTAAAATAGAGCCCGTTGATTTCCACATATGCTCCGGCCAGCTTCAAGGCTGATTTTCCGCTCAGGAGCACCTGTCCGGCTGTTTGCGCCATGATTACCACCGGCGCTTTTTCCGTACCCTTTGCAACAATACTGAGCTGGGCGTTTTCATACACATTATCGGCCAGCACCAGCGTATCGCCGGGCTGTGCTGTTTTGGCCGCCTTGTTCAGCGCCTGAATATCATTGATGGTGATACTACCGGCAGAAGCTGTCATGCAACACAACAGCAATCCGGCAAACCATCCTGTCTTTTTGTAGAACATCAATGGATTTTTTTATTTCTGAATCTTAATAATCATATTCAAACATTGGAAGGAGCCTTGTCCGGCCTTGTCTTCACGCTCGTCATCTTCTATCTTGCTGATCTTGATCAGGCCTTTTTTACCGGGATTGGCAGCGGTAGCCGCCGTCTCAAAAGCGATAATATCACCAACCTGCAGTTCCGATGCCATATAACTATCGGCAATATTCAGGCCGGCGATCGACTCGGGTGTTGCGTTGTCAAAATCCACGTCGCTTACTTTCTGTATCTTCGTGGCATTGCGTACCGCCCAGTTTTTCAGCGCAGACGCACCGGTAGCATCACTTGGAGACGCTTCAAAATAACGGAAGGGAATAGTACCGCCCGATTTTTCCCAGTTGATCTCCAACTCCGGATTGTTCGGGGCAAAGAGAATAAAACCCTGTTCGCCTTTTTTGTCTACCTTGCCGTAAGCGCAAAGCATATCAATGGCTTTGGGGGCGCTTTTCTTGATAACATTCTGTAAAGAATAGTTCGAACCGTCTTTGGTGCTCAGCGCGCTGCCCTTGGTTCCCGCATTGCGGTTGCCCTGCGCCCATACGGCTACATGTTTGTATGTAATGATCTTGCCTTGTGCAAAAGTACTGCCGGCCATACACAACAGGGCGGCAAATAATAAAATTCTTTTCATAGAATAATTAAATTAGAGCGTTATATCTTTAGTATTGAATGTTTTCGAGAATTCCAACACATTGTGCAGGTGTTGCTGCATTACATTGTAGGCGCCTATTGCATTTTTGTCCTTTATATATTGCACCAGCAACCTGTGCTCCAGCATGGCCCCTTCCGTCACATCATTACACACTTTATATTTACGGTAGTTGGTCAGGATCTCCGGTGTAATCAACAGCATCATGGACCGCAGGAGCGGGTTTTTGCTGATTTCGGCGATCTTCAGGTGCAGCATGATATCCTGGTCGGTGGCCGGTACGCCGACACAGGCATTCTGCACGTAAATGGAATACGTTGTTTCCAGTTCGGCAATATCTTCATCGGTACGGCGTTCGGCGGCCAGCTTGGCGGCCTGCGTTTCAAACATCACACGGGTTTCCACCAGAGAATGGAAACTGAAGTTTTCCAGCTTTAAGATGTTGCCGATCATTCCTTCAATCGCCGGAATGCCTAAGGGGGAGACTACTGTGCCCGATTGAGGCAGCACTTTTACCACCCCGTAGAACTCCAGTTTCTTGATCGCGTCACGCACATAAGCGCGGCTAACCCCTAATTTTTCCGTCAGCTTTCTTTCCGAGGGAAGGCGGTCTCCCGGCTTCAGTTCACCACTGCTGATAAAGTCACGGATCTGGCGTATAATAAGTTCCGATGGTCTATCCACGGAAATTTCTTCAAATTTATTAAGCAATTCCTCCATAAAAGAAGAGGTTAATATTTAATTAATATAAAACACCTGCAAATGTAAGTAAAAATCCTGTTAACTGGTATACTGGATAGCCAATTTTTTAACATTCAAAAATTATATAATTGATTATTAGCTGTTTTATATTTTCGCCACCTATTTTTTTGATAAAAAATATAAAATTGGTATACCAGTTTAGAAAAAATGTCTACATTCGCATTGTGTAAATTAAAGAAAAGTGAACCGTTTGTTAATCGAATGTTATTGAACCGGGGCGTTGGAATTTGACTAAGTAAGTCAAAAATAGCCTATGAAAATCAGGAAGATAAACAATCGCAGGGGATAAATAAGGGGGCTAAAAAAGCCAATAACGTAAAGAAACGAAATAAAATAAAACTAATTTGACTTACTTAATCAATTAAAAACCTATGAAGCAGAAAATTGTCTTCTTACAACTGCTTGCAGGCTTCCTGTTCTTAAGCAGTATCACGGCTTTTGCCCAGCCGGCTACTGTTACCGGAACGGTAAGTGATGTGCAGACCGGAGAACCATTGGCCTATCTTAGTGTCAATGTTGAAGGAACAAACACGCAAGCCATTACTGATGAAAACGGCGCTTATTCCATCCGGGTCAACAACCCTGCGACCGATAAGCTGGTGTTTTCTTACATCGGTTATGAAACCCAGACCATAGCCGTGAACAATGCATTGAACGTGAATGCCAAGCTTACCCAGAGCGCTGTTCAGCTGGACGAGCTGGTGGTTGTAGGCTACGGTGTACAGAAAAAATCACACCTTACAGGCGCGATCTCCAAATTCCAGGACGAGCGGATGAGTGAAATCCCGGTCGCCACGGTAGAACAAGCCTTGCAAGGTAAAATTGCCGGGGTAAACATTCAGAATACCACCTCAGAGGCCGGTGTGGCGCCCCAGATCCGTGTCCGCGGTATGGGATCCATCAGCGCCGACAGCGCTCCGCTGGTCGTGGTGGACGGTATTCCGGTGCCCGACGGTTTGAATTCGGTTTCCGCTTCGGATATCGCCTCCATCGAGGTATTGAAAGATGCCGCTTCGGCTTCTATTTACGGTTCGCGCGCGGCCAACGGCGTTATCATGGTAACCACCAAGAGCGGCCAGGTAGCCAAGCCCAAATATACCGCTTCGGCCAGTGTAGGGGTGAAGAGCCTGATGCGCACTTATGATATCATGAACGTGAGCGACTACACCAACCTGCTTTATAGTGAAGCCGCCCTGCGCGCTGCAGACCCCCTGTGGACCGGTCCCAAACCCAACCTTATTTCCGACAGTGAGGCGGCCTTATATATTATCGGCACACAATTATATGGTGAAGACTATAATTGGCAGCAATCCGCCCTCAATGACCTGGCTACCATTCAGAACTACCAGCTCAGCGTTTCCGGCGGTACCAAAGAAGTGAAATATTATCTCTCCGGTAACTATACCTCCGACCAGGGCATCATGCAACACAGCGCTTACGATAAGTTTACCTTCCGCGCCAAATTAGATGCTACCCTGAGCAAATATGTGAAAGTCGGAGCCAATATCTCTCCCTCTTTCAGCACCCGTGAACGTCCGGGCTCTAACTTTACCGACTTCACCCGTTGGTATCCCGGCATGCAACCCTGGCACAACGACGTAACGGCTGCTTTTACCGGCAAGAAAGCCGGTGATTGGGCCCAGGTAGGCGATTTCAAAGACAGACGCTATACCGGCATCATGCCCGACGGTTCTTTATTTGACAAGGTGACCTCTCCTTCAAGTTCAAGCAACCAGAATCCTAAATCGGTACTGGAGCGTATTATCCGGAATCAGGACGATTACCGCTTAAGCTCCTCCGCTTACATTAATATTGAGCCTATTCCCAACCTGGTGCTCCGTTCGACATTAAGCAACTATGTTACCTACACCGAGAGCACGGAGTTCCGCCAGAAAGAAGCCAGCAAGGCCGGAGACCCGAACAAGTCTTATTATACCAATAAACTTTATGTAGACATTCTATCGGAAACCACCCTGAGCTATACCAAGGCTTTCGGCCGTCATGAAATCAGCGGTATGCTGGGCTTCTCCTATGACCGGGCCAACGTTAAAACCGCCGGTATCGGAGGGATGAATTTCCCTACCGATGATGTACGCACCATCAATGCCGCCACCGAAATCCTGATAGAAGAAACCGGCACCCGCCGTACCTACACGGAAATTGCCGCTCCCCGCGTGCTGATTTCTTACCTCGGCCGTTTGAACTACAGCTTTTCAGATAAATACCTGGCCTCTGTCAGCCTCCGCGCCGACGGCAGCTCCAGCTTCGGACCCGAAAACCGCTGGGGTTGGTTCCCCTCGGCCTCTTTGGGCTGGCGTTTGAGCGAAGAAGATTTCATGAAAGAGATTGACTGGATCAGCCAATTGAAACTCCGCGCCAGCTGGGGGGTAACCGGTAATGATAATATTCCCGCCTATGCCTATACCGACCTGCTCTATAATGCCAACTATATTACCGGTGCGGGAACGGGCAATGTTGTTTCCGGCCTGGCGCCCAATGCCAGCACGCTGGGCAACCGCGCCATCTCCTGGGAGCAAACCTATGAATACGACTACGGCTTTGACCTTAGCTTGTGGAAAGACCGCGCCGGCATGACCTTTGACTACTATTACGGCATCACCGACAAACTGCTGCTCCAGCAAAGCGCCATGGCTATTTCCGGCTACGACCAGTACTGGAACAATATCGGCCGTATCCGCAACCTCGGATGTGAAGTGGAAGTGCACGGATATATCTTTGACAATAAAGACTTCAAATGGAATATTTCCGCCAACTTATCCCTCAACCGTAATAAACTGATTGATTTGGGCGGCGAACCTTACCAGTTCAATTATGGAGAGCGCAGTGAAGTGTATGCCGCGTTCCTGGGCCAGCCCTCCATCCAATACTACGGCTACAAAACCGACGGCGTTTGGTTGTCCGACCAGCAGATTGCCGACTGGCGTGCAGCCGGTAATACCAATGCCAGTGAAGTCGTAGTGGCTGCCGGCGGTATGAAAGTTACGGATACCAATGGCGACAAGAAACTGGATGCCAATGACCGTGTAGTATTGGGCTCCCCCTTTCCCGATTTTACCTGGGGTGTAACCAACACTTTCAAATACAAGAATTTTGACCTGAATATCTTATTCCAGGGCGTACAGGGTGTTGACATTGTCAACGGCGACATTTACTACAATGAGTTCAAGAAATACGAAAGAACGTATGTCAAGAACCGCTGGGTGAGCCCCTCTAACCCCGGTGACGGCAAAACACCTTACTTTACCAATGGTATGACGGTAATGTTGACCGACTACTGTGTGGAAGACGGTTCATATATCGCCCTGCGTGACGTGACCCTGGGGTATACCCTGCCGAAAAAAGCGGCTGAAAAAATCTACCTCAAAGGGCTGCGCGCTTATTTCGCCGCACAAAACCTGCTCTATTTCTTTGCCTCGGATTACCGCGGTTTGAACCCCGAAGCCATGAGCAACACCGGAACCTACAGCTCTCCGCTGATGAGCGGCTACCAACGCGGAGCTTTCCCTATTCAACGTACTTTCTCTGTCGGTTTGGAACTTAACTTTTAACACCTCACACTATTATGAAACAACTATATAGCTTTTTATTTTGTATAGCGGCACTCTCGCTCGTTTCGTGTGAGAAGATGCTGGAATCCGATCCCCAATCTTATCTGCCGGCAGATAAGGTGACCAATGCGGCAACCATCAACAATACGGTACTGGGTTGCTACAGTGGTATGCAGGCCCCGCTGGATTATGAATGGATGCTGATCGACCTGCGCAGCGATGACGCCCTGCAGGGACAGCCCAACAGCTCTACCGTGCAGAACTATGCTTATAACGATCTTGACATGTTCCGTCCCTCCCCTTCACTGGAACAGATTTATGATTACTGGAAAGCCTGTTATCACAATATCAGCAACGCCAATAATGTAATCCAGAATGTAAACAAGCTGGATCCCACCGCGACCTTGCTGCAGTACAAAGGCGAAGCGCTTTTTATCCGTTCTTACCATTATTTTAACCTGGTGCGCCTGTTCGGCCCCATATTCCTGGTAACGGAAACCATCCAGCCCAGTGAGGCTAAAAAATTGAATCGCCAGCCTGTAGACCTTGTTTATGCACAGCTTGTAGCAGACCTGGAATACGCCATTGAAAACCTGCCGGCGACCTATCCTGCTGCGGACCTTGGACGCGCCACCAAATGGGCGGCCCAGGCTTTACTGGCCAAGGTTTACCTTAGCTGGGCCGGTACTTCTACCAACTATCTGGTTGAGGCCGACCAATTGCTGGATGAACTGCAACAAGCTCCTGCCACCGGTTCTATTGGTCTGGAGTCCGATTATGCCAAGATCTTTGACATCAAAAACGAAATGAACAAAGAAATCGTATTCGCTATCCGTTTTAAAACAGGCGGCTACGGCCTCGGTTCAAAATTCGCCAACATGTTCGCTCCCCTGAACAGCCAGATGACTGCCGGCGGTTGCCAGGGACTGAATAACCCCAGCATGAGCATTTACAGCGCTTACAAGGCCAGTGGCGACACGACGCGTCAGCAGGTGTCTATGGGGCACTATGATAAAACGAATATAGACTCCATGTATGTAAAGAAATTTTTCTCCGTGGCGACATTAGGCAATGACGCCGAGAACGATTGGCCCGTATTGCGTTATGCCGATGTACTGTTAATGTCTGCCGAAGTGAAAGCCCGCCTGGGCAATGTATCTGCAGGGCTTAGCCGCCTGAATACCGTACGTACCCGTGCCAAGTTGCCTTCGCTGACTATAAGCAGCCTGGCCGAATTTATGGAGGCTATCCAGTTGGAGCGCCGTTTGGAGTTCGCCTTTGAAAACCAACGATTCTTTGACCTTGTACGTTGGGGCATTGCCGGTGACGTGTTGACGAATGATATTTACAATGTGGATTGGACCCATTATAGCCGTTTCCCGCAAGCCATTGCCCCGCGCAATCCCGTGGACCAGTGGAGGCTGTTGTTGCCCATCCCGCAGCATGAAATCGACACCAACAATGAAACCAAAATCCCGCAAAACTACGGCTATTAATCGTTAATACACACGAAAAAAGCATTATGAAAACAATATATAAATATTTGACTATTACAAGCCTTTTTACCCTGATGGCTGTCTTATTAGGGGCTTGTAACGAAGATTCGGTATCTACTGATATGGATGCCTTGCGCAAGGTAGATCCGCCCACGGTGACCTCATTTAGCCCCTCTTCCGGCTATATGGGTGAAGAATTGTATATTTCGGGTACTAACCTTGGCAGCATTGACTCCATATGGGTTGGTGGTGTAAAGATTGTGGTGAAAAACCGCGTATCCCAGGAGTTGCTGATTGCAGAAATTACCGGCAATGCCAAAACCGGAACAATTAAGGTACAGAATAAAGCGGGGATTGCAGCATCCACAGACAGTTTTACCGTACAATATTACGCCCCCGCCCTGAATGCCGGCGGCTATCCTACCGCGGCTACCGTTACCGCCCCCGTATTGTTACAGGGCACCAACCTGCAGGCTGTAACCGCTGTGTATTTCGGCACGGTCAAAGCAACGGTAACCACCCGCCTGAATACGGAAATGATGGTGGTTGTTCCGCCCATTCCCATGCCCGAAGGGGATAACGTAGACATTTTGCTGGAGTACAATACGGCTTCCGGTACGGCCACGACAGGCACCACCGGCGCTCCGGTGCATATCGACCGCGTACAACCGGTATTTACCAGTGTTCCCAGCAAGGGCAACGCCGGTTCGCTGGTGACTGTCTTCGGCGAAAACCTGAGTGTTATTGAAACCGTGATCCTTGATACCGCAGGTATGCCGGAACCCCTTGTCATTCCTGTAACCACGGCCTCCCGTAACTCCTTCAGCTTTATGTTGCCGGATACCGTAGCCTTTGAAATTCACGACAATACCTTTGTGAACTTACAGGCTACCTGTTATCAAACAGAAACAGCGGTATTGAAAAATAGTTTTGCCGTAACCATCCCGGGCCGTGAAACCGTGTACTACTGGGAAAACATATTGCTGGGTTGCCAGAAAGCAACGGTTGACCAGGCCTTCTTCTATGCCCTGGGCGGCGAAGCGCTGACTCCATGTGACTATGCTACCCGTAAGAACGATATAGACTTCTTCTTCTCCTGGAGCGGCGGGCGCGTGCAGTTGAACAACCCCTCAAGCAGTACTTCACAGCTTAAAAACTTTAAGTGTAACGGTACCGCCCTGCCTTCTGAGGCGGGTGTACGGGATATCAAGTATAAAGTATTGGATCCGGCCAACGCTACGCAAAATGACATTATAGAATTGGTAAAGACCAAATCTATTGTAAAAATTACCCCCGAGTTGATTGCACCGCTGGGTGTCCCCGGTACGAATAATCCGACATCCTATCCTCCGGGTTCAGGCAGCACCAGCCAGTATAAAGAAGGCAGCGTAATCTTCTTCCAGGTATTCGAAGGGTCGCCTGCTACGCCTAATCCGGATAAATGCGGATTTATCGAAGTGACGAAAATGAACTTCATTGAGGCTGCGGCCAATGACTATAGCGCCTCTACTGTCATGATCAATGTGTATTACAAAAAATAACCGACAACTATGAAATTATCGAACTATATATCTTGGAAATCCTTTGGCCCGGCGCTTTTTGTCGCCGTGGCCATGGTTTTCGGCCTGCAATCCTGCGAAAACAAGGAAGACAACGGAACAACCGATGGCCAGGAAGCCCGCCTGATTGTTAATGACGGCGACGCGCAGGTCGTTTTCAGCGACGCCCCCGGCACAATGGTTGTAAACCTTAACTGTAACGCCACCTGGGTGGTTGAAAGTTCCGCTACCTGGTGCAAAGTTACGCCTACCTCCGGACGGGCCAGCGTACCTGCCGTATCAAGGATTGAAGTGGTGGAAAGCAAGGAATTGGATCCCCGCACGGCCATTTTGAAATACACCGCCGGAGCGCTTAATTCTACCCTCTACGTTACCCAGCAGGGCAAGACCCCTGCGCTGGATATTGTAGCCAAATCACCCACTACCCGTAATGAGGAAAAAGAAACGGCCATAACATCTGCCGCTGCGACCCTGACTTACACCATTACCGCTAATCAGCCCTGGGCTGCTGTTGTGGCAGACCCTGCGGCTACCTGGTTAACGATTACCTCCGCAGCTTCTTCTACCGCAGCTTCCACTAACTTCACCGCTGCCGCCCTTGCAAATGCTGATTTTGCAGAACGTCGCGCCGATATTATTGTTACCGGTACCCATTCGGAAGATACCATCAAGGTAATACAGGCTGCCGCCATTCCGGTCATTGCTGTGTCTCCCGTATCTGCTAATCCGGCCAGCGCCGCCGGCAGTGTGAGTGTGAACCTGACGGCTAATGTGGATTGGACCGTAACTAAAGACGCTGCCGCTACTTGGTTGAGCTTTACTCCTGCTACCGGTACCGGAAATAGTACCCTGACCATGACCTATCCGGCCAATACGGCTACTACCTCACGCAGCGCCACCGTAACGGTACAGGCCAATGACTATCCGGCGGTGAGCGGCACCTATGTGTTGACCCAGGCCGCCTTTGCCCCGAGCGTGGTGGTGGCCCCCGTATCCTCAACGCCTTCAGACGCCGCCGGCAGTGTGAGCGTGAATGTAACGGCTAATGTATCCTGGACCGCAAGTAAAGACGCCGCGGCCACCTGGGTAAGTTTCAGCCCCTCTTCGGCTACCGCCAACGGCACAATGACCATTAACTATACCGCCAATACGGCGGCTACCTCACGCAGCGCCACCATTACGGTACAGGCCAAAGATTATGCTTCGACAAAAGCGACCTATGTGCTGACACAGTCCGGTGGCACTCCGCCCCCGATTACGGTTACCGCGGTGAATGACTCTTCTGCCCGTATTCAGATTACCGGTACCGGCCTTAACTTAGTTACCTCCGTAACCTCCGGAGCCAGCAGCTGGACGATTATCCCCAGCAAACAGACTGCTACCAGCTTATGGGCGGTGGCTCCCGCCACCTCAACCGTAGCGGCCGGAAGTACTGTAAGCGTGACCCTGAACTATGCCGGAGGCTCCGTTGTGGCCAAACCTAATTTCATGGTAACGGATTTTTATACCATACAGTTTACTGCTACCGGCAACAGCTATACGGCCTCTACGCCCCAGTCCGTGATTTCATTCACCAAAGAACCCTATGCCCTGACCGTGTGCGAAGCAGAGAATCAGAAGCTGTCCTCAGACTTCCTGGTGAACGCCAAGACGTCTACTACCTTTTCTTTTGTGCCTACCGGAGCAAGTACCGGTACGACCAATAAGTTCAAATGCAGCACTACCGGCAATGGGGTTAATACCTGGAGTATGACAGACAAAAATGCCTTGCACCTGAAAACGGCGGCGGGTAATGTTCCCTCTCCTACAACCATTGGTTTGGTGTATATGGGAGATCCTGATTTAGAAACTACTTTCTCCCAAACCGATGCTGCGAAACTGAACAATGAAATGCTGTTTGCCGCCGGAAGCGGTACGGCCAATGAATTTATAGGCTATATCAGGATGGTGTCTCCCTCCGAAGGCTCAAGTAGCGGCGGATCCAGAGGACCAAAAACACGACGGATCATCTATACCATTGTAAACTCGGATGCGAGCCCTTCAGAAGGTAGAGTCACCGTCAAAGCAAGGGTGTTGCGTCTGCCGAATGACTATGGTGATGCCGCCCATGAAAATATTGATTATTTGCCCTAATCGTTAGTAATTATTTTAGGTACCGCGACAAGGCTTCTCCGGAAGTCTTGTCGTTGGTGTTTTAAACCAATAGAAATATGAAGCATTTAATTATCAGCTTAATCATTGTTTGCACAGCCCTCCCTGTATGGGCCCAGGAGGCGCCTGCAGCCCCCAAAAAAGTAGAAACCCCCGCCGGCTATGCCGCCCGGATAGACGCGGTGTACGCCACCGTGGGCGACTGGAACGGCCGTGTGGATATTTATTATCCGGAAAAATCCGACAAACCGGTGCCCGTCGTTTTTAATATGCATGGCGGTGGTTGGAACCACGGTAACAAAGAATCGCAGACCGGTTTCCAGACCTTTTTCAAAATGGGTTTTGCCGTAGCCAATGTGGCCTACCGCCTCACTCCGCAGGCCCCCGCTCCGGCAGCTGTTGAAGATGTGCGCTGCGCCATGATGTATGTGGTGCAACACGCCAGAGAATTGAATATTGATCCCCACCGTATCGTCATGATGGGCGGATCGGCCGGCGGGCACTTAGCCCTGTTGGCCGGATTCCTGGGGCATAACCACCGTTTTGACGGCAACTGTCCCGGTGTAGATGATTTCACCGTAGTCGCCATTATTGATAAATACGGCATCACCAACCTCAATGTGCCGGAGATGCGCAAGTACAAATCCGCCCGTAACTTTTTGGGTAAATATGTAGACGATAAAGACTTTATCCAGGCCATGTCGCCCGTATCCTATGTCAACAAAGAGGTGCCTCCGGTGTTTATTGTACATGGCGACGCAGACCCGCTGATCCCCTACGAACAATCCGTTGAGTTGCACAAAGCATTGGAAGCGGCAGGCGTGCATACTGAATTTATGACTGTAGAGGGAGGCAAGCACGGTGGCTTCGAGAAAGATAAGAACAGCGAAGTAAACCGCGCCATCAGCAATTTTTTAAAACCCATTGTTTTCAAATAAAGATATGAAAAAAGCGGTCTTGTCATTATTCCTTCTCTGCCTCTTTTTGCAGGCAACGGCAGCTATTCGTCTGCCGGGCATCATCGGTGACCACATGGTGCTCAAACAAAACAGTGCAGTAGAACTCTGGGGCTGGGGCGCTGTGAATGAAAAAATCACGGTGAAGCCCTCGTGGACTACAGAGGAGTACAACATAGCAGTCAATCCGGCGGCCAAATGGTCGGTAACTATTCCTACGCCGGCAGCCGGGGGGCCTTATACCATTATCCTGCAAAGCAGCAATTCAAAGAAGCCGGTTGTAATCAACGATGTACTCATCGGTGAGGTGTGGTTGTGCAGCGGACAGAGCAATATGGCCGCTAACGCTTCTTCCATGAAACAGGCCGACAGCGCTTCGGTCTATGCGAACAATCCGCAGCTCCGTTTTTTCAACCTGACCCGCACCACGGCCCTTTATCCCCAGGAAAACTGTGATGGGCGATGGGTCGTATGCAACCCGGAAGACATGAAACGCTTCAGCGCTATAGGCTATTTTTTCGGCGAGCGTTTGCAAAAGGCGCTTGACCGGCCTGTTGGCCTGATCCATTCGGCCTGGGGCGGCACCAATATTGAGGTCTGGATGCCCCGTGAAACTGTAGAAGCCAAGCCGGAATTGAAAGCCGCAGCGGATAAGCTTAAATCCTTTAAGACAGACCGGTTCCGCGAACCCGGCGGTTTGTTCAACGCCATGATTTATCCTTTGGCGCCCTACACGCTTTCCGGTGTGCTGTGGTACCAGGGGGAGAGCAATGTAAAAACCTGGGAAGTTTATACGGAGAGTTTTACCGACATGATCGGGAGTTGGCGCCAATTATTTAAGGCGGCGGATTTGCCCTTTTATTACGTACAGATAGCCCCCTATGCGAAGAACGAGGGGGAAACCGGCATATTGCTGCGCGAAGCCCAAACGAAGGCCTTAAAATGCCCGAATACGGGCATGGTGGTGATCAGCGACCTGGTGGATGATATCAACGATATTCATCCGCAACTCAAGGTGGAGGTGGCGCAGCGTTTGACCAATATGGCCCTGGTGAATACCTACGGTAAAACCGGTATACCCTGCCGGAGCCCGCTTTATAAGGGGATGGCGATAGAAAAAAATAAGATCCGTATCTTCTTTGACCATGCCGACAGCGGTTTAATAAGTAAAAACGGCGCTCCTTCGGAATTTTATATTGCCGGAGCCGACGGGCAATTCCTGTCCGCCCAGGCAAAAATCGAGGGCAGTACGGTAGTGGTGTGGAACAAAACAATCAAACAGCCCCTGAATGTCCGTTTCGGTTTCAGCAATGCGGCCATGCCCAATCTCTTCAGCAAAGAGGGGCTGCCTGCAGATGCCTTCCGTACCGATAAGTAAACTATATGTATTATGATGAATGCCGTCTTTTCTTATCTGCGCTCTTTTGTCGCTTGTTTCTTATTTCTTAGTCTCTTGTCCGGCACCTTGGTGGCCTGCGAGGGTAAAAACGAAGACAAACCGGCGCCGGAGCCTCCGCAACCGGTTGTCAGCCTGAGCCAGACCAAGATAGATGTGAACCGCCTGGCCAACAGTTCAGCTACGCTGACCCTGACCTCCAATGTGAATTGGAGCGCCACCGGCAATGAGACCTGGTGCAGCTGTGCGCCCTCTTCCGGGGGCAGCGGAACCAGTGTATTGGTAATAAAGGCCACCAGTGCCAATACCATGACACAAACAAGAACGGCGGCCATCAGTTTTTCTGCCGGATCCGTAGTAGCCGCCGGCCTGCAGGTGGTGCAACAGGCGGGCTCGCAGACCGTAACCCCGCCTCCCCCGGGAACCTATGTGACCTCCCTGGCCGAGTTCAATACGGCCCAGGCCGCGGCAATAGCCGGAACGGAAATTGTCTGGGCTAACGGTACTTACAGTTTCAGCGGCAGCTGGACCATTTCCAGGGACGGGATCACCGTAAAGGCGCAGACCGACGGAGGGGTAGTTTTTACCGGCGCTTTAATTGTAAAGTTGCTGGCGGATAATGTAACATTCCGCGGCTTCCGGTTTATAGGGAATGAGGTGGACGCTAAAAGTCCTGCTTCTTATGGAGGGGCGGTAGACCTGTTTACCGTGGGCAACGGCGCTTCTAACAGCAGTGCTACGACCAATGCGACCAAGGGTAACAATAATAAACTCCTGCACCTGAATTTTTACGGGGCGGCCTGCCGGCAAATGCTGATTATAACGCCCGGCGCTTCCGGAAATCTGCTGGAATATTGTAATTTTGAAGCCAAACAAGCCGTACCCAAAAACTCTGTGGTACAGATTCAGGTCTCTACCAATAAACCCGGCAACAATATCCTGCGTTACTGCTCGTTTAAGAACCATTTTGCCCCCTCTACTGGCGACTATGGCATGGAAGCCCTCCGTATAGGCTACAGCCATCAAAAGGACAATATCAGCCACGATCTGGTGGAGTACTGCTACTTCTACCGCTGTTGCGGCGACGATGAGGTCATTTCTTCCAAGGCGGCCGAGGTGGTTTACCGCTACAATACCTTTGAAGACAACGGTCCCGATATGCGGAGCGCCGGAGGTATTAATTATAACGGTCAGGGGCACCTGTGCATCCGCCACGGCCACCGCACGGCCACCTACGGTAATTTTTTCAACAGCAACCGCGGCATGCGCATCTGTGAAGGCGGCGGCCATGTGGTGTATAACAATTACTTCAACAACTGCAATAAATGGCCCTTCCGTATAGACCAGCGCGACAGCAATACCGAAGCGGCATCAGTGGATCCTGTGAGTAATGTCACGTTGGTGCACAATAGTTTTGCAAGCTGTGTGCCGGTTGAACTGGAAGCCGGAAACGGACAAACCGGTAAACCGACGAATGTGGTGGTGGCCAACAACCTTTTTGCCAACCATACCAGTACTACTTTCGCCAAATATTGGACCGCCGCTGAAAGCTTTGAGGGCAATGTCATAGACAAGTCTACCACGACCAATACCCCTGCCTCCGGCCTGACTTACGTGGCAACGGCCACCATGAACAACTATGTGGCCAACCGTGTGCCTGCCGCCGGGCAGTACCTTCAGTTAAAGCAGCACACCTCCGGTATGGCGGCCTCATCGGCCGGTTATACCACGCCTTTCCTGCCGCAGCTCACAACGATTGCTATTGATCCGGACCTGTTGCTGGATATCATGAAGAACACCCGCCCCTCCGGTAAAACGCAGAAAGATATCGGGTGCACGCAATATGGCGGCAGCAACAGTGTGCAGCCTTATGTCTCAGCCGTTAACACCGGCCCGGCGTATTTACGTTAACAGGCTATAACCAGACCTTAAATGATGCGTTCCGGCCATCGGTGGTGACGATGCGGATAACGCATTGCTGTGCTCCCGGCAGGCTGAAAGCGCCTGTTTGTTCTACATTGGATTGCAATAAAAGCTGTCCTCCCAGTGAATAGACTTCTACGCGGCCTGTACCGTGTAAATTGAGCTGAAAGCTATGGCTAATGCTATTGGGCGCCAGGTCTATATTTTCTTTACTGATCACTACGGGGTCCGGACCGGGCGGGTCCGGCGGCGTACAGGCGCTTACACTTACGGTAATGGCTGTGCGGGGGCTTTCATTCTTTCCACATTGGGTTTGGCTGACGTAGAACGTAAAACTTCCCGTAGCGGCTGTTGAGGGGGTGGGCGTGAGGGTGGAGGCTGTCCCGCCGGTGGGGCTGGCGTACCATTTGAGCTGTTGCCCGGAGGCTTGCAGGGGAGTGGCTTCGGCGCCCTGGCAGTACGTTGCACTGCTCTGCATCACGGTGGCCGGACTGCTGGTTTCCGGTGTGAAAGAACTCCCGGACAAGTCGAAAACCGCCTTGCGGCTGTCCGTTTTCTTGCGCAGACTCCTATTATCATACCGGGCTTTGGCCGGGATATCGGCGGAGTTATAACAGGCGCCGGGGCTGCCGATAGCGTACCAGCTGTCTTCTATATCCCAGAATAAAGGACGGTTTTGATTGTAAAATGATTTATAGGCCGAAGCGTCACTGCCGGAAGGGGTGAGGCTCCCTTGTTTCAGATTGCCGTATTGCAGGTTGCCCTTACTTCCGCCGAAAATGCTATAAGCGCCGTAATTACTACCGGTGGCATGGGTGATTTCATTGCCTATAAGTACGGTGCTGTCGTTCTGGATCCCGGCGTTTTTTTGCTCCACCGCCCGGGCGGTTGTCCGCTGGTCTTCGATTTTCATACCGTATAAAGTCATACGGTTCCGCAGGAATATATTACGCGGTCCGTTGGCGCCGTGTGGGTTATCTATTACCATGCTGTTGGCTATATTCCCCTGGAAAAGGTTGCTGTGGGCATAATTACCGTGCAGTACGATATCTCCGGGCATATCATAGGGCGTGAAATCCGTGCGGTGTACGCGGGCCGAATAGTTGTACGCAAAAACATTACCGCTGGAGAAAGCCTGTATCAACATGGCGTGGCGCAGCGAGTCGAAAATGGTATTGGCCACCAGCACCTGCGACGCTCCGCCTGTAAGGCATACGCCATAAGCGCTTCCGCCGCCGCCGTAATCAAAACCATGGTGAAAATAACAGCCGCTGATTTGTAGGTTGACACTGCGGCGCAGGTCTATGTGGGCGCCGTTGCACCCTTCACCTTCTATGCCGGTGATCCAGCAATTGTCTGCATAGTCAATGGCGATATTGTCGTTTTGCGGCGTACCGTCTACAAAACTTTTGGTGCGGCATACCAGTTTAAAGTCCTCCAGCCCGGCATTTTTAACGGGAGTCACACGCCGTACCACGGCGCTGCGGGCTGTCGTGTACGCTTCCCGTAAAGGTTCTTCCAGCGTTACCGTATTTCCGCTGACGGATTTTACATGCACCACCTGCAGGTAGTTGTTGGTCAGCGCCCAATTGTCATAGGCCCGCAGGTCGGGGTTTTGCATGACATACATTACGCCGCCGGCGGTGATATTGCTCACACTGTTGAGCGATAGGGTGGTGGCGCCCCTGGCGGCATTCACCGTGAGCGTGGCCCCGGCCGAAGGAGAGCTGCCTTTTACGGCAATCAAAGGGGCTGTTCCCTGCACCTCGAAATTCAGCTGGGTTTTATCTGACCCGGCACCGCGCAGTACCACACCCGATTTCAGGCTGAGGGTATTGCGCACCAGATAAGTTCCCGCCGGCAGATAAATAGCTGTGGGCGTACCGGCGCTGCTGATGGCGCTGTTGATCGCCGCGGCGCAATCCGCCCCTCCTGTATGATCCAAAGTCGTCAGCGTACTGCCCGCCGGGGAGGGGATAGTCCCCCTGTACCCCGCCCGTGTAAAATCCGTCGTATATGCTGCCGGCAGGCTTTGTGCGGGAAGCAAAGGGGCGCAGAGGAAAAGTAAGGCTATGGAGAAAAAAGATTTCATAATAAAGATTGTGGATTGTTTAACTCTTCTACCAATGCATATACACGGGTAGAGGGATTATGCCGGGCATAGCTTTTATGCGTATGCGATTTTTCGAGTTGCTGGGCCCATTTTATAGCTTGGGCCTGGTTGCCGTGTTTAGCTAACAGATTAAACATATTAGGCCCGTTCTTCTTATACTTGAACTTTTTCCCGTCATGTTTAGATAGATGGCTTTCAATATGCCGGGCATAATCATCTCGGGAAATGGATGTACTTACATAGGTAAAATGCAAGATGTACCACAATTCAAAGGCCTCGTTGCTCCATGCACATTTTATTCCGTTTGCTTTGGCCTTTGCTATGGCGTTATCAAAATTTTTATCGCTGAAATCATCTTTGTCAAAAACCACCCAAACACTATCATACGCTTTGCGCGATTGGTTTTTAAGCGCAACAGCATGGTCTACCAAACTTAATGTGTTTTTACCGGTTCCGGCCACCTCTATATCCAAGGCATAGGGGGCTAAGTTTTTTTCAAAGGCATTGAAATAATGGGGTTCCGTTCGTTCTCCTTCACATACGATGAGAAAATAAACACGTTGTTCGCGTGTCGCTGTTTTTCTTTTGCTTTCTTTCCTTTCGAAGCGCTTAAGCGTGGCATTGTCTGTTTTAAGCGTTCTGGCCATGTTTTTTGATTAGCTGTTTAAAATCTCCGATAAAAGGGATGGCGCCATAGCGGCCGGCAATATAATCTTTCTCATAACTACGGTCTTTCCGGATGGCCTTGCCGTCAGGTTCTTTATATTCTACTAAGGAATACAAATCGGTTTCTTCGTATTGGTTCTTTTCGGTGAAGTAAATCTGGTCGCGACGCAGGTTATCATGGTCCAATAGATTGGTGTCATGTGTGGTGAAAATCAATTGGGCGTTGTTTTTGTTAATTTCCGGGTCATTGAACATGCGCACGATTTCCCTGGTGAGCAGGGGGTGGAGTTTGGCGTCGAGTTCATCGATTATTGTTAATCCTCCGCATTCTAAGGATAAGGATAGGTATCCGGCAATGTCGAAAATTTTATTGGTTCCGGAAGATTCTTGCATATTAGCATCAAATTCTTTTTGTCCAATTACTTTTCCCTTGTTATTATATTTTTGATGAGTTGTAACAATTCTATTCTCTTTTGATAGAGAAAGTTGTTTAAACCCAAGATTTAGTCTATTTACAAAATGTTGTAATGGCTCAGAAAAATTTTCAAGATCCAGGGTGAAAATTGTCATATCCCTGTAATTTTCATGTTGGACACCGGAAACTTCATCAGATAGGATGCATGAGTGCATTATTTTTTTACTAATATCCCCATTGAATTGATCACAGACAGCTAAAAACAATCCATTTTCCCGAGTTTTACTTTCTAATTTTTCTCCTTCCGGAAAATCATTCAAATCGATCTTGTTATTTTCCCGGATAAACAAATTTCGTTCTTTACCGGTAAACGTTTTTTTCTCGAATAACCATTCATAATGAATTTTCTTCCGGCAAGCCTCGAATCCATAGCGATAACGAATACCATGCAGTAATAGTACAATCTCGAAATGAGAGGGCTTATCTTCTGTTTCGGTATTTAGCAAGAAAGGAGTAAGCTTAATTTCATCCGTAGAACTTTGCTTAGCAGATGTCTGTACAATATTGAGCATAGTAACCAAGCCTTTCAACAGATTACTCTTCCCGCTGGAATTGGCTCCATAAATAGCAGCACTACGTAAAGCCTTGTATTTACCTTCTGTAATAATATTCTCAGGAAGTTCGCTAATTCCCGTAGCCATCAGGTTTAAGGTCTTTTTCTCCTTAAAAGATAGATAATTGCCGATGCTGAATTCTAAAAGCATAGAATTTTAATTTTTGAGAAAATTTCTCATTTTCATGCAAAAATAAACAAATTTTCGAAAAAATCAAAAAATGAGGAATTTTCTCATTTTTTGATTAGTAGTTAATCTGCCGCCTCGTCTTTTTCTTCTTTCTTCTTATTGACCTTCTCCTGTATAGTCTGCCACAACTGGTAGAAATTGGGGACGAATGCCGTACCTACAATGGTCGACAGCAACATTCCGGCAAATACGGCAATCCCTAAGGATACGCGGGATGCAGCGCCGGCGCCGGTGGCGGTAACCAAGGGCAGTACGCCGAGGATGAAGGCGAAGGAAGTCATCAGGATGGGGCGGAAACGAATGTGCCCGGCCTCTAATGACGCGTCATAAATAGACTTGCCTTCCTTGCGGTAATCACGGGAGAATTCCACGATCAGGATGGCGTTCTTGGCCGCCAGCCCGATCAGCAGGACAATACCGATCTGGGTGTAAATACTGATGGGCAGGCCCAGCGCCATACAACCCAATACGGCCCCGAGCAGGGCGATGGGTACGGCCATAATAACGGCCATAGGGCTGGTAAAGCTTTCATATTGCGCCGCCAACACTAAAATTACTACAATGATAGCCAAAGCAAAGATCATGACGATAGAGGAGCCTGCCTTTTCTTCCTGGTAGGCCATACCCGTCCATTCATGTCCGAAGTTGGTCCCCAATACCTGGTCGGCTGTTTGTACCATGGCGGCATTCCCCTCGCCGGAGCTGTAGCCGTTGCCGGCGTTTCCGGTGATCAGGGCGGCGGAGTACATATTGTAACGGGTAAGCACTTCGGTACCCAGTTGCGGTTTCAGCGTCACAAAAGTGGAAAAAGGAACCATCTGTCCGTCTTCGTTGCGTACGCTCAGCTTCAAAATGTCTTCGGTCACGGCGCGGGAGTCCGTACCGGCCTGCAGTTTCACCTGATAGATACGGCCGAATTTAATGAAGTCATTGACGTACGAGGACCCCAAATAAATAGACAGGGTATTGAACACGTCACTCAGCGAGAGTTTTTGTGTTTTCACCTTGTCGCGGTCAATATCCAGGTACAATTGCGGGATACTGGCTTCAAAATTCTGGCGCACACCACTCAGTTCCTTTTGCAGGTTGGCGGTCTCGCCCAGCTCCTGGCTGATCTTTTCCAGTTCCGTTACCCCCAGGTTTTTGCGGTCCTGTACCATTAATTCAAAACCGCCGGAGGTGCCCAGCCCCTGGATGGCAGGGGTGAGGAAGGGGAAAATTTCCGCCTCTTCAATGGTTTGCGCACCGGCATAGGTCTTTTGCAGAATGGTTTTTATACTGAGGTCTTTAGTCGTGCGCTCCGTCCAGTCTTTGAGCGTGACGAAAATGGTTCCGCCGTTGGAAATCTGCGCCCCGGTCAGGATGGAAAAGCCGGAGATACAGACATAATCTTTGACCCCCGGGATCTGCTCCAGTACACCACTCATCTTCTTCATGACCTCCTCGGTCTGATGAAGCGAGGCGCCGTTGGGCAGATTTACCGTTACTACATAATAGCCCTGGTCTTCCGCAGGAATAAAAGAGGTCGGCCAGGTCATAAAGCCCCAGATGGCGAAGCCCGCCAATGCGATATAAATTGTAAAAGCCAGGACGGTTTTTCTCAATAGCCCACCCATCAGGCGGGTATAGCCGTCGCGCAGCTTGTCGAAGTACTTATTAAAGTAACGGTAAAGGAAGAACTTGCTTTCTTTCTCCTTCTTAAGGATGAGGGCGCAGAGGGCCGGGCTTAGCGTCAGGGCGTTGAATCCGCTGATAGCGGTAGACACGGCAATGGTCAACGCAAACTGCTTGTACAATTCACCGGTGATACCGCCCATGAAAGCCGTAGGAATAAATACGGCCAGCAGCACCAATACCGTACCGACAATGGGGCTGGTAATTTCTTCCATGGCGGCGATGGTCGCTTCCCGTGCATTTTTCGCCCCCAGATCAAGGTGCCGGGACACGTTTTCTACCACAATAATGGCGTCGTCCACCACAATCCCGATGGCCAGCACCATCCCGAAGAGGGTGAGGGTGTTGATAGAGAATCCCATCAGCCCCATCACGGCAAAGGTACCGATTAGCGACACCGGAATCGTCACCGCCGGAATCAACATGGAGCGGAAATTCTGCAAAAAGAGCAGAATAACGATCAGAACCAGTATGATCGCCTCAAACAACGTGTGGTATACCTGTTCTATGGACACCTCGATAAAGCGCGTCGTATCCAGTGCAACAGTATAATCAAGGCCTTTCGGGAAACGGGTTTTCAGCTCTTCCATCTTGGCGCTGATTTGTTCGGCTACAGACAATGAGTTAGCGTCCGGCAGCTGATAAATTCCAATAGCAGCCGTTGGTTTGCCTGTCAACTCGGAACGCATGTTATATGTCTTGCTGCCCAGTTCAATGACGGCGACGTCTTTCAGCCGCAGCATCCGTCCTCCGTCAAGGGCGCGGATAATTACATTCCCGAACTCCTCTTCGGAAATCAAACGGCCGTCTATATTCAGGGAATACTGATATACCTGCTGATTACTTGAAGGCTCTTCACCTATCTTCCCTGCCGACACCTGTACGTTCTGCTCGCGCAGGGCGTTCTGCACGTCAAGCGGTGTGAGTCCGCGGATCTGCAGCACCTCGGGGTTCAGCCAGGCGCGCATACTATAATCATCGGCGCCGAAATTACTCACGGAGCCAACGCCGGGGATACGTCTCAACTCATCCAGTATATTCAGGTTGGCATAATTGGAAAGGTACAAATCACTGTGCGTGCTGTCTGTGGCCACCAGGGCCAGCATCATTACGATATTGGTAGACTTCTTCTCCGTTTTAATCCCTAAACGTGTTACATCCGAGGGCAGGCTGGAGGTCGCCTGGCTCACCCGGTTCTGCACCAGGATCGTCGCCATGTCAATGTCCGTACCCACCTCAAAGGTAACCGTCAGGGTGTAAATACCGGCGCTGGAAGAGGTAGATTGCATGTAAATCATCTTTTCCACCCCGTTCACCTGTTGTTCAATGGGCGTACCTACGGTTTCGGCAATGGTTTGCGCGTTGGCGCCGGGATAGTAGGCGGTAACCTCCACCGTCGGAGGGGTAATCTGCGGATACAGCGCGATAGGGAGGGAACTCAGCGTTACGCCCCCCGCCAGCATGATCAGCAAAGCCAGTACGGCCGCAAAAATGGGCCTGTTAATGAAAAATTTCGACATAATTATTTCTCCTCAATGGCTTCGATTTTTTGTCCGTCGCGCACACGGATAATCCCTTTTACCACGAACCGTTCGTCTGCTTTCAGTCCATCAATAATTTCACGCATATTATCATCCTGCAGTTCACCCACCTTTACATTACGGTATTCCACGGTGGAGGAATCCGTCACCGCATAAATATAACGGCCGGACTGGTCGGTGCCGATAGCTCCTTCGGGGATCAGCAGGGCGTCTTTTACATCCTTATAAGGAATGCGTATTTTGGTATACAGGCCGCTACGCAATTCTCCGCCCTTATTATCTATGACGGCGCGTATGTTGATGGTACCGGTGGTCAGGTCTACGTTAGGCGCCATGTAATCCAGCCGTCCGGTATAGGTCTTGCCGGCCAGTTCATCAAAACGCATTTCCACCTTGTCTAAATTAAATTCATGTTGTCTGGCAAAACCGATGAGGTATTTACTATCTTCTACATTGAAATATACAAAGAGTTTGTTGTCTTTGTACATGCTGGCCAGCTTGGCCTGTCCGCCCACCATATTGCCCTTGTCTACCAGGTTGCGGGTAATGCGGCCGGTGAAGGGGGCTTTTACATAACAATAGCTGAGGTTGATTTCCGCCAGGCTCAGCTGGGCCTTGGCGGCGTCAACGGCGGCATTGGCCTGGTCAACCGTCGTCTGCGCCTTGATTACATCAAGCTCACTGACTGCGTTACTTTTCCCGGCCTCTTGGGTACGCTCGTTAGAAGTAATGGCCAGTTTCAGGTTAGCCTGGGCCGTGGCTAAGTTAGCCTGGGCGGCCTTTACCTGATCCTGGTAGGGCTGGGGCTCAATCACAAACAACACCTGTCCTTCTTTTACCGTTTGGCCGGCCTCAAATTTCACCTCCTGCAGGTAACCCTGCACCCGGGCAATCAGGTCGACCGTTTGTTCGGACTGCAGGTATCCGGGATATTCGAACTTATACGTAATATTGCGTTTCTCCGGATAGGCCACGCTGATTTTTTGGGGAGCCAGGCTTGCTTTCGGCGCTTCTTTACAGGCCGCAGCCAGTACAAGCAGTAAAACTATGGGTAAACAGTGTTTCATTATCAATTATTAATTATCGATTATCAATTTAATTAAGACTTCCTCCCAACGCGGTGTACAAACGTACCAGCTGGATATAAGATACCCCCTCATTCAATACCACCGAATTGGCGTAGCTCAACAGATTGCGCTGGGCGTCCATCACATTCTGGAAATCAATCAACCCCTGCTTGTACAGGTCGAGCGCCAGATCAAAAGTGCGTTTCGCCTGTTTAAAGGCCTCGCCCGTGGCTGCGATCTGTTCGAGGGACTTGCTATAGGCCGTCATGGCGTCATCGGCCTCCTGCAAGGCTGTCAGGATGGTCTTGTTAAAAGTATTGATAGACTGGTCCAGCATCGCGCGTGACATTTTCGTGTTTTCCATCAGCTGGCGGCCGGAGAACAGCGTCCATTGCACCGAGGGCGAGATCTGCCAGTACAGGTTACTTTCATTGAACAGGTCCTGGAATCCTTCGGAAGCATAGCCTGCGGCGCCGTTGATGTAAAACTTGGGGAACCAGTCTGTTTTAGTGGCGCCCAGACTGGCCGCCTGAGCGTTCACCTGCCGTTCGGCGCTGCGGATATCGGGCCGGCGGCGGATCAGGTCGGCCGGTACGCCAACCGGTACAAGCACCGGCTGCGGAGCGGGATACACCTCAGGCCCTTTGGCCAGGGCCTTGCTCCACTCACTGCCGGGGGCTGCGCCCAGCAGTATGCACAACGTATTAATCTGCGAAGCGATTTCGGCCTCCAATTCCGGAATACTGGCCTTGGTACTGTAATATAGAGATTTTGCCTGTGCCACGTCCAGCGCCGACACCAGGCCGGTATTAAAACGGGTGTCCGCAATGTCCACCGTGTTTTGCTGGGCCGCCAGGTTTTCCGTTGCCACCTGCAGCTGCCGCTGGTACATACGCAGGGTAATATACTGGGTCGCCACCTGTCCGCGCAACACCAGCATCATATCATTATAATCTTCCTGCGAGGCGTAAAACAACTCACGTTGAGATTTCGCACGCAGGCGTATGCTCCCTATCAGGTCTACCTCCCAGCTGGCGCTTACACCTACATTGCCCGTATGCGAAATATAATTTTCGGATACAACCTGGCCGTTCATCAAACCGGCCATCCGGCTTTGTTGAGGACTGTAAGAAGCCCCTATGGCGATCTTCGGGTAAAAGTCGCCTTCGGAGATCCGCTTGCGGGCCCGGGCCATCTCTATCCGGTCGGCGGCGGTCAGCAGGTCGTAATTATTGGCGGCCGCCGCATCCATCAACCTGTTTAATGTCGTATCATTGAACTGCTCCCACCACCGGGAGTTGTCTGCCGCTACAGTTTGAAAATGATCGTTGGCTTTCCACTCCTGCGGCAGGGTCACTTTAACGTACTTGTCCTGTGCCTGGAGCGAAAAAACCAATCCGGTGGTTACCACCGTAAAAAGGATATGTTTTAACAGAATTTTCATCTTTCGGGGATTTGAAAATCAAACGAATAAACTGACAAAGATAAGAAAAATTCATTAATGGTCAAGCCGGGCGCCTGCTTTTTGGTTTTTCATAAAAATTATCGTAAATTGCGCCTTTAAAAGTTATAACCTTTAACCTATGGAACAGAAATACAACAAAAATCTAAGCAAAATTCAAACTTCCAAGATCCGTCAGTTTGACGCTTACTGCAATCAATTTCCCGGTCATATCAAACTGACCCTCGGCCAACCCTTGTTTCCTACGCCCACACCTATCAAGGCCAAGGCTATTGAGGCGATCAACAAGAACGTTACGGGTTATACACCTAACCGCGGAGCCATGGACACCCTGCAGATCCTTCAAAAGTACTGTAAAAAACATTTTGACATTGATTACGGTACGGATGAAATCATCATGGGTATAGGAACTACTGAAGTGTTGGCCTCCGCCCTGCGTACCATCCTCAATGACGGTGATGAAGTACTCATCCCTTCGCCCGCTTATCCCGGCTACGAACCCCTGATCCTGATGAACAACTGTACCGTGAAGCACGTGGATACGGCCGCCGACGGCTTCCAATTGACGGTAGAAAACCTGAAAAAGCATATTGGCCCTAAAACCCGTTGTATCATCATAACGGACCCCTGTAACCCTACAGGTGTAGCCCTGAACCGCAAGAACCGCGACGAACTGGCCGCCTTTTTAGCTACAACGGACATCTACCTGATTGCCGATGAGGTGTACAATCGTGTAATGTATACTGAAGATTATCAATCCTTCGGAAAATATCCTGCCCTGCGTGATCAATTGGTGATTGTGAATTCCTTCTCCAAATCACACAGCATGACCGGCTGGCGTTTGGGTTGGGCGATGACCAGCGCCGCTTTTGCCAATGAAATGGCCAAGGTGCACCAATACTATGTGACGGCCGCCTGCTCCGTAGGCCAATACGGTTTGTTGGCCATCCTTGACGAGCAAACGGAGAAAGAAATAGCGGTGATGGTACGTGAATACCGCGCCAATATGGAATATGCCTGCGATTTCCTGACAAAATTAGGTTTCATCTGTGAGAAACCCCAGGGCGCGTTCTACCTGTATCTTTCTACAGCCCCATTCGGTATGGACGGCGATACCTTTGCCCAACGCCTGGTACAGGAAGGCGGAGTGGCTGCGATCCCCGGCAACGCTTTCGGTAAAGAATACGACAACTACATCCGCTTCTCCTACTGTGTAGACATGCCGGTATTGGAAGAGGCCTTGAACAGAATTAAAAACTTTGTCTCGAAATTAAAATAAATCATGGATTTCGGATTCGTCAAAATAGCCATTGCCACCCCCACCGTACGTGTGGCCGATTGCGGTTTCAACGGCATGCAAATAGAAAGCCTCATTCGCGAGGCGGCAGAGCGGCAGGTGCAGCTTATCTGCTTTCCGGAGCTTTGCATTACGGCTTATACCTGCGGAGACCTGTTTTTCCAGAAAGCCCTGCTTGACGAAGCCGAAAACACCCTGGAGCGCTTGCTCGAAAACACTAAAAAGTACAACCTGCTTTGTGTTGTTGGGTTGCCGGTGACCGACGGCGTACAACTATTCAACGCCGCGGTCGCCTTCCAGTCCGGCAAGATCCTGGCGGTCGTACCCAAAACCTTCCTTCCGAACTATAGCGAATTTTATGAAAAACGCTGGTTCGTTTCCGCCTCTTCGGCCCTGACGGACACTTTCCGTCTCTGCGGACAGACGGCGCCTTTCGGCGCCAACCTCCTGCTGCAAGGCGGATCCGCTTGTGTAAGTATCGAAATCTGTGAAGACCTGTGGATGCCCCATTCACCCACCATCCACCATGCCCAACATGGCGCCAATATCCTGCTTAACCTCTCCGCCAGTAATGATGTGGTAGGTAAAAACAAGGTGCGCCGCGACCTGGTGGTACAACAGTCTTCACGCTGCAAGGCGGCCTATGCCTATGCCTCCGCCGGCTTCGGGGAATCTACCACCGACGTGGTCTTCTCCGGCAGCGGATACATCGCCGAAATGGGCGTGCTATTGGCCGAACACGAGCGCTTCAAGCTGGAAAACCAGCTGACCATTGCCGATATCGACCTGGAACGTGTGGCGGTAGACCGTAAACGGCATACCAGCTTTACCACGCCCCTGAGCCCTGAAACCGCCGTTTACCGCAGGGTGCCTTTTAACTTGGCGCCCTGCCGGAAATCGGCCGTAACCCGTGTGTTTGATCCGCATCCCTTCATTAACGAAGATTCGTTGGACGAAGACTGTGAAGAAATCCTCGCCATCCAATCCGCCGGCCTGGCCAAGCGCCTGCTGCACACCGGCGCCGAAAAGGTCGTGCTGGGTATTTCCGGCGGCCTGGACTCTACCCTGGCCCTGCTGGTTTGCGTGCAGACCTTCGACATGTTGGATATTCCCCGTAAAAATATTATAGGGATTACCATGCCCGGTTTCGGCACCACCGGACGCACCCATCAGAACGCCACCACCCTCATGGCCCTGTTAGGCCTCGACAGCCGCGAAATAGACATCGTTCCCGCCAGCCTGCAACACTTCAAAGACATCAACCACGACCCTGCCGTCCTGGATGCCTGCTACGAAAATACCCAGGCCCGCGAACGCACCCAACTGCTGATGGACATTGCCAACAAAGAAGGCGGCCTGGTCATCGGTACCGGCGACCTCTCCGAACTGGCCTTGGGCTGGGCCACCTACAACGGTGACCACATGTCCATGTACGGCGTGAATGCCTCCGTCCCCAAGACCTGTATCCGCTCCATTATCCGTTATGCCGCAGGGAAGCAGCCCCAAGACATCGCCCGCATATTGACCGATATCCTGGATACACCCATCAGCCCCGAACTATTACCGGCCGATAAAAAAGGCGGCATTCAACAAAAAACCGAAGACCTTGTAGGCCCTTATGAGCTGCATGATTTCTTTCTGTACCATACCCTGCGTTTCGGCTTCCGCCCGACCAAAATCTATTTCCTGGCCCAGCGCGCCTTTGCCGGCCAATACGATGAAATGGAACTGAAGAAGTGGATGCACCTGTTCTTCCGCCGTTTCTTCAGCCAGCAATTCAAACGCTCCTGCCTGCCCGACGGTCCCAAGGTCGGCTCTATCAGCCTCTCGCCCCGCGGCGACTGGCGCATGCCCTCCGACGCCGTGGCCCATATCTGGATGGAGGAGATAGAGGCGCTGTAGACGCATCGTTTGTGATATTCTTTACGCCACCCGGCGTAGGTCGGTCCCTGGGGGCGTTGCGGCCAGCGCCCGGTGAAAGCGGGAATCTGCACTTGTATAGTAGGGTATGGGTTTTATCGATTTCATTTGACCTTTTTTTAAAAAATTCAGGGTCGCGGCCCCCGACCATAGGGTGGCGGGGGCAGGCGGTCGCTTGAGGCGGTGATTTTCGCACCGGATTGCTGCGCTTGAGCGGTGATAAAAAAAACGAAAAAACTAAAATACAAGTTTCCTATTGGACGCACCTGGCCGAAAAGCCGAACGCCTTATTGTAGCTGCCGGCCGGATTGCCAGAGCTAATATTGAAGTACACGTTGTACCCGATCGTGCTATTGTACTGCACAGAGGCCCAATAGTAGCCGTAGCTATCCTGAGTATTGAGCGGACCATCGCTGTAGTTGCGGCAGCCGGCAGCAGGCAGAAATATGCAGTTGCTTGGGGTAGGGAGTGAGCACGTGCCGGCGCCGGAGCCGTAGAAGCGACCGGCCACGGCGTTCCCTTTAGCACCGGCAGCCCGCCAAACAGTACCGGCATTGTGCAAGGCCTGGAACTCCGCCTGGGTCGGCAACCGCCAACCCGCCGGACAGGGATAACCATTAGACCAACTCGCGGCCGTACTTGTTCCGGATGTCCAATTAGTCATTGTACCAGCAGCCGTAGCAGGCCAAGCCACAGATGGCTTGTTCCACTGCACAAAGGGGGTATAGGTATCCGGCCTGTCGGCAAAGACCCAAGCTCCACCCGTGCCGGAGGCGGTGGTATAGGTAGAGTTACACCCCGCCCAGGTGGTGGTGCCTAAGGTATAGTTCGGTGCATTACAGTTGCCCAGACAAGACGCACTCGCAATCGTCACCACATCACTCATCACCGACCAGCAGCCGTCGGGGCTCTGCACCTGTCCCATATAGGTGCCGGCGCCTACGTTGGCGGTGCGTGCCCAGACAAGACCCGGGATATGGTAATTCCTTTCATTCACATCGGGCAAGCCGTACCAGTCGGGCAGGCTAATGGTGGTGAGGGTGCCGGAGCAGACGGTGAGCGTACCCGGAGTGAGGGTCGGCTTGGGCGGGGTCACCAGCAAGGTAGAAGCCACGGTAGTGGAAGTGACCGAACAACCGTTGGAATTGGACACTACTGCATAGACATTGCCTGCAGTAGCGGTAGTAAAGCTATTGGTGGTATTGCCTGTAGCGCTGCCGCCCTGGTACCAGAGATAGTAAGGCCCCGCACCGGAGCCCGCAGTAGCGGCCACCGTGAAAGTGTTGGTATTGCCGGCACATACCGCTGCCGCTACGGGCTGTGTGCTGATCACAGGCAGGGCGTTCACCGTAGCCACTACGGCAGTACGTGCAGCAGAGACACACTGCGTCCCCGTATTGCGCGCCTGGGCGTAATACGTAGTATTGCTTGCAACGGAAGGGCTATAG
>JAVBQY010000032.1:0-52172 GCA_031548545.1 Bacteroidales bacterium | reverse complement strand
AAATTTATTGACGCTCTACTCTTTTAGTACTTTAAATGGTACTTGTCTTCCAATACATCAATGAGCTTCTTGTTTGCCCCCCGGACGTTTCCGAAAGGGCTGCAAAGGTAAGGACTTTTTTTAATCTACCAAAATTATTTTGTCTTTTTTTTGAAGAAAAATCACATTACGCTGAAAATCAAGGGAAAAATTTTTAGCCAATTATAAATTAAAGTTGTAGTTTCGCAATTTATCCAGCTTATTTCCGTACCTTAGCTGCCCAAAATATAAAAAACAATGTCCATGAAAGTTGAAAAATTGGTAATTATACCTACTTATAATGAGAAAGAAAATGCCGAACGTATCGTACGCAAGGTAATGTCTCTCGACGGGGACTTCCATGTCTTAATTATTGATGATGGTTCACCCGACGGTACGGCTAAAATCATTAAAGGACTACAGAAAGAGTTTGAGCAACGCCTGTATTTGGTAGAACGCAAGGGAAAGCTGGGACTGGGAACGGCCTATATCGCCGGCTTTCAGTGGGCGCTGAAACATGGATATGATTATATCTTTGAAATGGACGCAGACTTTTCACACAATCCGGATGATCTTATTCACTTGTATGATGCCTGCTCGCAAGGCGCAGATGTGGCCATAGGATCCCGCTACTGCTGCGGTGTCAGCGTGGTGAATTGGCCGATAGGGCGCGTGTTGATGTCATACTTTGCTTCTAAATACGTTCGTTTTGTATTGGGCATGAAAATTAATGATACTACGGCCGGTTTCAAATGTTATCGCAAAAAGGTACTTGAAACAATTAACTTCGATACTATACGGATGAAGGGTTACGGTTTCCAGATAGAGATGAAATATACAGCCTATAAGTTAGGATTTAAGTTACAGGAAGTGCCCATTATTTTCATAGATCGCAAGGAAGGTAAATCTAAAATGAGCGGCGGCATATTCGGTGAAGCGTTCTGGGGTGTAATGGGATTACGCTTCCGCAAGATAAGAGGAAATTAAAAGATTAAGATAGGAGACTAAGGTTTGGGAAATCAATTTAAGAAGGTTATCATCAATGCTACTGTCATCAATGAAAATGAAAAATACATCGGTGGCGTGGTAATTGAAGGCGAACGGATCAAACAGGTGTTCAAAGGTGCAGCGCCAACCGGAATGGATGGTGAAGTGATTGACGCCTCCGGACTATGGCTGCTTCCGGGTGTCATTGATGACCAGGTGCATTTCCGCGAACCAGGCGCCACACAAAAGGCAGATATAAGTTCTGAAAGCCGGGCGGCAGTGGCCGGAGGGGTGACCTCGTTCATGGATATGCCGAATAATAATCCGCCGGCCACTACCCTGTCACAGTTAGAAGAGAAATATATTCGCGCAGCAGAAACGTCGCTGGCCAATTATTCTTTTTATTTGGGCGCTACCAATGAAAATATCGCTGAAATAAAACGGTTGAACCCGCAAGAGGTGTGCGGGGTGAAAGTGTTCATGGGTTCGTCTACCGGAAATATGTTGGTGGATAATGAAAAGACATTGCAGGCGGTTTTTGCCGAGTCGCCGGTACTGATTGCTACGCACTGCGAAGATGAACAGATTATACGAGAGCAGCTGGAGCGTTTCCAACAACGTTATGGCGAAAATATCCCGGCCTCCTGCCATCCGCTGATCCGCAATACGGAAGCCTGTATGCGTTCTACGGCAAAGGCCATAGACCTGGCCTTGAGGTATACCAGTCGCCTGCATGTGCTGCACCTGACCACAGCCCGTGAGGCGCAGAATTTTCCGACGGAAGAATATATTACAGGTGAAGTGTGCGTACACCACCTGTGGTTTTGCGATGAAGATTATGCGCGGCTGGGTAACCTGATCAAGTGCAATCCGGCTATAAAAAGCGCAGACGACCGCGAAGCTTTGCGCAAGGCGGTATACAAGGGTACAATTGCCGTAGTGGCGTCTGACCACGCACCGCATTTATGGAGTGAAAAACAGCAGGCCTATTTACAGGCGCCGTCCGGGCTGCCATTGGTGCAACATACTCTCCCGGCGATGCTGGAGTTATGCCGCAGGAATATTTTTACACCGGAGCTGGTGGTGGAACGTATGTGCCACGCCCCTGCACGTGTTTTCAACATACGCCAACGCGGCTTCATCCGTGAGGGATATTTCGCAGATCTGGTATTGGTCAACCCCAATGCGCCTTTTACGGTGAATAAAGACAATATATTGTACAAATGCGGATGGTCTCCGTATGAGGGAGAATCTTTCCATGCACGTGTTACGCATACCTTTGTCAATGGGTCTTTGGTGTTCAATGACGGCGTTGCGGATGATAGTAAAAAAGGGCAACAGCTGCTTTTCAATTAAAGTATAAATTTCAGGTTCGCAAGGCTTACTGCAATGAAGGTACAGGTGAAACAAAATGCAGGAACATACATAGGCGTTATTGGGGCTACGATGTTCTGGGGTTTGTCATTCGTATGGTCAGGCCAGTTGCTGCGTAACGGTTTTCCGCTTTACAGCTTGTTGGGCATACGACTCTTTTTAGCGTCAATGTTATTGCTGGCGGTGGCCGTTATCTCCAAAAAATTTGTCCGGATAAAACGGCGCGACCTGAAATGGTTTCTCTTGTTGGTGATATTTGAGCCTTTCCTCTATTTTATCGGCGAGACCAATGGTATAGTGTTGACGGACTCACCGGCCATATCTTCTATCGTGATATCCACCCTTCCATTATTTACTATGGTTATGGGATATGCCATATATAACGAACGGATAAGCAAAACAAATATGGCCGGCGTTTTTATAGCGCTGGCCGGCGTTATATTATCATTAATGAATGAGGAGATGCAACTGAACGTCCATCCGCTGGGGTTTGTGATGCTGTTGTTGGCTGTTTTCTCGGCCACAGGCTATTCTTTGGTCATTAAAAAGCTGAGTGATAATTATACGCCGGTAATGATTGTCTTATGGCAGAACCTGATCGGTGTAGTGTTTTTCCTTCCCTTTTGCTTGTTTGAAGCCAATGCGCTGTCTCATTTTAACTTCTCTTTCCGGAACATTTATCCGCTGCTGCTATTGGTTATTTTCCCGTCGTGTATTGCATTTTTGTCATATGTACAAGCCATACACCATATCGGAGTGACCAAAGCAAGTATGTTCTGTACGTTGATTCCGGTGGTTACGCTATTATTCTCGGCCTTTATGGGGCTCGAAAAGCTTTACACTTATAATGTAGCCGGCGTACTGATTGTGGTGGCCGGACTGGTGTTATCCCAACTAAAGAAGCGGTAGCTTATTTCACATCCAGGTTGATGGCGTTCCGCAGTTCACGGACGTTGTCGTATTTTTCGGTCAGGTAGCGGAATTGATCAGCCGGCATATAAAGCTTGGACTTGTTGTCGTCCGTCGTTTCGGCGACAGTAACGTCCAATTGAATGTAATGGTTATGCAGGGTTTTACCAAGAAAACCGAGGATCTCGTCAGCCATATTTTTGAGTAGCCAATCTTTCTGCACCTCATTCATTACAAAAAAGCTTATGGTATTTCCTTCTTTAAGGGTAGGCGCTGCGCTTTTAAGGGCATTGGCCAGGCGTACCAGCCGCGGAGTAGCCGAAACATGTTCTGTCAGGGCTTCCCAAGCTGTTTCAAGGGCTTCCTGAGTAAAGGCATTATCTTCACGGAGCTGTTCTTCCTCTTTTTCTTCCTGCTCGGCTTGCCTCATGGCGGATTTCAGTGAAAAAGATTTCTTGGGCGCAGGCGGCAGCGGCGGATCCTGTGATGTAGCCGGCGAGCGGTGTATAACGGGCGTCACCGGGGTGACGGATGCGGCAGGGGATGCAGCTGCTGTTATGGCGGCAGGAACTTCTGCAACCGGCGGCTCTACAGCCACCGTGGAGACAGGTTGGGCGGCAGGCGCTGAAACAGGAACAACAGAGGAAAGAACGGCAGCAGGAGTATTGTTGCTCACGGCCTGTTCGTCATTGAGGCTATCGTTTTTCTTTCCGGCGTCGATATTGGCCAGTCGCACCAGGGTCAATTCAATGTGAAGGCGCGGATTTCCGCTGGCTTTGTAGCCCATTTCACAGGCGTTGGTCAACTGCAGGGCCTCGAACAGGAATGCGGGAGGCGCCACGGCCGCTTGTTCCTTGTAGCGTTCGGCAATGGTATCTCCGACTTCCAGCAACTGGAGAGTGCGCGGGTCCTTGCATACCAGCAGGTCACGGAAATGTGCGCTCAGTCCGGCTATGAAATGCTGCGCGTCAAAGCCCCTGGCAAGCACTTCGTCAAAAACCAAGAGGGCATCGGAAAAACGCCGTTGCAGGAAATGGTCCGTCAATTTGAAATAATAGTCGTAGTCAAGTACGTTCAGGTTTTCGATGACGCCGGCATAGGTGATATTATCCCCACAGAAAGCAACCACCTGATCATAGATGGAAAGGGCGTCGCGCATGGCGCCATCCGCTTTTTGGGCAATGATATTGAGTGCAGCGGATTCGACCGTCACATTTTCTTTGGCAGCGATGGCCGAAAGGTGCCGCACCATATCGGGGATGGTAATACGGCTGAAATCGTAAATCTGGCAGCGCGACAAAATGGTGGGTATAATCTTGTGCTTCTCGGTGGTAGCCAGAATAAATATAGCATGGGCGGGCGGTTCTTCCAGGGTCTTCAGGAAGGCATTGAAAGCCGAAGCCGAGAGCATGTGCACCTCGTCTATGATATAGACACTGTATTTGCCGATCTGAGGCGGTACGCGCACCTGCTCGGTTAGGATACGGATATCGTCCACGGAGTTGTTGGAGGCGGCATCCAGTTCATGGATGCTGTAGGAACGGTTCTCGGCAAAAGAGCGGCAGGATTCGCACTCGCCACAGGCTTCCATATCTGCAGTGGGTTGCAGACAGTTAATGGTTTTGGCAAAGATACGGGCGCAGGTGGTTTTACCCACACCGCGCGGACCGCAAAACAGGTAGGCGTGCGCCAGGTGCCCGCGTTTGATGGCATTTTTCAAGGTTACACCTATATTGCCCTGCCCCACAACCGACTCAAAGGTCAGCGGGCGATACTTCCGTGCCGATACAACAAATTGTTCCATAAGGCTACAAAGGTAAAAAAAAGTTTAAAATTTTAAAAGTTTGCCGCTTTAAAAATAAATACTATCTTCGTATTTTTGATTCTTATAATTTATGTCAATAAAAGTCCTCATTACCGGCTGTAAAGGCCAATTGGGCCGCGACCTGCAACATTGCGCGGCCGGTTATCCGGATCTGGAATTATTGTGCACCGACGTAGACACGCTGGATCTATGCCAGAGTCCGTCGGTAAAAAACTATATTAACGGGCATCGTCCTCATTTTATCATCAATTGCGCCGCATATACGGCGGTCGATAAAGCTGAGGAGGATGAAGAGCGGGCCTTTGCTCTAAATGCCTATGTAGTGGAACATCTGGTAGCGGCTGCAAGCATTGTGAATGCCAAGTTGATTCATATTTCTACGGATTATGTCTTTGACGGCCGTAATGAGCACCCCTACCTGGAATCGGATCCGGTGAACCCGCAATCGGTCTACGGCATATCTAAATTGGCCGGCGAAAAGGCCGCCCTCAGCTATGCACACAGCATGGTGGTACGCACGGCATGGTTGTATACGGCCGATGGCAATAATTTTGTGAATACGATGCTGCGGCTGGGCGCAGAACGTAAGGATATCAATGTTGTAAGCGACCAGGTAGGATCGCCTACGTATGCAGCCGATCTGGCAGACGCCCTGCTTCGCATCATAATGAAAACAGCCAACAAAGAAACGGATTTTGTTCCTGGAGTTTACCATTATACGAATGAAGGGCATTGCAGCTGGTATGAGTTTGCGCAACGCATCATGGAGCTTGGACACCGCCACTGCACCACCCACCCGATTAGCACCGATCAATACCCCACCGCCGCACGCCGTCCGGCATACAGTATCCTGAGCAAAGAGAAAATCAAAAGCACTTACGGCATTGAAATTCCGGCTTGGGACGACGCCCTGCAGCGTTGCTTCCAACAGAAAAGCTTATAAATTGTAAATCTTTAAACCTATATAGATCTATGGACGAAATTGTTAAACAACGTGCCAACGCATGGCTCACCGGAAGCTATGACGAGGAGACCAAGGCTCAGGTAAAACTGATGATGGAAAATAACCCGAAGGAATTGGAAGAAAGTTTTTACAGGATCCTGGAGTTCGGCACAGGCGGACTGCGCGGCATCATGGGCGTGGGTACCAACCGCATGAATAAATATACAGTGGGGATGGCGACACAGGGACTGTCCAATTACCTGAAGGCAAATTTTCCGGCTTTAGCCGAAATCAAGGTGGCTATTGCACACGACAGCCGCAACAATAGCGCTTATTTTGCCCAGGTAACGGCCGAAGTATTTGCCGCCAACGGCATCAAAGTATTCTTGTTTGAAAGTCTGCGCCCCACCCCTGAACTGAGTTTTGCCATCCGTCACCTGGGCTGCCAAAGCGGCGTGGTGATTACGGCTTCACATAATCCCAAAGAATATAACGGCTATAAAGCCTATTGGGAAGACGGCGCCCAGGTAACCGCCCCGCATGATACGAACATCATTGCCGAAGTGGAAAAAATAGCCGGCCCGGAACAAGTGCAATTCAACGGCAATGCCGATAATATCAAACGTATCGGCAAAGAAATGGACGAAGCTTATCTGGCCAAGGTGTTGAGCGTAGGACTCTCTCCCGAGGCGGTAAAAAAACATAACGATATCCGCATCGTGTACACGCCCTTGCATGGCACGGGGGTTACATTGATTCCAGAAGCCTTGCGCCGGAAAGGATTCACCAATATCATACGGGTGCCGGAGCAGGATGTTAGCGACGGAAATTTCCCCACGGTGGAATCACCCAACCCCGAAGAACCGAGCGCTTTAAAAATGGCGATTGATAAAGCCATAGCTGCCGGCGCCGATATGGTGATGGCCTCCGACCCCGACGCAGACCGTGTAGGCCTGGCCATACGTAATCACAAAAAGGAATTTATCCTTATCAATGGTAACCAGACCGCGTCTCTCCTCTCCTATTACCTGCTGCGCCGCTGGAAAGAATTGAATAAACTCACCGGCAAGGAATACATCGTGAAAACGATTGTAACCACTGATATGATCAAGGTGATGGCGGAACGTTTTAATGTAACCTGCTATAATGTATACACGGGGTTCAAATACATTGCCGGCGTAATCCGCGAACAGGAAGGTAAAACCACTTTTATAGGCGGCGGAGAAGAAAGCTACGGCTATATGGTTGGAGACTTTGTACGTGACAAGGATGCCGTGGTGGTATGCTGCATGCTGGCAGAAATTGCCGCCTGGGGGGCAGAACAAGGCAAGTCCGTATATGACCTGTTACTTGATATGTATGTAGAGTTCGGATTCTTCAAGGAAAAAATGGTATCGCTGACCAAGAAAGGAAAGGACGGGCTGGAACAGATCCAACAGATGATGGTGAAGTTCCGCAATGAACCACCGCAAAGTATCGACGGGTCGCGCGTGGTGCTCATCCATGACTATAAAAAATTGGAAAGCGTGGATATGGTTGCAGACCTGCGGCACAAAATCAATATGGAAGAAACGTCAAATGTATTGCAGTTTATTACGCAAGACGGTACTATTGTAAGCGTACGCCCCTCCGGCACGGAACCCAAAATCAAGTTCTATTTCGGCGTGCGGGCCGACCTGAAAGACCAGGCCGGTTACGACAGCGTAAGTGCGGCAATGGATGCCAAGTTTGAGCGGATACGGCAGGAATTGTGTGAGTAGAAAAGAAGGATACAAGAAGAAAGACCAATGGTATAAAGCTACTATTGGTCTTTTTTTTGCGTATTAAAACCTATTCCGCACTGCGGGTTTCGGGCGTGATATCCAGCGGGGCCGTCATGCCCTGGCTGAACTTATAGTAACCGGCAATGGCTATCATCGCGGCATTGTCTGTGGTAAATCGAAATTCCGGAAGATAGACGTTCCAGCTCCGTTTTGCAGCTTCGTCAAGCATACGTTTGCGAAGGCCGGAATTGGCCGATACGCCGCCGGCAATTGCCAGTTCGCGAATACCGGTCTGCTCCGCCGCCTTGATCAGATTATCCAACAGTAAATCGACCACCGTAAATTGCAGCGAAGCGCAGAGGTCTGCTTTATTTTCTTCTATAAACGCCTGATTTTCCGCCAAACGATCGCGCAGGAAATATAAAAAGGAGGTTTTCAACCCACTGAAGCTATAATCCAAGCCTCCAACCCGCGGTTTGGCAAACTTAAAGGCCCTGGGATTTCCTTCCGCCGCCAGCTTATCAATTATCGGCCCGCCGGGATAGGGTAATCCCATCACCTTGGCGCACTTATCAAAAGCCTCTCCGGCAGCATCATCGGTAGTACTGCCTATAATTTGAAAATCCAGCGGAGAGCGCACTATGATGATCTGCGTATGGCCTCCGGAAACGAGCAGGCAAAGAAAAGGAAAGGACGGATGCGGTAAATCTTTCTCGGGTACATCTATAAAGTGCGAGAGGACGTGCCCCTGCAAATGATTCACCTCTATCAGGGGTTTCCCTAAAGCCAGGGAAAGCCCTTTGGCAAAAGATGTGCCTACCAGAAGCGAGCCCAGGAGCCCCGGGCCACGGGTAAAGGCGATGGCATCTATAGCACCGGCCTGTATACCGGCGATCTCCAGGGCGCGCTGCACCACCGGAATAATGTTCTGCTGATGGGCGCGGGAGGCCAGTTCAGGGATTACTCCGCCATAGGTTTTATGTACGTCCTGGTTAGCCAGCACATTGGATAAAAGACAGGTACCGCGCAGTACGGCCGCCGATGTGTCATCACAGGAGGATTCGATGCCTAAAATAATTTTTTCCATAATCTCCGCAAAAATACAAAAAAAAGCTAACTTTGTAGGTTATAAGTATCAAATGTCAAAATTAATCCGCATTTTCCGCAGGACAGCAATGATCCTTTGCCTGTTCCTCTTCTTAGTCCCCGTGAGTTTGTATTTCACCATACAGCTCCCGGCGGTACAGACTATGCTGGTACATCTGATTACCAATGCCATTCAAAAAAAATTACCGAAATCAACCATAGCTATCGGATCCGTACATTATTCTTTTTTCAATAAGCTGGTCATCAAAGATATTTACGCCAGTGATATCCATGGGGACACCCTGTTGTATGTCCAGGTAGCAGCGGTCAATGTACAAGATTATAGTATTGTAAAAAAACAACTTACGATAGGCAGCGTAAATCTGTATAGCGGTGTTTTCAATCTCTATGATGGCCCGCAAACCAACAACATCAATGAAGTGCTCAACGAGCTGCCCGCCAGCGAAGCGGCGTCAGACACTAATTCACAGGGACCCGGAATAGATTTCAATTTATTGAATCTCAAGCTATCGGACTTCCGGTTTACTTACCGGAACCTGCGCAACCCGACAAACGACCCCGACCCCGCTGTAATTGACTTCAAAAACCTGGCGTTGAGCCAAATCAACATCAATATCAAGGACTTCAAAATTGAGCGTGATACCATCTTCTTTGAAATAAAAAACATTAGTTTGTATGAAAAGAGCGGTTACCGGATAAGGAGGCTATCGGCCAAACAGGCTTATTGCTGCGCCGATCAGATTATGCTAAAACAATTAATCATTGACGATGAGCATTCCTATCTGCGCCTGAACCACTACGCCATGAATTTTTCCAGTCGTTATGACTTTGAGAACTACCCGGAAAAGATCGTAATGGACGCTGATTTCAACAATGCGCTCTTTAGTCTGGGCACCATCCGCCATTTTACGACTGGCTTACGCCCTGAAAATATACGCGTGTACCTTTACGGGAAGGCTGGAGGTACGGTGAACAACCTGCGAAGCTCATTGCTGTCTATCGCCATGGACGGAGGTAATACGACTGTGGTTACCTCCTTTAAAATGGCCGGACTTCCGGCAATAGACAGTACAAGCCTGCGTATGCGGATACAGGAACTGAACACCAACTCCCGCGATTTGTCGCATATGCTGCATGAAATTATAGGCCCGGGCTATGGCGAGTCCACGGACAAAATGATCAGACAATTGGGCAATATCCGCTTCAAAGGGGATTTTGATGGTATGTATAATGATTTTGTGGCCCACGGGGCAGTAAATACGGCCATAGGGGGCGCTGCCGTGGACATGCTGTTTCACCCCACAGAAAACAAGAGTTTCACGGCCGAGGGTGAGGCCCGCGTCACAAATTTCAATGTGGGCAAATTTACAGGCTTAGGTTTATTGGGCGAGGCCAGCGCCAATGCCGACGTGGCGCTCCGGTTCAACCCGTCAAGCGGCGAATCTTTCCAGTTCACACTTAACGGCGCGGTGCCTAAATTAGAATTCAACGGTTATGCCTATTCTAATCTGGAGGTGAACGGCACGCTGAGTGACCGCGATTTCAGGGGAAAAGTAGTGGCCAAGGACCCCAACCTGGACCTGCAATTTGACGGGTACATTGCCTACAACAAGGGCAATGACACCAGCTTTACCCTTCAACACCAATATAGCGCTGATATCCGGCATGCCGACCTCCACCAACTGCATTTTAACACGCGCGATACGGTTTCGCAAATTAAAGGCCGGATTGAAGCCATGTACGAGTACCGTGACGGGATAGACCAGGGTAAAGGCAAACTTTCGGCTATCAATGTATTCTATAGAGATGACGACCAAGTACACCACATCGGCAATATTGACCTGATCTTTGACAGGAGTAATGAGAAATTTCAATTGAAGCTGAACTCCGGCTTTGCCGATGCCAGGTTTGAAGGACCTCACTCTTTCTTCACCTTCATAGACGACCTGAAATATACCGCCTGCCTGCAACACCTTCCTTTATTAGGCGACACGACACAGCATAGTAGCGGGCGCACAAAAGATTATAATTTCACCTTGGACATCAAGCATATAGAAGAATTATCACACCTGATTAGCAAAGACTTGATAATAAGCAATCATAGCTGGCTGGAAGCCCGGCTCACACCGGAAAACAAACTATCATTTGATTTAAGAAGTCCTTTCCTGGCATTGGGTGCCGATTTCCTGAAAGGCGTCAATATTACGGGGCAGACTAAAGACACGACGTTCAAGCTGGAACTCCGTGTAAACAAGTCGGAATGGTTGGGACTTGCCTTAGACAATATAAGTACGGATGTCAATATCAAGAATAACCTGATAGAAACCTACTTCAATTATAAAAATAACAGCAGCACGCTCAACTATGGCGGACTGCATGTCAATAGCCATTTTACTAAAAGCCGGGAGCAACAGCCTCCTATCATCAATTTCGATATCAATGCTTCGGAGTTGGTCGTTAATGATACCGCATGGACGATTTCTCCGGCCAAAATTTCCATTGATGGCCGCAATATCAGGTTTGATACGGTATCAATATCCAACCTGCACCAATCCATCATGGTGAACGGCGCCCTCTCTCCCTCCAGGGCCGACACCTTTGCCGTAAGATTGAACAATTTTGACCTGTCGAATCTCAATACGCTAACCGGTGAACAAGGCTATCAGCTCCAAGGGATACTATCGGGCAATGCCAAACTTACCGGAGTCTATGATACACTGATGTTTTATGCCGATTTCAAGGGCCGGCATTTAGTGGTGAATAAGCACCGACTGGGTATGCTGGACCTGCAAAGCAACTGGGATAAAGAGGCCGGGCTTTTCCGGCTGGCAGCGGAAATACGGGAGCGCAACAGAAACACACTACAAATCAATGGAGTGTATAAACCGGCCAAGGATAGCCTGCACCTTACCAGCAAATTTGACCATTTCCGGTTAGTACACATGGAGCCACTGGTCAGCGGCGTCTTGTCCAATATCGGCGGGTTCCTCTCAGGGGAAGTAACTGCTACGGGTTCTCTCAAAGCGCCGCAATTGCACGGAGAGCATGTGATGGCCGACAGTCTAGGACTAACAGTAGACTACCTTAATACGCACTACACGCTTACAGCGCCCATAGACATTACGCCTACCCATATCCGGATCAACAATGCGACTTTGTTTGACGGGGTCGGCGGGCTGGGTACATTGAACGGCACCCTGCAGCATACGGCTTTCCGGAAAATCAAATTCAATATAGGTATTGAGTCCAAGAACCTGTTGTGCATGAATACCACTATTAAGCACAATGAACTATTTTACGGCAAGGCTTATGCGACGGGAAATGTAGCCATCACCGGAAACGAAAACAATATCCATTTTGACATTACGGCTACAACCAACCCGCATACGATTTGTCATATTCCGCTATCCAGTTCCTCGAAGGCTAAGGAAAGTAATATGCTGGCTTTTAAAGCGCCGGCAGAAAGTGTGGAAGACCGCTGGTTAAGGCAGATCAAACCCAAGGCGACTCCGGGACAACGCATGACGGTAGACATTCATTTGCAAGCGACCCCCGATGCCGAAGTTCAGATCATTTTCGACGAAAAATCCGGCGATATCGTACGCGGACGCGGCAAAGGTAATCTCCGGCTTAGTATTGACCCGGCCATTGATAAATTCGACCTTTACGGAGACTACGCCATTGATCAGGGGGATTATTTCTTCACGATGCTGAATATCATCAGCAAGAAGTTTATCATTGAACAGGGCAGTAATATTTCCTTTAACGGCGATATCCGGAAGTCCACATTGGATATTATGGCCATGTACAAGACCAAAGCGGCATTGAATACGCTAACGGAGGATACCTCTTCCGTAGGAAACGTACGCCGTGCGGTAGACTGTCGCATACACATTGCCGGCAACCTGTTCAGCCCCATACTGGGCTATAAAGTAGACGTACAGAACCTGGACCCCAGTACACGGGCTAAGGTAGAGGCCGCGATGAATACTGAAGAAAAGATGACCAGGCAGTTTATTTCGCTGTTGGCGTTCGGAAGCTTTATGCCTGAAGAACAGTCGGGAATATCGAGCATCAACCTTAGCGCATCGGCTTCGGAACTATTGTCCAACCAGCTGAGCAATATGCTCACCCAACTGAATATTCCATTTGACGTGGGTTTTGTGTATAATACTTCGGCTACCACCGGCGCTACGGCCTTTGACGTGGCCGTGTCTACCCAGTTGTTCAATGACCGGGTATCGGTCAACGGCGCTTTCGGTAACAATACCCGGAATTATAGCAGTAATTTTACCGGAGACCTGGATATAGAACTTAAATTCGACAAACAGGGCCGGTTCCGCGGAAAGGCCTTTACCCATTCGGCAGACCAGTTTACGGACCAGTTGGACAACTCTCAACGAAGCGGGGTGGGTTTCATTTACCAGGAAGACTTCAATTCGTTCAAAGAATTATTTGAACGGTGGTTCGGAAAGAAGAAGAAAAAGAATTAAACATGAGGAAGCGTAGATTGATCGTATTCATTTACCTGCTCGGCCTTATCTCAGGAGCGGGAGCTACTATTCATGGAAAGACTCAGGAAGCCATGAAACAGGAGGGGGTAACAGTGGGGGCGGAACGCTTTGAGGCCTATGTACCGCTGCTGCAAGGCCAACGCGTGGGCTTTACCGGTAATCATACTTCGCTGGCAGGCGGCCGGCATGTGGTGGACTGTTTGCTGGAGCAAGGGGTCCGCATAGCCCGCATTTACTCGCCGGAGCACGGTTTCCGGGGCACGGCTGACGCCGGTGCACATGTTGACTCGGACAAGGATCCGGCCACCGGCATTGCGATTGTTTCTCTCTACGGCAAGAGCCGTAAACCTTCGGCAGCACAGCTTGAGGGTATTGATATTATGGTGTTCGACATGCAAGATGTGGGCCTGCGTTTTTTCACCTATATTTCCACCCTGTTCTATGTGATGGAGGCCTGCGCCGAACAGGGGATTCCGGTAGTCGTGCTTGACCGGCCCAACCCCAATGGTTTTTATGTTGACGGTCCGCTGCCGGAGCCCGGTCGCCAATCCTTCGTATGCCTGTTGCCTGTCCCTGTGGTACACGGCATGAGCCTGGGCGAGCTGGCGCAAATGATCAATGGAGAGAAGTGGCTTAGCAACGGATTGCAATGTCCGCTCACCGTCATTCCCTGCCGCGGGTATACCCACCAAACGCTTTACCACCTGCCGGTAAGCCCCTCTCCCAACCTGCCCGGCATGCAGGCCATATACCTTTATCCTTCCACCTGCTTTTTTGAAGGCACGGCGCTATCTTTAGGCCGCGGCACTGATTTTGCCTTTGAAGTGTTCGGACATCCCGGCTATAAGGGTATTTATGACTTCACTTTCACGCCCCGTTCCCGCCCGGGGGCTATGGATCCACCGCTCAAAGACCAACTCTGCTATGGTGTAGACCTGCGCAGTTTCCCCTCCGGTGCACTCACCCGCACACCCCGTCTCCGCGTGGAATGGCTGATAGACGCCTACCGCCGCTTTCCACATAAGGAACGGTTTTTCAGCAAGTATTTCACCACCCTCTGGGGCTCTGCCCGCATACAGCAAATGATTACGGACGGCCTGCCGGCCGACCGGATCAGGGCCTCCTGGACAGCGGATGTGGAGCGGTTCACAGCGCAGCGCCGGCCGTACTTGTTGTATGCGGAGTAGCCGGTGAAAAGGTGTAAAGTCAGTTTAACGGAATAAATGAATACTATGAAATGTTTCGAATCACTTTTCACATTTGTAATTATAGCCCTGACGCTCATTGGATGTGATCCGGCGGCCAAGCCAATCACCATCTATGACAACGCAACAATCTATACCTGCGAAGATGCTTTGCCCCACGCGGAAAGTATGGTGGTACAAGACGGAAAAATCCTGTACATAGGAGACAGTGAAGGCGCTCAACAATACAAGAACAAAGGTAGTTTGATTGATATGCAGGGAAAGACCATCCTTCCGGGGATGATAGAAAGCCATATACACCTTGCCGCCTCCGGCCTGTTACGATCGGCCGATATGCTGCCGCTTGGCGACATGACACTGGCTGAAGTACAGGCTAAACTCAAGCATTATTTAAACGAGCACCCGGGAGTCACTCATATTCTGGGGATGGGGTATGACCTCAATGCGCTGGGGCTGCCGCAAGGCGTACTTCCCACGGCCCGGGACCTGGATGAGGTGTCAAATGAGATCCCGATTTTGTTACTGGATGAAGGCGGCCATTCTTCATGGGCCAACAGCAAGGCATTGAGCAATGCCAAAGTGGATGAAAACACCCCGGATCCGGACCCCGGCGTATCTTTCTTTGTACGCAATCCGGAAAACAATCAACCTACCGGTTATATCTATGAGAAGGCCAGCTTCTTCATGCTGGGGTCCTTCCCTATCCTCAATGCCGAAAGGGTCGCTTCCGGAATTTTGGAGATGCTGAACAAGCTGTCTCAAATGGGGTTCACCGGCGTGTTTGATGCCGGTGGCTTCTTCGATATAGAATATGAAGCGCTTTCAAGAATTCAAGAAGAGGGTAATTTGAATTTTTATTATCAGAAAAGCAATATTGCCGATACTAAAAAACCGGCTTCCGAAAACCTGGAAAAGTTAAAAATGTTGGACAAAAAATACAGCAAAGGCCAGTTGTATTGCAATGTTTACAAGCTATTCGAAGACGGAACGATAGAAGTGGAAACGGCAGCGCTTATTGCTCCCTATAGTTCATCGGGCAAAATAGCCAACACCTATATTACCGATGAACAGGCGATAGAACATGCCGCTACCGCACTTAAGGGTGGCTATGCCATACATACACATGCCATTGGAGACAAAGCGCAACGCGCTATTCTGAATGCTTATTTAAAGACCAAAGATATCAACCCTGGCTTAAGCCGTACCATTGCCCACAATCAGGTATTCGAACCGGAAGCGCTGAATAAATACGGGGAAATGAAAAATATCCTGACCTGTCAATCTACGCCAAGTTGGACAAGACCTTCGGCTGTCACGGTAACAAAGGAAAAACTGGGTGAAGAACGATTCGGACAGCAATACCTTTGGGGACAATTAATAGCTGGGGGCATCAATGTAACTTTCGGATCTGATTTCCCGGCCAATCCTTTCGAGGCGATCAATCCCTTCTACCAGATAGCGTGCGCCGTTATAAGGGGGATGGATGAGCATTATTTTCCGCCCAAAGAAGCCGGAGTAACTGTTGAACAGGCCGTAAAAGCATACACCATTAATGGGGCCCGCCAAATGATGATAGCGCATATCACGGGGAGCCTGAGCGCAGGAAAATACGCCGATTTCATTGTGCTGGACCGAGACATCATGACGATCAACCCGCAGGATATTGCAGCTACCCAAGTGGAGCAGACCTATTTCCATGGGCGATTGGTGCAACAGCTGTAATGTAATTGCTTCATCAAAGCAGCAGCTATAAACGACCTATAAAAGAAACAGGAGCAGTCTGTGGTGGGCTGCTCCTGTTTCTTTTAATACTTTGACAGCGCTTATTTCACAAACGCCAACACCTGGTTCTTTTCCACCTCTTCACCCTGCTTCGCTTCCACCTGGGCCAATTGGCCGTCGGCAAGGGCGCGGACCGGTTCTATGCCATAGTAGGCCTGCACGTAGCAAATGATCTCACCTTTCTTGAATTCGGTGCCGGCCACCGGGGCGGTGGATTTATCGGCCAGGTCATACTGCCAGATCACTTTACCTTTAACAGGAGACTGTACCGGCTGGGCTGTAGGATATAATTCAAGCAATTTGTTGACATCGAACTTAGGTAATTCTACCACCGGGCGTACTGTGATACGGGGCGCTCCGGCTTTTTCTTTGGCCTGTTCCAGTTCTTTTTCAAAACGGTCTTTGGCCACGCCGGATTTATAGTCGCGGTACTGGCGGTCATGCATGGCCAGTTCAAAGAGTTCTTCATCGTCGGGGCCGAAATCCCAGTTATTTTCTTTCATTTCCTTGCGGAATTCGGGCAGGGCATCAGGATAGGGCGTCTGCGGATCTCCGGTGTAAAATTCGAGATTATTCTTTTTGGCCAGTTCCACAATTTCAGGGGCCAGTGTACCCGGCAGATTACCCATTTTGCCCAAAATCATATTCCAGCTGTCTTTGTCAATCATGGAGAAGCGGGGTTCGCCCTTGGCCATAGAGAGGATGTTCATCAAGGCGGTATTTTTTACATACTGGCTGAAGGGGGTTACCAGGGGTGGGTAGCCAAGTTTAGGCCATACATATTCTACTTCCTGGAAGAGTTGCACCACCAGGTCATTGAATGCTACTTCCGGTTTGTGCTGCTGCCGCAAGGCCATATTGATGGCATTGTGCATTCCTTTAAGGTCGGCCATCATGGAGCCCATCATGCCGCCGGGAAGGCCGCAGCCAACCAGCAGGGAAGTCATCACCTTGTTGCCCGGATCAATGAAATAGCCCAGAAAATCATCAATAAAGCTTTGGGTCAGCCGGCGGGCTTCCATGTAAGCCTTCATGTTGATGTCCGCTACCTTAAAGCCGGCGTCTCTCAGCATAGCCTGTATGGTAATCACATCAGGGTGCACCATGCCCCACGACAGGGGTTCCATGGCCACATCAATAATATCAACGCCATTCTTAGCGGCCTCGAGCATGGAGGCTACGGAAAAACCGGGCCCGCTGTGGCCGTGGTATTGCACCGTAATATCAGGATGTAGCGCTTTGATACCTTTTATAATGCGTCCTATACTGTGCGGACGGCCTATGCCGGCCATGTCTTTGAGGCAGATTTCTTCCGCACCGGCAGCGATCAGGGTCCTGGCCATATCCACATAGTACTCCACCGTATGAATGGGTGAATGGGTAATGCAAAGCGACGCCTGCGGAATCATCCCCCCGTCTTTGGCGTATTGAATGGATGGAATAATATTGCGGGTGTCATTCAATCCGCAGAAGATGCGGGTAATGTCCACCCCCTGCGCCTTCTTTACTTTATACATCAAGCGCCGCACATCGGCAGGTACGGGATTCATACGCAATCCGTTCAGGCCGCGGTCCAGCATGTGGGTCTGTATGCCCGCTTCATTAAAGGGCCGGGTAAAAGCCCGGACAGCTGTATTAGGATTTTCACCATACAGCAGGTTAACCTGTTCAAAGGCCCCACCATTGGTTTCCACACGGGCAAAACAGCCCATATCAACAATTACCGGAGCTATTTGCCGTAACTGGTCAACCCGGGGCTGGTACTTCCCGGACGACTGCCACATATCCCGGTACAACAAACTGAATTTTATTTCTTTTGCCATAATCAAACAATAAATACTGGTGAATAGATCCTACAAAGGTATTAAACTTTTCAGTTCATTGTACCCATGGCGGGGCATTTTATACAACCATCGTACCAACAGCTACTCCCGGAGTGTTGTATAATCTGCGGTATTCAATTGATCCCAACCGGGCTTCTGTTTATTTTCTTCCGGATCATAGAGCTCTTCATAGTCGCGGGTATATAAGGCGTGCGGTACGACCAGGATCTCAAACATCAACTCATAACGGCCGCCTTCATTCTCCAGGTTACCTACTATGGTAACATAATGTTGGGTAGGGCCTACGTTTTTCCGGCTGTCATATTTCAGGTAAAGCCTGCCGATATCTCCTACGGGTATAACCTGCACGGATCTCTCATCCACCAGGATACAGCCGCAAGAAGGTAATATCTCGGTAATAAATAAAGGATGCTCTCCGGTATTTTTAATCTGATAGACAATATCCAATGAGCGCCCGCGCAACACCGGGTGGTATTGCCGGTACGGATCAATGACCTCTATACTGGTTTTCCGGTCCTTGATACCGCATGCGCCCAGCAAGGGCAGCAAAAGCAGCAGCAGGAATAGCTTATAAGTTTTTTTCCACATTTAATATAATCTTATTTCATCACAGGCAATAGAACGGCAATCCGGGTTGATATTCTTCTGCACTTTGATTCTCACGACCTGGATGCGAGAGAAATCAATTTCGGTCTCAACCGATACGGCATGCACGGTTTCATCCATAGGATCATCAGGCACGTCCAAGACCTTGTAGCGTGCATTGTTATTATATATTTCAACGGTCATAGGGGCATACATCCCATGCCGTTTATCGACCAGGAAGCGCATGGAGAGCCTGCCGTTCTTCAAACTGGTAGCGTCCAGCTGCAAATGCAGGTCTCCCCCGTGGTACAACCACCAGCCCTGCAGATAGTCATGAGCGAATCCCGGTACCCCGTCATTCAACATATACAGGGTTTTATAGTCTTCGCCCAAAGGAGAAATCAATTTTATATCCTTATCAAGGAGATAATTCCGGTACGGCGACTCCGCTTGTATACGCCGCCATTCCGCCAGATAAACTTCCAAAGATCCGCCCTCTTCTTTATACTGCTTGAAATCGGGATAATTGCGGCAAAGCTCCAGCCCTTCAATGTATTTTCCAAGTTGTGGTTTCACCTCCAATTCGTCGTCCTTTTTAATCGCATAGCCATATTTTCCGGATCCCTTATTGTACATGTATTGTAAGCAGGTAAAATTCAATGCCGCATATAGTTTATTAAGACGGAGCAGCTCATCACCCGTGGCCAGTTTCCGGAGCGTATCCACCTGCTCATAAAAAAACTTAAAAGCCTTCATGTCAATCAGGGCGGTTTCCAGGGTCTGAGCAAAATTACCATAGAGATAATAGCGCCTTATATCATTGTCTTTTTCAAACTTCAAATAGTTGGCATACAACTTTTCGGCAGAGACCGGATAATATTGTCTGTAATATTCTTTTACAAGTTCATCTATATGAATATCGGGGTTCATGAGCAGCACGGCGGCAATGTAGGTTTTCACATCATCGAAAGAGGAATAGTCATACCCGCTGGCATTAAGGAAAACACCTGTAACACCATGTGCATGGTAAAATTGAAGTTGGTGCTTTAAAGAAAAGGTAGAGGGCAAGGGACTCAGGTAATCATCAAAATTAGAGGCATAATCCCAAATATAGATCTTTGGAGTGACCGCTTTCCAACGTTTCATCAGCTGCAGGAACTCCAGCACCTCCGGCTGGTTCTGCAACACCACGCCGTTAGGCAAGTTTATAGTGCTCAACATCACACCGGTGTTGTCCGGCCACTTTTCTTTGGGGGCCGCTGTTGTGGTAAGATAGGCCGATGTAAAAAAAGTATGTTTAGGAAAGGTCCCGGCCAAACGGACAACCAGGGAGGATACGGCCGGCGTAGCATTATCGGCCGTATTGCCCTTAGCTTTACAGTAGTCACAGGTACAGACCACCTTGTTATCATTAGGCAGGATCATAAAGCGGGTGGGCAGGTCCGTTCCGTCACCATAGTTATCTATAATGTACGCTTTAATCTGCCGGAAAGTTTCTTCGCCGGAAAAACAGTACTGATTCCGCCGGAGCAGGCCTTGCTGCTTGGCATAAATATCATCCCGTGCGTCCTGGCGCAAAACATTTTTCAAATTATGCCCCCAGATCCCCCAATCCCGTTCCACTACATTTGTGCCGAGGAAAATAGAGTTATCTCCTTCCATGTTCGGTGCATAATAGGGTTCGCGGTACTCAAAAGCGAATTTCATCGTATGAGAATTGTCGATGTCAAGCCAGGCCGGCGGAAGCGCTGCCGTATTCAGGCGCTTGTCTTCCCTGGAAGTCTGTTTGAGCAGCTGATTAACCAACCAGTACATAGTTTCTTTATTCCTGGCTTTCAGCTTTATCCTGGTAGGCGCCCAACGGTCCAGACTGTAATCATAGTCCAGTGTTTCATCTATTTCAAGATAGACATTTTTCACACGCATATCCTCTGTCTTGCCCAAGACGGCAAATTCGCCGCCGGCAAAACGATTGGTCTGATTATACATGTATTCGGCGCATTCCTTAGCCAGAGAATCTTTCTCATCAAAAGAGATACAATAGCGGTCTAACGGAACATCCGAACAGCCTGCAAACGAAATTATCAGAGAGATATAACAAAACAGCAATTTAGAAATTGACATACAATTGTAATTGTAAGGTGTATAAATTTTTGTAACTTTCATCATCCGCCTGATAATTGTACCACTGGCCCTGAAGGGAGAGGGTAAAGCGATGATTAATCAGGTGATTGATATTCAAACCGGCCATTCCATTGACCATAGCAAAGCCATTGTAGAGCTCGTAATTCAATATTTCCACATCCGGGGCCGAACCAAAACTGGCCATGGCATTGATATAGCTCTTATGGCTCAGAAAATAGCAGCGCAATTGGCCCGAAGCGCTGTAGTACCAACGTCCGTCCAGGAGCATCGGGTTTAGCTTAAAGCCCAGCAATATGGATTCCCACTCTTTCGAAAATCCCAGCACGCCGCCATAAAGGTCTTCGCCCTCGGCCAGGCGACGATAAGAAAGGCCCGCTTCGCCCCAAAACGCCTTGCCTAAATGCGGATAAACAGCCGCCGTTACAATCCACTTCGGAAAGATGTTGTTAGCGCCGGCCAGGTGCAGGCGGGTATAACAATCCGGGCTCCAGTTATGGGTCCACTCCGCCTCCAGCTGCAAGGCCTTTCCCTGCTCCCGTCCGCTGTAATTCAAGCGCCCCGTATAACTGTTGTTCTTCGCTGCATAACTGTATTCCAACGATGCGATAACCGATGTAATGGAATCGCCGTTACTATACAGCTGGGTAAAAAGCCCCAGCTGGTTCCTATAGCCCCTGCTGCGTAAATACTCCAGATGGGCGCGGAATTCCGGCGCTTCGGCAAACGAAGGCGTATAGAAAGATTGGTAATAGTAGGCAGAATCATAGCGGTGCAATTTTTCCAGCAATTCACCTTTCACATATTTCAGGTCGCTGTTGTTTTCATTGTAGCGCAAGGCCGTATCCAGGACCTGTATACCGGCTTCGTATTGTTTGCCGGCGGCCAGCAGGCGGGCGTAACCTATCCCGGATTCTGCATAGACACCCTGCAGGGCTTTATGATATGGTTTTTTCCGGATCTCCGGCCCCAGAAAAGCATACGATTGGTCAAAATTGTTCTTCCGGTTATAGGCTTCGGCCAGTTTCACGGTAAAGAACATGTCTGCCGGGTAGTAGAGAGCGCCCTGCATGGCATAGGTTTCGGTTCGCGCATAATCTTTCAGTTGGGCGGAAAGGTTGACGGCATGATGTAAAGCAGCGGCGCTCCGCGGATTGGCCGCCAGCCAGTAAGTTGTAGTCAGACGATAGGCCTCTTCCGGCTCCTGAGCCTCAATCAGGGCTTTCATGTATATCAGAACGGCTTCATCATAGCCTGAGCGTAAGTTTTCCCGTACTGCGAGCGGACTATGTGCTATGGCTTCGCCATATAAGGACATGGCCTTCTCATACTGCTGTTGTTTGCCGTACACGTCCGCTTTTCTCAGCCGCCACGCCCAGTCCGAAGGATCGGTTGGAATAAGGGTGTCCGCCAAGGCTAAAGCCTGTTCATAGTCTCCGGTATTAAGATAGCAATTGTATAACGCATTCCGGGCATCAGCGCGTTGTTCCGGCGCACCGGATTGCAGCACTATGCGCCAGGGCGTAACGGCGGCGGCATACTGCTGATCATTCATCAGGTCCTTGGCGCGGCGAAGTTGGTAATCAATAAAACGGCCGGAAATCTCCGTATCCGCCGGGTAACGTTCATAGAGCAGGCGGGCCAGGGAATCGGACTTGGACCGGGCGCCCATCCGCTCATAAACAGCCTGCTCTTTTAACAAGAGCTGCTTGCTGCGCCCCTTTACCTGCTGCGCTTTTTTAATAGCAAGCAGGGCATCCTCATACAGTCCCCTCGAGATAGCGGTACTGATGACATAATTCAAGGACTCCTCTTCGCCGGGATGTTGTTGCTGATAGTTTCCGTATAGCGTATACGGATCTGTTTTCCGGTAATAGCGGGCGCTTTCCAATAGAAAATCATCATATTTCCCCTGCCAGTAGGCCTTGTCGGCCGAACGCTGCAGTTTTTCACGAATAAATGTCAAGGCTTCTTCATACCGGTGCATGGCGGATAGGATAGCCAATTTACGCTCGGTCATAGGCCGGTGATCCGGAATATTGAACAAGCCTTTTTCCACCGTTTGCAGCGCTTTCTGATAATCATTGGTACGGATATACGCCTCGCTCAACTCCATATAAAACACCTCGTTGAAAGGATTTTCATCCGACAGGCGGGAAGCCAGGGTTATTGCTTCGCTGATCCGGCCTTCGTTCTTTTTATTTTTCAATTCTAATTCTATGTAGTACACATAGGAATTACGCAGTCCCTCATCGTCCGGGTAAATACGGCAGAGCCGGTCCAAAAGCCGGTTGGCCTCTTCGTGGTTGCCCAGAATACGGTAAATATTAATTTCCTTTAACCACAGCTCCTTGGAGTAGGGATAATATTCCAATAGTTCGTTAATATAACATATAGCGCTGGAATAACGCTGGGCAGCCATCTCCACCTGTATAAGATAGTGCTTTACCAAGTAATTGTTTTTATCTAAAAATAAAGCCGTTAGCAATTCAAAACGCGCTTCATCGTAATCCTTCCGATAGAGATAATAGCGCCCAAGTAACATGTGCAGGTCTGAATTTTCCGGGTATTTTTTCAAGCTTTCATCCAACATGGCCTTGCCGGTATTAAAATCTTCGCGCTTGAAATGATAGTCTATTTCGTTGGCATACGCCTCGGCATCCTCCGGCCGCTTGGTTTGCGCCGATAGAAAGTCACCTATAAATAACAGGCAACAAGAAATGATGATATATTTAAACAGTTGCCTCATAACGCTTACTTCTTTTTGTTTTGTTGCTTGAATCCCTGCCGCTTCATAGCCCCCCATTCAAAGTTCTGCCTTGATAAATAATCCACATAGCCCTTCAGGCTAAAGAATACGATAAACGGATGGTAAACGAGAAACTCACACATGGAAAAAAGCAGGAGCCGCGTATATTCCCTGAAAGTCCTGTACCATTTTTTTACCCTGATGTCAAAAAGTATGGCCATCAACGATACGAAGACGCCCATCAGATAAATGTATGCAAAAAGAATCAGGGCGCTGCTTGTATTGATCTGTCCGGTGAGGGCGAAATAAAGCAGCGTGAATATCCCCACAAGTTCAAAGACAGGCGCCAGAAATTCGAAGATCAGAATATAAGGCAGGGTAACAAGCCCCATACGGCCATATTTCCGGTTAAAGAGGTATTTCCGGTGTTCGACAAAGAGCTGGAACAGGCCGCGGGCCCAACGTGTACGCTGCCGGTTGAGTACGGCAAGGCCGGGAGGCCCTTCCGTCCAGCAGGCGGTTATCGGAATGTGCAGTACGCGGTAGGCCTGGTTGTAGTCTTTCATATAGGCGATCATGCGCAACATCATGTCCATATCTTCGGCATGGGAGGTGGGCTCATAGCCTCCGGCTTCGATCACCACGCCCTTGTCAAACAAGCCCAAACCGCCCGACACATTGGGCACGGCATTGATGAAAGACCAGCCCAGCTTACTGATCAGGTAAGAACGCAGGTATTCGATTTCCTGAAAGCAGGGAATCCAGTCTTTGGGAGGGCGTACATGGGTGAGTACGCCATTCTCGTTGATTTCGGAGCTGTTGGCCATGCGTAAAGTGGCGCCCACGGCTATGACCCGCACCGGAGAGCTCAACACCGGTTGGATCAATTTAACCAGCGCGTCGCGAGAGAGGATACAGTCCACATCCGTACAAACAAAATAAGGAAAGACAGAGGCGTTAATTCCGGCATTGGAAGCGTCGGCCTTAGTTCCACCGTTGATTTTATCAACCACCGTAAGTTTGGCGTATTCCGGATTGGTCGATTTGAAGATACGCTTAACCGGCCTCGTTTTTATTTTTTCTATGTAGGCGAAAGAAGTTTCCACCAGGCTGAAATGCGCTATCAGAAGTTCCAATGTATGGTCCTTACTCCCGTCGTTCACAATTACCACCTCGTAGAGCGGATAGTCAAGCGTCAGCATTGACATCACATTCATGATAATTGTTTTTTCCTCATTATACGCTGGGGCCACAATAGAAATCCCCGGTACATAAGGCGAATCTTTGAGCAGTCCATCCTCCTTCCTGGTAAATTGCCAACGGTATCGTTTAAGGTTGATGTAGGCCATATATACCAACAACAGGGTGAATGCCACAATGAGGCTGACATAGAAGAAGAACCTGTATTGTAATAGGGCAATTTGAAATTCCGGCATACCTATGGTTTAATAATATTTAATTAAAGGATTACTCACATGGTCAAAGAAAACACGTTCTTTCTGAGGCGCTTTGTGCTGCATCATATAAAACAATTCTTTACCCGCCGCCCCATAATTAAGCACAGCTCTCAATATCAGCATTTTCAAATCCACATCCGGTGTTACCCGATAGGCATCTTCCAGAAAAAACAGTGCTTTTCCGGTTTGGAACATGCGGATCGCCCGGATAATGCTCTTTTGTACCCCCAGGGGCTGTAAAGGATACTCCCGCATAAAATCCGCCTCGGCCGCCTTATAATCCATTGCAGCCAGCGCTTCTATACAACGTTCGCGCAAAAAAGCATCATGCCCCCGGATGGTCTCCAGCAGGTAAGGAATGCAGCGTTGTTGATTGAAAAAGCGGATCTCATCAATCATGAAGGCCTGATAGGCCGGATTATCGGATTTTTTCAACCATTGGGAAATCAGCGGCAATTGGTCCTCGCGCTGCACAAGTACCCGGTGAATCTCCACTTTGTCCCAGTTATCAAAGGAAGGATCAAAATCTTCTTCCAGGAACTTAAAAGGGTTGGTCTTACTAAAAAGCATGTAGAATACACGCGCTTTCTTCCGCACCTGTGGATTACGGCTGTAAGTCAACGGACTGATGATAGAGCCCTGTGCGGCAATATTCAACTCGTCTAACTTCCGCAAAGCTTTTAGCTTCATAGCAGTGCGGCCATGACGCATCTTTTTTTCCCAAAATTGGCGAATCTCAAAGTAGTCAACCACCACCCTGAAATTTTCTTCATTAATCCTCTTTTCGCGATTGCGAATCCGTAGTAAGATATTCGTTAATATGCGCTTTTCCCGTGCTTTCAAGTTTTTCACATTGCAACGTATAACAGGTGCAATGTCTTGCAGCACAAAATTTTCACGAGCAGTAATCACTTCCGTCACAGGGGTCAGATAACGATAATAAAGCCGTTGTTGAAATCTCTTCTTCCTGTAATGATCTAAAATCACCCATGAAAACCGGCCGGCAGCAATAATGATGGCCAAGGAGAAAACAAACAGGAAAAAGACCGCAAACTGTAAGAGAAAAGGATAACCGATAAACGAATAATAAAAATAATAGATGTAAAAATACATACTTTATAAAGTGTCGTAGAACTAAAACAAAAGAAGTAAAGTCCGGACTATTAAAATTATAATGTACAAATTTACACAAAAATATCCTGCTATCCGAAAAAAGCAGCTTTTTTAACACTATGACACTGCTATTTACCATCAAAATACTAATAATCAAATATATAAATGTAAATCCTCATTAACAATAGAACGCCATCTATTTGATAATAAAACACTAACAGTATTTCGGGATAGTCAAAAAAAAAGCCACCGGTCTATTAGAACCGATAGCTTTTAGATTTATATACAGGTAGTAATTAGGCTTTTTCCACCAAGTCACTTACCAGACCGGCATCCACAAGAATACGTCCGCAATATTCACAAACAATGATTTTTTTACTCAGACAGATATCCAATTGGCGCTGAGGGGGGATCTTATTGAAACAGCCACCGCAGGCGTCACGGCGAACGGTTACCACAGCCAAGCCGTTGCGTGCATTGCTGCGTACACGGCGATAGGCTTTCACCATACGCTCGTCAAGCTGAACGGCCAAGCCATCGGATTGTGCCGTCAGGTCTTTCTCATCCTTGGAGGTTTCGGCTACAATGTCTTCCAGCTCTTTCTTTTTGTTGGCCAGGTCCTGCATGCGTTCGTTCAACAGCTCCTTGGTTTCATCCAACTGCACTTTACGTTCTTTGATCTGAGCACCATATTCTTTAATCCGCTTCTCCGAAAGTTCAACTTCCAGGTTCTGGTACTCTATTTCTTTGGTAATAGAATCGTACTCACGGTTATTTTTTACATTATTCTGTTGTGATTCGTATTTTTTCACCGCAGCGCGTGAGTTTTCCACGTCGATCTTTTTCTTGCCGATCACGCTTTCCAACTCTTTCATTTCTGTCTGATAGTTGGTGATACGCGTTTTCAGGCCCTGTACATGGTCTTCCAGGTCACGCACTTCAAGAGGCAATTCACCACGCAATAATTTAATGGAGTCAATTTTCGAATCGGTCAGCTGCAATTGATACAGCAGCCGCAATTTTTGCTCCATGGAAGCATCAGCTTCCGTAGCCGGTCTCCGGAGTATAGCGGGAGCCGGAGCCGTCGCTTTTTCTTTCTTGTCGGTAGCAGTTTTTGCCATAATATCGTTTAAAAATATCGTTTAAAATTCAAAAATAAATACAATCAACTATAAATCACCGGATTAGATATTTTTTCGGCAATTTGGAGGGCAAAGTTAGGCATTTTTTTTGTAAGTAGGTTAAAAAAGATGGTTAAAACACACTTTTCACTCTCATAATGGCCTATATCTGCAATAATTAATTGGTTCTGGACATCAAAAAAGTGATTGTACTTGAATTCTGCACTTACAAAGCAGTCCGCGCCGGCGGCTATGGCGGCCCCCATAAGGAAAGCGCCGCTCCCTCCGCAAAGGGCTATTCTCTGAACTTTAGCCGTATGCCATCGGGAATGCCGTATAACGGGCAGGGAAAAGGTGTGTTTCAGGTGCGCCAACCATTGCTCAACCGGCATAGGGGCCGGTAAGGCGCCGATGGCGCCGGAACCTGCCTCAGGCGCATTGCCGGGCTGTAGAAGGGTGATTTCCTGTAATCCGAGTTTAGCGGCCAAGGCCCAGTTTACCCCATGGGGGACATTATCCAGGTTGGTGTGTGCGGCATAAAGCACCAGGTTGTTTTTCACGGCCTGGGCTACGACCCGCTCGGTAAAGCTGGCGCCGGTAAGTTTTTTAAGTCCGTGGAAAATTACGGGATGATGAGAAATTACCATATTGAAGCCACGGGCTATCGCCTCATCCAGAATTTCAGGGGTAACATCCACACATAGCAAGGCCCCGGTTACTTCGGCTTCGGGCGAGCCGACACAAAAGCCCGCATTGTCCCAGTTTTCCTGGTACTTCAGCGGAGCAAGTTCTTCTATAACAGCAGCAATGTCTTTCGCTAACATAAGACCTCCTCTATAGCAATTCTTTCACAGCCAATAATTCTTCTTTAACACGCTCCAGGGCGGAAATGACTTCCAGCGAGCGGTCCTCTCCTGTTTTATTCTCTTTCATGCGCTTGTGCGCACCATCAAGGGTCATGCCTTTCTCCCGCACCAGGTGGTGAATGATCCGGAAGTTCGCAATGTCCTGGGGCGTAAACATCCGGTTGCCTTTTTTGTTTTTCTGCGGCTTGATCACATCATTGAACTTGTTGGACCAAAAACGGATGAGAGAAGTACTCTCTCCAAACAATTCGGAGACCTCTCCGATGGAGTAGAACATTTTTTCGACAGGCTTTTCTTTGTAAGGCATAATAATAAATAATCTATCGGTAAAATCAATCCAGGGACTGGCCGGCGCTGGTAGAAAGCTGACGCAACACCTCATAATCGGCAGGCGAGAGCTGAAGGAACATGTAATTCAAAGGATCCATATAGTTGCCGTCTTTTAATATCTCATAGTGCAGGTGGGGCGCCACAGACATCCCGGTATTGCCCACCCGGGCAATAAGTTGTCCGCGTTTTACGGTTTGTCCGTCATGGGCCAACACCTCGGACAGGTGCGAATAGGTCGTGATATAACCGTTATCATGCGCTATTTCCACCCGGTTGCCTGTGCCGCGTTGTGAACGGACCACCTTGATTACACGGCCTGCCCCCGTAGCATATACATCAGCCCCCATGCCGGGCATAAAATCAATCCCGGTATGTTGTTTCAGCAATTTATAAAAAGGATGCATGCGCATACCTACGGAAGCCCCGACCCGGGACAAATCCGGGTTATCCACCGGCTGCAAAAAGGGATAGGCCAGGCGTTTTTCGACAGGGTAGCGCTGTAATGAATCGGTCAGTTGGGCCATCAGGGCTTTCACGTCCGCTGCCCGGACCTTCAATGCGGAAATTTTTTCCGCTGTCGCGGTGGTCAGGTGGTCATTATTACTATCGGCATAATCTTCATACCTGTAACTAAGCACATTATTCAAGGGTGACATATCGGCATGAAAGATGGCCTGATAAATCTCACGGTCACGTGTTTCCAACTCGCCCATCACCTCTGCCACCTGGTCCATTTTTTTAGCCAACTGTCCCACCTCGGCCTGCAACAAGGCATTTTCACGCTTCATAGCCCGCTCTTCAGGGGTGTCAAAGAAAAGGGAATAAGCAAGGTAATACGCCACAGTCATAAACGCTATGGCCAGTACATAAAGCAATACCTGCCACAAGATTTTGCGGACGCTTCTTTTCTCTTTGACAAAATCAAGATGCTCATGATGAAACCTGTAACGATGTTTCATAGTTATTCAAACTCCCATTTCACAGATTTACGGTCAATGTGCATGATAGTGGCCAAATCTTCATACTCTATATCATTCACAAAGAAATTCAGGGGGTTCACCGGATTGCCGCGGTAAATCACTTCATAGTGAAGGTGTGGCCCCACAGACTTACCGGTATTACCCAGCTTGCCGATCTGTTGACCGCGGGTAACCTGATCGCCCCTCCGCACATTGATGGTATGCAGGTGGGCGTAGCGGGTTTTATAACCAAAGCCATGATCAACGATGACGTTATTCCCATAACCGATCAACGCGTGCTCTACATACACGACCGTTCCGTTTCCTGTGGAAAAGACAGGTTCTCCGACTTTGCCCGGAAGGTCAATGCCTTCATGAAAACGAATATCGCCATAAACAGGATCCCTGCGGTTACCAAAGAAGGATGCCAGGGACGGATTCACCTTTGCCACCGGTTGTATAGCCGGCACACAATCCGCCATCTGCTCAACAACCCGGGCATTCTGGGCCACCGTATCAAAGGACATGGATTGTATACAAACCTTACGCAACAGTTTATCCAGGCTCAATGCACAGTTTGTCAGTAAAGCGGCATGCTCGGATTTATTGAAACGGGAGGTGTAACGGTCTACCCCTCCGAAACCGGCATCACGTAAAGAGGCCGGAATCTCCGCCAAACCGAAGGTAGGACGGTACACGTTGTTATCACGCTGCTGCAGACGCACTAAAGCCTCATTCGCCAAATCCGCCTGTTTCTCCAGCAACTCCAATTCCAGCACCAGATCCGCGTTGTTGCGGCGCAGGGTCATCAACTTAGGCGTATCAAAATAAACCGCATACAAGGAGAAGCAGGCCACCGCCACAACCACACTGGAAGAAAGCAACAGCAACACATGGCGTAAACGCTTGCGACTACTAACCTTATGTATTTCAAACGAGAGGGTTTCGGTATTAAACTTGTATTTTAACTTGGCCATTTTTTGGAGTTTAAATCCGTAGAACACGCAAAAATAGATATTTTTTGCAGAGATACCAAATAAATATCGTATTTTTGTATGATTTATTAACATAACAAAAGCTATATCGTCCTATGCCAATGACGTCAAAGGAAATCCGACAAACCTTTCTGGATTTTTTCAAACAGAAAGGCCATACTATTGTCCCCTCGGCCCCTATGGTGGTCAAAAATGACCCTACCCTGCTGTTTACCAATGCGGGAATGAATCAATTCAAAGACTGGTTCCTGGGCAATACCCCTATTGAGTACAAACGAGTGGCCGACAGCCAGAAATGCCTGCGCGTAAGCGGCAAGCACAATGACCTGGAAGAAGTGGGGCATGACACCTATCACCACACCATGTTTGAAATGCTGGGTAACTGGAGTTTCGGTGATTACTTCAAAAAAGAAGCCATCAGCTGGGCCTGGGAATTGCTCACGGAAGTATACAAACTGGACAAAGAGCGGCTGTACGCCACCGTATTTGAAGGCAGTGCGGATGACGGCCTGGAGGCCGACAGCGAAGCGGCCGGCTACTGGGAGCAATACCTCCCTAAAGAACGGATATTGCTGGGCCGTAAGAAAGATAATTTCTGGGAAATGGGCGCCAGCGGTCCCTGCGGCCCCTGCAGCGAACTGCACATAGACCTGCGCAATGACGACGAACGCCGGCGGGTGCCGGGCGCCGAACTCGTCAACAAAGACAACCCGCAGGTGGTGGAAGTCTGGAACCTGGTTTTCATACAATTTAACCGGAAGGCAGACGGCAGCTTGGAACCGCTGCCGGCCAAACATGTGGACACCGGCATGGGTTTCGAACGCCTGTGTATGGCCCTGCAAGGCAAGCAGAGCAACTACGACACGGATGTATTCCAACCCCTGCTGCAACAATTAGCCGCACTGAGCGGACGTAAATACGGGGAAAATCACGAGGCCGATGTAGCTATGCGTGTAGTTGCCGACCATCTGCGCGCCATTTGTTTCTCCATTGCCGACGGACAGCTGCCTTCCAACGTGAAAGCCGGCTACGTGATCCGCCGCATCCTGCGCCGCGCCCTGCGCTACGGCTATACGTTCCTCGGCTTCAATGAGCCCTTCATCTGCAAGCTGGTGCCTACACTGGTTGCCCAGATGGGTGAGGCGTTCCCCGAACTGAAGGCCCAACAGCAATTAATTGAAAAGGTAATTACCGAAGAGGAAAGCACCTTCCTGCGCACGCTCGACAAGGGCATACAATTGCTCGACGGCATTATTGCCAAATCCGGCGACAAAAAAGAAATTGACGGCGCTACGGCATTTCAGCTGTACGACACCTTTGGATTTCCCATAGACCTGACAGAACTGATCGCCCGTGAAAAAGGCTTTACGGTAGATCTCCCCGGCTTTGAAAAAGAACTGGAAGCGCAGAAAAACCGCAGCCGCAACGCCGCCGCCAAAGAAGAGGGCGACTGGGTAGAGCTCCGTCCCATTGAACAAACGGAATTTGTAGGCTATGACATGACACGCTGTGAGATACAACTCTCGCGGTACCGCCACGTGAAAGAGAAAAATAAAAATACGATACAGGTAGTATTTGACCGTACGCCTTTCTATGCCGAAAGCGGCGGACAGGTCGGTGATGAAGGACACTTGCTGGATGCCGGCGGAAAGCCTGTAGTTAAAGTACTGAATACGGTCAAGGAAAACAACCTGATCATTCACATTGTAGACCGATTGCCGGAGGCGCTGCAAGACAGTTTCACCGCCCAGGTGAATACGCAAAAGCGCATGGCCACGGCCTGCAACCATACCGCCACCCACCTGCTCCACTATGCCCTGCGCAAGGTGCTGGGCAGCCATGTGGAACAAAAGGGCTCACTGGTGAATGCCGACTACCTGCGCTTTGACTTTGCGCACTTCCAGAAAATGACGGACGAAGAAATAGTAAAGACCGAGAAGCTGGTCAACGAACTGATCCGCAACAACGCCCCGCTTACCGAAATGCGCAACCTGCCTATTGCAGAAGCGCAACAAATGGGCGCCATGGCCCTCTTCGGCGAAAAGTATGGCCAGAGCGTGCGGGTGATTAAATATGATGACTCCGTAGAGCTCTGCGGCGGTACCCATGTATCCGCCACCGGTAATATCGGCTATTTCAAAATCATCAATGAAAGTTCCATTGCCGCCGGCGTACGCCGTATTGAAGCCGTCACGGCAGCCAATGCGGAGCGCTATATCAATGAGATACTGGGCATGATGAAAATGGCGCAGGAGTTGTTCAACAACACCCCCAACCTCATAAGCTCGGTAAAAAAAGCCCTGGATGATAATGCGGAAATGAGCAAACAGGTGCAACAATTCATGCGCGAAAAAATCGCCATGGTGAAAGAGCACATCAAACTCAATCTGCAGGAGAAAGACGGGCTCCGGATAGCCCGTATACAGAACGACGCCCCTGCCGAGGTTATAAAAGAAATAGGCAACCAATTGCGCGCCGAAATACCGAACCTGCTCTATGTAGCAGGCTCCTTACAGGCCGGCAAATGCTCGCTGGTAGTAGCCTTGGGTGATGAGTCCGTGCAACGCGGGCTCAACGCCTCCAATATCGTAAAAGAAGCCGCTAAGGAAATGGACGGCAGTGGCGGCGGACAAGCGTTCATTGCTGTAGCCGGAGGAAAGAACCCCGCCAAATTGGAAGCTGCAATAAATAAAGCGATAACATTATCAACAATGAATAATGAGGTCTAATTATGAACCTAACCGATTTTCAACAACAGATTTTAGCCGGAATACCAGCGGAGTTACCTGCTCCGAAGGCCTATGACCCGGCTATCAACCACGCGCCCAAACGCAAGGACATACTGACTAAAGTAGAAAAGAAGTTAGCCCTGAAAAATGCGTTGCGTTATTTTCCGGCCAGGCACCATGCGGTGCTGGCGCCTGAATTTTACAAGGAGCTGGAAACCTACGGCCGTATTTACATGCACCGTTTCCGCCCCGGCTACGAGATGTATGCACGCCCTATTGATGCGTACCCGCACCGCTCACGGCAGGCGGCCTCCATCATGCTGATGTTGCAGAATAATCTCGACAAGGCGGTAGCCCAACACCCCCACGAACTGATTACATACGGGGGCAACGGATCCGTATTCCAGAACTGGGCCCAGTACCTGCTCACCATGCAATACCTGGCGACCATGACCGATGAGCAGACACTCGTGCTTTACTCCGGACATCCGATGGGTCTTTTTCCTTCACATAAAGACGCCCCACGCGTAATTATCACCAACGGCATGGTCATTCCCAACTATTCGTCTCCGGACCATTGGGAAAAATTCAATGCCCTGGGAGTATCCCAATACGGCCAGATGACAGCCGGTTCTTTCATGTACATCGGTCCGCAGGGCATTGTCCACGGCACCACCATTACGGTGATGAATGCGGCGCGCCGCGTGACCAAACCGGGGGACACCACCGGCGGGAAACTCTTTGTAAGCGCCGGACTCGGCGGTATGTCGGGGGCTCAGCCCAAGGCAGCCGTAGTGAGCGGTGTTGTAGGCGTTATTGCCGAAATCAACCCCAAGGCCGTGCATACCCGCCACAGCCAGGGCTGGGTAAATGAAGTATACACGGAGCTCGACAGCCTGATTCCGCGCATACGCAAGGCCATTGCGGACAAAGAAGCCATTTCCCTGGCCTACCAGGGCAATGTGGTAGATTTATGGGAACGGCTGGCAGCGGAGAACATCAAGGTAGATATGGGGAGCGACCAGACCTCGCTACATAATCCATGGGCCGGAGGGTATTATCCCGCAGGCCTTTCACTGGAAGAGGCCAATCTGATGATGGCCGAAGAACCCGCCAGGTTTAAAGAAAAGGTACAGGACTCCCTGCGCCGCCAGGTGGCTGCAATAAACACCCTCTCCGGACGCGGCATGTATTTCTTCGACTACGGCAACGCCTTCCTGCTCGAAGCCTCACGCGCCGGCGCCGACATCCTGAACAACGACGGCAATTTCAAATACAACTCCTATATCCAGGATATCCTCGGCCCCCTCTTCTTTGACTACGGATTCGGCCCGTTCCGCTGGGTATGCACCTCCGGAAATCCGGCGGACCTGGCAGTAAGCGATCAACTGGCCGCAGCGGTGCTGGAAGACATGCTCCGGAGTGCTCCCGCACAAATTAAACCGCAGCTGGAAGACAACCTCCAATGGATTCGCGAAGCACAGTCCAATAACCTGGTAGTAGGTTCGCAGGCGCGCATCCTGTATGCCGACAGCGAAGCGCGCATCCGCATTGCCTCAGCCATCAATAAGGCCATCGGCGAAGGCAAGCTGTCCGCCCCGGTAGTGCTGGGCCGCGACCACCATGATGTGTCGGGCACCGACTCTCCCTACCGCGAAACATCGAACATCTACGACGGTTCGTCTTTTACCGCCGACATGGCCGTACAGAACGTTATTGGTGATGCCGCCCGCGGCGCCACCTGGGTATCCTTGCACAATGGCGGTGGTGTAGGCTGGGGCGAAGTAATCAACGGCGGTTTCGGCCTGACCCTTGACGGCAGCGCCGATGCGCAACGCCGCCTGGAAAACATGCTGCTTTGGGATGTAAACAACGGCATTGCCCGCCGCAGCTGGGCCCGCAATGAGGGCGCCCTGTTTGCCATACAACGCGAAATGCAGCGCACACCGAATCTGCAGGTTACCCTGCCGAATATTGCCGATGACAAGATGATAGATGATATTATTGAATGAAACGCATAGACCGCTACATACTGGTTTCTTACCTCGGCCCTATGGTGCTGACGTTTTTTGTTGTACTCTTCGTACTCATGCTGCAGTTCTTGTGGCTGTATATTGATGAGCTGGTAGGGAAAGGCTTGGGAATGCTCGTAGTGGCAGAATTTATTTTCTGGGGCGCCATCACCTTTATTCCGCTGGCCCTCCCCTTGTCTACCATGCTGGCCTCGATCATGACCATGGGTGATTTCGGTGAAAACAATGAACTACTGGCCATGAAAGCCGCAGGCATGAGTGTGCAACGCATCATGCGACCGCTCATGGGCATGGCGGTATTGATCTGTGTCGGCGCTTTCTTTGTGTCGAATTATTTCATTCCTATGGCCAACCTGAAAATCAACTCGCTGATGTATGACATCCGGAACAAGCGGGAAGAAATCAAGATCCCGGCCGGGATGTTTTACAACGGACTGGAAGATTACAGCCTGCGGATAGAGCGGCAGGATCCTAAAACACAGACGATGTATAATGTGATTGTGTACGATCACACGGCCAAAAAAGGCAATGTTTCCGTGACCCGGGCAGACTCGGGCTATATCCGCTTTACGGCAGACAAAGAGTACCTGATATTCAAACTTTTCAATGGGCACACTTACGAGAACCAGGAAACGCAGAATCTGAGCGATACCAGCGCTCCTTTCCAACGGCGCTTCTTTACCGAACAGGAAGTGCTTATTCCGCTGAATGGTTATGACTTCAAGCGCAGCGATAATGATGACCTGTTCAAGGGACAGGCGCAGATGCAAAGTATCCTCACCCTGACCCAGCAGAGCGACTCCCTGAAGGCGATGGAAACCGAGATCACCAAGAACTTTATTTCCTCCATTTATTATAAACTCGGGTTTATGCGCGGACAAGAGTTGGATACCACAGCCCGCCGGAGCGCACAGTATATATATACGCTCAATTGCGACTCACTGTTCCGACAGGCGTCCATTGATGAGAAGATGGACCTGTCCGCCCAAGCGCTGGATCGCGCTAAACAGGGCTTATCACAGATAGATATGCACCTTGCCAACTTTGAGCAGTATGACTACTCGCTGCGCCGTGTAGACATTGAGTGGCACCGCAAGTTCACCCTGTCTATCGCCTGCCTGATTTTCTTCTTTATCGGCGCGCCCCTGGGGGCCATCATCCGGAAAGGAGGACTGGGAATGCCGGTTGTTGTTTCCAGCTTTTTCTTCATCATCTACTGGGTGGTAGACATCAGCGGTAAAAAACTTTCACGCGATGATGTATGGTCGCCTGCGATGGGAATCTGGCTGTCGAGTTTCGTATTATTGCCCATCGGTATTTTCCTGACCTATAAGGCAACCACCGACTCTGCGCTGTTCAATACCGACCGTTACCTCAATGTGCTGAATAAATTGACAAGTATACTCAACAAGAAAAAGAAACGTGACTAATCCGCTACGCATCGTATTTATGGGCACACCAGGCTTTGCCGCCCACTGCCTGCAGAGCCTGATAGACCGGCAATACCGGCTGGTTGGCGTCGTTACCGTGCCCGACAAACCGGCCGGCCGCGGGCAACAGCTCCACCAGTCCGAGGTTAAAAAACTGGCCCTGCAGCATCAATTACCGGTATTGCAACCGGAGAAACTGCGTGACGAAGCCTTTCTCAGCCAGCTGCGCGATTGGCAGGCAGATGTATTCGTAGTCGTTGCTTTCCGGATGCTGCCCGAGGTGGTGTGGCGCATGCCCCGCTGCGGCGCTTTCAACCTGCATGCTTCTCTGCTGCCCCAATACCGCGGCGCCGCCCCCATCAACTGGGCCATCATCAACGGTGAAAAAGAAACAGGCGCCACCACCTTCTTTCTCGATGAGCAGATAGACACGGGCAGCACCATATATAGTGAAAAACTATCCATCGGCGAAAACGAAAATGCGGGATCCTTACATGACCGGCTGATGGTCTCCGGCGCAGGATTGATTGCCCGGACCCTGGATGCCATAGCCGCAGGCGCTGTGCAACCACAAGCGCAAGCCTCCGGCACGGATTGGAAACCGGCGCCCAAAATTCATAAAGAGACCTGCCGGATACATTGGGACCAACCGGCCCGGCAAATCCACAACCTGGTGCGCGGGCTCAGCCCCTACCCCGCCGCCTTCGGTGAGCTGACGGACGAGAAAGGGCAAAGCACGCCTGTAAAAATTTTCGATACGACACCCGAAATACAGGAACACCATCTGGCTCCGGGTACGATTGTCTGTGACCAGAAAAGCTACCTGAAAGTAGCCTGTGCGGACGGCTTTATCCGCATCAACGAATTGCAGATGGCCGGCAAAAAACGAGTGCCCGTAAAAGACTTTCTGCTCGGGTTCCGGCATCCGGAAATCTATATTTTTACTTAATTATATTCGCCTCACGGCTCGTGAGTTCGCTTCATTATTAAATATACACATGTTTCCCTTACAATCCCCCGTTGTTATTTTAGCCGACGGCACCTTTCCCTCCCACCCCAGGGCCCTGGCGGCGCTGAAGGAGGCTGCGACGGTGGTCTGCTGTGACGGGGCCGTCGAAAAATTGCTCCTGTACGGGCGGCAACCCGACTACATTGTAGGGGACATGGACACCCTGTCCGCCGGTATGCAAGAGCGCTTTGCCGGCATCATCCATCGCTCTCCGGACCAGGAAACCAATGACCTGACCAAAGCCGTGCTATTCTGCACAGAAAACAATTGCAAGGCGCTAACTATACTGGGCGCCACCGGCGGCCGCGACGACCACAGCATCGCCAATATAAGCCTGCTGGCCGATTATGCGACACTGGCCGAGGTGGAGATGATCACTGATACCGGAGTATTTACACCAACGCGCGGCAGCCGTACGTTCCTCTGCGAAAAAGGCCAGGCCGTTTCCATTTTCTGCCTCACGCCGGAAACCCGGGTCGTAAGCGAAGGGCTAAAATACCCCACCCAGCACGTACTATTCGACGCCTGGTGGAAAGGCAGCCTGAACGAAGCCAGCGGCAACAGTTTCAGCTTAGCGTTCGAAAAAGGAAAGCTGATTGTCTTTCAGGCGTTCGGGCGGTAAACTTACTCCTGCGGAGGATCCGGCAAACCGTAGCGTTTGTCCAACACTAAATGCCGGCGGCTGGTGGTATAGGCGCCGAAAATACCCAGGGCGCCGCCCTGAATATTACCGGGGACATTGGCCGGCGGGCCGGCAAAGATCGGATTACTGCCGCTTATTTCCAGCTTGGCGGCGCGGAGGTAATCGAAATAAGGACGGTCAAGCATGTTCAATTCTACAGTGAGCGTATCGCCGGTATATACAAGGATTTTTTCATCGTTGTTCCAACGCATCTCATGGCGTATAGTGTATTCGGGAATCAACGGAAAGCGGATGTATTGGCCGTCGGCCGCCATTTCTTCATTTTCATTTAAGTAGTAGCGGCGGAGAAAGTCGCTATATTTCAGGCCGCAAATATAGAGATGGGCGCCGAACAGGTTCGGTACATTTTTTATGTCCTGGAAATGTACCAGCAACCACCAGCGGGGATCGTTGGGATCCATATCCGAACGCGCCGGAATCAGGCTTATGGAATCCAGCTTGTGGATCCGTGGCATCAGGGCTTCGGCCGTGTAATGAGAAAGCCGGCCCTCCCCTTCAACATCTACTTCTACATCCAAGGTATATTTAGTTCCCGGAACCCCAAAGAAGCTGGGGTCGGTACCATAAACGCCGGAACCGAAATATTGCAGTTCTTCACCGTTTATTTTCACCCTGGCGTTGTCAAAGGTCTTCGGCGACTCCGTGCCAAAATAGCCTACGGTTTGTGATATGGTAACGGTGTGCACCATTGTATCGGTAGTAATGCAGCCGGTAATGACGACCTGCGGCGCCGCATTGTCTGTGCTGATGTCTATGCGCTCCGTACAGGCCGTGATCAGCAGCCCCGACAACAGGCTTAGTATGCTGTAAAAGGGCCGATAGCTTATCTTGGTGATTTGAGGAGGTATGGATTTGTTCATGGTAGTCGCTTACTCAAATTTCACGGTATAGGTTATGGAGGGTACAATACCGAAGAGATAGGTCATCTCCGCATATTGTACGGCATTGTCATCGGTTTTAAAATTAATGGTCCACGGATTTTTGCGGCCGTAGAGGTTGTAGACGGAAAAGTTCAGGGCGTGGTGCCAGCGTTTGCCGGGATATTCCTGCCCCAGGCGCAGGTCCAAAGACGCGTCCAGCCGGTGGTAATCGGGGAAACGGTAAGTATTCCGGGCCGTATAGACCGGAATGTAATCATTGCCGAAAAGGTAGCGCGATTCGGGGAAGGTGACGGGCTGCCCCGTCACATAAACCCAGTTCAGGGAGGCGGAAAGGCGGGGCGTAAAAGCGTAGGAAAGGACTATATTAATGTTGTTCGGACGGTCGTAAGGGGAGGAATAAGGGTTACCGCTGTTGATGGTCGGAATGGTACGGAAAGCGCGTGACCAGGTGTAACTGATCCAGCCGGTCAGTTGGCCCTCATTTTTACGAAGCATCAGTTCCAGTCCATAGTTTTCGCCGGCGCCGGATCGTACCTCTGACTCTATAATATTATTACCCATCACCTTGGCATGATCCCTGAAATCAAGAACGTCACCCAGCTTCCTGTAGTAGATTTCTGCCGAAGCCTCCAGCAGGTTATCCATAAAATTGGCAAAGACGCCCAGGGCAAACTGGTCTGCCGTCTCCGGTTTGATGGTGATGTTGGAGGGTACCCATACATCCAGCGGGGAGCCGGCGGTTGACATGGAAAGCAGGTGCAGAAACTGCGCCGTACGGGAATAAGAGGCTTTTAGCGACCATTGGTCACTGAAGGCATAGGTCAGCCCCAGCCGGGGTTCCAGCGCCCAGCTGTGATGGTAAAATTCACCGGTACGGAAAGTCAGGGTATCCGTCACATTATAATGGGCATCCACAAGGTATTCGTTGGAGGGACCAAGGTTATCAAAACGGGTAAGACGCAGGCCGTATTTAAGGGTCAGGTGGTCAAACAGGCGGTGCTGGTTGGCAAAATAAAGGGCGTTTTCCCAGGCGTATTTTTTATCCATGGCAACGGTGTAAACCTGGTTCTCAATTACACTACGGCCAATGCCGGGGTTGAACCATTTGTAGTCACTGCTAATCCCCAGTTTATAGGTTCCGGAAGTATGGCGCCAACTCAGGTCGGAACGCAGGCCAAGGCTGTAGATATTGGAATTCCACTCGCCCGTAAAAGCCGGCATGGAGGCCTTCATCGCATAGTCGTAACCACTGCCCAGGATTTCGGTTTGTATGGTAATCGCATCGGTGGTAAAGTTCTTCCAGCGCAATGTTCCTGTCATATTGCCGAAGCCCATGGTCATATCGTGGTTACCGAAGTTATCTTTGCCGAAGTAGCCGGTGAAGGAGAGCTGGTTTTTACGGTCCAGCCGGACATTGAGTTTGGCATTGATGTCATAGAAATAAAGCGTGGCATTGCGGACATTTTTGTTGGGCGACAGGGGCAGGAATAAATCGGCGTAGGTACGCCGTCCGGCCACCAGGAATGTGGCTTTGCCGGGCACTATGGGGCCCTGTAGCATGATCCGGCTGGCAATAAGGCCGATGCCGGCATTGAAGCCGAATCGGTCCGTACCGGGGGCGGCCTGCACATCAAGCAGCGACGATAGTCGTCCGCCATAAGCCGCCGGAATATCTCCTTTATATAAAGTAATGCCGTTGACCGCATCGTTGTTGAATACGGAGAAGAAACCCATGAGGTGGGAGGCATTATAGACCACCGCATCGTCAAAAAGAATAAGGTTCTGGTCGGGGCTGCCGCCACGTACGCTAAAGCCCGAAGAGCCTTCACTGGCAGCCTGCACGCCCGGCAATAACTGGATTGCTTTGATCACATCTACCTCCCCGAAGAGGGCCGGGATTAATTTAATCTGCCGGACATCGAGCTTTTCCATGCTCATTTCCGGACGGACCACGTTGGCATTCGGGCGTTCGGAGGAGACAACCACGGCCTCCAGTTGCCTGGCGGTGGCGCTGTCCGGCGACTGGGCATAAAGCCAACTCCCAGCCAACAAAGCCGGTAAGAATACAAGATGGTGAAGGATCTTTTTTTTCATTTAAACAAAAAGAAGAGCTTGAGGGCTCTTCTTTTTTTGATCAATCCGTAACAAAGACTATTTGTTAATAGTTTCGTTCAATTGTGAACCTGCTTTGAAGCGAACTACTTTCTTGGCAGCGATCTTGATGGTAGCTCCGGTGCGGGGGTTGCGGCCGGTGCGGGCGCTACGTTTAGTAACTGAGAAGGTTCCGAAAGGAATCAAAGCGACACGAGCGTCTTTGCTTTTCAGGGCCGCAGCAGCAACACCGATGAAAGCATCAACAGCCTTTTTTGCATCAGCTTTAGTCAAACCAGACTTAGCAGCAACAGCATCAATAAATTGAGTCTTGTTCATAATGGTAATTTTTAAAGTGAATGAATATTATAACTATTGTTTTGTTTTCGTAGTGCAAATATAGCGGTTTCTTAATAGCTACCAAATTTTTTTCAACAAAATCGTCTGTGCCATTAGCTTATAGCTATTCTTAAAGAATGATTTTTTATATTAAACCCTCTTGCTTAAGAAACAAAACACGCTGATAATCAACAAATTAAAAATGTTAAAAAAATCAAAGTTATCAACAAAAAAGACAAGCCCGGTTAATATTTTTTTTGTACATTAATCAGGATAACGCATGTAGGAGTCCCTGATAATCCGTAAAAAGCTGTTCTCCTGTCTGCATGTTTTTTAAAGAAAGGCCTCCTTTTTGCATCTCTTCTTCACCGATGATGATTACGTAAGGAATAGTCCGCTTGCCGGCATATTCCATTTGTTTTTTCATCTTGGCCATATCAGGATATATTTCGGCCGGAACTCCGGCATTACGCAACTGGCGGAGATAAAGCAAGGATTGGTCCAGCGCAGCTTCGCCCAGGTTCAGGAAGAGGGCTTTTGTGGCCTCTCCGGCCGCGTCCGGGAACTTGTTCAGGGCGGTCAGGACATCATATATCCGGTCGGCGCCAAAGGAAATACCGACGCCTGATACATCCTTCAAGCCGAAAATACCGGTAAGGTCATCATAACGACCGCCGCCGCTAATGCTGCCGATGGCTACGTCATTGGCTTTCACCTCAAATATGGCGCCGGTGTAATAGTTTAATCCGCGGGCCAGCGAAAGGTCCAGCTCCACCTGCTGGCGGAGGTCCTGCCGGCCGATATATCCAAAGAGTGTACGCAGTTCTTCCACCCCTTTCATACCGATCTCCGACGTTGATAGTATTTCACTTAACACCTGTAATTTACTAATGGTATCGCCCTGCAATAAAAGCACCGGAAGCAGGATTTGAATGGCGGCTTCGGAAATGCTTTTCGAACGCAATTCATCCAGTACAGCCTCTTGTCCTATCTTGTCGATTTTATCAATGGCCACCGTGATATCAATCAGTTTGTCGGCGGCTCCCATCACTTCGGCAATACCGCTCAAGACCTTACGATTATTGATTTTCAGCGTGACCCGGATCCCGAACCGGGTAAAGATATCATCTACCATCTGCACCAGCTCCAGTTCGTTTAACAAGGAGGGGCTGCCGACCACATCGGCGTCACATTGATAAAACTCACGGTAACGGCCTTTTTGCGGACGGTCGGCCCGCCATACGGGCTGTATCTGGTAACGTTTAAAAGGGAAAGTCAGCTCATTGCGGTGCTGCACCACGTATCGGGCAAAGGGTACGGTCAGATCGTAACGGAGCCCTTTCTCACACACTTTGGCCGCCATGGCGTTGCTGTTTGCCAGTTCCGGCGCGGTAATACCGGCAAAGGCGTCGCCGGAATTCAGGACCTTGAACAGGAGTTTATCCCCCTCCTCACCATATTTACCCAGCAGGGTGGAGAGGTGCTCCATCGCAGGGGTTTCAATGGGGGCATAACCGTAGCGCTTGAATACGCCGCGGATGGTGTCGAAAATATAATTACGGCGCAGCATTTCAACCGGTGAAAAGTCGCGCATTCCCTTGGGAATAGAAGTTGTTTGTGCCATTTATCTGAAAAGGTGTAAATATCCTGTGTATTCTTTGCTGCTATAATCTTTATCGTCCCAGCCCTGACCGCTGATGACATAATAATATACGCCGTCGGCCGCATCGCCGCGTGAGCCTGTCATCCGGCCATCCCAGCCCTGCCATTCGTCGGAGCGGCCTTCGTAGCTGTATACCAGCCCGCCGGAGCGGTTATAAATATAGACTTTAATGTATTCCAACGATATAGGTTCCTTGCCCTTGACGAAGGTAAAAATATCATTCTGGTTGTCGCCGTTGGGTGTAAAGACATTGGGGATGGCACCGGCGTCAAAGGACGAGGGCACCACGGTAATATAACGGATGCTTGCAGAGTCTACGCAAACCGCATTGCGAACGATAAGGCGCACCTGGTAAGCGCCCGGAGTATAGCCGTCATATACCTGACCCTTATAGGGCATGCGCGGATAGATATAGTCGTTGGAGTGAGTGGTGCTGTCTGTCCAAACCAATGTTTTATCCCCATTGGGCTGTTCTTTATTGGCGAAGCCCTTCCACTGGTACCTGCCGGCATTTACACTCCGGCTGTGATCGAAGCGGGTACGGTAAAGCGCTTCGCCCTCCGGCTCCTCGCCGGCATCTTTCCAATGTCCTTCCTTGTCCAGAGCTTCTACAACCGGATTGGCATAGACGGCTATGGCATTTATCGTATAGGGGGTCGTGTAGACGGCTTTCTTGTAGAAGACATCCTCTACTTCAAGTTTATAAGCGGCAGCAGCCAAAGGCGGCGGGGCATCGATGTAGGTCCGGGTGTTGATCCGGGTCCGCCAGGTCTGGTCGGGGTTATCAACACCGGGAAAGATCTCGGTTTCATTGCCGTTGGCATCTACCGGCGTCCAGCGAACGGTGTGCGCCCGGCTGAATATGGTTTCTCCGGCATGCGGCGGGTGCAGAAAATCGTTGAAATTGTAAATCGTATATGACGCATAAATGCTGGGAGTCGTCAGCATATTCAACTGAAGGGCGTCACAGTCAATCTCATAGCGTACCTCATCTATCCGAAAGGTATCGCGGAAGAGCCAGGTCGTAAAGGTATCCACGGGAGCCGAAAGGTCCGCCAGGTTACGCACTACAAGCTGGTAGCCACCTTCCTGGAGGCCGGTAATCAGGGAAAACGGAACATTGGTATCCTGGTGGTAGAGGTCCAGTGTAGTATCGGCCAGGTTCAGGCGGTACCAGTTGAATTCGGCATTTACTCCGGCCGGATGTTCCGCCCGCAGCTGCATATCCGCATGGTCATAGAACACGTATACGGTGTCAATTTCTCCTGTTACCAAACCACCTGTAGGCTGTTTGAAGCTTGCCCCCGGAGCCGAAAGCTGGGCAAAGAGGGCTGAGGGTAACAGCAGGGCTAATAAGACGAATAATCTTTGCAAGTTGCTTGTTACTTTATGTGAATAATAAAATAGTTTTTCTTCCCCTTCTGCACTAAAAGGTATTTCCCGTTGATCAGCATATCGCCGGTCACGGAAAACTCCACGTCGGCCGCTTTTTCCTTGTTGATGGATACTCCCCCACCCTGGATCATTTTACGGCACTCCCCTTTAGATGGAAATACCTGGGTTTTCACGGCCAGGAGTTCTACAATGTTTTGGGGCAATTCGGCCGCCGGCAGTTCAAATAAGGGTACTCCGTCGAAGACCGCCAGGAAGGTTTGTTCGTCCAGCTTACGCAAGCTGTCGGAGGTGGCGTTGCCGAACAGGATCTGGGTAGCTTCCACCGCTTTTTCGTATTCTTCTTCGGAATGTACCATACAGGTAACTTCCCTGGCCAGGCGTTTCTGCAGTTCACGCAGGTGAGGCGCCTCAAGATGACCGGCTATCAAAGCCGTGATCTCTTCACGGTCCAGCATAGTAAATATCTTGATATAACGCTGGGCGTCCTCATCGCTTACATTCAACCAGAACTGGTAAAAAGCATAGGGTGAAGTGTAGCGCGGGTCCAGCCATACATTGCCCTGCTCGGTCTTACCGAACTTGCCGCCGTCGGCCTTGGTGATCAGCGGGCAGGTGAGGGCAAAAGCCTCTCCTCCCGTCTTGCGGCGTATCAGCTCGGTACCGGTAGTAATATTACCCCACTGGTCGCTGCCGCCCATCTGTAATTTACACTGTTTATGCTGATTCAGGTAGAGGAAATCATAGCCCTGTACCAACTGGTAGGTAAACTCGGTGAATGACATGCCCTCGCGTTCTTCGCCGGCAATGCGTTTCTTTACCGAATCTTTACTCATCATATAATTTACGGTGATATGCTTGCCTACATCACGAATGAAATCCAGGAAACTAAAATTTTTCATCCAGTCGTAGTTATTCACCAGCTCGGCTGCAGTAGGGCCGGCGGAATCAAAATCCAGGAACTTGGAGAGTTGTTGCTTAATGCAATCCTGGTTATGTCGCAGGGCTTCTTCATCCAACAAGTTGCGCTCGCTGGATTTTCCGGACGGATCGCCGATCATCCCCGTAGCGCCTCCCACCAAAGCCAGGGGCTTATGTCCGCAGCGCTGAAAATGTTTAAGCATCATTACGCTCACCAGGTGGCCGATATGCAATGAGTCGGCCGTGGGGTCTATGCCCACATAAGCCACCGTCAATTCTTTCTGCAATTGTTCTTCGGTGCCGGGCATCACGTCATGGACCATTCCCCTCCAGCGCAGTTCTTCAATAAAATTTTTCATCGTCTTAAATTATGTAACCCGGCAAAGATACAAAAAGTCCACCCCTGATGCAACTTTTTACCCGGAAACGCGTCTTAAAGATGAAAAAATAAGCATCCGCCCCCATTTTATTTATTGAAAATTTTATTTGTTTAAAATCAACGTTTTAAAAATATATTGAAAAATATTTAGTATTATGCGATACAAGGTATAAATATTTTTACATATATTTGCAATACCAAATTCAAACAATAACCCGATAAACTTCAAACCATGAAATTTTTCTTTCTGATATTGGCCTTGTCCTTTAATCTTTACATGGCCTCCGCAGCAACTGTACAAAGCAAGGCCATACGGGTAAAAGGCACCATAATAGACAAAAGCACAGCAGCCCCGTTGGAATTCAGCACGATAAGTCTGAGCGATACCAGCGGGAAAGTTGTGGCTGTCCATACCAGCGACGAAAAAGGGATGTTTGCACTGGCTACGATTCCGGCAGGGGAATATTTGTTAAAGGTATCCTATGTAGGTTATGCCGATGTCACCCAAACCGTACATGTCAGCGCAGGACAGCAAGATATAGACCTCGGCGCCATCAATATAGAACCAGATTCCAAGCAACTGAACGAAGTGGTGGTGACAGGACGCAAGCCCACCATAGAAAGACAGATAGACAAGCTGGTAGTGAACGTGGCCAACACCATTGCAGCAGAGAATAGCACGGCACTGGAACTACTGAAAAAAGCGCCCGGCCTGTCCATAGACCGAGACGGGAATGTAACCCTCAACGGGCAGTCCGTACAAGTATGGGTAGACAACCGTCCGGTACAGCTCAGTGGGCCCGATCTCATAGCCCTGCTCAACGGCACCGAGGGGAACAGTATTGATAAAATTGAGATTATTGATAACCCGTCGAGCAAATACGATGCGGCAGGCAGCGGCGGTATCGTCAATATCAAGACAAAAAAGAATTTTATCCGTGGTTTCAACGGCAACCTGCGCGCCGGATTTCAACAGTATATTGAGGATGTGGACGGCTATTACTACGGAGCGAACGGGTCTGCCAATTTCAACTACCGCAACGACCTGTTGAGTTCCTTTGTGAATTATGGCATCCGGCAGTCTAACGGATTCGGCAGCCTGACCGAAGAAGTGAAGAGCGACAACGGGTACAGCAGGTATAGCAGCGGCTTATCGAAAGATTACAGTACGCCACAGCACGTCAAGGCCGGCATAGACCTCTTTCTGGATAAGAAAAACACCATCGGAGTGATCGGGAATTACAGCACCCGCAGGAGCAAAGAAAATGACAACACCACTGCTATCATAGGCCAGCGCAACAACCCCGAAGAAACGTCTGAGGGCATAGGGTGTAATAACGGCGCCTTCCACAATGCGTCAGTCAACCTCAACTACACCCACCTGTTCGGCGCCGACGACAACCACGACCTAACGCTGAATGCCGACTATATATACAACATGAATACCCCCGATCAATACAGCCATACGGACTTTCAGCTGCCCGTAGGCGTCAAAGATCCCAAAGTATTCAAAAGCAATTCCGACCAACTGACCCAGGTATATTCATTCAAAGCGGATTATACCCGCCCCCTCAACAAATCTATGAAAATAGAGGCCGGCGGAAAAATCGGCTATTCTAAAAACAATAGTGAAATACTGCGCCTTGATTCGCTTCAAAACGGTTGGCAAAAGAACCGCGACTACAGCAGTGAATTTAATTACAGCGAGATGATCAGCGCCCTGTATGTGAATTACAGCTGGCAAATCAGCGAACATTGGAGTGCTAAAGCCGGCTTGCGTTGGGAAAACACCGGCGCAAAAGGCGAATGGATCAGTTCCGACAGCACCACCTCACAGCAGTACAATGATTTTTTCCCCACCCTATTTATCGGATTCAACCCAAGTGAAAAGCACCAGCTCGGGCTCTCCTACACCCGCCGGTTAGAACGTCCGAATTACTGGAATCTCAACCCCTTCCGCCGGTATATCGGCGCCTACACCTATATAGAAGGCAATCCTCAACTATCCCCCTCCTATTCCGACAACATACGCCTGTCGTACACGGCATTCCAATTCCTTAACATAGGCGCCAGTTTCAGCTATAACCAAGGGATGATCGTACAGATACCGGTATTTGATCCAATCAAAGGAGAAACCGGTTATGTACAAGGCAACTTCGGTTATAATTACCATACAGGGATATGGGCCTCGGTATCCGAATTTCCCCTCACCAAATGGTGGACGCTGAACCTCAGCCTCTGGGCGGCCTATGTCATCAATGATGATAACACCACGGTTACCAAGAGCTGGCAGTTTAATCCCTACCTGAGTACGACTGTACTCTTAGGCAAAAACTGGAGTGCAGAGCTCGAAGGCTGGATGAGCACGCCTACCATCTGGGGCTACTATGAGATCAGTGCACAGGGCAGCCTGAATGCCGGGGTGAAAAAGAATTTCTGGGACAATAAGGCCAGCCTGTCCTTATACCTTGATGACATATTCAACTCACAACACAGTAATGTCCGCATGGCGCGCAACGGCACCAGCAGTTATAACGAAAATAGTTGGGACAGCAGGTCTATCCGTGTCTCGTTCTCATGGCGTTTCGGGAACATGGGTAGCCCTGCCAAACAACGTAAGGTAGGACAGCAGGATGAAGCCAACCGGCTCGGTAGCGGCGGAGGCGCCGGTCAATAAATAATATTTTTATACCGGCTATTGTTTTTACATAAAAAAGTACTATCTTTGCAGCCGCAAAATTTTGGTTTTGCATGGTTAAACTGACCTGTGGTGTAATGGTAACACTACTGATTTTGGTTCAGTCATTCTAGGTTCGAATCCTGGCAGGTCAACCAAGAAATCCCGCTAATTTAGCGGGATTTTTTTTATTTAAACACCTCAAACAGAGCATTTTCATTTCTACAATTATTTAAAAACAATAATTGAATTTGAATAATTGAAAAATAATAAATCACCCATTGCTTTAATAACAAAGACATAAAAGATGAATATTACACTTTCTTTATAGATATTTATGCTACAAAGACACTGCGTGATTTTGTATTGCTGCTCAGCAAGGAAATACTTGAAACGTTGAAACCGGCAGGAAAGAAAGCGATGGACACCTTTATACAGGCTATGAAGTCATTGCAAACCGGCATCATTGCCATTGATGAGTTTCAGCAAATTAGTAAATACAAAGAGGATAATGTGGAAGCACTCTTGCGTACCCATATACAACACTGCAATAACGCCCAGTTCATTTTTGCAGGAAGTCAAAACCATGTCATGGGAAATACCTTGTCCACAGCGCCGGAAAAACGAAATCAGGATTCAACACCCGATTAAAATACAGCATAACACAACCACAATTAGTCTCAATCTGCTGCGAAGCATCAACTACAGGATTGGGGGAGAAAGGTAAATGAAAAACTTATAAATGCGACAATTGTATATTATCCAACAAGTTGAATACTTCTGAAAATACACATATTGGTTATAATAAATGCTAACAAAGCAGAAAGTGCAATACGAAATCTCATTCCAAAAAAAAGTATATAATAAAGTCGATTTTCCTTTTTTATACTACCCCTTGTTAATAGGTATATATATATACCTATTAACAAATAAGACAAAGAAAAAAAAACGAACATTAATAGTATTCTCATATTATTTTATGACTTATTAATTTTTACGGTGAAAGAGATCAGTTTTTTTGCATCAGCTCTTCATGCAACGGGAATTGGGGTATAGGGTTTAGTAATTCATCAAAATTTACATTTATCTCCCCACTTGTACTTTTAGGTTCTTCTGTTTTATTTTTTAAGGACGAATGTTTTTTTGATGAAATTTTAGCTCCTGCGTCTATCGTGGTAGATATAAACGTAGAAATAAAAGTGTTTTCAATATTTCTTTCTATTCCTGTAGCTGCATTAGAAAAAGGTATAAATAACAAAATAGCTCCAATCGTATTTTTCATCACTTCTTTTCCATCATCACACGATAAAGTTTCATTTTTCCAACTATGTTTCAATTCTAATTGATCATTTTGATTCCATTGTAATGGAACTGACCACTCTGGACTTTTTCCATTATTAGTAAAATTACTAGCAATTTGTCCTGTTATAATTTGAGCAACGCCCAAAAGGAGTAAAACTGAATTGGCTGATCCTCTTACTTGTTCTTTCAATAACCTTGTAGCTCCTTGGTGTGCCAATATATAGTTGTCATGCCCCATCGCTTGTCTAGTTGTTGCTGGCCAAGTCTGCCTTCCATCTGGATCCACAAACCTCATCGGATTATTTGCCCAAATAGCATACGGCGATATGCCATAATACTTTTCTGCCATAGGGTCAACCTGTAGGGCTTGAATGATCCAACTATCAAAAGTACGCCACATGAAGTCATACTTTCCCCACCCATATTCACCAATATATTCCTTGCCCTCACGCAAAAATGGATTCTTATTATCAACAGACTTATTCCACGACAAAGCGCCAATAGGAGCGCCGAAAGTGTAATAAGTAGTTTCCTGTACTACTTCTGCTCCGTTTTTCACGGGAACGAAGGCTACACGCGTACTGCCCAAGTGGTCTTTCAAATGATATTCAAGCGTTAGCTAACAATGTTTCCAGGACCCACCGTCATTGCGAGGAATTTGCTGACAGGCAAATGACGAAGCAACCGCATCAGCCGCATAGGTGAGCTTCAAAGAACGACCGCCCAACAATTGGACTTGCTGTGGCAAATGTAAGCATTATAGCTCTATTCTTCTATGATAGGAAGAACTCCTATAATGACTCGGACACATTTCCCCTTTTTATACTCCACTTGAGTATCAATCTCTCCATTTTCCAAATATTGCGTACTGATCCCATTAATTGTATCATTAATCCAGTATGATTCACTTGCTATGCGTCCATTAGGATTATAATATGTTGTATACTTACCATGATTTAAATCCTGTAGCATTTCATGATAGGATGCTAATCGCCCATTTTCGTAAAATCTTCTTTGGGGACCTGTTTGCTTACCGTCTTTATAAAATGAAATATAATCAGCCTTCCCCGTTGGATAAAACCTAATCCAAAGCCCTTGCTTAACAGAATCCTGTAATATACCTATCTCTTTAGGTATACCATTTTCATATTGAATATAAACATATTCCTCAACTAAAGTTTGATTATTAGTTTTATTTACACAAGCCCCCCCCGAAAGAATCAGTGATAACAAAAAAACTATTTTAGTAATTTGAGTAATTGCGGTTTTTATAATCCTGTACTTGTCTTTTGTATTCTTGCTCATAGTATTTATCTCCGGTAGTTTTAGTTAGTTCATTCATGTATTGTTTGAATTTATAGACATTGTTATTTCCTAAATCAATATGTTGCTGATTAGCAGAGTTTGAGATATTCTCTAATGTCTCTCTTTTTTCTGACAAGGTTAATGATTCTCTATTGGCATCTAATGTATTTAAAGCATCTGCAGCCTTATCTGCATGAACAAAAGCCTCATGTCCAAGAACACCCGTAGCTGTTTTCTCATCAAGGTTTTTATTTAAAGAAACACTCTGCTGAACACCGTTTTCAATAGTCTTCTCAATATCAGAAGTAGCTAAATTATTAGTTGTTCTTTGAGTGCCTTTTATTAATGTTTGATTCCTTCCCTGCGCATCCATTGATGTTGATTGAATCAATAGTAGATCTTTAGCTCTATCCCCTTTTGTGTCAAATGTGTATTTCTGACCATTAACAGTCAACACATCCCCTGCACCCATATATCTTCCAACAAATGCTCTTCCTGTTGTTGTACCCATGAATGTTTGCAGAGATCGTTGGTGTACTGAAGATAGGAGCTTAATACTTACTCTTCGACCATCCGGGTCCACAAACCTCATCGGATTATTTGCCCAAATAGCATATGGTGATATACCATAATACTTTTCTGCCATAGGGTCAACCTGTAGGGCTTGAATGATCCAACTATCAAAAGTACGCCACATGAAGTCATACTTTCCCCACCCATATTCACCAAT
>JAVBQY010000024.1:0-14026 GCA_031548545.1 Bacteroidales bacterium | reverse complement strand
TCCCAGCTTATGAGGATGGATTGTATCCACCAAAATGCGCTATGGGCGAAAATCTGAGGAAATCAGATTTTTTATCAGAAAAAACGCTCCGAAACAAAAAACAAAAGAGGATGTCCATTTTACTTTTTGGACACCCTCTTAAAAACAATCATTATATTTGTACCCGAAAAGGTATTAAATATGGACAATTTACCATTAAACGAATATGTGAAGTCAAAACGCAAGGCGCTTGGATTTTCACGTGAAGAGTTTGCACAGAAAGCAGGCGTAGGACTGCGTTTCCTGCGTGAACTGGAACAGGGTAAGGAAACCCTGAAAATGGACAAGGTAAATCAAGTATTAAAATTGTTCGGGGGGCAATTGGGTGTTGTCCCGATGGACAGAAATAATCTGATAGAGCAATGAAACAGGCTAAAATATTTATGTATGACCATCCGGTGGGTACACTCACCGAAGATGAGAACGGCTACACATTTGTGTATGATACAGTCTATTTGGCGAATAAAGATGCCTAACCGGAAATGCAGACATGCACCTGAAAAATTTTTCACTTTACAAAAAGGCCGGGGAATGTACCTTGGCTCCGGCTTATGACCTTTTATCGACAAAACTGGTAATACCGCAAGATAACGAAGAACTGGCATTGACGTTGAATGGCAAAAAACGTAAGTTGAAGAAAGCGGATTTTGACCGCTTTTTAAAAACGATGAAGGTCGATGATAAAGCAATCGAAAATGTATATAACAAATTTCGGAAGGTATTACCGGAGTGGTTAGCATTCATTGATAGCTCTTTTCTTCCTCAGCAGATGAAAGAAAAATACAAAGCATTGATACAGGAGAGATGGGCTATATTGAGTGAATGATACTACCCCGGAATACGGAAATTATTGTGTGAATTCAAGGATGGTGGTGCTCAATGACGGAAAGTCCTGTAACAAAGTTGCTCGTTGGGCCAATTCAAAATCATTGAAGTCAAAGCCGGGGCTCACGATACAGCTAACCAGCGCATAGCCGCGGCCGGAGGGTATGCGGGCGGCAAACCACAAGCCGGCGGGCACTAAGCATTGAGGTTGTTCACCGGAAAGCAGGTTATTCCCCAATAAAACAATTTTTACGACACCGGCTTCTATGTAGCATAGTTCTATGGCTTCTCCTTGATGAAAGAGCCATAATTCATCGGATGTCAGGCGATGAAAATGCGACTTATCGGAGCCGGAGAGCAGGTAATAAATAGCGGTACATAAGCGCCGCTCACCCGCCGGTGCAGAGAGATAACGCTCCGGCCGGTAGGTTTCACTGTAGTAGCCGCCTTCCGGGTGGGGCTGCAGGTGCAAATGGGTGATTATTTCATGCGCTGTCATACTACATCCTGTTTTTCCAAACAACAAATATAGAAATATTTTTACCTTTGTGGTATTAATCAATAAAACCTCCACTTATATGGCCCTACCAGTCAATATTGAATCTTTAATTCACGGCAATACCATAGAATGGGAACGGCTGGAATTTAAACAAGGATGGAACCCGGAAGAGGTAATGCACAGTATGTGCGCCTTTGCCAATGATTTGCACAACTGGGGCGGTGGCTACATCGTACTGGGTATTGCAGAACAAAATGGCCGGCCGGTATTGCCTCCCGCCGGACTGGAACAGGAACAGATAGATAAAATACAGGGCGAGATCCTCTTATTAGGACACAAAGTATTACCCGGATATTTCCCTATAATGCAGCCTTATCTTTTGCAAGAAAAACACATCTTGGTGCTTTGGTGTCCGGCCGGTGACTACAGGCCTTATTCGGCCTTAACAACATTAGGTACGAAAGCGCAACGGCAATCTTACATACGCATAGGTTCCCGGAATATTATCGCCCAGGGTGAAAGCTTGCGGCAACTACAAGAGCTCACAGCCCGGATACCTTTTGACGATCGCATAAACAACCAGGCATCTATTCAGGACCTGGACCTGGGGCTAATACAGGCTTATTTACAGGAAATCAAAAGTAACCTTTACGAAGAAAGCACCCGGATGCTATTACCGGACCTCTGCCGGGCCATGCACATAGCTAAAGGGCCCGATGAAAATTTACGCCCGGTAAATGTAGGATTACTATTTTTCTCTAAAGAGCCTGAGAAGTTTTTCCAAAGAGCCTGGATTGAATTGGTATGGCATAAAGACAATTCCGGCCGGCAATTTCAGGAATATTATTTCAAAGGCCCTTTACATAAACAGTTAAGGGATACTTTATCTTTTTTTCGCACAAATATTATCGGGGAACAAGTCATTAAGCAGCCGAACAAAGCCGAAGCGTTACGCTTTTATAATTTCCCTTACGAAGCGGTTGAAGAAGCCTTGGCCAATGCCGTTTATCATAAAAGTTACGAAACATGTTCGCCTATTGAAGTGCAGGTTTGGCCCGATAAAGTTGAAATTCTCAGTTTCCCAGGACCCGTTCCTCCGGTTACGGCCGCCATATTAAGCAGCCAAAGACGGATTGTATCCCGGGAGTACCGTAACCGACGTATCGGTGATTTTCTAAAGGAATTGCAACTTACTGAAGGGAGGGGTACGGGATTACCCACCATTTATGAGTCAATGGCGTATAACGGGTCACCAAAACCGATTTTCGAAACTGATAAGCAAAGCACTCATGTACTGGTCATTCTACCAGCTCATGCCCTATCCGAAAAATCAGATGGCACGATAAATGGCACGATAAATGGCACGATAAACGGTACAATGGAAGACATCCTGATCCTATTAAAACAAAATGTAAAATTGTCCGGCAAAGAATTATCCGAGAAGCTTGGAAAAGGACTACGTACCACTATGCGATATATTGATGAACTCAAAGACAAAGGACTCATCGAATACCGCGGCTCCAAAAAAACCGGCAAATATTACCTGAAAAACAATTAATACCTCACCACCACCCAGCCCGACCAGCTCCGGCCGGATCGGAGGGCGGAAAGCCTATAAAAATAAGTACCGGGAAGCATCTTTTCACCCGAATGGCGGCCGGTATTGGCCACTGCGTCCCAGGCGCCGCGGTAATCATCCCAGAGGTAATAGGGCTGCCCGGAGCGGTCAAAGACCTGCAGGCTATAAGTTTCGCGGCTGTCCAGCACGATATCGAAGTAATCATTAATGCCGTCGCCATTGGGGCTGAATGCCTCCGGTATCCGTGGCGATGCGTAGACCGTAACGGCACAAGCCGCCCTGTGGCCGCCGTCTGCAGAAGTAACGGAAACGGTAGTATTACCGGCTTGTAAGGCTGTAATGTCGCCGGTAGGACTTACGGCAACTACGGACGGGGCCGCACTCTCCCACTCCACCTCCCGGTTCGTAGCATCGGCAGGAATAAAGGTTACGGACAAGGAGGCCGTATCGCCCACTAACAAGGACAAGGATGAAGGGCTAAGCGTCACGGCCTGAACCCGGATAACATTATCGGCCAAGGCTTTTGAGGCGTCGATTAAACCGGCGCCCATTTTTCCGGCCAGGTACTGCGGCTCATTGGGCAAGGGATTCACCGAGGCCAGCAGGCACCGCCGGAGCATGGCCGGCGTATAAGTTGCCGAACCGAATTTGGAAAGCACCAGGGCGGCCACGCCGGAGACATGAGGACAGGCCATGGAAGTGCCCTGCATCCAGCCATAACCGCCGGAAGCAAGGCTAAGGGTACTTAATATTGCACCCTGCGGATTGCTCAGCTGGAGATCACCTCCCGGGGCTGTGATGTCTACCGTTTTGCTATAGTTGGAATAGTAGGCCCGGAGGCCGTTAGGCGCTACCGCAGCTACACTTGTTACTTCATCAAAGGCGCCGGGGTACCAGTCTTCGCGCGCGCTATTATCATTCCCCGATACAAAAAACAAGATACCGCCCGCCATGGGGGTTCCGGGCAAAGCTAAACCGTCGTTATCCTTTCCTGCATTATCAATAAAATAGTTAATTGCCGTGCGTACCACAGGATCATAATAACCGGCGGCATCATAACCCCAGCTGTTCTGCGCAATTACCGCCCCATTGTCGGCGGCATACTGTATGGCGCGGGCTATGTCTGTGGCGGAAGCCGTATACATTCCGCTAAAAATAGCGCAGGAAATCATGCGTACACCCCGCGCAGCGCCCCAGCCACCGGCAATGCCGGCCACGCCAAGGGCATCATTGCTGCGGGCGGCGACAATGCCGGCCACATGGGTGCCGTGGTTATTGGGCGTATACGCAACCGGAGTGGAGGATGTAAAATTATAGCCGTAGATATCGTCGACATAGCCGTTGCCGTCATCGTCTATGCCGGGCCGTCCGTTGAATTCCGCCTCATTCACCCACATATTGTCGCGCAGGTCCGGGTGGTTGTAGTCAATGCCCCCGTCAATCACCGCAACGACAACTTCCGGGCGGACGGTAGCCAGCGTCCAGGCGGCAGGCATGCGGATATCTACTCCGGCCACCGCCTTGGAGGCCGTTTGGCCCGTATTATTCAAATTCCATTGTTGCGGGAAGAAAGGGTCATCGGGCGTAAGCGTCGCAGCAGCCGGGGCGGCAACAGGACGGTAGGGAATAACAGCCTCCTCCGGTCGCGAGATCCGGTACACCGGGGTAGCCACATCCACCGCACCTGCGGCCAGGTAAGAGGCTGCGGCAGCCCTCATATCGGTCGTTGTATCAATTTGCAGTTCGTACCATAAATGCAGGCCATAACGCCGCTGGCGCGCTTCAAACGGCCCGCCGACCTGGAATACCGGTTTCATACCAACCGCCTGATAACGCGCATTGGCCACGCCCAAAGGCCGGATGGCCAGCGGATCCTGCAGACTTTGTGCTACAGCCGGTTTGAGCCTTACCTGCAACAAGCCCGGGACCACCTCGCCTTGCGCCGCCAGTTCAAGGGTACAGAGCAGGCCTATCAAAAAAGTACAAATCCGCATCATATTAATTTATTTTCTCCGGCTGGCCAGGTAAGAATAAATAGCCGGAATCACATACAAGGTAAGCAGGGTGGCACAGATCATACCACCGACAACGGCTATCCCCATGGCCACGCGGCTTTCGGCGCCGGCGCCGGTAGCCATAGCCAACGGCAGGATACCCAGGATGGTGGAGAGGCTCGTCATTAAAATGGGACGGAAACGGGAGACGGCGGACTCTTTAATGGCCTCCATCAACGGAAGGCCCAGGCTGCGGCGTTGGTTGGCAAATTCCACAATAAGAATACCGTTCTTGGTCACCAGGCCAATGAGCATGATGATACCGATTTCACTGAAGATATTTAATGTCTGTCCGTAGAGCGTCATGGCCAGCAGGGCGCCCATCACGGAGAGGGGCACGGTGAACATGATAATCATAGGGTCGCGGAAGCTTTCGAACTGTGCCGAAAGCACCAGATAAATCAACACCAGGGCCAGGACAAAGGCAAACATCAGGCTGGAGGTGCTCTCCACGAAATCCTTGGAATCACCGGATAATGTTGTGCTAAAGTCTTCACTAAGCACCTTGTCGGCAATACGGTCCATCTCCTCAATCCCCTGTCCGAGGGTATAGCCCTTGGCCAGGCCGGCCGAGACGGTGGCCGAGACAAAGCGGTTGTACCGGTACAACTGCGGAGGCATACTGCTTTCCTGGATGGCCACTACATTATCCAGCTGGATCAGATCGCCGGCCGTGTTGCGCACATAGGCATCGGTAAGGTCCGTGGGTTTATTGCGGTTGGAGCGGTCATACTGGCTCAGGATCTGGTATTGTTTGCCGTTGTATATGTAATAACCTATACGCTGTTCGCTCATGGTGAGTTGCAGGGTCTGTGCTATGTTCTGCACGGTAAGCCCGAGCAGGGCGGCCTTCTCGCGGTTAATGGTAATGGTCACCTCGGGCTTGGTGAATTTCAGGTTGAGGTCGGAGGCGGAGAACACGGCGCTTTTATTCACCTCATCCATAAAGGCGGGCAGGTATTTTTTCAGGTCATCGAGGTTCTTGGCCTGGATGATATACTGTACGGGCAGTCCGCCGCGCCGGCCGCCGAAGGTTTGTTGTTGGGTCACAAAAGAGCGGGCGCCGGTAAGCTTGCGCACCGAGGGGCTCAGGCGGTCGGCAATCTGCTGCTGGGTTTCAGGACGGTCTTCGGGTTGAACCAGTTTTATCCGCAACCAGGAGGTATTCACGTTGCCCATACCGGCTCCGGAATTCAGGCTCTCATATTCATTGGGAATCTCCTGTTCTATTAAACTGACCACCTCGTCCGCATAGCGTTGCATGTAATCAAAGGTGATGCCTTCCTGGGCCACGGAACTGACGGTGATATAAGAACGGTCTTCCAGCGGCGCCATTTCCGAAGGCAGCTGCGACCACATCCAGGCAATCGAGCCTATGGCGGCGGCTACAATGATAAAGGCGATATAGCGGAAACGCATGAACCATTCCAGTGAACGGCGGTAGGCGTTGATCAAGCCGTTGAAAAAGGGTTCCGTCACCCGGTAAAACCAGTTTTCCGTAGCGTTTTTATTCAGCAGTTTGGTGGACAACATGGGCGTGAAGGTCAGGGCGACAAAGGCTGATATACACACAGACCCTGCAATAACAATACTAAACTCGCGGAACAAACGGCCGGTCACGCCCTGCAAAAAGACAATAGGGAAAAACACCGCCACCAGGGTGACAGTGGTAGAGATGACAGCAAAAAATATTTCCCTGGACCCGGCCAGGCCCGCTTCCTTCGGGCTCATTCCGTTCTCTATCTTGGTATAGATGTTTTCCATCATAACGATGGCGTCATCCACCACTAGCCCGATAGCCAGCACTACAGCAAAGAGGGTGAGGATATTAATGGTGAAGCCGGCCAGGTACATGACAAAGAAGGCTCCGATGAGCGATATGGGGATGGCCAGCACAGGAATCAATGTCGTGCGCCAGTTGCGGAGGAAGAGAAAGATGATCAACACAACAAGGGCGAAGGCTTCAAAAATGGTGCTCTGTACCTCGCCGAGCGACTGTCTGATAAATACGGTGTTATCAAATGATGTTTCCACAACGATATCTTCCGGAAGGTCTTTCTTCAACTCTTTGATCACCTCTTGTGCACGGTCTACAATATCTATGTAGTTGGCGCCCGGTTGCGGCACCAGCACGCAGCTGATGGCCGGTACGCCATTTACTTTCTGGATGGAGCGCACATTTTCGGGCTCTATTTCCGCAATACCGATGTCACTGAAGCGCACCAGCCGCTCACCATCCTGATAGACCACCAGGTTGTTAAAATCATCAATCGTGCGGAGCCGGCCGAAGGTACGCACCGTCAACTCCGTATTCTCGCCCTCTATACGGCCGGAGGGTAACTCTACGTTTTCACGGGTTACGGCATTGCGTACATCCAGGGGCGTAAGGGCATAGGCGGCCAAGCGCGCCGGATCCATTTTCAGGCGGATGGACATTTTCTTGGAGCCCCAGATACCCACGCTGCTCACTCCGGAAATCGTCTGCAAGCGTTCTTTGAAGTTAATCTCCGCATAGTTACTGAGGTCTATCATGGAACGGCGGTCACTCCGCAGGGATACGCCGAAAATGGGATTGGCATCGGCATCGGCTTTCTCTACTACCGGAGGGTCCACGTCCTGCGGCAACCGGCGCAAAGAGCCGGATACCTTGTCGCGCACGTCATTGGCGGCCGTTTCCATATCCACCTCAAGGTTGAACTCTACGGTGATGCGGCTGGCCCCGTCACGGCTCACGCTGGAAATGGAGCGGATGCCGGGAATGCCGTTGATGGCCGACTCCAGGGGTTCGGTAATCTGGGTCTCTATCACATCGGCATTGGCGCCGGGGAAATTGGTGCTTACCGTAACAATGGAGGGGTCTACGCTGGGATAGTCGCGCACGCCCAGATAGGAAAAACCGATGGCCCCCAATATCAGCAGGATGATATTGAGTACCGTGGCCAATACCGGCCGGTGTATGCTGGTTGAAGAAAGAGACATAGGCTTTAAATATAATAACCTGTATCCTGCAAAGATAAGGTTTTTTTAACTATGTTTGTAAAAAATATCATCCTTATGGAGTTTTTGCAGGACTGGGGGTATATAGGCTTGTTTTTCGGCTCGTTTATGGCGGCCACCGTCGTTCCTTTCAGTTCCGACGCCTTGCTGGTAGCCCTGCTGGCAGTGGGCGGACATCCTGTAATCGCGCTGCTTACCGCTACGGCGGGCAACTGGCTTGGCGGGCTGACTTCTTACTGGGTGGGCCGGGGCGGCAAATGGGCCTGGATAGAAAAATGGTTCCGGGTCAAGCGCGAGACATTAGAGAAACAACAGTCACGCATCGTCCGCTACGGGAGCTGGCTGGCTTTTTTCACCTGGTTGCCCTTCGTGGGTGATGTGTTTGCCATAGCCCTGGGCTTCTACAAGGTGGATTTCAGAAGCTCCGCACTGTTTATGTTAATCGGCAAATTCCTGCGCTTCCTGCTCTGGACCTTATTGTTTGTCTACACCCGGCATTGGTTCGGCTGGGGTATTTAAAAGTTGCATAATTTTTTCCACCTTTTCTTCCAAAGGCAAGCCTGCGTCTATCCAGTGAATGATGGCGCCCTTGCGCTCCATCATGCGGAACCAGGTCATCTGGCGTTTGGCAAACTGGTGGATGGCGGTATTCAGGCGGTCCACCATGGTGTCATAGTCTAATTGTCCGCTAAGATAAAGGGCCAGGTATTTATATTCCAGCCCATAATAGAGCAGGTCGTCCATGCTGAGCCCCTGTGCCAGTAGCCGGCGGGCCTCATCGACCAAACCCTCTTGCAGGCGTTGGTGCAGCCGCTCCGTAATGCGTGCGCGGCGCAGCTCGCGGGTGATATCCAAACCCACATACACATTGTTTATGTGTGCGGCGGCAGCCGTGGATTTTTGGCCGGGCTCCAGCGTGTAACCGCTTACCACGGCATCAATGTAGAGGCCGGAGCCGCCGCAGAGTACCGGAAACCGCCCCCGCCGGCGGATGTCATCATAGGCTTGGGCAACATCCTGCTGGTAAAGCGAGATATTATAGCGGGCGCCCGCATCAACAATATCGATCAGGTGATAAGGGACAGGCCGTCCGTTGACGGTATAATCGGCCAGGTCCTTGCCCGTACCGATATCCATACCGCGGTAAACCTGGCGCGAGTCGGCCGAGATCAGCTCGCCGCCGAGGCGTGCGCAGACATGGGCCGCAAGTTTCGTTTTACCGGTAGCCGTAGGGCCCAGTATGGTGAGCAGATCATAAGGGGAGGCGTAATCTGTGGGGAGTAATGTGTGACGGGTATCCGGAAATAGCTTTATCATCCGCGTTTTATTGCCGCTCCATTTCGCGGCGCAGGTCTTTTTCCTTGATGCTTTCGCGCTTGTCGTATTCTTTCTTACCACGGGCCAGGGCGATCAGGAGTTTGGCATAGCCGGCGTCATTGATGAAAAGGCGGGAGGCTACAATGGTCAGCCCCTTTTCTTTCTGGCGGCGCAAGAGTTTGTTCAACTCCTTACGGTTAAGCAGAAGCTTGCGGTCACGGCGCGGATCGTGGTTGGAGAAACTCCCCCACCAGTATTCGGCGATATGCATATTTTTCACGTACAATTCACCCTTGACAAAATAGCAATAGGCATCCGCGAGCGAAGCCTTTCCGCCGCGGATAGACTTGATCTCCGTTCCGGTCAGCACAATGCCGGCCGTGAACGACTCCAGAAATTCGTAGTCAAACGAAGCCCTTTTGTTTTTAATGTCGATAGTTGCTTTTGCGCGTTTTGCCATAACGGGTGCAAAGATACATATTTTTTCTTATGCGTAGACCTCGCCCAGCACCGACCAGGAGCGGACGGGCGACAGGCGGTCAAAATGATGATCGTAGAATTTGAGCATGTTGTTGACAAAGGTGTTGCGCTGCTCCCGGTTGAGAGCCAGGGCCGAAAGTCCGGTATAGTCCGTCTCCAGCAAACAACCGAGCAGGGCGGATTGCTCCGGACTAAAAAACAGGTCGTGCTTAGGGCGTACCGGCGTAAATTCACCGGAGGGGATATCGAAATAGCTACATTCCGGACTGTAGTCATTACCGGGCGCATAGCCCAGGTATGCGGCCAGCTGCGCCAGAAAATACAAGTGATAATTAGCCGCGCCTTCATGAATATTTTCCAGTTCCAGTACAGACTGCCGCAGGAATTCAAAGAGCGGCTGGTTGGGCTCATGTTCCCGCACGGTTTTGTACACCACCTCGCCCATAAATAAGGCCATGGCATTTTTATGTACATCAAAGGAAATATCCTGCAAGGGGATAGCCAGGCGGTATTCTTTCAGGCGCTGTAATTCGCTCTTCGGATTGTTGAAAGCCACCGCATCCAACAAGGTCAGGGGCTGGAAACAGGCCATTCCCATCTTGTTCTTCTCACTACGTACGCCATTCACCACATAGGTCTGCCGTCCGAAGAGATCGGTATACGCATAGACCAGCAGGCTGCTGTCCCGGTATTTCAGGGTATGCAGTATAATGGCCGTTAATTTATTGGTGTTGCTGCTCATGGTGTTGAAGAAAGTCCACCAGTTTACGCACCGCCTTGCCACGGTGGGAGATATGGTTCTTTTCTTCCAGCGTCAGCTCGGCAAACGAACGGTCAAAACCCTCCGGAAGGAAGATCGGGTCATAGCCGAAGCCCTGTGCGCCTTGCTCTTCTTCCAGTATGACACCTTCGGCCCTCCCGTCGAACAGCTGCTCACGGCCGTCCATAATCAGGGCGATGACACAGCGGAAACGGGCCGAACGGCCGGTTTTGCCTTCCATGTTTTTCAATACCAGGCGCAGGTTCGCCTTGGGGTCGCGCCCATCGCCGGCATAACGGGCGGAAAAAGCGCCGGGAGCGCCACCCAGGGCGTCCACCTCAATCCCCGTATCATCCGAGAAGCAGGGCAGCCCGAATTTCTCCCATATAAAACGGGCCTTTTCGGCGGCATTGTGCTCCAGGGTATCGCCGGTTTCGGGAATCTCACCGGTAAAGCCCAGTTCGGCAGGTGTAATAATGGTAAAGGCAGGGCCGAGGAGCTCCTGCACCTCTTCCACCTTATGTCTGTTGGCTGTAGCAAAAATCAATCTCATAATTGATACAAAGATACAAAAAAGTACCAAGTAAAACACACAATATCAAGTGTCAGAATAAAAGACAATTATCCTATTGCATGGAGATATCGTTATAAAAATTTGTATCTTTGCAAAACATAGGTTTTGTATGAAAAAGAAAAATATACGTATAGCACTGATGATCGCCCTGGCAGCGGTTATCTTAGTCATCATTATTGTTCCACGCTGGCTGAATAATACTCCTCCGGCCGAAGGCGAACCCGTAGCCCCCAAAAAGGGCGCCGGCAATATGGCTTTACCGGTAAATGTATATATCGCAGCGCCCTCAGACCTGTCTAACGGCATCCGCTCCGTGGGTACGCTGGTGGCCAATGAGGAAGTAGACCTCACCAGTGAAACCGCCGGGAAGGTGATCAAAATTTATTTCCGGGAAGGCACCCACGTAAAAAAGGGGGACCTGCTGGCCAAGATCAATTCCGAAGATATCGTCGCACAGCTTGAACGCGCCGAAGCGCAGATCAAATTGCTGGGCGACCAGTTGGAGCGCCAGCGCATATTGTTGGAAAAGGATGCGGTAAGCCGTGAGTCCTTCGACAAGGTACAGACCGACTATAACATGATTGCCGCCGATATCAGCCTTTACAAGGCCCGCATTGAAAAGACAGAGGTCCGCGCCTCTTTCAACGGTATAGTAGGCTTCCGTTATGCCAGCGAAGGGAGTTTTGTGCAGCCCGGCACCAAGATCGCCCGGCTGGTGGATAATTCCTCGCTGAAAGTGGAATTTTCCATCCCCGAAAAATACATTTCCCTCCACCTGATGGGCCGCGATGTGGCCTTCCAGATAGAAGGATTCCCCCAGGTCTTCCACGCCAAGGTATACGCCGTTGACCCCAAGGTCGAAACCAAAACCCGTACCATAGCCCTGCGCGCCCAATATGACAATGCGCGCGAATTATTATTGCCGGGGATGTTCGCCGCCGTGACCCTGATCACCTCCCAATCGTCACACGCCATACAGGTGCCCACCGAAGCCGTAGTGCCCGAAATGGAAGGCAAGAGCGTCTGGGTCGTACGCAAGGGCAAAGCTACGCCTACGCGGATAGAAACCGGCGTGCGCAGCGAAGCCATGGTAGAAGTGGTGTCGGGCCTGGCGCCCGGCGACTCGGTGATCACCACCGGACTGATGCAGCTGCGACCGGATATGGCGGTGAGTGTGCAGCATTAGACCTACGGTATTACCAACTTCGACACTCCGATTGAATCACTAATCTATGAAATCCGGGGCTATAAAGTAATGCTGGATTTCGATTTGGCAAAAATTTACGGAATAGAAACTAAACGTTTAAAAGAACAAGTCAAACGTAATATAGAGCGATTTCCCGACGATTTCATGTTTCAACTGAGGAAGAGTGAATGGGCTGAACTGGTCGCAAATTGCGACCAGTTGCCTCAAAACATAAAACACAGCTATATACTTCCTATGGCATTCACCCAAGAAGGCATCGCAATGCTATCCGGTGTTTTAAAGTCACCCATGGCTATTAAAATGAATATCGCCATCATGAGGGCCTTTGTCCACATGAGGGCCTTTGTCCTGGATATAAAACCAAGCTCTAGAATAACCGAATTAGAAAAGCAGATGCAAAACCTGAAAAGGTATATTGAAGACGCTTTTACTGACTATAACGATATTAATGAAGATACACGGATTCAACTAGAGTTGATCAATCAATCATTGGCAGAATTACAAGCCAGTAAAAAATCAACTATAGAGAAACCCCGCCGATGAATTGGATTTACCCAACAAAACAACAGTAGCTAATCTGCTAAAAAAACAGGATTTTTAATCCCGGAAAGCTATAATCACCCCGTGATAAACAGACCGGTCAACTCCTCCTCACCTATGGTCGTGGCGAAGCCATGGTAGAAGTGGTGTCGGGCCTGGCGCCCGGCGACTCGGTGATCACCACCGGACTGATGCAGTTGCGGCCGGATAGGGCGGTGAGTGTGCAGCATCAGCGGATATATACTCTTGAAGCTAATGGGCCGCAACAAGCAAGTGATTAGCTAAAAAACTGAAATATAACCGTATATTTTACTTATTCGCCCTACACATACTTTTTAACACCGGATAAGTTGGCGGAAGACCGAATTATCCGTAATTTTGTAGTTCTATGATCGTTCTTTACTTCCCCGTGATATTAATGCGCCTTCGGGTGCATTGGTGCGTTGGCTTTGTTACTCATTAAAGAAACTTCAGAACCTTCTATAATAGGTGAGGAGTAAAGCCAGCGCCCGCGCTTTTTTTTGAATATGCCTGTTGGAAGTAGGATTTCTCCTTCGATATAGATTATTTAAAAATGGCGTGGGCCTGGTTTATTTTACCTATTCGGGCATCTGAAGGCCTCTTTAATAAGATAAACGACACAAAAGGACCACGCTACAAACACCATTTAAATTTTAAAAATTTAAAGATAAAATATTATTGCTGCAAAATTATTTTGCGGCAGGGGTTTTTATTGTCTGTTGCTTAAGGAGCTGCTCGCGCTCAAACACTTCTTGTTACTGTTGTTATGTGTCGCGATGTGCCGCGGGGGCGGCGGCTCCTTATTTTATTATACTTACTTTTTTGCTTGATCAAAAAAGTAACAACCGGAGCGCAGCGGAGCTCACGAACACCTTAAAAAATAAAAAAAGGTGTGAGTAAAAAAATCAAGGCTGACGATAACCGGCGGAAAACCGTGCGTTCAGGCTAAAACAAGGGAACTCACGGCTACGCCGTTCGGACAGCCCTTGTTTTTACGCCCTCACTTCCGGTTTTCTTCACGCCGGTTCCCGTAGGCCGGTCCTGGCTGCAGAAGACAGGAGGTTGTTGTTCTCTTAATCACTTAGTCACTTAGTTTCTTAGTTCCTTGCTTTCTTAGTCACTTAGTTTCTTAGT
>JAVBQY010000035.1:0-25405 GCA_031548545.1 Bacteroidales bacterium | reverse complement strand
CACGGTCGCTCCGGCAATGGGCAATCGCCTAAGTTCCCCACTGGCAGGGTCCTTATAATCTATCAATACCCACACGGAATCCGACCAAGGCGTCACGCGGCCCCCATCCGGCCCCCAGGCGATATCGAAACTCAATGTATTGTCCCCATAAGCGGTCAGTTGACCCACCGTCACCGGCTGCGCCGAAAGCGGCGCCGACAGCGGCCCGGACAACAACATCAACTCAACAAATAAGCAACTAAGCAATAAACAAATCTTCTTCATATTCAAAAAAGTGACTAAGTGATTAAGGAACTAAGAGATTAAGAAAAAAAGGGGCCGCCTATGAGGTAGTGAGTCGTTTAGTCTGCATACAACGAATAATAAGAAAAGGATACGGCCCCTTACGGACAATAAAAAACCGTGCCGCAAAATAAATTTCGCAGCATAACAAAACATTGCATCGGTTAAGCGCCATGCTTTAACCGATAACATGTTTTATTAACCATGTATAATTAATACACATGACCACCGTCCTGAATCAGCGCAGCTGCAACAGCAGCTGTCCTGAGCCAAGACCGGAGCCAATAGCCGGATTACACCGGATGGTACGGATTTGAGGAAAGAACTTCTTGTTACTGTTGCAAAGTTAAGGGCAATCCAACAGGCCGCAAAAGTTCAATTCCTATTTTGTCTTAAATTTTAAATAATGGGGTTTATTGCGCCACAACCCGTCCGATACGCGCTACCTTTAAATAAAAGCGCAGCATGGCATAGGCCGGAATCTGACCGGAACCGGTAGAGCCATAACCATAGTCCGAAGAGAAGAAGGTCACCGCCTCTTCGCCTTCACGCATTTCTTTAAGGGCATAGCTAAAGCCTTGCACATAGGACATTTCCGTAACCTTTTCTTTCATGATTACGGAAAGGGTATCATAGGTTTTGGTCACATCAATATCGCGGCCATAATACATTTTAGCGGTGTCTTTGATATTGGTATCAAAGAGGAAGCCGTCTAAAAGGTATCCGGCATACACGACTTTCAGGGTATCACCCACCCCGGCCGTCTCACCGGTAACGGTATTAAGCGGGCTATAGTACCAGTCATATTTGGAGGAGTCGATTCCGCCGTAACGGTGGAGGCTGAAACCTTGGAGAGAGTCCGTCTGGTAGGCCGCAAGGTCTGTAATGATTCGCAGCAATTTAAGGTCATAAATGCGGGGAGCGGAGAACGCTTCGTTGCCGCCACTGGTATGGACGGATAACCATGAGGGTATAATAGCACGGGCCATATCTCCTACATGCATGTAGGAAAGGGCTTCCTGTAAGCCGACCATGCCCTGGCCTGCAGCCATGGAACTCAATATAGGTCCATAGTAGACATACTTGGAGTCGGTGCCCAGCATTTTCTGCAGAGAATCGCTGTTGGTCTGGATAATACTCTCATCAAGGTTTCGGCTGGTGTAATCAATATAGACGTAGTTGCCGGCGACAGGCGAAGGCCCTTCATGCTGGGGTAACTGCGGAAAGAAATACAGGCCGGAAGCTTTAGGCTGTGTTCCGTCACCATAATTTTCTATAATATAGGCATTCAGGCAACGTTGTTCTACCTGGTCGTCGGACTCATTGACTTCTTTGGCGCAGCTGCCGAGGATAAGAAGGGAGGCCGCAAAAAATAGTACTGATACTCTTTTATTCATTGGTTTCATTTACTTTTAACACTTCTACTTCCACCACGATGGTTGCACGCGGCGGTATTTTATGATGGTCGCCCGGCAGGCCGTAGGCCATATGGGGCGGAAAGATAAAGCGCAACTGCGCACCGGGGCGGGCGTTTTTCATCCCCAGGTGGAGGCCGGCCATTTCAGCGGTACCGTTAAGCCTGAGGTGGCGGATTTGTCCTATATAACAGGGCGTACCGTCCAACAGGCGGATGTCACAACGCAGGCTGACCGCATCATTGGCGCGAATGGGCGCTCCGGATCCTGAACGCAGGGTCTGGCTATAGTAACCGTCGGGTTGCAAGGTCATGTTCCAGGCCTTGCGGCGGATAAAAGCCTCGATGATGTCTTTCTCCTTGTCGGCCAGGCGACGGTTCACCGCTGCCAGCAGCTCTTTTTCCGGCGGCGGGGCAGAGGGCCGGACGGCGCTGCGGTTCTCCGGCGTGTGGCAGGCCCCGGACAACAGCAAGGCCAGCAGCAAGAGGCTACAGGACCGCGTGCAGTTCATCTTTATATTGATCCAATTGGGCCACAAATGTTTCCATGGCCGCGTTCAATGAACAGTCAAGTTTCCCGCCGGCGGCATTGCGGTGCCCTCCCCCATTGAAGTGGGCGCGGGCAAAGTCATTGACCGAAAAGCTGCCGCGGGAACGGAAAGAGATGCGGACGGTCCCGTCAGGCTGTTCGGACATATAGGCGGAAAGTTTGATATTTTTAATGTTGAGCGGAAAATTAACGAAACTTTCCGTATCGCCGGGTTGATAATTAAAGGACTGTAGCTCGGCCTGGGAAAGGGTAATATAGGCGGCATTGTATTCCGGCAAGACCACCATTTTTTCACCAAGGGCGTAGCCCAGCAATTTCATACGCGTGGGTGAAAAATTGTCATAGATGGCTGCGGTCACTTTGTTCTTATCTACCCCCAGCTTCAATAATTCCGCTACCACCATGAAGGTGTTGGGATTGGAGGCGTTGTCCCGGAAGGTGTTGGTATCGGTCATGATGCCGGTCATAATGGCCTCGGCGGCGTTCAGGGGAAAAGGCGCCTTCATGATGGATTTCATCAGGTGATAGGTGATTTCCGCCGTAGAACTGGCTCCGGTGTCACTGATTACCAGCAAAAACTCTTCTTTCACCGGCTGTATGTGGTGGTCTATCAATACCCGGGCAACGGAAGTCGAGTTGATGAACTCACCGAGGTCATCCAAGCGGGAAAGGGCGTTAAAGTCCATACAAATAATAAGGTCCGACTGGGCGACCACATTTTTCACCTCTTTACGGTTGTCCTTGAATACCAGGATGTCGGCGGCGCCGTCCATCCAGGCCAGAAAGGAGGGATAGTGATTGGGGGAAATAACATGCACCTCCATTGCCGGATACATCAACCTCAAACAATGGGCCATAGCCAAACTGGCCCCCATGGCGTCCCCATCAGGATTCACATGCATCACCACGGACACACGCTGTGCTGTGCGCAATAAATCATTGAATACGGCTACGGTTCCTTTATCTACAGGTGAACTCATCATAAGAGGCTACTTGGTTATTAACTTACAAAGCTACAAAAAAGCTACGGGATTAACAAAATTTGAAAATATTTTATCCGGAGTGTTTCTTATATCAACATTTTTTCCTACATTTGCGGGCATAAAATTCACGACATAATGAAAAACATTTTTGTATTCGGGGTGTTACCCATTTGCATTATTGTAATCGCTTATTTTTTGATTGATGGAATTTCGGAGCCTGTGCGTTTTGAAACCGACAAGAAATACCGCTATGAAAAAGTGGTAGAGCGTCTGAAAGACATACGCGATGTGCAGGTTGCCTATAAATCACAATACGGTCATTTTACCGGCAGTTTCGACACCTTGATCAATTTCTATAACAATGGTATATTGAAGATCGTTAAGCAAATCGGTTCGATGGATGACTCGCTGGCCGTAGCCCAGAAATTAGTACACCGCGATACCGTACGCGTACCGGTTAAAGAAAATGTAAAACTGCGTACCTGCGGCGCCGTGGCAGACTCGCTCCGCTTCGTACCTATTGTAGGGGGCGCTTTTGAAATGGAAGCCCTTGTTAAAAAGGTCTCCGGCGTAGACGTACCCCTCTTCGAAGCCAGGGTATCAAATGATATTGTGTTGGCCGGCCTGAACCGCCAGTTGGTAGTAAACATCAATGCCGATATTGAAACCATCAATAAAACCCTGACAACCGCGAAACGTTATCCGGGTCTGAAAGTAGGTAGCGTAGATCAACCGAATAATAATGCCGGAAACTGGGAATAACCATATAAACCGGGAATATGCCCTATCCATTCAAGCCGACTTGAATGGATTTTCTTTTTGTGTGAGTAGCGCCAAGGGCGCCTGCCTCACACTGAAAAGCTTTAGCTATACCGTAACCGATTATAATGACCTAGACGGAGAAATCCACAAGTTATTCCGGCAGGAACCGCTGCTCCGGGCGCGTTACGAAAAATGCGTCTGCCTGTTTATATCGGAAAAGTCCACCCTGATCCCCAGCCCGCTGTTCGATGTGCAGCACCTGCGTCACTGCCTGGATTTTGTAGCGCCGCTGGAAGATCTGGATGAAATTCACTTCCGGCAACTGGCCAGCCTTAATGCCATGAATGTTTTTGCCATTCCCAGCCCCGTGGCCGCCGCGGTAAGTATGTACCAACCCAATGCCGTCTTTTATCATCAGAGTATTCCGCTCATCCGCCTGTTGGGGGCGCAGCATCCTCAGCAGGGGGCTATGCTGCAGCTTAATGAGAAGCTGACATCGCTGGTCCTGTATGCCGAAGGCCGTATGGTATTGAGCAACACGTATAAGACCTCGTCCTTTGCCGACAGTCTTTATTTCCTGAGCTATGCCGTACAGCAATGGCAGCTTTCGTCCAAAACACTGCAGGTGTATGTAGCCGGACAAATAAGCCCTGAGGAGGAGCTGTTACTGCAATCTTATTACCCTCAGACGGAGTTGTTGCGAGACAAATCCATCGCCCTTATGTTCGGACAGGCTGCCGGAACAAGGCATTATTTACTTCAACAACTTATTTCATGCGAATAATAGGCGGTGCATTGCGCGGAAGGACGATTGTTCCGCCGGCGAAACTCAACGCACGGCCGACTACGGATTTTGCCAAGGAAAGTCTGTTTAATATTCTTGAAAACACCTATGACTTCGAGGAGCTACGTGTGTTGGATCTGTTTGCCGGGACGGGCAGCATCAGTTTTGAGTTTGCCTCACGCGGCTGTCCGCAGGTAGACTGTATAGATATCAACCCCTTGCACCAGCGGTTTATCAAAAGTACGGCGGCCACCTTGAAACTGCCGCAGATACATGCCTTGCGGTTGAATGCTTTTGAATTTCCGGAGATATGCACGGTGCAGTATGATATTATTTTTGCAGACCCGCCGTATGACCTGGAAGGAGTAGACACCCTCCCCCAGCGGATTTTTGCACATAATATGCTCAAGCCCGGAGGGGTTTTTATCCTGGAACATTCACGCAAGCACGATTTTAAGGCTGCACCTCATTTTAGCCGGCTCAAGCAGTACGGCAGCGTGAATTTCAGCTTTTTCAATAATTAATTTTCCGGAAATTATTTTTTTCGCGGGTGGTATTGCAGAATGGTCTGCTGCCAATGGCGGCGGTCTATATGGGTATAGATCTCGGTGGTGAGTATGCTCTCATGGCCCAGCATTTCCTGTACGGCCCGCAGGTCCGCACCGTTTTCAATGAGGTGTGAGGCAAAGGAATGGCGGAAAGTGTGGGGGCTGATATTTTTGGTCAGTCCGGTTTTTACGGCCAGGGCCTTGATGATGGTGAAAACCGTCACACGGGAAAGGGCCTGTCCGCTGCGGTTAAGAAAGAGGATATCTTCACTGTTGCGTTCAATTTTACCGGTTATGCGCTGTTGCATGTAGTGCCGGATTTCTTTTATTGCCGTGTCGCCGATAGGCACCAGGCGTTGCTTTTTGCCTTTGCCGGTCACCCGGATAAAGCCATCGGCAAAAAACAGGTCGGAGATGCGCAGGGCGGTAAGTTCCGAAACCCGCAAACCGCAGCCGTAAAGCGTTTCGAGTAGGGCGCGGTTACGGTGCCCGTCGGGCCGGCTCAGGTCTACTGCTAAGATCAGGGACTCAATTTCAGCGAGGCTCAGTACATCAGGCAGGTAATAGCCCAATTTAGGACTCTCTATCAGCTCGGCAGGGCTGGCGTCTATATGTTCTTCAAGTAAGAGGTATTTGTAGAAGGCCTTGACACCGCTCAGTATCCTGGCCTGCGAACGTTTAGTTAAGCCCAGACCGTAGATGAAGGCCAGAAAGGCTTCAATATTTTTATGGCTTAACCGGACGGGAGGCAAGTCAAGATGGGCAAGGCTGAAATCGCGTAGCTTCTCTACATCGCGGCAATAGGCCGCCACGGTATGGGGAGAGAGCGATTTCTCCAACTGCAGGTAAACGCCGAAGTCGTGAATAGCCGTATTCCAAATTGTGATCATTTTTTATTACCTTTGCAGCACAAATATACAAAAAAATTATGTTGCTCAAGAGGACTAAGATTGTAGCTACGATATCCGACAAAAATTGTTCGCCGGAATTTTTACGCGGCTTGTTTGATGCAGGAATGAATGTGGTACGTATGAATACCGCCCACCAGGAATTATCCGATGCCAATGTTGTGATTGAAAATGTACGCAAGGTTTCCGACCGGATCGCCATACTGATAGACACGAAGGGGCCTGAGCTGCGTACAACGGCCATGGAAAACGGCAGCGGGCTGCAGGTAAAGTCCGGCGACATGATTAAGGTATACGGTAATCCTGATAAGTTATCATCGGCAGAAGGGCTCTATGTAAATTATACCGGCTTTGTGGCCGATGTGCATAAGGGCGCCACCATCCTGATCGATGACGGAGACATAGCCATGGTCGTCGTAGAAAAGCAGGATGACCACGTGTTATGTGTGATTAATGACCCCGGCGTCATTAAGGGCCGCAAGAGTGTGAATGTACCGAACTCGCATATGCGCCTGCCGGCGGTAAGCGCCAAAGACCGTGAATTCATTCATTGGGCTATTGATAATGATGTGGATTTTATTGCCCATTCGTTTGTACGTAACAAAGAAGACCTGATACAGATACAGGAAATCCTGGACAGCCGCAACAGCCACCTGAAGATTATAGCCAAAATAGAGAACCAGGAGGGCGTGGACCATATTGACGAGATCCTGGACCACGCTTACGGGGTGATGGTAGCGCGCGGCGACCTCGGCGTAGAGATCCATGCCGAGAAAATACCGGTGATCCAGCGCCGGTTGGTGGAAAAATGCCATCGCCGGAAAAAGCCCGTGATTATTGCCACACAGATGCTGCATAGTATGATTGAGCACGCCCGGCCTACCCGCGCGGAGGTCAGTGATGTGGCCAACGCCATTTACCAGCGGGCGGATGCGATCATGCTCAGCGGCGAAACCGCCTCGGGAGCCCATCCGCTGGAGGCCGTAAAGGTGATGACCAAGATAGCGCAAGAGATAGAGCAAAATCTCCATCCGGTTTTAGATATTCATCTATTGCATGTTACGGCGCCCGTAGCCTATACCCTGTCGAAAATGCTGGTAGAGGCGACAAATAATTTACCTATTAAGGCCCTGGTATGTGATACGACCTCCGGCCGCACCGCCCGCTATCTGAGCGCCTACCGGCCCAGCCTGCCCATTTATGCCAAGTGTTATCAACCGCATGTAGTGCGCGAACTGGCCCTGTCTTACGGCGTACACGGATCATTTATTGAACCGCGCGTAGACAAGGATGATGTGGCTATTGTAGCCGTAAAGACCTTAGCAGACAAGGGTATTTTGCAGCAACACGATATGGTGGGTATACTGGCCGGACGGTTCAACACGAGCCAGGGGGCTACATTTGCAGAGATTAACGAGGTCGGGAAGCTGCTGCCGGCGCTTTAGGCCCGGACACTTTAGCCGCATAGTAACGGCACCAGGGCTGCAAGCCGCACTCCGCACATTTGGGTGTACGCGCCAGGCAGACATACCGGCCATGCAAAATAAGCCAGTGGTGGGCTATGGGGCGTAATTCCGGCGCAATATAAAGGGTCAGTTGTTTTTCCGTTGCCAGCGGCGTAGTGGCATTAACCAGCCCCAAACGATTGGCCACCCTGAACACATGGGTATCGACGGCAATGACCGGGCGGTTATAAATAACCGAGGCTACAACATTGGCCGTCTTGCGGCCCACGCCGGGCATGCGTTGCAGGCTTTCCACATCGGAGGGTACTTTACCCTTAAATTCATGAAGCAACACTTCCGCCATACCTTTGAGGTGTTTGGCTTTGTTGTTGGGATACGATACGGAACGGATGTATTCGAAGATCTCGCCTACCTCGGCCACGGCCAGTTGTTCGGGCGTAGGGAAGCGTTGGAAGAAAGGAGGAGTGACCATGTTCACCCGCTTGTCCGTACATTGGGCGGACAGGATAACGGCCACCAATAATTCATAGGGATTATGATAGCGCAATTCCGACTCGGCTACCGGCATATTGGCGGCAAACCAGTCAAGGACCTTCTCAAAGCGTAGTTTCTTCGTCATCCTGCTCCATCATCGTGTTGAAGTCGATCTCGACATCATTGTGCATCTCAATGAGCGCGCCACCTTCGCATTTCACCGTGCGGGCGGGGTATTTTTTCATCAGGCTGTGGTTATGGGTGGCCACAATGACGGAGATCCCTTCGTTACGGTTGAGTTCCACGAATATTTTCATGATATCATCTGATGTCTCGGCATCAAGATGGCCGGTAGGTTCATCGGCTATGATCAGTTGCGGCTTGTTCAGCAAGGCGCGGGCAATCGCTACCCGCTGCTGCTCGCCGCCGGAAAGTTGATAGGGCATTTTATCGGCTTTGCGCTTCAATTCCACCTTATCCAATACTTCGAGAATGCGCTGGTTGATCTGTCCTTTGTCCTTCCATCCGGTAGCCTTGAGTACAAAGAGCAGATTATCATGGACACTGCGGTCGGACAGTAGTTGAAAGTCCTGAAAAACCACGCCTAATTGGCGGCGCAGGAAAGCAATATCTTTATTTTTAATAGTATCCAATTGAAAGCCGGCCACCTTGGCCTGTCCTTTGGCAGGCCGCAGTTCTGCATGTAAGGACTTGATCAGCGTGGTTTTTCCACTGCCGACCTTACCTATCAGGTAAATGAACTCCCCCTTTTCCAACTGCAGGGATACCCCGCTCAGGATAGGCGCGCCATCCTGAAAAATGCTGACCCGGTCAAAGTCCACAATTAAATCCTTTTCCATATGTATGAGGTATTAATCAAGAACAAACATACGCAAAATCTTTCAAGTAATAAAGTTTTTTTGTAGCTTTGCCTATTAAAATCGTTTTATGCACTGTCGGTTAACTACTTTTTTCACACTGGTCCTGTTATTTGTCACAACGCTTGCCTTCGGGCAAGAGCGGGTGTCCGTATCAAAAGCTAAGTGGGAAAATAAGCCCGAAGGGAATAGCCGGGTCTCCGGCATGCAACAGACAGACAAGCCGGACGGCGGCAATAAGGAGCAGGAAGAAGGGCCGGACGGTAAGAAAAAGAAGGACGAGAAACCACCGGTAGAACAGCTGGAAAGTTTCGTATTTGACAAAAGCATTGTTAAAGAACGAATGTTTACCTGGCAGATAGACCGTTATACGAATATGCCGGTAATGGGACGCATAGATACATTAATCAGCGACCATTTACGTGATTATATCTACCGCAAGGATGTAGGCAACACCTACCTTGGCGTGTCGGGATCGGCCGCCCTACCCTTTGATTATTTCCAACGCACGCAGCATGATTATATGTATGCGCTCACTCCTTTCAATAACTATTTTGTAACGCCGGATAATATTTCTTTCTATAATACGCGCAGCCCGTATACGCGTTTTACTTATAGCGGAAATCCTTTTGCCAATAAGAATTTTGAGGAACTGAACCTGGAGGCCTTGCATACACAAAACCTCACGGCGGAGTGGAATGCGGGGGTCATTTACCGGCGGCTGGGAGGAAACGGATTGCTGACCAATGAGGCTACCGATAACCGGATGTTCACCCTCTTTACCTCCTACACCGGCAAACGCTATGCCGGGCAGTTGGGCTATATTTATAACGGCACCAAAAACTACCAGAACGGCGGGGTAACAGATGACCGGAATATTCTTGATACGACGTATGACGTACGTACAATAGCCGTCAACCTGCAATCGGCCAGGGAAGAAATCAACACCAATACATTTTTCCTGACCCATTCGTATGGCGTTCCGCTGAATTTTCTGCGGAAACAGGCGGTTCGCGATACATTACGCGCCGGTGAAGGGTCTGTAGTGTATTTCGGCAACACCTTGGAGCTGACAAATACGAAAAGGATTTACACGGATGAGATCTCCCTTGCGGACTCGGTCGGACGGAAATACTACAAAAACGTATTCAATATCGACCCAATGCAAACGCGGGACTCTATACACACCACGCTGTTTGACGGCCGCCTCTTTCTTACGCTGCAACCTTTTTCGGATGACTTCATCATTTCGAAAATAGGCGGCGGGATCGGTTACCGCTATCTCTCCAATTACAGTTATCATAAAGGGGACTCGCTCAGCCAAACGCCTAATGATACGCAAAACAATCTCTTTTTGTTTGCCAATGCTTCCGGAAACTTCCGGCGCTATTTTTCATGGTCGGCTTTTACCCGTTATTATTTTGGGGGATACAATCAGAATGACCTGCTATTCAACGCACAGGCCAAGCTGTCATTGTACCCCATCAGGCAGGGACTACACTTATGGGGAAAATTTTCGGTAGACAGCCGTACCCCGGACCGGTTTCTGCGGTATAACTATAGCAACCACATGGAGTGGGAAAATAATTTTAATAAAACAACGGAAACAAAAATACAGGCAGGCCTGAGTATTCCGGCCTGGCAGTTGAATTTCAGCATAGGACAGTCCGTACTGAGCTCACCTGTATTCTTTAATACGGAGGCCCGTCCCGAACAGCGGGATGAAACCGTTAGTATACTGAGTGTTTCACTGGAGAAAAATTTTCAGGCCTGGCTGATGCACTTCGATAACCGCGCGTTGTTGCAGTATAGCTCACATGAGAATATCGTACCGCTCCCCCTGTTCGCTATCAATTCGGCTATTTATATAGAGCTATGGGTGGTGAACAATGTGCTCCGTGCACAAATCGGCGGTGATATTTATTATAACACGAAGTATCATGCTTATGCCTACAATCCGGCAGCCGGCGCCTTTCATGTGCAGGAAGAGCGCGAAGTAGGCAACGGGCTGTATATAGACGGTTTTCTTAACCTGAAATGGAAACAGGCCACGGTTTTCTTTAAGGTGATCAATGCCGGCCAGGGCTGGCCCAACAGCGACTATTTTTCCGCCATGCATTATATCAAGCCGCAACGTACGATCAAGTTCGGCATTTCATGGCCTTTCTACCTGTAATATTAAAACACAGGCATTATGTCTGCACGTAAAACATATTTGCTCTGCTTTGTGCTGGTGTTGGTGTTAGCGGTTATATCGTTCCAACGGCCGAAGACCCGTGACACCAAAGTGCGCCTCAGGGAGCCGGATATTGATACGTTGGTGGCTTCGCTGCGCAGCAACCGGAATGATTACTACCTGTACCGGGGCGAGCCGGCCGGATACCATATGGAATTGATCCGCGCTTTCGCCTCATTTATCGGAAAACCTTACCGTATCAGCGTAGTATCCGATACGGATAAACGTTGGGAAGAGTTACTGGACGGCCGGGTACATATCGTGGTAAGCAATTATGAAGATGACAGCATACGCAGTGTGTATAAAGAGCAATTGATGGACAGCGGCCCGCTGGAAGAAAGTTCATATTCCGTATGGGTGCTTAACCGGGACCACCAGACGCTGATGGAGGCGATATGGATATGGATGAGCCATTACCGCAATACTAAAGAGTATAGCCGGAAACAGCAAACGTATTTTATGGCGCAGCTGAATCTGCCGGTGAAAGCGTATTACACATCCCTTTCACCATATGACCAGACGATTAAGCAACAGGCCAAGACTATTGGTTGGGACTGGCGCCTGCTGGCCTCGCTGATCTACCAGGAGTCTAAGTTCAATCCCTATGTCGAATCATACCGCGGCGCTTCCGGACTAATGCAGATTACACCGGTTACGGCCGAGTTTTTCAACACCGGCGATATCTCCAACCCGGTAGAAAACATTAAGGCCGGTGTACAGGTATTGCGCTATTTGCAACGCAATATGAAGCTGGATTCCGTATCTGCGGCAGACAGTATCCGCTTTGTGCTGGCCGCCTATAATGCCGGACACGGCCGTATTAACGATTGCCGGACCTTCGCCCGTTCACAGGGCAAGAATCCGAATGAGTGGAAGGATGTAGTCGCCGTAATTCCATTAATGAAGCACCGGGTCTTTTATGATAGCGAAGATATCCGGCTGGGCCGCTTCAAGGGAGTGGAAACCCTCAATTATGTGGACCAGGTGATGGACCGGTATGAGAATTATAAGGTACTCGTAGCGGATTAGGCTTTAGTCTCTTTTAATCGTCTTATCAGGGCTGATATAGGAAATAACCAGGACCGGAAGCGCCTGCAGCAGGGTGATGCCCAAAAAGCCGAAAACATTGACCGCCAACAGGGGCCAGAAGCGGAGCAGTATAGGGGCGCTATCTACATAGTACATAGAAGGATCCAGCGGAAAGAGATGAAACCACTGTTGCAGCAGACAACATCCCAGGCCGATAACGTTACCCCAGCACATCCCTTTCAGGGTAATGAAAGCCGTACGGTAAAGAAAAATCCGTTGTACGCCGGTATTGCGCATGCCCAGGGCTTTGAGCAACCCGACCATGGCTGTTTTTTCAAAGACAATGATCAGCAGGCCGGAAATCATATTAAAACCGGCCACCAGCAAGACCAGGACAAGGAGTACGGCCACATTCATATCCAGGAGGTTCAACCAGTCAAAGAGCTGGGGATAGAGATCTGCTACGGTCTGCACCTTAAGGCGAACACCATCTTCTGTGATGTTATAGGACATCATGTCGTCCACCTGTGCGGCCAGTGGATCCAGCCGGTCTATATCATCAACAAAAACCTCTACGCTGCCGGCCTGTGCGGAGGTCCAGCCATTCAAACGGCGTACATGACGCAGGTCTCCTACAATGAGCACATCCGTCATGTCTTCCAGGGGCGCGTTATATAGTCCGCTAATCGTAAAGCGGCGTACACGCGGCGGATCCTGGATAAAGTACATATCAAAGCTGCTGCCGGTAGTCAGGTGTAACTGCCTGGCCAGCCGCAAAGGAACAAGCACCTCATTGGACGTCGCGGTATCAGTAATAACGGGCATGGCGCCTTCTACAATATATTCACGGAAGTAGCGCGGGTTGAAGGTGGCGTCTATACCTTTAAGTACTGCACCCTGTACTTCATCGTCGGTTTTAATGATGCCCCCTTTGGTGCCCACGGGCTGAGCATAGTCTATACCTTTAATTTTCAATAAGGAAGGAATATCCGCCAAGGCCAGGTCTATAGGCTGGGTTTCAAAAGAGGTATTGGCATCGTAATTAGAGAGCAGGATATGCCCCGTAAGGCCAACCGCCTTACTTTTGATTTCCATTTGAAAACCGGCAATAACGGCCATGGCAATCACCATCACCGCCGTACTTAATGCCACACTCACCATGGCGATGCGTGAGGTCAGGCGTGAAAGGCGATGCCCTGAGTTTTGGGCACCCGAAAGTTTACGGGCTATGTATAAGGACGTATTTTCCATCAGGTTTTACGGCTGAATTTGGAGACCGCCCAACGAGGGAATATAACAGCCCCAATGAACAGGTAAGGATAGTAAGTAATTATACGCCACAATAAGGCGAAACCATAGCTAAGGCCTTGCAGCGGAATAAAACCGCCCAGGAGGTATTTGAATATGTATTCGGCGAAACCGCTGCCACCGGGGGTTGGTGTCACCAATAAGATCAGCCACATGACAAGTTGGCGGGCAAAAAGCATCAGGTGGTCTTCTACCGGAAAGAAAGCCAGCAACAGGGCGTTCACCACAAAATAACGGGAGGTCCAGGAAAGGAAGGTAGACAAAAACGCCTTGGCCCAATAAGCAGGCCGCTGTTGCCTAAATTCGGCCGAGCAGTTGATGATATCAAGGCCGGCCTTTTCGGCGCCGGCTTTCCAACGGCGCAGTATAGGCAGGCGGAATATATTTACGATAAGGCGGCTCACGGCCTTCGGATTAAAAAACATACCGTAAGTCAGCAAGATGGTCCAGCTTAATTTAAGGGAATAGCCTACCCAGGCTAAGGTAAACAAGCTATTCGTCACCATTTTTCCACCTACGCTAAAAAGATCGTGGCTCCCCACCAAAAGTAGCAGAAGGGGAAACATAATAATAAAGTAAAACTCATCGAGCAGCGAGGTGGCCATTACAATGGCCGAGCTACGGCCAACGCTTATCCCCTCTTTATGCACATAAAGCACGGCGACACTGGTCCCCCCCACGGCCGAAGGCGTTACGGCCGAGGTAAACTCCCAAAGCATAATGATGCGGAAAGCCTGGCGCCAATTGATCTCTTTATTACATAGCAAACGGATCCGCCAGATATATCCGAAATCCCGGCCGGCCATAAAAAGCAGGGCGGCCAGTATCCACAGGGCAGATTTCCAGCTAAAAACAAGTTGACGAAAAGCATTGACATCAAAATCCTTATATAAAAAAAACAGCACTACCCCCACCCCAATCAGTACAGGAAGTAATATACGGGCCGGGTGGGCATGCTTTAAAAGTTTTGACATTTTATACGATTAGTCAACAAAGATAGGAAATATTTTGTATATTTGCACCTCCATTTGCGGGAATAGCTCAGTTGGTAGAGCATCAGCTTCCCAAGCTGAGGGTCGCGAGTTCGAACCTCGTTTCCCGCTCAAAAAAAAATCACCACAAAATTTTGTACTTCAATTAATTTATTTATCTTTGTAAAAGTTTTCAACCCGTTAGGGTTAAAACACTAACCTTTTTATTAATTTTTTTATTTTTATTTGATGAACATTTTTGTATCCAGTCTGAGTTTTAAGACTAACAATGACGAATTGAAACACATGTTCGAGGCTTACGGTGAAGTTACTTCAGCCCGTATCATTACTGATCGTGACACCCGTCGTTCCAAAGGCTACGGTTTCGTAGAAATGCCTAACGACAACGAAGGTAATGCTGCTATCAACGCATTGAACGGCTCCGAACAAGGTGGCCGCACGATCAATGTATCAGTAGCCCGCGAACGTGTACAACGCAGCTACTAAAACAGCCGTTTTATACGCGAATTTAAGCCGTTCCGGTCAAAAGGAACGGCTTATTTTAATCCTGAAACATCCTAATCTTTAATTTTATAATCTCTTAATTCCAATATGGCTACTACAGCTGATTTTAAAAACGGGTTATGTATTGAATACAACGGAAAACCCTGTTCTATTGTATGGTTCCAACATGTGAAACCCGGTAAAGGCGGCGCCTTTGTAAAGGTAAAAATGCGCAACCTGGAAAACGGCAAAATGCTGGAAAACACGTACAATGCCGGTGAAAAAATAGAAATTGTCCGCATTGAACGCCGTCCTTACCAATTTCTTTACAAGGATGAGTCCGGCTTCCATTTCATGCACAATGAAACATTTGAGCAGGTAGACCTTCAGGAAGATATGGTAGACAACGCCGACCTGATGGCCGAAGGGCAATACGTGGAAATGATGTTCCACGCAGATGACGAACGGGTATTAAGTTGTGAGCTACCTCCTTTCATTGAGTCGGAAATCACCTATACCGAACCGGCAGTAAAAGGCGATACCGCCTCTACCAATGCGCAAAAGAGCGCTACGATTGCCACCGGTGCCGAAATCATGGTTCCGCTCTTTATCAACCAGGGCGACAAGATTAAGGTAGACACCCGCACACGCGAATATTCTGAGCGTGTAAAATAATTTACCGCAATAATATAAAAGCCGGGGCTGTAATATAAACAGATCCGGCTTTTTTTATGGAGGTAAACTTATGGAATACCCAGAGTCCCCGCTCTACTATTCGTTGCCTTTCTTTTCAACTACGCGCGGCGGCTGCGGAACCACCGGATCTTGGCGCTTAAGATATACCAACAGACTTTCGGCTGTCGTTACTTTTATACGCTTGCCCTGGTCTTTATGAGGAGTCAGGTGCATAAAGCGGCCTTTCACATAACTGCTCATACCTACCTTATATGTGCCCTTGGCTTTCAAGGCGCGCCCATTATAGTCTGTAATCACAATATCATCCGCTTTAGCAGTATCTTTAGCACTCAACATAACGGTATATCCGGCGCCGGAAATCTGGAGCATGTCTTCCTTTTTGGTGTTGTATACCAACTTGAGGAAGGCCTTTAACTCCTCTATTGAGAGGTTGTATTCATAGAGCTGGTTTTCGAAAGGATCAAGTTTATAGACCTGCCTGTAAGTAATCTCGCCGGCCGGCAGGGTCTTAATACGCAAGCCACCGTTATTGGCTACGGCAATATCAAAGTGATGAACCGCCGCCATGGCATCCGTAATCAAATTGCCCAAGGCGTATTTTCCGGTAAAATCAGCGGCGGCATGGCCTACCACCTCCTTCATTTTGGGGTCATTTTCATAAACAGCGACCTGTGACTGCAGCACAGTATCAATAGCCGTTAAGGAGTCTAACGGTATCAGGATACTCTTTCTTGATATCACTTTACCATCCTTCAACAGCAGTACGGTTTTTCCAACATTATACAAATTGGCACCTGTCTGGGTAATTAACACGCCGCCGGCATCCTCGCCGTCCGGCAGTACCGTATGAGTGTGACCTCCTACAATTACATCAATATCAGATAATTGCATTGCCAGTTTACGATCTTCCGGGCAGCCCAAATGGCTGAGCACAAGGAAGACGTTGCCGGAGTCTCGCAAGTAGTTATATTCTTTCGCCACATTTATCCCATCGGAAAAGCTAATTCCCTCTATGTTTTCGGGAAGAGTAGACGGATGTCCGTCATCGCTATTTTCTATCAACCCAAGAATAGCCACCTTCAGGCCTTTTACATCCTTGATGACATAAGGCTTAGCGACATCCTTAAGTTCCGAATGGCTAAAATCGGCATTGGCGCAAAGAAAAGGGAAATGCGCCTCTCCCGACAGCTTTTTCAGCTGTGCCTGTCCGTAGTCAAAGTCATGATTACCCAAGGTACTGCACGCATAGCCCACTTCATTCATCAGCTCAATCATGGGATAGCCGCGTTCTTTGTATTTGTCGACCTCCGGGTTACCCGAAAATAAATCGCCGGCGCTTAGTACCAAAACCCGCGAACAACTGTCCCGCTGGCCTTGCACATAAGCTGCCAGTTTTGGAAAATTATGAATCTGAGCATGGACATCATTGGTGGAAATAATAACCAGGGTGTCGCAGCCGGCACCGCCGGAAGTCCTCCCGTAAGCGCATGCTGAGGTCAGGAGCAGTAAAAGAAGGGTGTAAAGTATTGCTTGTTTCATGACAAAAAAATTTATACAAAGATACACAGTTTTTTTGCCCGTATCAAAAATACGGCTTATCTTTGCTACCGGTAACAAAATCTTTCAAGGCAGGGTGCAATTCCCGACCGGTGGTCATAGTCCACAACTCCCGCTAACAACGGGACTGAGCCTGTGAAATTCAGGCGCCGACGGTAAAGTCCGGATGGAAGACAGATTTAAATACAATGAAAAAGAAAGTACTATTTTCAGTTCTTGCTATGGGTATTGGTACCCTGGCGAATGCACAGGTTAAGGCCGACACTTCTGCGGTAATGCTCCGTGAGGTGGTGATTGATGCATCGATGGCGCAGCGGGACGCCCCGCTAACGCTCAATACGATCAAACGCAGTGAGATTAGTCTTTACAACGGAGGCGGCACCTATCCGGAAGTCCTGCGGAATATAGGCGGTGTATATGCTACATCGGAAACAGGCAGTTACGGAGACGCCAAGATCAATATCCGCGGTTTTAAACAGGAAAATTTCAGTGTTCTGCTGAACGGGCTGCCCCTGTCGGGTATCCGCAGCGGCAGCATGTTCTGGAACAATTGGCTGGGACTTACAGACGCCACCCAGGCCATACAGGTGCAAAAAGGTGTGGGGCAGTCCATGCTGGCAGGCAATGCGCTGGGCGGCAGCATTAATATTATTACCCGGCCGGCCGAACAACCTCTCGGAGGAGAGGCCTCATTCAGCGCCACGGATTACGGACAGTATAAACTCCATCTCTCATTGGCCTCGGGGCCGACCAAAAGCGGCTGGGCAGTGGCTTTCACCGGGTCCCGCACCTGGGGCCGGGGCTATGTGGATGTAACGGAGGTCAATTCCTGGGCCTACTTCCTTACGGTGAGCAAGTATTTTAACTACAAACACGCATTGGCACTGAATATACTGGGATCACCGGAAAACCACCGGCAGCGCTCTCAGAAGCTCAGTGAGGCAGAAACCGGAACCTACGGCCTGCGCTACAATAAAAACTGGGGGTATTACAACGGCGCGGCCCGTACTATCAGCGCAAATACCTATCATAGACCCTACGTAACCCTTGACTGGTATTTCACCCCATCAAGCCTGCTGAATATTGCCACTACAGCCTATTTCAGCATGGGTGACGGCGGTGGCTACTGGACGGAAAGCACCGGCAAGAAGATCATCAATTACCGGGACGGCACAGGACAGATTGATTGGTACGGTGTATATGCCGATAATATCAATAATACAGACAGCAAGGTGCTGCCGGATGGCAGTACAAAGGCGGGATACAGCAAGAATATCACGTCAGACTATCTGGCGGGCAATACGTCTGCCGGGCTGAAATCATCCGCCAACCTTCAATTGTCGGGACAATGGACCTTTTCCGGAGGCTTTCACTATCAATATTTTTACTCATGGCAGAATGAAAAAATAACAGATCTGCTGGGCGGGCAATATTGGTATGAAGATTATGGTAAAAATTCACTGGCCGGCTGGGCAGGCCGTAATCCTGTAAAATATGTGGGTGATTATATACGCCTGGATAACGGTTCTAACGACCATAGCCTCTCGCTTTTCGGGCAGTTCAACCAACGCTCGGAGCACTTCAACGCCTTTATCGGCGGGCTGTTTATGGCCAATTTCTACCAGCGCTGGGATAAGTATAATTATATTGATGCGATCAACAGCGATGTAGCGAAAGGCGCAGGAGGTAATATCAAGGCGGGGATCACCTATAAATTACGGCCGGAACACCAGTTGTATATCAATGGCGGCATTTATTCACGCATCCCCTACTCCAGCACCTATTTTTCGCAGAACAATCATACGATCACAAAAAACGTCAGCAATGAATTGAATTATATGCTGGAGGCCGGCTACCGTTTTGAGCGGGAGCGCAGCCTGTTCAACATCAACGGGTATTATAGCTACTGGAAAAACAAGGCAGTCATGTCCGACCCATACAAGGCGACGGACGACGAAGAAATCCGTTATATGATCAAGGGCTTGGATGCCCAACACATGGGCATAGAACTCAGCTACGAACAACAGCTGAGTTCCTGGCTGGGCCTGTCGGCCTTCGGTACACTGGGACACTGGCAGTGGAAGAACGACGTGGATGCGACGGTGTATGATCCTTACACCGGCGCCGCCAGGGATACCATACGCGTATATGCAGACGGACTGATGGTGGGCGATGCGCCGCAAACGCAATTGGGCGTTGCTGCCACCTTCCGGTTCTTTAAAACACTGGAGTGCCGTTTCGAGTACCGCTACAATGCCCGGATGTATGCCAATTTCGAACCGTCCGGACGAAACACACCCAACGACCGGGAACAACCCTACCGCCTGCCGGAAACACAGCTGGCGGCTATTTATCTGAACTATGCTTTCCGGATCGGGCCGGTACGGCCGCAGGTATTTTTCAGCTGCAACAACCTGTTCAACGCCACCTATATTGAACGGGGGGATGACGGAACCGGTCATGACCAGGAAAGTTTCCGCGGCTACTGGGGCGCCGGACGGAATATGCAGATGGGGCTACGGGTGAAGTTTTAGTCCGGACGCCGGCCTTTCTGTTGAACAAAGCCTATAGGCCGGCGCGGCTTTTCCGCTAAGGCTTTATTGACTTGCAGTTCTGCCAGGGACCGATTGATCAATTCCAGCTGCACGCGGGTGTCTTCGTTGATGTCATTATAATCCGAGAAAGTTTCTTCAATATAGCCTTTGAGGTCCTGAAGTTGTTTTTCTAATTCGGCCACTTTACTTAGTGGTCTTACATTAACTACGGCCTGCCTCACATAAACAAACGTCCGCATAATAACAATATTCATTTCAATGGCAACATCGCTATTAAGAAGACCAGAAAGCATTGCAACACCTTGTTCGGTAAAAGCATATGGAAGTTTGCGCCGTCCTCCCCAACTTGATGTCGCAATTTGCGACATCAAGTTATCAAGTTCGCTATGTTCAAGTCTAAACATAAAGTCCGCAGGAAAACGCTTAATATTGCGCTTTACAGCCTCATTCAGTCTCTTGGTTTCTACTCCATAAAGCTCGGCCAAATCAAAATCCAGCATTACTTTCTGACCACGGATTTCATAGATCCTTGACTCAATAGGCTGTTCATTGACAGCCGGCATATTTTTCATATTTTTTTTACAGTTAGAGTGGTAGTTAATACTGCAAAGATAGAAAAATTTTCTTACTGTATCGCTGTCCGGGAGGCCTGTGGAGCAACTGTTTGTTGATTGATTACATATTCTACCAGGGTAGCAGAAGTGCCGACAAATAAATTTTCACCTTCAAGGTCCGGTAGTACGGCCGGTAAGTAAGTCGAGGTTTCCACCATATAACTATTCATTGCAACCCTGTATGTTTTAGTATCAGGAAGCGGCGTGCCGCTATAGTCCGTCAGTACGAGCACCTTGGATGATGTATTATACGTATACCTGGCACCTGAGATATAATAATCAATGCTGCCGTAACGACAACCGTGTTTCAGAAAAGTTCGTAACTGGTCGAGGGTCATCTCAAATACATACACATCATTATTAAATGGATCCGCTTCATACATCTTAGACATCGTAATATCCCCGGCCGCCAGATTAGTTAACCTGACACCGCCCGAATTGGTCAAAGCAATATCACAGTCCAACTGGTCGGTCATGGCATCTGTCATTAAATTAGCGACTGCTTCTTTATTGGTAAAGGCAGCCGTAGCACGGCCAATAACCCTATTCATCGGTGAATTATTCTGATAAGACTGCACCAGACTGTTAATTACAGGATCTACGGCCGTCAATCCGGAGGTGGCTATCAGCTTGTTGGTTTTAGTCACCACCTTTTTATTCTTCAGTAAAATGACCGTACGGCCAATACTTTTTAATGACGCACCGGTCTGCGTTATCAAGACATTATCGACCGTCCGCCCTGTGTTAATAGTGGTATGCGAGTGTCCTCCGACAACAAGATCCGGCTTAGACAAAAATAAAGGGACGATCTGTGTATCATAACTGTCCCCCAAATGACTCAACACCACAAAAACGTCACTCCAGCTACGCAAGAAAGCCCACTGAGACATAAAGGCTGGGGTTATAGCATTATTAAAGGTAATATCCTTTACATTACCCGGAAGTGTAGATGGAATACCGCTGCTGCCTCGTTGTATCAAGCCCAGTATGGCTACTTTCAATCCGCCGATGCGCATTGTATCGAAGGGTGCAATGAGGTCTTTCAACACTGTTCTGGAGAAATCGGCATTGGCGCAAAGTATAGGGAAAGCAGCCTGCTGCACACGTTTTTTCAGTACTTCCTGTCCATAATCAAAATCATGGTTTCCTAAACTCATGGCCTGGTAGCCCAGCCGGTTCATAAGGTCGACAATCGGATAACCGCGTTCTTCATGCTGGTCAACTACCGGATCTCCGGAGAAGATATCACCGGCATCCACCAAGAGCAAGTTGGAATAGGAGCGCTTCATCGTTTGGATATAGGCGGCCTCTTTCGCCATGTTCGCAATATGGGCATGAATATCATTGGTAGACAAGACCAGCAGAGTGTCGTAAGTAGTCTCCACCGGATCGGGATCCGGGCCGGGTACGGGATTGGGCATATCGCTTTTTGAACAGGCGAAGAAGAGCGTGGCGGAAAGTAAGGCGGCTACAAATAATATTTTTTTCATTCTTATTCTTTTAACATTCCTTTTACCCGCTCCATATCGCCGTCATTAGCCGCCGGCTTGAGTTTGAGCACATGTGTAATAAGGTTATACAAGTCTGTATTGGACATGGAGGTTTGGGTATAATTTTCACGGAAAGCGGGGCCATAAGCGAAAAAGATCATATCCATATCTCCACAGGCATTATCAAAGCCGTGGGCGCCTTTCATAGACAGGCGTTCGCCTTTGCGCAGAACGGTCCAGCCGCAATCGGCCGCCACCACGAGGTCGCCTATGCGCGGATTAGTGCCGTAATGGTAACGATCAGGCAGCTCTTCACGCTTATATACTTTCACATGGGGCATCCGTTGCAATCCGGCATAGACCTGTTCCCGGTACTGCGGTTTTGTGTAGATCAGAGTGGTGGCCGCCGTATAGATATGTTCCGTATAGCCGGCGTCCAGGTAATCGTCTAAACATACGGTCCTATCCGGTGAGAGTTCCGCCATGCCGTGGTCGGCCGTAATGATAACATTAACCTTCGAGGCCAGCGGCATACGGCTTAAGGAGTCCATAAAAACGCCCAGCAGGCTGTCCAACCGACGTACCATGGCTGCGGTCCTTGGGGCCTCGGGGCCATGATGATGGCTGACCTCGTCGGGCTCATGAAAATACCACATGATCAGGTGCGGGCGGAGGGAGTCCGGCAGGTTCAACCAATGCAGTACCGTATCAACGCGGTGCTCAAAGGGAAAGTGATGCTGATAATTTTTGTAATAGCGGGGCATGGTGTTTTTCACCGGCGTTTCACTACCCACCCAATAAAAAGCAGCGGTATTTACACCCTGTGTTTCTGCGGTGACCCAAACCGGCTCACCCCTCCAGAATGCCGGGGTTGCTACCGCATGGCGGCTACCGACCCTGAATTCATCCTGAATATCGGCCGCATAAAATTTATTATGCACTATTCCATGGTTGTCCGGATACAGGCCGGTGGCCATCGTATAGTGATTCGGGAAGGTGAGTGTGGGGAAACTGCTTTTTACGCGCTCCGCTTTCACGCCTTTGGCGCGTATGGCGTTCAAATTAGGGGTTTCGTATTTATCCGGATAATCCCAACGGAAAGCATCCAGTGAAATGACCACCATGTACTCCCGTTCCTCTTGTTGCGCTTTTACAGCTAATGGAAAAAGAAAAGCCAGCAACAACAATGCGCTTATTTGTTTCATTGTATTCATTTGATCTCTTGGCAAAGGTAATAAAAAAGAGCTTCCTTACAATGAAGAAAGCTCTTTTTTATATCATTTGCAAAAGGCTACAAGGAAGGAAGCTGCTCTTTTCCGAGGTGCTCGAATTCAGGAAGATCATTCATGCCCGTACCCGCTTTCACGCATTTAAACTTATGTTTGAAGAAGCGTCTGTCATTGGCATTGTAATAGTGCTCTATGCTGATATACACGATTTGTTCTACCCCTGCTACATCCGGAGTCATGGTGGGGAAGTTTACCTGGCACAGGAGTTTCAAGCCGTCGATAGCACGTTCGTTCAACAAGGCGTCAAGTGCAGCCGCATCATCTTTCACATCGAAAATGGCCTGGTCGCCATAGGTTACGCGGTTACCGTCAAATACAATCTCCGCATAATAAGAGTTCAATCCGAAATAGTGTTCTTCGTTGACACGGCCGGTATAGGGATACCATTTGTCCGACATGTTGTCCTTGATATAAGTAATGGCATTGAACAGGTAAGGCTCATTACCGGTTACACGTTTAAGCACTAAAGAAACAGTAGGATCAAACATCCAGCCCTTATCGGCAAATACATATTGCTCTGTTTTCGGGGTTCTTAATGCTGTGGGAGCCCATTTGCCACCGGTGAAGGTATATTCATCCGCAGCATTAGCAGTTACCGAAGAGGCTGTTCTATAAAGCATTGCTTTTACATTACCTTCCTGGGCATAGGGATATTTGGAGGCCAGGAAAGCCGGCAGGTAATTAGGCGCCGTGGTAGCCGTCAAATAACTGGTACCCATAGCCGTATAATCAGCAGGGTTCAGGATTACAGCATTAGGATAGGGCGCCCAGGCCGAACCGCTGTAGGTATACACGGCATTTTCAACACGGGTTTTAACATCTCCTCCACCTTGAGGAGCAGTGCCTTTAACAAGTATATTGTCAATCTGATAAGTTGTTGTCAGGGTGCCGGCGCCTACTGCATATCCTCCATTGTATTTAAATGCAATGTAAACTTTCTTTCCGGCATATTTGGTATCCAGGTTCATAGTACCGGCAGAAGCCATCACTGTATAGGTATTGGCAGGAGTGGGCACGGGAATAGTAAAATTAGCGGTTACATCATCCCATGCTACTGTAGAAGGGGTGGTGGTAGCCGCTGCATTGTCACTGATCAGGATCTTCAAACCATCTTGAACATAATAACCCGTAACAATATCAAAAGAGAAGAGATTGTTGGTGGTCTTGGTTAAATCCACAGCCGGGCTAATGAAGTACATTTCATTTTCAGCATCCCTGGAAGTGGAAGTACCATTACCATTAGCGGTCGCTTCAACATAGGTTAAAGTAGCACCGCCGGAAGCACGGGTACGAATCCAGAAAGCATGGTTACCTGCTGTTACGATGTTGGTCCAACCATTACCATCAGCTACTCTGTAAGGCGCTGAAGTAGGAGAACCCTCATAGCTGGAAAAATTCTCTTCCAAACGGGTAGGGCTTACACCAGGCTCCTGGTCTGCCACTTTAAAAGATACCAATTGTACAGCACCGGCTTGGGCACTGGGGAAATCGGCTTTCAGGATCCGAGGAAGATTTGCGGCGGGCGTATTGGAAGGCGTAAAATAGTCCGTGGTAGAGCCATCACCCCATACCAGGGCATAGTCAGCTGCAGTGAGCGTATAAGTGCCGGCTGCAGGCGGAACCAGGTTAGACAGATAAGCAGGCGCATTGGATTTATAGGTATAGCTTACCATGGCGGAAGAACCCTTATCTACTGTGTAATACTTTGAAGTCAGCAGGTAAGGAATCAAGGTCGCTGCAGGAGCCTGTTCGGAGAACGCCTTATCGGTTTTAGCCTTGTTGGCTGCAGTTTCGTTTACCGTACCTTTAGCCTTAGTGGCAATAGTGTTATAGTCCTCGTCAGTCATTGTATAGGCATAGCTGACCAAGTTCTTGATTTTTGATTTTTCTTCCAGTCCGTCAAACTGGTCGTTATAATTACAGGCAAAAAGCAGGGCCGTCATTGCCGTAACAAACAATATATTGGTTCACTAGTGTCTCTTAAAAGTCGTTAATCAAATTCAAATTCTATATGCAGTTGCATTTTGCTTCTTTCATCATCCATCCTTTTGAGCGGTTCCAGCAAGTCTTGGATGTTATCCTTGACCAGCAAGGAACTCCCCAATAT
>JAVBQY010000007.1:0-210873 GCA_031548545.1 Bacteroidales bacterium | reverse complement strand
GACTTATGAGAACCTTTGGAAACTATCGACTCCAATTCTTCAATCTCTGACTTGGTCAATTTAATAGTATATCGTATCATGAGTTTTTGCCTCAAAGATACAAAGAATATACGTCATATCATAATTTACATAACACTAGTTTAGAATGAGTTCATCTATAAGATTTCGCCCTAATCGCTTATTAAGCTCTTTCACAATATCATCCCGCATCATAAACAGTTGATTACGGACAACAGAGGAATCTAATTGGACAAATAATTTACGGTCCTTAATATATTTGTTGCGCGTGTTCCGGGCTACTGTAACGCCCAGCGTCTCGTCCCATAAGGCATATAAACGAATTTTGAGCAGACCTTCTTCCAGGCCTTGCTCCTTAACGAATTCATGAAGAATATCTCCTAATATGGCTGTGCTCTGCCTTTTCATTATTCATTATTCATTATTCATTATTCAATATCCAACAGGTCCGGGCGGAGCAGCCGTGTACGCTCCAGGGCCTGCTCTTCCTCCCAACGCGCAATAAGCTTATGATTGCCGGAAAGCAGTACCTCCGGCACCTTCCATCCGTTGAACTCTTCGGGACGCGTATACACCGGCGGGCTTAACAAACCATCCTGGAAGGAGTCCGTCAGGGCGGAGGTCTCATCGGAGATCACCCCGGGAATCACCCGCACCAGCGCATCGACCAGCACGGCCGCCGCCAGTTCGCCACCGCTGAGCACATAATCGCCGATAGAAATCTCTCTGGTAATCAAATGTTCACGTATACGATGATCAATACCCTTATAATGACCGCAAAGAATCATCACATTCGTATAGCAGGACATCCGGTTAACCAGGGGCTGCGCCAGACGCTCACCGTCGGGGGTCATAAAAATAATCTCATCATAGTTCCGTTCGGCCTTGAGCTTTTCAATCAGGGTGAAAATAGGCTCAATGGTCATCACCATACCGGCGCCGCCGCCAAAAGCATAATCATCCACCTGACGGTAGGTTCCCTTACCGTAGTCACGGATGTTATGGACATGGATTTCCGCATGCCCCTTGGTTTGCGAACGTTTGACGATAGAATACCCCAGAGGGCTTTCCAGCAGTTCGGGTAATAATGTTAAAATATCTATGCGCATAATGCGACAAAGTTAAGGTTTTTTTTTATCTTTGTAGTTTGTATATCAAATTTGAACCTGTAGCTTATGAATAACGAACTACACAATCCTGCTCCGGAGGAGCAATTCGCCGCACCTGCGACTGCGGACGAAACTACGGCCGACCAATTGCATGAAGAGGCCGCACAGCATGAAGAAGAGATGAATGAAGAGCACAGCGCCCTTAAGTACATTCACCTCGAAAAAGAAGAGCTGCTTGATGTTTTCGCACGGCTGCTCGAGAGCCAATCCCTGGAAGTACTGCGCCGTGAAGCGGAAGCCGTAAAATCGGCCTTCTACAAGTTCATCAACCAGGAGAAACAAGCCGAAGGGACATCCGAGCCCGGCGAAACCGGCAAAAGCGACAACACCCCTGATGCCGGCCCACAGGCCGAACATCCGGAAACCGTAGTCGACGAGGTGGAACAAAAATTCAAAAACCTGTATAACGAATACAAGCGACGCCGCGCCGAATTTAATCGCCAACAGGAAGATCAAAAAGAGCAGAACCTGAAGATTAAACAAGACCTGATTGAAGCGCTCAAAGCACTGCTTGACAAGCAGGAAGACCTCCAGCATACTTTCCCGGCCTTCCGCGAAATACAGCACCGTTGGCGCGATTCCGGTCCGGTACCGCAAGGACAGACCAAGGACCTGTGGAATACCTACCATCATTACGTAGAGTTATTCTACGACTATGTAAAGATCAATAACGAGCTGCGCGACCTGGACTTCAAAAAGAACCTTGAAGCCAAGACCCTGCTTTGTGAAAAGGCAGAAAAACTTCTACTGGAAACCAGCATCGTAGTAGCATTCAATAAATTACAAAAATACCACGAAGAATGGCGTGAGTTGGGGCCTGTAGCCTCCGAATACCGCGAACAAATGTGGGAGCGTTTCAAAAACGCCACTGCCGCCATTAACAAGAAACACCAGGAATACTTCGAGTCACAGAAAGAAGAACAGAAGAAAAACCTGGATACCAAACGTACTCTCTGCGAAAAGGCGGAAGAAATTGCCGGCGCCGAGCCTAAAGACAATAAAGAATGGAGCGAGCGCACCAAGGAAATGGAAGAACTCCAGAAATTCTGGCGCACGATAGGCTTTGCCACCAAACGCGAGAACACCCGTATATTCGAACGATTCCGTGCTGCTTGTGACAAATTTTACAACGCCAAGCGGGAATTTTACGATCAATTCAAAACCGGAATGCAGGAAAACCTGCAGAAAAAGATAGCCCTCTGTGAACAGGCCGAAAGCCTGGCTGCAAGCGAAGAATGGAAAAAAACGACGGACAAACTGATCAGCCTCCAACGGCAATGGAAAGAAGTTGGCGCAGTACCCCGCAAACATTCCAACGCTATCTGGAAACGGTTCCGCACAGCCTGCGATGCCTTTTTCAACCGTAAAACGGAACACTTCTCCACCATTGATAACGAATACAACGAGAACCTTAAGCTAAAACAGGCTGTAATTGCCGAAATCGAGGCTTTCGACCCTTCAGGAGATGCTGCGGCCAACCTTACAGCGCTGCAAGCCCTGCAACGGCGATGGACTGAAATAGGTTTTGTGCCTTTCAAAGAGAAAGAAAAGCTACAAAATGCTTACCGCGCTGCGGTCGACAAGCAGTTCCAGAACATACGGATTTCCGACAACGAAAAGAAACTGTTGCGCTTCAAACACCGTGTCAATGAAATGCCGGGCGGCGAAAAGGGCAACCGCGCCATACGTTCCGAACGTGAAAAACTGGTACACAAATTGCGTCAGGTAGAGGCAGACATAGCCCTGTGGGAAAATAATATCGGGTTCTTTGCCAAATCCAAAGGCGCCGAAAGTATTATAGCCGATGTCAACAATAAAATCAGCAAAGCCAAAGAAGAAATCAAGCTGCTGGAAGAAAAGATCAAACTAATAGAGAAACAGTACAAAGATGAACAAAAGTAACATTACAGGTTTTGTATTAATTGGCATCATCATTATCGGGTTCACCTGGTATAACGGAAAAAATATTGAACAGCAAAGGAAACTCCAACAGCAACGCGACTCTGTAACACAAGTAGAAGAAGCCCTGCTGGCGCAGGAGCGGCAACAGGCTGACAGTACGGTTACGGACTCACTGCTCCTGAAATCGGCAGAAGAGCGCAAAGCCGACAGGCTCCAAACCATGGGCGACAGCCTGCTGGCACAATCACTACAAGGCGAAGAACAATTTTTCACCCTGGAAAACGAGTTAGTGAAATTGACCTTCTCCAACAAAGGAGGACGCGTCTATGCCGCCCAGATCAAAGGTTACCATACCTATGATAGTTTGCCGGTAGTCCTGTTCTCCGGTCCTGAAAACGAATTCGCCCTGCAATTTTTTACCCGGCAACAAATATCAACCGCCGATTTTTATTTCCATCCGGTAACGCCTCCGACAAGCTCCGACACCGCCTCACAACTGGTAATGCGTTTGCCTATATCGGCCTCTGCGTATATTGATTTTGCCTATACCCTCCCGAACAACAGCTACGGCCTCCGGTTTGACATCCGCATGGTGGGCATGGACCAGGAGATACCACGGAATGCCACTACGGTTGACCTGCATTGGTGCGCCGACCTGCGCCGCCAGGAAAAAAACTTTGCCAATGAAAGTAATTATTCCACCGTAGCCTATAAACCCTCCGGCAAGGACGAGGCCAACACCCTGTCGATGCGTTCCATCGCCGAAGAGGAAAAGGTGTCAAGCAATGTAGACTGGATCGCATTCAAAGACCAGTTCTTCTCTACGGTACTGGTAGCCGACAATGTATTCAAAGAAAACATTGTATCTTTCAAGAACTATCCGGACACCCACCCCGACCGCCTGCTCATGCACTGCGACGCCGCCATGCAAATGGATTATAAAGGCGCTCCGCAGCAAACATTTAACCTCCAGTATTATTTCCTGCCCAACCAGTACCAGATCCTCAAGGATCAGGGACATCATTTTGAGAAACTCATCTACCTCGGCTGGTGGCTTTGGGCTATGATCACCCGCTGGGTAATCATCCCCGTGTTCGACTTCCTCAGCCAGTTCATCAGCAATTACGGAATTATCATCCTGCTGCTGACTATCTTTATTAAACTGGTACTGATGCCTCTGACACACAAGTCGCATGTTTCGACCGCGAAGATGAAAGTATTGAAGCCGGAAATCGACAAGATCAACGAAAAATATCCGAAGAAAGAAGACGCCATGAAAAAGCAACAGGAGACCATGGCGCTTTACAAGAAAACCGGCGTGAATATCATGGGTGGTTGTTTGCCGATGTTGCTGCAGATGCCCATCCTTATTGCCATGTTTAACTTCTTCCCCGCCTCTTTCGAACTGCGCCAGAAGAGTTTCCTCTGGGCGGACGACCTGAGCACCTTTGACTCTATCCTTGACCTGCCGTTCAACATTCCGTTCTATGGCAACCATGTGAGCTTATTCGTGCTGTTGATGGCGGTTTCCCTGTTCTTCTACTCCCGCGCCACCCTGGCCCAAACCCCCTCGACCAACCAGATGCCCGGCATGAAATTCATGCAGCTATACTTCATGCCCTTGTTCATGCTTTTCATGTTCAATAGTTATTCCAGCGGTTTGAGCTACTACTTCATGCTCTCCAACTTTATCACCATCGGGCAGACCTGGGTCATTCGCAAGTGGTTTGTAAATGAAGATGAATTGCTGCGCAAGATGAAAGAGAGAGCCGCCCAGCCCCAGAAAAAATCCAAATTCCAGCAACGGCTTGAAGATATAGCCCGTCAGCAGCAGCAGCAACAGACCCAGCAACGCAAGAAAAAGAAATGAATAATGAATAGTGAATAATCGATCCTGTCTTTCACTATTCACTATTCACTATTCACTATTCATTGTATGAGCATCTCTTCACAAATAAGCACTATCACCTCCCGCCTTCCGGCGGGAGTGCAGCTTATAGCCGTATCCAAGACCCACCCGGCGGAAGCGATACACGAGGCATACAATGCAGGACAACGCCTATTCGGCGAAAGCCGCCCTCAGGAACTGGCGACCAAAACAGCCGCTCTGCCTGGCGATATCCAATGGCACTTCATCGGCCACCTGCAAACCAACAAAGTAAAAACAGTAATCGGAAAAGCGCACCTGATCCACGCCGTCGACAGTGAGCGCCTTTTACTGGAAATAGAAAAAGAAGCCGCCAAACAGGCTATTAGTGCCTCCTGCCTCTTACAGATACACATTGCACAAGAGGACGCCAAATTCGGCTTTAGTCCGGAAGAATTGGCCACCCTTTTACAAACGGATATCCTCTCCCGGATTCCGCATGTACACATCACCGGTCTGATGGGTATGGCTACCAATACTGAGAATGAAAAACAAATCCGCAACGAATTCCGCTCCCTGAAGCAGCTATTCGACCGGATTAAAAGTAATTTTTTCGCCGGTGAACCCGCCTTTTGTGAATTATCCATGGGCATGTCCGGCGACTATTCCATCGCCATTGAAGAAGGCGCCACGCTCATTCGCGTGGGCTCCGCCATTTTTGGCGAACGGTAATATATCCCGGCTTTATCCTAAAAATCAGCCTATAAACACACTTTTACTCTTGCAATTGGACAATTGCAAGGTCTTTTCCATCAATATCAGCTATAAAAAAATTGGAAAGCAGAAAAAAAAGTGCTAAATTCGTACCATCTTTCATTACACTTTTTTAAAATAAAAACAAAAGAACTTTCAATTTGAAATACACAAAAGTGAAAATGAAATAATTTAAAACTATATACCGCACAAAAATAAACTAATATATTATGATGACGAAAGCACAGTACATTGAAAGCCTCCGCAAACTGAATCTGAAAGTTTACTGGATGGGCGAATTGATTCAAAATCCGGTAGACCACCCGATGATTCGTCCGTCAATGAATTCGGTTGCAAAGACTTACGAATTGGCTGAAAAGGATGAATACAAAGATTTGATGACTGCCACCTCCAACCTCACCGGCAAGACTGTCAATCGCTTTTGCCACTTGCACCAAAGCACCGAAGATTTGATTAAAAAAGTAAAAATGCAACGCTTGCTGGGACAAAAGACTGCAGCCTGTTTCCAGCGTTGTGTAGGAATGGATGCATTCAATGCCATTTACTCGACGACTTTCGAAATGGACAAAGCTTTGGGTACGGAGTATCACAAACGTTTTACCGAATACATGAAATTTGTGCAGGAGAATGACCTGACTGTTGACGGCGCTATGACCGACCCAAAAGGCGACCGCGGCCTGTCTCCGTCACAACAAGAAGACCCCGACTTATACCTGCGTATTACCGAAGTACGCAAAGACGGCATTGTAGTGCGTGGCGCTAAAGCCCACCAAACAGGTGCTGTAAACTCGCATGAACATTTAATTATGCCCACGGTAGCCATGAAAAAAGAAGATGCCGCTTATGCCGTATCTTTTGCCGTTCCATCTGATGCCGAAGGAGTCATAATGATTTATGGCCGCCAATCATGCGACACGCGCAAAGCGGAGCAAGGCGCCGATATTGATTTAGGCAACGCCCAATATGGCGGACATGAGGCCCTGGTAATTTTCAACGACGTATTTGTACCGAATGACCGTGTGTTCATGTGTCAGGAATATGCATTTGCAGGAATGATGGTAGAACGCTTTGCCGGCTACCACCGCCAGTCATACGGCGGCTGCAAGGTAGGTGTAGGCGACGTATTGATTGGCGCCTCAGCATTGGCCGCCGACTACAACGGAGTACCTAAAGCCAGCCATATCAAGGATAAACTGATAGAAATGGTACACCTTAACGAGACCTTGTATGCCTGTGGTATCGCCTGTTCGGCCGAAGGAACGAAAATGCCTGCCGGCAACTACCAGATCGATCTTTTACTGGCCAATGTTTGTAAACAAAACATCACCCGCTTACCCTACGAAATTGCCCGTCTGGCCGAAGACATCGCCGGTGGTATCATGGTTACCATGCCCTCCGAACAAGACTATCGCAGTACGGAAATCGGGCACTATGTTGAAAAATATTTAAAAGGCGCCAAAGGTATTTCTACCGAAAACCGGATGCGTTTACTGCGCCTGATTGAAAATATCACCTTAGGTACAGCGGCCGTAGGTTACCGCACCGAATCTATGCACGGCGCCGGTTCACCGCAAGCCCAACGTGTTATGATAGCCCGTCAGGGGGATTTGGAAAGTAAGAAAAAGCTGGCTAAAGAGATTGCACGCATTGATGACAGCAAAAACAACCAATAATTCATCGTTCGAAGACACCGTTGAGACTCATCGTCAAAAAAATGAATTGGAAAGAACAGTATACAGCTAAAATAACCGCTGCAGAAAAAGCGATTGAAGCAATTAAAGACAATAACTATGTCGTATTTTCGCATGCAGCCGGAATTCCGCAGGAAGTACCGAAGGCATTGATGGCACAAAAAGATAAATTCCATAATGTGTACATCTATCATATGCTATCGCTGGGGCCGGGAGAATATATGGCCCCCGAAGCCGAAGGGCATTTCCGGCACATCACCAATTTCGTGGGCGCCAACTCACGGACTGCAATTGCCGAGAACCGGGCGGACTTTATGCCCTGCTTCTTCTACAATGTACCTAAATTATTTGACAATGCTATTCCGGTTGACGTTGCGGTTATTCACGTATCGCAGCCCGATGCCGAAGGATTTTGCAGTTTCGGCGTAGCCTGTGATTATACGAAACCGGCTGCTGAGAAGGCCCGCATTATTATAGCCGAAATAAACGATCAGATGCCGTATATCGGAGGTGAAAACAAAATACATATTTCGAAATTCGATTACATCATCCCCTGTTCCAATCCGCTTCCCGAAGTTCCCCGGCCGAAAATCACCGATGTGGAAAAAGAAATCGGACGGCACTGCGCCTCTTTGATTGCCGATGGCGACACCCTGCAATTAGGTATTGGCGCTATTCCCGATGCGGTATTGCTATTCCTTACAGCTAAAAAAGACCTGGGCATCCACACCGAAATGTTTTCCGACGGCGTACTCGATTTAGTAGAATCCGGTGTAGTTACAGGAAAACGGAAAGCCCTGCACCCCGGAAAATTAGTGGCCACATTCCTCATGGGAACGCGTCGGTTATATGATTTTGTGAACAATAACCCCGATGTGGAATTGTATCCGGTTGACTACGTAAACGATCCATGTACCGTAGCGAAGAATGAATGTATCATATCCATCAATTCATGCATAGAAGTAGATTTAATGGGACAGGTAGCCTCCGAAACCATCGGGCTAAAACAGTTCAGCGGCACAGGTGGACAGGTTGATTATGTGCGCGGTACGGCTATGGCCTGCAACGGAAAATCCATTATGGCCATGCCTTCTACGGCAGCCAGGGGTACAGCCTCACGTATTGTTTCCGTCCTGGCAGAAGGAGCCGCTGTAACAACCTCCCGGTGTGATGTAGACTATGTCGTCACCGAATACGGCGTGGCCCAACTGAAAGGAAAAACACTGAAACAACGCGCCGAAAACCTTATCCGCATTGCCCATCCCAACTTCCGGGAAGCACTGCAACAAGAATTTAATAAACGATTTTAATATAGCCAGCCATGCAATTATTCAAATTAAAGACAAGGATCAGCCAATTCGAACACTTTGCCGATTTTGCTACCGAGTTCAACCTGAACGAAACCGACTTAGTACTGACCCAGGAGTTCCTTTACAAGCCATTTATGGAGCGCCTGCACCTTCCCTGCCATTTTGTAATGCAAGAAAAATTCGGTGCCGGCGAACCTTCGGATGAGATGATGAATAACATACTCAAAGCCGTTGAAAAAATAAACTACAACCGTGTAATTGCCATTGGCGGCGGCACTGTAATTGATATTGCAAAATTATTCGTACTGAAAGACATCAAAAATGTGACAGATGCCTTTGAGAAAAAAATACCCATCATTAAAGAAAAACAGTTGGTAATTATACCTACCACCTGTGGTACCGGCAGCGAAGTAACCAACCTTTCTATTGCCGAAATCAAAGCCAAGCATACCAAAATGGGACTGGCCGATGAAGCGTTGTTAGCCGACGATGCAGTAATGATTCCCGAATTATTGAAAGGCCTTCCGTTCAAATTTTACCTGTACAGTGCCATTGATGCGTTGATACATGCCACGGAATCTTATGTTTCACCAAAATCAAATCCTTATACGCAGCTATTCTGCAAAGACGCCATTCTGACCATTATGGACATTTTTGCAAAAATTGTAGAAAAAGGGGAAGATTATCGTTTCGAACGCCTGGAAGAAATCCTGATTGCCAGCAACTATGCCGGAATCGCTTTCGGAAATACCGGCGTAGGCGCTGTACATGCGCTGTCATATCCATTGGGTGGAACATATCACGTGGCTCATGGTGAAGCAAATTACCAGTTTTTCACTGAGGTATTCAAACTGTACAACAAGAAAAATCCTCACGGGATCATCCGTGAAGTAAATGCTTTATACGCCGGCATTCTTCAGACAGACGAAAGCAATGTATACGATGAATTGGAAAAATTGTTGAGCCATCTAATTGAAAAAAAACAATTACGCACCTACGGCATGACGCAAGAACAGGTGGAAGGCTTTACGGCCAACGTATTGGAAACCCAACAACGGTTATTGAACAACAATTACGTACCTTTTTCACGTGAAGAAATCAGAAATATTTATCAAACATTGTATTAAAATTAAAAATTATATATTTAGTTATGAACGAAATTCAGGAGATGGTGGCCAAGGCCCGCAAAGCCCAGGCTATTTATGAAAAGCATTTTGACCAGGAAGACGTAGACACAGTGATTCGCTTAGCCGGCCGCGCTATTTACGACAACGCCGAAGAATTGGCCCGTATGGCGGTTGAAGAAACACAAATGGGCGTGTACGAGCACAAAGTAGCTAAAAACAAAAACAAAGCCAAGGCCATCTGGCACGACCTCAAAAATAAAAAATCGATGGGCATTTTGAACATTGATGACAAAACCGGCCTGATTGAAGTGGCTAAACCGATTGGCGTGGTAGCCGGTATTACGCCTACTACCAATCCTATCGTTACGCCGATGTCAAAAATTATGTTTGCCCTTAAAACCCGCAATGCCGTTATCATCTCTCCGCATCCGCGTTCGAAAAACTGCTCGACCAAGGCTGTAAAAATGATCCTGGAAGCTATTGCACCTATGGAAGTTCCGGACGGAATGGTGCAGATTATTGAAGAACCGAGCATAGAAAAAACACAAGCTTTGATGGCTGCTTGCGACGTGGTGGTCGCCACCGGTGGTATGCCCATGGTAAAATCCGCTTATTCATCAGGAAAACCCTCCTATGGTGTGGGCGCCGGTAACGTGCAGGTCATCCTCGACCGCAATATAGAGTACGAACTGGCGGCCGATAAAATTATCACCGGCCGTGCATTCGACAATGGTATTATCTGCTCCGGCGAACAAAGTTTTATTTATCCGAAAGAAGACCGAGATGTTGTTATGCAGGCTTTTCGTGAACGCGGCGCCTACATTGCCACTGAAGAGGACCGCGAAAAAATAATCAATACGATTTTTGAAAACGGCGCCACCGCTAAAGATATTGTAGGCCAATCCGTACAATTTATCGCCCAAAAAGCCGGCATTTCCGTACCGGAAGGCACACGTGTAATTGTCGTAGAATCCAAAGGAGTTGGCAAAGAAGACCCCATCTGTAAAGAAAAAATGTGCCCGGTATTGGCAGCCATCCCTTACCAATACTTCGACGAAGCATTACAATACGCCCAAACCAACCTTATGATGGAAGGTTGCGGACACTCGGCTTGTATCCACTCCAACAACCAGGCCAATATTATCAAAGCCGGTACGGATTTGACCGTTTCGCGCCTGGTGGTAAATGCGGTAAGCGCTACTACAGCAGGAGGCTCCATTCAAAATGGTTTAGCCGTAACCAACACATTGGGCTGCGGCACCTGGGGTAACAATTCCATTTCAGAGAACTTCACCTACAAACATCTATTGAACATTACCCGTATTGCTCCGCTGATTGCACGTATTCCCATTCCTACAGATGAAGAAATCTGGAAATACTAATCTTATAATTTTTACGTAAATATGGATTTTTCATTAACAAAAGAACAACAACTATTTTTGCAGATGATCCGGGAATTTACCGAAAAAGAGGTAAAACCAATAGCTGCAGAAGTCGATGAAAACGAACGTTTTCCCAAAGAAACGGTAGATAAAATGGCAGCTCTGGGAATTATGGGTATTCCTTTCCCTGTAGAATATGGCGGAGCCGGCGGAAACAACGTATTGTATTCCATGGCTGTTGAAGAACTTTCACGCGCCTGCGCCACTACCGGCGTTATCGTATCCGCTCACACCTCTCTTTGCCTGGCACCCATTTTCGAACACGGAACTGATGAGCAAAAGAAAAAATACCTGCCCAAGCTATGTTCGGGAGAATGGATCGGCGCGTTTGGTCTTACCGAACCAAATGCCGGTACAGATGCCGCAGCACAGCAAACAACGGCTGTATTAGACGGAGAACAGTATATTTTGAACGGTTCGAAAATATTTATTACCAATGCCGGCTATGCTCACGTGTATATAGTGATGGCTATGACCGACAAGTCTCAGGGTACCCGTGGTATCTCCGCATTTATTGTTGAAAAAGACACCCCCGGCTTTTCAATCGGAAAAAAAGAAAAGAAATTGGGTATCCGCGGATCTGCGACCTGCGAGTTGATTTTTGAAAACTGTAGGATCCCGAAAGAAAACCTGTTGGGCAAAGTAGGTGGGGGCTTCGGCATAGCAATGAAAACGCTGGACGGCGGACGTATCGGTATTGCAGCGCAAGCCTTGGGTATTGCACAGGGCGCCATGGATGAAACGGTAAAATACGTCAAAGAACGCAAACAGTTCGGAAGGTCCATCGGACAGTTCCAGAACACGCAGTTCCAAATGGCAAATCTTGATACGAAAGTGGAAGCCGCACGTTTGCTGATACGGGTAGCCGCTTTCAAGAAAGACCAAAAAGTAAATTACTCCGTTGATGCGGCCCGCGCCAAACTGTTTGCCGCTGAAACAGCAATGGAAGTAACCACTAAAGCCGTACAATTTCATGGTGGCTATGGCTATACCCGCGAATATCCGGTAGAGCGGATGATGCGCGATGCTAAAATTACCGAAATTTACGAAGGCACCTCGGAAGTACAACGTATGGTTATTGCTGCTAACTTACTCAAATAAGCAAATCAACAAATAACCAATCTAAACAAATAGACACAATGAAAATAATTGTTTGTATAAAACAGGTTCCCAATACCACCGAAATAAAACTCAATCCGGAAACCGGCACCATGATACGCGATGGCGTAGCCAGTATCATGAACCCCGATGACAAGGGCGGCTTGGAAATGGCCTTACAATTAAAAGATCAATATGGCGCCCATGTAACCGTCATTACGATGGGTCCCCCTCAGGCCGATGATATTTTACGCGAAGCCCTAGCTATGGGAGCCGACCGTGCAATATTATTGACAGACAGGAAATTTGCCGGCGCCGACACCTTGGCTACATCAAATGCCCTAAGCGGTGCATTACGTATGCTGGACTACGATTTAATTATTACCGGCCGCCAGGCCATCGATGGTGATACGGCACAAGTAGGTCCGCAGATCGCAGAATTACTGGATCTTCCGCAGGTAACCTATGTAGACGGGGTACAGTATAGTGCTCCGGACACATTCACTATTAAGAAGTCAACCGAAGAAGGCTACCAGATCGTTGAAGTGGATGCGCCTTGTTTGATCACCGTATTAGCTACAGCCAACAAGTCCCGCTACATGTCTGTAAGCGGCATTACGCAAGCCTACAAACGGGAAGTGGAAATCTGGGGGTTCGACAACATTAAAGTGGACGAAACAAAATTAGGGTTGAAAGGCTCACCCACCCGCGTAGCCAAAGCGTTTACCAAAGGGGCGAAAGCTGCCGGACAAACCTACGAAGTACCGGCTGCCGACGCTGTAGATATTATTGTAGAAAAATTGAAAGAAAAATTTATCATCTAAAACTACCGGAAAATGGATAAATCAACCTATAAAGATATTTACGTATTTGCCGAACAACGCGAAGGACTAATTCAACCCGTAGCATTGGAGTTAATCGGCAAAGCACGCCAACTGGCCGACCAGTTGAACGAAAAAGTATACGCCATTCTGTTGGGCCATAAAATCAGTGACAAAGCACAGGAACTCATTGCTTACGGAGCAGATACCGTGCTATGTGTTGATGTACCGGAGCTGGCGCAGTATATTACCGAACCTTATACACAAGCCATTACTCAAATCGTCAACGAACGCCGGCCTTCTGTTGTCCTGATAGGAGCAACCACTATCGGCCGTGACCTGGGTCCCCGGCTTTCGGCGCGTATCGGTACAGGGCTTACGGCCGACTGTACAGGCTTGGATGTTTCCGATGACCGCGATTTATTGATGACACGCCCGGCATTTGGCGGGAACCTTATGGCGACTATCATATGTAAGGAGCACCGCCCTCAAATGTCGACAGTACGGCCAGGGGTAATGCTTAAAATACACCCTGATACCACGCGCAAAGGTCTTGTTGAAACTGTCGATGTAACCTTCGACGCATTGAAATTCAAAGTAAAAATCAAGGAAACCGTTAAAGAAGAACGTACCCTGATAGACATTACAGAAGCTAAAATTTTGATTTCCGGCGGTCGTGGCGTCGGCACTGCAGAAGGATTCAAAAAATTGCAGGAATTAGCGACTTCGATTGGTGCAGAAGTATCATCATCACGCGCTATGGTTGATGCCGGTCTCATTACACATGACCGCCAGGTAGGGCAAACCGGTAAAACGGTTCGCCCCGATGTGTACTTTGCATTCGGTATTTCAGGCGCTATCCAGCACATTGCCGGCATGGAAGGCGCGGACTACATCATAGCCGTCAACAAAGACAAATTCGCTCCGATTTTCCAGGTAGCAGACCTGAGCATCGTAGGCGATGCCAATCAGATTGTGCCACTGCTGACCGAACGCTTGCGAAAGAAAAACTAAACAATATCACACGAAAAAACAGGTGCAGCATCATGATCGCACCTGTTTTTTTTATACCTTTGCCCCCACTATGGATGTAAGGGCAAAAAAAGGATTAGGGCAACACTTCCTGAAAGACAAAAGTATTGCACAACGAATTGTCGACAGCCTGTCCGGTGACACGGCGCAGGTATTGGAAGTCGGCCCCGGAATGGGAGTACTCACTGAGTTTCTGTTACAACGCAATGAATTGACGGTCTATGCAGCAGAAATCGACCATGAATCGATTGACTACCTCCGCCAGCATTTTCCGGCATTGGGTAATCGCCTGCTTGCCGGAGACTTTCTGGACATGCCGCTGACGGATATACTCACCCCGCCCTTTGCCGTGATCGGAAATTTCCCCTATAATATTTCCTCGCAAATCTTCTTCAAAATATTGGATTACCGTGACCAGGTCCCCGAAGTGGTGGGGATGGTGCAAAAAGAAGTCGCCGAACGTATCGCCTGCCCTCCCGGCAGTAAAACATACGGCATTCTCAGCGTATTGCTGCAGGCCTATTATAATATTGATTACTTGTTTACCGTACACGAACATGTATTCAATCCGCCACCCAAGGTGAAATCAGGCGTCATACGACTTACACGCAACAACACGCAACAACTGGGCTGCAACGAAGAACTCTTCCGCAAGGTAGTCAAAGCCACCTTTAACCAGCGGCGTAAAACCATACGTAACTCAATCAAATTATTGACAGGCAACCAGGTCCTTCCGGAACATCACTTGTTGACCATGCGCCCGGAACAACTCAGTGTATCCGACTTCATCGGACTCACCAACTTTATTGAAGAGACGAAGAAACTAAGTAGCTAAGATCAATCCTATTGCAAGCACTTCTATTACTTGGAATTGATGGCCTCCACGGGGTTTAGCCGTGAAGCCATATAGGCAGGCACCAGGCCCGAAATAACCCCTATCAGGCCAGAGATAAGCAGCCCCCGCAACACATTGGCCACATTCAGCTGAATATCAAAATTCAGGGCATAGCTAATCAGGAAGCTTCCGCTATATACAATGAGCAGACCGATAATCCCCCCCACAACGGAAAGGAGCGTCGCCTCAAAGAGGAACTGGGTCAGGATGAAATAGCCTTTGGCGCCCAACGCCTTTTGTATACCTATGATATTGGTACGTTCTTTTACCGACACAAACATAATATTGGCGATGCCAAAACCACCGATCAGGATAGAAAAACCACCGATCAGCGCTCCGGCCAGATTGAGCATGGTAAACATCCCGGAAAGTTGATTTTGTATCACACTCATCTCATTCAATGCAAAATTATCTTTTTGAATGGGCTTCAACCGCCGCAACGAGCGCATAATCATTTTCAGCTCTCCCATTAACTCTTCCTGCGGCACGCCGGGTTTAGCCTTCACCGCGATACTGGGGTTAGCGCGACGCATATCCACTACCGAACGGGCAAAATTTATAGGTGTTAAAGCCACATTATCCAGGTCCATCACATTGACAATACTTGAGCCCTTCTTCTTCAGCAAACCCACAACCATTAGTTTCCGGCCGGCAATCTTGATTTCCTTACCTATCGGATTCTCTCCATTAAACAGGTCCTGTGCTACCTGATTTCCGATAATGGTTACCGCAGCGCCATAGCTGTTTTCCATAGGCGTAAAATAACGGCCGTCTTCCATATTCAGAGGGCTTATATCATCCCACTCCTGGCTGATCCCCGTAATTGTCGCCCTGCCCAGCGTATTGTTCCTGTACTTTATTTCTCTTCTGAAAGACAAATACATAGCAACAGACTCAGCAAGAACAGACTGCGCTTGAACCTGTTTAAATTCTTCAAATCTCACCTCCGGACGCTGGCGGAATTCCCACCACTTATATTCCCCGTCATCCGGAGTCCAGGGCCATTTTTCTATATATACCACATTTGATCCCAGGGTTTCCACCCCTTCCCTTATATTTTTTTCCAGTGCATCCACCATGGTATACACCGAAATAATGGCAAAAATTCCGACGGATACGCCAAGCAGGGAAAGGAAGGTCCTGAGTTTATTGGCCTTCACGGAGCTATATGCAAAAGCGAAACTTTCGGCCAACAATTTGAATATCAAATAAATATTTCTTACAATACGCATCCGTTAAAATTCTTTGTATTTCGGTGCAAGTTAGCGATTAAATGTGGAAATTCCTTAGTCCTGCATTATTTTTTTTAAAGCACTTGTCTATTTATCAATATATGCGTACCTTTATGGTTTAATTTTTTATCAGGCAAATGGAAAACGCAACGGCTAAGCCTATTAAAAGGGCCTTACTATCAGTTTACTACAAAGACAAACTAGATATTATTATTAAATATTTACAGCAGCTTGAGGTAGAAATCTATTCTACCGGAGGGACTTTGGAATTTGTTCATAAACTGGGGGTTGAAGCGCATTCCGTAGAGTCGCTCACAGGTTATCCATCCATACTGGGAGGGCGGGTAAAAACCCTCCACCCGAAAGTATTCGGAGGTATCCTGGCCCGGCGTGACCGGCAGCAAGACCTGGCAGAACTAGAACAATATGACATTCCGCCCTTTGATTTGGTCATCGTAGACCTTTATCCGTTTGAGGAAACCGTAAAAAGCGGAAAAAGCGAAGCGGAGATCATTGAAAAAATAGACATCGGCGGCATTTCCCTCATCCGTGGCGCCGCTAAAAATTACAACGACGTGCTGGTCGTCGCTTCCCGCGACCAATATGAAGAATTATTGGAGTTACTGGAAAAGAAAAACGGCGTAACCAATATAGACGACCGCAGACACTTCGCAGCAACGGCCTTCAAAGTATCATCCCAATATGACAGCGCCATCTTCAATTACTTCAACCAAACGGAAGAGATCCAGGCGCTCCGGCTATGTATTGACAACAGCATGCCTTTGCGTTACGGCGAAAATCCCCATCAGCAAGGACGTTTCTATGGTAATTTCAATGCCCTGTTCGACCAGCTGCACGGCAAAGAAATTTCGTACAACAACTTGCTCGACATTGAGGCGGCGACCCAACTGATCGACGAATTCGAAGGAGATACCGCCCTGGCCATACTCAAACACAATAACGCCTGCGGGATGGCTGTACGCCCTACCCTGCTCCAGGCATGGGAAGCCGCATTAAGTGCGGATCCGCTATCAGCCTTCGGCGGCATCATCATCACCAACCAAACGGTAGATATCCAAACTGCCGAAGCCATCAACAACATTTTCTTTGAGGTAATTATAGCGCCTGAGTACGAGGCCCCGGCGCTGAAAATACTTCAACAAAAGAAAAACCGTATCATCCTGTTGCGTAAAGCGGCTCCTGCCACTACAAGCAAGCAGTACCGCTCCCTCCTCAACGGGATACTGGTACAGGACAAAGACCGTCACAGCGACCACGCCGGCGGGCTGAAAACCGTAACCACCCTTGCTCCGACAGCCACCCAAACCGAAGACCTTATTTTTGCCAACAAACTGGTAAAACATACTAAGTCCAATGCTATCGTACTGGTGAAAAACCAACAACTCTGCGGCAGCGGCACCGGACAGACCTCGCGGGTCGACGCACTCAAACACGCCATCGAAAAAGCCCGGACATTCGGGTTCAATCTGCAGGGCGCCGTTATGGCCTCCGATGCATTCTTTCCCTTCCCCGACTGTGTGGAAATAGCCCATGAGGCCGGCATTACAGCGGTTATCCACCCGGGCGGATCATTGAAGGACCAGGATTCTATCGACTATTGCAACGGAAAAAACATGGCCATGGTCACCACCGGCATCCGGCATTTTAAACACTAAAATAAAAATATTAAAATAAATCTAAAATATGGCAGTCTCCTTTTTAACGCAAGAACTTGCTATGGACCTTGGTACCGCTAACACGGTCATCATCCATAATGATAAAATTGTAGTCGACGAACCCTCGATCGTAGCGATCGACCAAAATACCGGCCGCCCCATAGCCATTGGTACTATGGCCCGCCAGATGCACGGAAAAACCCATGAGAACATCAAAACCATCCGCCCCCTGCGCGATGGAGTCATTGCCGACTTCAATGCCGCAGAGCAGATGATCCGCGGCATGATCAAGCAGATGGCCCCCAAGAACCGTTGGTTCTCTCCCAGCCTCCGCTTAGTAGTATGTATTCCTTCCGGCAGCACGGAAGTGGAGATACGCGCCGTACGCGACTCCGCCGAACATGCCGGCGGCCGTGACGTATATATGATCTATGAGCCCATGGCTGCGGCATTAGGGATAGGTATTGATGTAGAAGCGCCCGAAGGCAGCATGATCGTAGATATCGGAGGCGGTACCACAGAGATTGCCGTAATCGCCCTTGGCGGCATTGTGTGCAACCAGAGTATCCGTACGGCCGGTGATGGTTTCACCTCAGACATCCAGCAATATATGCGCCACCAGCACAATATCAAAATCGGTGAACGTACGGCTGAAGACATCAAGATCAACGTAGGTTCCGCCCTGTCGGAACTTGCCGAACCACCCGCAACTTTCACCGTGCGCGGCCCGAACCTTATGACGGCCCTGCCTGTGGAAATTGAAGTAACCTACCAGGAAATAGCCCACTGCCTTGACAAGTCATTGGCCAAGGTGGAAGCGGCAGCCCTGGGTGTACTGGAACAAACGCCCCCCGAACTCTATGCAGACATCGTACAACGCGGTATCTTCCTGACCGGAGGCGGTGCGCTGCTGCGCGGGCTCGACAAGCGGCTCTCCGAGAAAATTAATATTCCTTTCCATGTAGCCGAAAATCCACTGCACGCTGTGGCCCGCGGAACCGGAATTGCCTTGAAAAATATCGGAAAATTCCCTTTCCTGATGCGCTAATCCATGAATAACCTGATTCGTTTCCTGGTCCGTATACGCGTTTTACTTCTATTTCTTTGTTTAGAAATCATTGCGCTGGTGTTATTTACGAATGGAAGCTATTACCAGCAGTCTGTCGTACTGACGGCATTTCATGCCGTCAGGGGCCGGTGGCACCAACAGGTTTACAACATCACAGCCTACCTCTCCTTACGGGAGAACAACATCGCCCTGGCCGAAGAAAATGCTTCTTTACTCAATCAATTGGCCCGTCATCCGGTCCAATCCGATACGGCAAGCATCCTTGTCAATGACCTGCAAAATGCCCCGGTGTACAGCTACATTCCGGCCGAAATTATAGACATCTCCATTACCAAACAGCACAATTACATAGTGCTCAATAAAGGAAAACGCAATGGCGTAAAACCGGATATGGGGATCATCTGCAGCCAGGGGGTTATCGGAGTGGTGGAATCCGTCAGCGACCACTACGCTTTCGTTAAGTCCATTCTCAATATTGACTGGAAATTCAATGTCCGGCTCAAACAATCCGGGGATTTCGGTCCGCTGCAATGGGACGGGGCCAACTACCGCACGTCCATACTCTCGGATATTCCGCAGCACAGCAAAATACAAGCCGGTGATACGGTCTGTACCAGCGGCTACTCCCAGCTGTTTCCTCAAGACATCCCTGTGGGCATCGTCCGTGAATACGAAGTCAAACGCGGCACCTACTACGAAATCAAGATCGACCTCTTTGTCGACCTGCGTAAAATCAGACATGTCAATATAGTAAACTGTCTGCACAGCGATGAACTAAAATCCTTAAACAGGCTGCAAAATGACTAGACACTTTCTGTTACAACTTTTATACTTCATAGTGCTGCTTCTGCTTCAGGACTTTGTAATAGATAAACTTCCCTTGGGCACCTACGTCCATCCGGAGCTCTATCTTATATTTATCTTGTTATTGCCGTTCAACTATCCTGTTACCGGCGTTCTGCTATGGGCATTTGCCCTGGGCTTGGGGATCGACCTGCTGTCGGTAGGCGTGCTGGGTCTCCATGCCGCCTCCTTATTAATACTGGCTTATATGCGGTTCCCCTTGTTACGGCTCGTATCCACCAAAGAGAATCTGGATAGCTCCGGCATCCCCGTTCCGGCAGAATTGGGACTCCGTCCCTTCCTCACCTACATCATTCTCTCTGCTGTAATTTATTTTACGGTATTATGCCTGCTCGACAGTTTCAGTACGGGAAAGATTTTACAACTCATTCTGCGCATTATCTGCAGCAGCCTGGTGTCTACCCTGCTGATTGTTGCATTGCAATACGCCTTCACCTCCGGAAAAAAAGCTATCCGGTAACGCATGAAAACCATCTCCGATAAAAAAAATATCATCACAGGAGTGCTGGTACTCATAGCCCTGATCCTGTTGGGTCGCTTGTTTTATATACAGGTGATCGACAACTCCTATAAAGTCACGGCGAGCAACAACGTGCTGCGTTATGAGGTCCTGTATCCGGCCAGGGGACTGGTGCTCGACCGTAAGGGACGCCCGCTGGTAGGCAATAAAACCACCTATGACATCATGGTAATTCCCCGCGAAGTAAAAAGCTTTGACACGACGGAGCTCTGCCATATCCTGAATGTTTCCGAAAATTACTGCCGCAATACACTGAAAGATGTACGGCGGCGTAGAGGCTACCAGGCCACCGTATTTCAAAAGCAGGTCCCGGCCGAATCTTACGCCATGTTCCAGGAAAAGGCCTATAAATATCCGGGATTTTATGCACAACGCCGTACCCTGCGCAGTTATCCGCGCAATATGGCCGGCAACCTGTTAGGCTACGTAACCGAAGTAGACACCGCTACCATACGCAAGCAACCGTATTATAAAATGGGGGACTATATCGGCAAGAGCGGCGTAGAATTAGCCTATGAAGAAGCATTACGCGGCAAAAAAGGGATGAGCATTTACGTGCGCGACGTACATAATCAGATTAAAAAATCCTATCAGGACGGATTATACGACTCCGTAGCTGTAGCCGGCAAAGATGTAGTCTGCACCATTGACATGGACCTGCAGGAATACGGCGAAATGCTGATGCAAAATAAAATAGGCAGCGTGGTAGCCATAGAACCGTCTACCGGCGAGATACTGGCCCTGATCTCCGCCCCCGGCATTGACCCTTCTTTACTGGTCGGTATCAACCGTAACTTCCAGGCGTTACAAAGAGATCCTTTAAAACCGTTATATAACAGGGCGGTGATGTCACCCTACCCTCCCGGTTCCGTATTCAAAGTGGCCAACGCCCTGATCGGATTGCAAGAAGGTGTAGTCACTCCCGAAAGCCGCTATGGTTGCGCCATGGGCTATAAAGTGGGCCGCGGCGTAGAATGCCACGCCCATCCCTCTCCGTTGGACATGCGGCAATCCATCCAGATGTCATGCAATGCATATTACTGCCACGTTTTCCGCAACATCATAGACAATCCCAAATACAATAGTGTTAGCGAGGCATTCAACCACTGGCGCGAATACGTGCAAAGCTTCGGTTTCGGGACCAAATTAGGCTCCGATATTCCTCACGAACTGGGTGGTATGCTGCCCACCACCCGTACCTACGACCGTATACACGGTGTTGGAAAATGGAAATCATTATCCATCATATCCCTGTCCATCGGACAAGGGGAAATAGGCACCACCCCCCTCCACCTGGCCAACTTTGCCGCCACCCTGGCCAACAGAGGCTACTACTATACACCACATATCGTTCGCAATATAGAAGGGGAACCGACCAATCCCAACTACCTCGAAAAACACTATACCTTGGTAGACACCGCCCACTTCAGTCCTGTGATTGATGGAATGTACCTGGCTGTCAACGGCGGACCGGGCGCTACGGCAGGCTGGGTGCGTATCCCCGGCATAGATATGTGCGGAAAAACCGGCACGGCCCAGAATCCCCACGGTGAAAACCACTCCGTATTCATGTGCTTTGCCCCACGTGAAAACCCGAAAATAGCCATTGCCGTATACCTCGAAAATGCCGGCTGGGGCGGCAGTTGGGCGGCACCTATCGCCTCCCTGATGACCGAATATTACCTCACCGGCGAAGTAAAACGCCCGGACATAGAAGAAAGAATGAAGGCCGGTAATTTCATGAGCAAGGCCAGCCGGATGAAGAAAAAGAAATGAGACGCGAACATAACAACATATTTAACAAGCTTGACTTGACCACCACAGGCATTTTCCTGCTGCTGCTGTTCATCGGCTGGATCAGTGTCTATGCGTCCGTATACAATGAAGAGCACACCAGTATCTTCGACATTACCCAACGCTACGGCATGCAGTTGATCTGGATGATCAGCGCAATGGTACTGGCCTTATTCATATTGCTCATAGACCATAAATTTTTCTCGGTATTTGCCTACATTATTTATGGCGCTATCATATTGCTATTGGCACTGGTATTGGTCGCAGGCGTTGAGGTCAACGGCTCCCGCTCCTGGTTTATTGTAGGCCCGGTACGGCTCCAACCGGCAGAACTGGCCAAACTTGCCACCTCATTAGCCCTGGCTAAACTGATGAGCCAGCATAATTTCAAACTCATCCGGCCGGCGAATATCATCAAAGTAGGCGCTATCATTCTATTGCCCATAGCCCTCATCCTCCTGCAACATGACACCGGATCGGCCCTGGTATTCTCCGCCCTGCTCATCATGCTTTACCGCGAAGGAATGTCGGGGTGGATTGTCGGAATTGTGGCCTTCTGCGCCGTTATCTTCATCCTCTCCATCATTTGGCAACCACTATCCGTATTTATCTTCCTGTGGATTATAACGTTACTCACTTACACCCTCTTCAGCCACAGGCTTTCGGACCTGCTCATAGCCACAACAGCGTCCTTCGGCTGTTTTCTATTGGCAGACAAACTTATACTCCCTCTCTTCGGTCAACCGGTACTGAATAGCCAGCAGGTATTCCTGGGCGCCTGCGGACTGGCCGTTACCGGCGGAATCTATGTAGCTATTAAAAAGAAAGTCCGTTATTTCTGGCCTATAGCGCTGTTTTTCATCGGTTCCATCGCCATAGCTTCTTCCGTAGATTATATGTATGACAATCTGCTCAAACCGCACCACCGTGATCGTATAGAAGATATGCTGGGGCTGAAAGAAGACCTCCAGGGCGCCGGTTACAACGTACACCAGTCAAAGGTAGCCATTGGCTCCGGCGGCTTTTTTGGCAAGGGTTTTTTAGAAGGCACACAAACCAAATACAACTTTGTCCCCGAACAAAGTACCGATTTTATCTTCTGTACGATCGGCGAAGAATGGGGATTTCTGGGCGTACTAACAGTAATAGCCCTTTATGTGTGGTTACTAAGCCGCATTGTGAGCATTTCCGAACGGCAACGAGACGCCTTTGCCCGCATATACGGTTACTGCGTCTTCTCATTCATTGCATTTCATGTGGTGATCAATATTGCCATGACCATCGGCCTGGCGCCTGTAATAGGCATTCCCCTGCCTTTTATAAGCTATGGGGGATCTTCCCTCTGGGCCTTTACCCTCATGCTCTTCATACTGCTGAAGTTTGATGCGGTCAAGTGGGATTAAGCCCAAGGCGTAATCCTACTGTTCCAGCTTGGTCTTATAGTGGGCGGAAACCTTACCGCGCGACATATTTTTAAGCCTTCCGCTCAACAACTTCCGCCGGATAGGCGACAGTTTTTCCGTGAATACATTACCTTCTATATGGTCATACTCATGCTGTACGATCCGCGCCGCCAATCCGTCAAGAGACTCTTCCTGCTCCTTAAAGTTTTCATCCAGATAGCGGATACGTACTTTCTCCGGTCGTATCACATCTTCATGAATGTCAGGCACACTCAGGCAACCTTCATTGAAAGTCCAGCACTCCCGGCTGAATTCTATAATCTCGGGATTAATCATCACCCGCTGAAAGCTTGCCAACTCCGGATTCTCCTCCTTAAAAGGCGCACCATCGGTAATAAATAAACGAATAGAATGCCCCACCTGTGGGGCCGCCAAACCAACGCCTTCGGCATGGGCCAGCGTATCACGCATATCGGCTATTAACTGTTGCAGCCCCGGATAATCGGGGGTTAGCAACGCGGCTTTCTTTTTAAGTACCGCAGAACCATATATATAAATCGGAAGAACCATACAAATTAATGAATAATGAATAACTAATAGTGAATAATGAACCGAGAAAAATGAGCTCATGAGCCGTGAGGCGAGTAATAATAAAAGAACTCCTTTAGCAAGACAGAAGCCTGTGCGTCAACAGGCTCAACGCTGCCGTTCCATGAAAGACTGAAGGATAATCACCGCGCTTATTTTATCTATTGTTCCCTTGTTGCGCCGGTCCATTTTCTTCATTCCACCGTCAATCATCGCCTGAAAGGCCATTTTAGAAGTGAATCGCTCATCTTCTAAAGAAACACTAATCTCCGGAAATTGTTGCGCCAATTGTTTCAGAAAAGGGTCGATATACTTAGTAGCATCCGACGGCGTATTATCCATATTCCGGGGATATCCCACCACAAAGCGCTCTACGGACTCTTTCTCCAAATACTTTTTCAGGTAAACCAATAAGCCGGAGGTAGGCACCGTATCCAAAGCCGTAGCTATAATTTGCAGGGGATCAGTAACTGCTAATCCCGTACGCTTTTGCCCATAGTCTATTGCCAGAATGCGTGCCATGCTGCAAAGGTACGAATTTATTCTTTAACATTCAGCACATCATCGGACTTAAACTGAAAGCCGAGACGTTTACCGGTCTGCAATTTAGCATTTTCAATCTTCATGTTCATCTGCTCCACGGTAGCCATTTTCACCATATCATAGGGCGGAACCAAAAGGTCAAATTCAATGGCATAGAGGATAGCGGTTTCTACAATGGATTTCAGGTCTGCCGGCGTGATCGCCTTTTCACCAAAACTGCCGTAGCGGAAACCCACCTGCCGCTTGCCTTCCACAAAAAACAGCCTGTCCTTATTGATAAATACACGGCCTATAAGGTAACCCAAATCTTCAATCCGGTTGAACTTGAAAGAATCTGCCAAAAAATTATAAATACTGATAATGCCGCAATAGGAATTATAAGGATTCTGCTGTACATAGGAGGTTTTCCAGATCAGGTGGTCACGGTCAAATTGGAAAATATTGGAGTGCATGCTGAAAATCAACATGTCGCCGGCCACTTTCAACTCTGCTTCAAACTTACCCCTGTCACGGTATTCCAGCCGTACACGACGGTCTATATTTTCCGGTAGGGCATCATTAACATCATTACATAATTCATGTAAGATTTCCTTCAGCTGGTTGAATGTTTCAAGGGCAACATCATAAGCCTTCTGTTTAGCACAGGATTTGTCTGTCAGGTTTTTCAGGATTTCCTCTCGCGGAGGGACGGATGAGTCCATATATTTGAGTTTAAAAAATTAAATTTTTGATAATGAATACTTTTCAATTATTCGTTATTCATTATTCACTATTCACTATTTAGTACGAGCGTGCAAAAACAACACGTTGGGCGGAGGGTTGCCCGGTAACCATACATTTGCCGGGTTCCGGCGTTTCATCCGTCAGGATACAACGAATGGTCGCCTTGGTTTCTTCCTTGATCAAGGCCTCGGTCTCAGGCGTACCATCCCAGTGGCAGAGAAAGAATCCGCCCTCTTCTATGCGGGTTTTGAACTCCTCATAGCTATCTACCTTATACATATGCGTATCCCGGAAGGCCAGGGCCTTGCCGTATATATTATCCTGAATGGCATTCAACAGTTCTTCCACATGAGTGGCAATGCCTTCCACAGCAATGGTCTGTTTTTCCAGGGTATCACGGCGGGCAATCTCCAGGGTACCGTTCTGCATATCACGAGGGCCAACGGCTATACGTACCGGTACGCCCTTCAGTTCCCATTCGGCAAATTTAAAGCCCGAACGCAGGTTATCCCGGTCATCAATCTTCACGCTGATACCTTTAGCTTCCAGTTCCACTTTAATCTTCGAGAGGTGCTCACGCATCATTGCCAACTCTTCTTCCCCTTTGAAAATGGGCACCATCACCACCTGTATAGGCGCTAACTTCGGAGGAAGCACCAATCCGTTATTATCACTATGAGCCATAATCAACGCGCCGATCAAACGGGTTGATACCCCCCATGAGGTTGCCCAGACATAATCCAGTTTACCGTCTTTTCCGGCAAACTGTACTTCAAAGGCCTTGGCGAAATTCTGTCCCAGGAAATGTGAAGTACCGGCCTGCAAGGCTTTTCCGTCTTGCATCATAGCCTCAATACAACGCGTATCAATGGCTCCGGCAAAACGCTCACTGGCCGTCTTGCTTCCTACAAGCACCGGCAGGGCCATCCACTCGCGGGCAAAACGGGCGTACACATTCACCATGCGCTCTGTTTCCTCTACGGCCTCCTGACGGGTGGCATGGGCCGTATGGCCTTCCTGCCAGAGGAACTCGGCCGTACGCAGGAAAAGGCGGGTACGCATCTCCCAACGCACTACATTGGCCCATTGGTTACAAAGAATCGGCAGATCCCGGTAAGAGGTAATCCAATTCTTATAGGTATTCCAGATAATCGTCTCGGACGTGGGGCGCACAACCAGCTCTTCTTCCAGCTTGGCCGACGGGTCTACAACAACACCTTTACCATCGGGACTATTCATCAAACGGTGATGGGTCACCACAGCGCATTCTTTGGCAAATCCTTCCACATGTTCGGCTTCCTTACTCAGGAAAGACTTGGGAATAAACAAAGGAAAATAAGCATTAACATGACCGGTATCCTTGAACATTTTATCAAGAGCCGCCTGCATCTTCTCCCAAATGGCATAACCATAAGGCTTTATAACCATACATCCTCTCACCGCAGAATTCTCTGCCAAATCGGCCTTAATCACCAGATTATTATACCATAATGAATAATTTTCTTCCTTTGTTGTAACTTCTTTCGCCATGTTTTTAAACTTTTTAACTTATTTAGTTATATTTTAACCAAACAAGCTGTATTTTTTGTTATCTTTGCAATAAATTCCTGCAAAAGTAGGAAATTTAACCGAATAAAAAAGGAGGTTATGATGAAATTTTTACACGCCGTTACAATTACCGCCCTTTTAATAGCCGGAGGATGTGCATCTTCGCAATATTCATCAATTCCGGAAGACAGTATCTATGCGCCCGCCGGAAGCCAGCGCCAAGCCAATCCTCAACGCGCAGCCGAGAATAATAGTGAAGCGCAAGCCTTATACGAAAAGAGCCGCACTGTTATCTCCAAGTCCTCTTCCGCCAACAGCCAGGTAGTGGCAGAGAAAAGCAACGCCGCTACCGTACGCGCCTTAGACAATGAACAGGCCGGAACCAACAACTACACTTATGTAAACCTGGACGGCGATGATGATTCTTATGCCCGTAGATTGAGGATGTTCGACCAGACTGAATATACCCGTCCGTCATCCGGTGTGAATATTTATGTATCCGCCAATTGGGCCTGGGGCTATCCTTACTACAACTATCCTTACTACGGCTATTATAATCCCTGGTGGAACCCTTACCGCTACTGTTGCGGCTGGTATGATCCGTGGTACAGTCCCTGGTATGGCTCTTACTATGCATGGACTCCTTACTACTACAGGCCTTATGGACCTTACGGCCCCTATCACCCTTACGGACCCTACGGACCTTATGTCCCCTACAGACCTTATTATGCAGACCATTACGGCCGTCAACCACAGTCTCCGATAGGCGCACGCCCATCCTACTCCGAACAACGGCGCAGCCCGCAAATGCAGCAGGTTAGCGGCAACCGCAACCAAAGCAGCCACTATGGGCAAAACATGGGCCGCTCCTCCGGTCAGGACCTTCGCAGAAGCCATAACAACGGCTCTATTACCAATAACGGCAATACATATAATTATAATAACCGCCGCCGGACTAACACAGACAATACAGGTGCAGGTACCGGCAATAAACCCCAGTACACCCGTATCAATCCGGAAACAAACAACGGCAACTACAATTATAACAACACACGCCGCGGCGGCAATCAAGCCGGCCATAGCAATAATGTTACGATAGGCTCCGGCGGTACGAACAAATCCAACTCCGGGTCGAATAACAATGAACCCTCATATCAAAGCCGCAGGCCCCGTAACAACGATAACAACAGTAACAACAACAGCAATAACAACACCAACAACCATTCCAACCATAGTTATAACTCCTCTAACAGCAACGCCTCTTCGAGCGGCGGATATTCCGGCGGCTCCGGCAGCAGTTCGGGTGGTTCGGGTGGTTCCAGAAGAAGATAACAAGCTATGAGAAAGATTTTAACTGGCATACTACTATTGACCGGAATGGGTCTTGCACAGGCTCAGAACGCATGGGACGGCATGCGCTTTTCCCAGAATTTTTACGGTGGAACGGCGCGCTTTACCGCGATGGGCGGCGCTTTCGCAGCGCTGGGCGATGACTTCTCCGCCCTGAGCATTAACCCGGCAGGCATTGGCGTTTACCGCAGCATGGAGGCCTCGATTACCCCGGCTATCAGCTACCGGGTTACCGATGCAAGCTACCTGGGCAACACAACAAAAGATACGTATACCCGTTTCGGGCTGGACAACCTGGGTTTCACGTTCAATGTATTCAACAACTACGAGTCCGATGAGACCATCAGGATCAACATGGGCATCGGGTACAATAAATTAAACCAGCAGGTAGCCCATATATCAGCCTCCGGAATATCCGAAGACCACACCAATCAGACCCTCGGATCCATTGTAGCGGCTATCGCGGCAGACTCCTACGGCACGGATGCTTCTGTTTTAGACCTCAAAGGCAACGACGCCTTTTACCGTTCAGGCAAGTGGGCCAGCGTATTAGCATGGAGAGCCGGGCTCATAGACGTAGACCCCACCAGTTCGAGAACGGATGAATACATCGGTGCTACCGAAGGTATCGACTATTTTAATGGAGAGAAGTTTTTTTACATGGAAGGCCCCGTACGCCAAAACTACTATAAGGAAGAATACGGCAGTACCGGTGAGTACCTGCTCAGCTTCGGAGGCAATATCTTCAACCAGTTTTATTTCGGACTGAATTTCGGCATACAGAGCATTTGGAATAGCCGTTATGAAAGCTTTACAGAAAAAGCAATCAATAACAGCGACTTCGAAACCGGCTTCAACTACATGACTTACCAGTCTGATGTTACCACCCGCGGTACGGGCTACAACATCAAACTGGGGGTTATCTGGAGACCGGTTGCAGGGCTCCGTTGGGGCGCCTATTTCCATTCACCCACCTGGATGTACCTCACGGATGACTATAGCTACCGTATGGTATCCGACTTTGTAGCAACCAGTAATAACCCCTCCTATCACGCCAATGAACTTTCACCTTCCGGCACCTTTGACTACCGGATCAATACGCCTATAAAATGGGGCACAGGCCTGGCCTATGTATTTTCCAAAGTAGCCATCAGTGCAGAATATGAAGGAATGGATTACGGAGCCACCAAAATGTTGTCTTATGACGGCCGCCGTTACACCAAGATGCCTTACAACGGCTACGATCCCGAATACCAGTATGAAGACGACTACACCAAGCGGAACTTCGGTATAGTGTCCAATTTCCGTGTAGGGGCCGAAGTGGTCCTTATGCCCCTGTCCGTTCGCTTAGGCTATGCTTATTACGGCAGCCCTGTCAAAAATGACAACAGCTATGCCCGTAATGTTTTCTCCGCAGGTCTGGGCTACCGGATCAAGAATTTTTATATAGACGGCGCTTATTCATTCACACCTGATAATAGAGAGAACAGCATGTTATACACCAATAGCCCGGATATGTACACCAACAGTTTCGGTGGAAAAATCAACCTCACCCTGGGATTTAGATTTTAATTTAACTATATGAAAAAAAGTTTTTTGACTGTTTGCTCTTTAATCGTCGCTAATGCGCTTTCCGCACAAATCGCTCAGGACGCCTTGTTGTTTTCAACAAGCAACTATTTTCTCACAGCCCGCCAAACGGCCATGGGTGGCGCATCAGGCGCACTAACATCCGACATGGGGGGCATTGCTGTGAACCCGGCTATTCTGGGAACCTACCGGACCAGCGAATTAGCCTTCACTCCCCTATACTACAACATCCACTCCGCCTCAGACTATCTGGGTTCCGTCACCTCGGACTCCCGGGCAGGCGTTGCGGTAGGACAGGCCGGCGTAGTATACAGCCTCCAACCGGTACGCAGTGAACAGCGTTACAACATCGCTTTCACCTACAACCGGCTAAATAACCTCAATTCCAACAGCTTTGCCGACGGCAACTTAGCTGTAGCTTCATCCCTGTGGCAAGAATGGGCCAAACACCTGAACAGCAGTGGCCCGAATGACGCATTTAAGAGCTGGGCGCAGCAAGCGGCAGACCAGGGACAACTGTTCATCTTGAATAACAATGGGCAATATCGCCCCTCCGCCACCGGTGAGATTATCCAAGACAGCAGGATAGACAGATCCGGCAATATAGGGGAATACGCCTTGTCTTTCGGCACCAACCTGGGCGATATGGTCACCGTGGGCGCCTCATTGGTACTGCGCGATGCTTTTCTCCATACCACTGCCGTTATGACGGAAACCGATGCGGACCACCTGGCCTACTACAACCGTATCGAAGAAATTAATAATGTATCGGGGCTGGGTGTCGGTGGTAAATTAGGGGTTACGGTAACACCGCTGGAAGATTTTGTAGTGGGCGGCGCAATCCATACTCCGCTATATTACTCATTGGAACGTTATAGCCAAACCTATATCAAAGCCTATTCCAACAATACACCCTATAACAACGTGTATTCGTCCGGAGAGACCCGGTTGAATTACAGCCTGCTTACCCCGCTCCAATTCTCCATCAGCGCTTCTTATATCATTGAACAATATGTACTGGTAGCAGTAGATTACGAGATGACCCCCTACACTATGGCCAAACTCTCCAACTCCAGCGGTCCCAACCTTGACAGCGCCAACGAAGTAATCGACGGCAGCAGCTTCGGTTCACAGGTACGCCTTGGCATAGAAGGCTACATTTATGAAGGATTCGTTGCCCGTACCGGTTTTGGCTACCGCAACGGCCTGAATGAATACAACAAATCTTCATTCAATGTCGGCGGGGGGTTAGGCTACCGCTTCGGTGAGGCGTCCGTAGACCTGACTTACACTTACCAGCGCAGCACCCTTGAATATCCGCTCTACTCCACGGCTCCGACTAATGTAACCAATACAATAGGCGCTCACCATCTCAACCTCAGCCTGTCTTACCGTTTCTAAGAACGGGCAGGGTCCAAAGACGAACGCAAGACCTGTAAACTGTTATTGCCCTCATTACACAAAAGGTCCAGCATACTTAAATTCGCCGCGAAACCTTTACCGGAAGAAAATACCTGGTAATAGTTTCGCGGTTTGAATTGTGGATCGGCCGTAAAGCCCAGTTTGGGATCTATAAGGTAACGCGGATCTCCGCTCCCGGAAAACGGCATTGGTTCACAGAGCGGGGTGAAATTTTCGGTATAGCGGATGTCGGTTTTCAAACCCGCCAGTTCTAAAATCAAGCGGATAATTTTCTCATTCAAATCAAATAAAAAGAGCTCTTCCCGCTCATAAAAAGGCCGGAAGTCATCTTCATAATAATCGAAGAACGGAGACGAACGATAGGATGAGACGATGGCTTTCCAATGCACCCGCTGCCAGGGTGTACTGTAATCAATCCGTACGTCACGGATAGGCATTTTCTCCCCTGAGTGTTTTACAATCGGAATAATCAGCGGCGTAGGTCCATTGGCCGCATAGATCATACAGCGATTACGGTAACTTTGTTTGCGGTAATGCTCATGCTGTTCCAAACACAAAACACAGGACTCCGCAGCATGCGCGAAGAACTGTACGGGGGGCCAATAAGCGGTGGAAAAAATCAAGGACATACATCAAGCCTCCCTCTTAGTTCCTACGTTTATTAGTTTCCTCCTTCAGCCGCATGATCCGGCGATAGGATTCGTCTATGCGCTGCGGCGTGATTTTACCGGCCTTCACAGCCTTATAAATGCTGTCCAAAGCCTTACGGGCCACCTGAGAATCATAGGTCCGGCCATTATTGGAAAGGCAAAGCAGGTCGGCGCCGGCCTCAATGGCTTTAAGCAATATTTCGTCAAAACTGTATTGGTCCACCATGGCGCCCATGGCTAAGTCATCGGTCACCACCACCCCATTAAATCCCAACTCCTCGCGAAGGATTCCGGTAATGATTTTTTTGGACATAGTGGCCGGGTATTGCGGATCAAGTTTGGCGTTAAACACATGAGATGTCATTACGACATCTACATCACCGGAGGCGATCAGGCTGCGAAAGGGTTCCAGTTCGACTTTCTTCCAGGTCCGTGTAACATCCACGACACCTTTGTGTGTATCATCCATAGAACTTCCATGTCCGGGAAAATGCTTAATGCAGCCCATTACCCCCTGTTTTTTCTGCACATTGAGCCATATACGGGCATTGGCTGCCACAACGTCAGGATCAGCTGAAAAGCTGCGTCCGTATTTACCGATAATCGGACAGACAGGGTTTACATCCACATCCGTATCCGGGGCGAAGTTCATATTAAACCCCAACCCGGTCAATAGTTTGGCCGTAGCAGCGGCATACTTCGCCGTAGTGTCCGGATGATTAAGTTGCCCCTGATATTTGGCGGTTACCGTAGGCGGAAAGCCATAGGCTGGTTTCAGCCGGTTCACATTCCCTCCTTCCTGGTCAATGGATATAATCAAACGCCCCTTGCCTGCCACCTGTAGATCCGCCACCAATTTTTTCAATTGTTGCGGCGATTTAATGTTGCGGTTACGGCTTTTCGAAGGGCTATCGTAATCAAAGAGAATCACTCCGCCTATACCCAAGCTGGTGATATCGGTATAAACGGGCATATCCGGTTTCAACGCCATGCCCCGGAAACCGATCAACAGCATCTGGGCGATCTTAAGCTTCAAACTGTCATCGGCCGGTTTAGGTGCTTGTGCTGCCGCGGCGCCGAATGTAGAAATAAGCAAATATACCAGTGTACCAATAAAAAGCAATATTTTCTTCATTTTCAATTGATCTGTTTTAATTACTCGCCTGCCCTGTCCAACAAATTTTGCGGCAAAGCTTTAGTAGTTTTGGCTCCCAGGTCTTTCAGACGCTGGGCGCGGCCAATGAGCGTATCGCCTTTTTTGGTTGATTCAAACAACTTGTTCATGGCGTTTTTATATTCCTTGGAGGTATCTTCAATTCGCTTACCAACGCCTATCAGGTCTTCCATAAAACCCACAAATTTATCATACAATGCCCCCCCTTCGCGGGCGATCTCCATCACATTGCGCTTCTGGTTCTCCTGTCGCCATATAAACGAGATGGTACGCAAAGTAGCCAGCAAAGTGGAGGGTGATACAATAGCAATATTACGCGCCAGGGCCTTGTCAAACAGTGAGGAATCTTCACGTAATGCCAGGGTCAGCGCCGGTTCCAGCGGCACAAAGAGTAAGACATAGTCCGGCGGATTAATGCCGTATAACTGTTGATAATTCTTGCTCCCCAAGTCAGACAGGTGACGTTGCAAGCTGGCAATATGTTCCTGTAAATACTTTGGTCGCAGATTTTCGTCATCCGTATTGTAATAATTTTCGTAAGCCGTAAGCGACACTTTGGAGTCTATCACAAAATGTTTGTCATCAGGAAGGTTTACAATATAGTCCGGACGCACATTGCGACCATCTTCCGTCTTGAAGTTCTCCTGCTTGCGGTAATGAATATCTCTGAGCAAGCCGGCCTTTTCCAACAATAACTCCAACTGCACCTCCCCCCAGTCTCCCTGCACCTTGCTATCGCCTTTGAGTGCATTGGTCAGCTTGGTCGCATCCTCGCTCACCTGGCGGTTCAACTGCATCATCAGCTCCAACTCCTTGCGCAACGAAGCTTTCTCACGGGTTTCCTGGTTATAGGTATCGTCTACCTTCTTCTCAAAGTCACGGATACGTTCCTTGAGCGGTTGTAGTATATTGCCTATATTTTTCTCATTCAACTCCGTGAACTTCCGGCTCTTCTCTTCCAAGAGCTCATTGGCAATATGCTTGAATTCCGAGCGAAAAATCTCCTGCAATTTATCCACCTCCTCATTCAATATCATATTCCGCTCACGCACCTTAGCCAATTCGGCATTAGCCGTAATCAGCGCTTCGTTCTTTTGCTGCAATTCATTTTTCAACTCATCATACAGCGCTCTATCTATCAAATTTGTAGTATCAACAGGCGCTCCGGCGGCATTTTTTTTCAAAAACAGGAAAAACAACACTGCATTCAGCAAGATCAAAACAATCAGCAATATATATGTAAACATAACAGGCGTATATGGATTACTGCAAAGGTACATTAGGAATTTGTCATCTCAAAATAAATACCTACATTTGTAGATTAACTTTAATTTAACCATGAAACGCGATAACCAGATTTTTGACCTCATCCAAAAGGAACATGACCGTCAGCAACACGGCATTGAATTGATTGCTTCGGAAAACTTTGTTAGCCCCCAGGTAATGGAAGCTATGGGTTCCGTGATGACCAACAAATATGCCGAAGGCTACCCCGGCGCCCGCTATTACGGCGGTTGCGAAGTGGTAGACCAAAGTGAACAACTGGCGATTGACCGCTTATGCCAACTATTTGGCGGGGCCTATGCCAATGTGCAACCCCACTCCGGCGCCCAGGCCAATATGGCCGTATTCATGGCCTGCCTCAAACCCGGCGATACTTTCCTAGGACTGGATCTGGCACACGGCGGACACCTTTCGCATGGCTCGCCTGTAAATATGTCGGGGATGTGGTATAAAGCGGCCTCTTATGGTGTGAAAGAAGACACCGGCATGGTAGATTATGAGATGATGGAAAAACAGGCGCTGGAACATAAACCCAAATTGATTATCGGTGGCGCTTCTGCGTACTCCCGCGAGTGGGACTATGCCCGCATGCGCGCCATTGCCGACAAAGTTGGCGCTATCCTGATGGTAGATATGGCTCATCCGGCCGGACTAATCGCTGCCGGACTGTTGAACAACCCGCTCCCCCACGCCCATGTGGTAACGTCTACCACCCACAAAACGTTGCGTGGTCCCCGTGGCGGTGTAATCCTTATGGGTAAAGACTTTGAAAATCCATGGGGCGTAAAAACGCCAAAAGGCGAAACCAAAATGATGTCGGCCATTTTAAATTCCAGTGTATTCCCCGGCATTCAGGGCGGTCCGCTGGAGCACGTAATTGCAGCCAAAGCTGTGGCCTTCTACGAAGCCCTGCAGCCCGAATATAAAGCCTACCAGGAACAGGTGAAGAAAAATGCCGCCACCATGGCCAAAGCTTTTGTGGATAAAGGGTATAAGATTTTCTCCGGTGGAACGGACAACCACCTGATGTTGCTTGACCTGCGCAGCAAATTTCCCGAACTTACCGGTAAGGTGGCTGAAAAAATACTCGTAACAGCAGACATCACAGTAAACAAAAACATGGTACCCTTTGACAGCCGCTCGCCTTTCCAGACTTCCGGTATCCGTGTAGGCACTTCTGCGGTGACAACCCGCGGACTGAAAGAGCAACACATGGCGCCCATCGTCGAACTGATAGACCGTGTGCTGCATAATGTTGAAAACGAAAAAGAAATTACCGCCGTACGCAAGGAAGTGGGCGCCATGATGAGCAGCCTGCCGCTCTACGCCTGGTAAGCAAACAAAGAATAAAGGTTTCTTCGTCCCTTGAACGACGAAAAACAACTATAATCTTTAATTAAAATGGCTAAAAAACAAAAAGCTTTATTAAAGGATGTGATCAAACACATCGACATTACCAAAATCGATTCGACCAAAATTATCGACGCTATGCGCGACATGTCATTCTCATCGCGTGACACGGCTTCTGCCACCGACACCCTGCAACTGATGATGAAAGACAAGGAATGTACCAACTGGTTGATCCTTGCCGGCAGCACCAGCGCCGCCGGATGTATGCAAGTATACGTAGACATGGTACGTTTTAACATGATTGATTGTGTGGTAGCCACCGGCGCCTCCATTATTGACATGGACTTTTTCGAAGCTTTGGGCTACAAACACTACAAAGGCACCCCCTTTATCGATGACAACCTGTTGCGCAAAAACTACATCGACCGTATCTATGATACCTACATTGATGAAGAAGAATTACAGGACTGCGACGGTACCATCCAGAAGATAGCAGATTCCTTGGAAGCCCGCCCCTACTCTTCACGCGAATTCCTTTGGGAAACAGGCAAATGGCTGACCAAAAATTCAAAGAAAAAAAATTCATTGCTCCAGACCTGCTATGAGCATAATGTTCCCATCTTCGTGCCGGCGTTCTCCGACTGCAGCGCCGGATTCGGTTTGGTGATGCACCAGGTAATCCGCCGCAAAGAAGGCAAACCTTACCTGACCATTGACTCTGTAGCAGACTTCCGCGAACTGACCGAAGTAAAACTGGCTGCCAAAACCAGTGGTTTGTTTATGGTAGGCGGCGGGGTTCCCAAAAACTTTGCACAAGACACCGTAGTGTGTGCAGAAGTAATGGGCTACGACGTCCCCATGCACAAATATGCCGTACAAATCACAGTGGCAGACTCCCGTGACGGTGCCTGCTCAAGCTCTACGCTGAAAGAAGCTTCATCATGGGGCAAAGTAAGCACGGCTCACGAACAGATGGTATATGCCGAGGCTACGACCGTAGTTCCCTTGATCGCCAGCTATGTTTACCACAAAGGCGATTGGAAAAAACGCAAAAAATACGAATGGGCCAAACTGTTTACAGCTCAACCAGCCGTAAAATCCACAGCTAAGGCCGCAGTAAAAGCAACGGGCAAACCGGTTGCCAAGCCCGCCACTAAAAAGGCTGTTGCTAAAGGCAAGAAATAATGACCGACTTCCTTCAACAAGCCGGCGCCTTTTTAGCAGCCCTGGATGTTGAACACCAACTAGAGCCGCCGTTTGTGCATTTTACACAACGGCGGCTCTCTTTTCATCTGTGTGCACTGCGTCCTTGTAACGATCCGTTGGAATTTCAACACTTATCGGCACACTATGAAGCGCAGGGCCTACGGCTGGTGCACTTATGGGAAGATTTGTGGTACCACCGGCAAACCCAGGTACAAGCACGCATCCGGGCGCTGATGGGTGATTCCGCACGTATCTTCGCCCGACACACCACCGCCCGGCGCATAGATAAACCCACACTGGATGCTTTTTTAGCACTCAACCATTTACAAGGAAGTACACAGAGCAAGTACAAATACGGACTCTACAACAAGGAAGAACTGGTAGCCGTAGCCTCATTCAGCGGCAAAAGGCCTGTAAAGCGCAACGGAAAGGCGCTGGACTCCTATGAACTGGTGCGTTTCGCCAGCCGTAGCGGGCATACCGTTACCGGCGGATTAAGCAAATTACTCGCCACCTTTATACGGGAAGTACAGCCCGGGGACATCATGACCTATGCAGACCGCGACTGGAGCAACGGACACAGTTATGAACAATTGGGATTCAAACACATAGAAAACACGATGCCACAAACATTTCTGGTTCATCCCCATGAGATGCTACGCCTGTACCCCCACCGTCTCCCTCCCGGCCTTAGCGAAACAGACCTGCTGGAAAAAGGCTATTGCAGAATATATAATGCGGGGAACAAAAAATACGTATATTTGTGTCCATAAAATCCTTTGAACAATGAAAGCAACAAAAATAGAAATCACCGTATATGAAGCCAACAGCATCCATGAATTACCGGCAGCCGACGCCGCCTTGCTCAATGATGCGACCGTAGCCACAAAGCAATCCTACGCCCCCTATTCCAAATTCAATGTAGGCGCAGCCGTACTGTTGGAAAACGGCGAAATTATTTATGGCAGCAACCAGGAAAATGCCGCCTATCCCTCCGGCCTCTGTGCCGAGCGCGTGGCACTGTTTTATGCCAACTCCCGTTTCCCTAATGTAGCGGTGAAAGCCATTGCCATTAATTCAGCGGTGAATGGCCGCGAAAATGATGATCCGGTATTCCCCTGCGGCGACTGCCGGCAGGTACTGCTGGAGTGCGAAAACCGTTTCGGAAAACCCATTCGTGTAATCATGGGCGGTGTTAAAAACACCAAAGTGGTGACCAGCATCAAAGACCTGTTACCCCTTAGTTTTGTACTTAAAAATTAAGCGCAGGATTTAACGCAGGAATTTCACTACAGTCGATTTACAAGGCGTATTGACGCTCAAGAGAAATACACCGTAGTCATTTTTCAGATCGATATAATCCTGCTCAAAATAGACACGGCGCGAAACCAGCACATTCCCTTGCAGGTCATAGAGCGCCATAGTGGCAGGTAGGGTGATATTATGCACGAAAAGGGTATGGCCATTGATGTAGTATTTTATCTCAGGACAATCGTTTTCGTCTTTGGCCGGATCATCTTCTTCTACATCATCAGGCCGGTATTCCCGGCCGAGTTGGATTTCAAAACGATTGTCCAGCAAGGCGACCTCAGCCGCACGGAACGCGTAATTACCACACAACAGATCCACCCGCTGTTTCAATAGCTTATCTATCAAATAAACAGAAGTATACGAACCCATCCATTGTTCATTACCCAAGCCTATATTATAATTCCCCACCTTGCCTATATGTATGGCCAGTGGAACCGCCTTGCCGTTATCCGGACGCACATTGATGGCATAGCCATACCCACCGGGACCTACCGAATAAAGCTGCGGCACCACCGGATTAAAGCTCATAAACTTCAAGGCATCAGTATTCGGCTCATAGTTCAATGAGGCTTGTTCATCAATTACCAGCTTAGTCTTATCTTCGTAACCGGCGCCTTTAACTACGATATCCAACCGGGCCTTTTCACTGGTAAAGGCGGGAGTCATGGCTACAGCAGCCTGCGCCGCTATACCTCCCCCCTGACTGGCAGCCGGAAAGTGAATCACTTCTTTATCCTTGAAAGTGGCTGTTTGCAGGAAATAAGCAGAGAAAACCGGTAATTCGCAGACCGATTGCTGCCATAATTCTATCGCATCCCAGGTATCATTATTATAAGCATACAAAATAAAAGGCCTGCTTATTTGTGTGAAATCATAAGCGTTCAGATAAGGAATACCACGGAAATTCCAGCCCATATTTTCCTTGTCCGTGAGTTTGCCCTCATTGGTATGATAAATGCTATTACGATCCAATGTAATTGTTGCAGCGGCGGTAGACGAGTAGGGCGCCGAGGCCGTAAAGCAAAGTGTGGCAGCCTCCGGAAGATGGATGATATAGCCCTCAAAAGCCTTCATTTTATCCGTAACCGGGGTCCAGTAAGGACTATTTTCAGCGTAAGACTTATTCTGCTCCGAACGCTGCTTGCCATCATAGCTGCGGATATCCAACTGACCGTCTGCCTGGCCCGGTGTATAGCTTCTACCCTCCGTATCAGTAATGGCAGCAATATTCGCCTCAAAAGGCAGGGATAGCAAATTCCAGTTTCCAGCCGTCATTGCTTTCTGCACCACAACGGTAGATGCTGTTAATTGTACATCTTCCACCAACATCAGAGAGGCCGATTTGTCGGCGGCAGACTGCATGACCAAGCGCATAAGATGCAGTTCCGTATTAAGGCTCAGTATCCCGTCTTTCGTAATTTTCACCACGGCGGTCAGCGGCTTGGGCCTATCCTCGTCCGTAGGGGTCGTCACCTGGAATAATTCATAGGCGCCCATATCGCTCTTATTCACGGCTCCTTTACTGCGCATATTGCCCAGCAGGTCCGTACCGGAGGTCGCACCGGCCGATGCATCCACACAAGGGGAATTTTCGAGCAACTGGTACTTCAGCTGGGGATCACTACCGCCAAAAAACAACGGATCAGCAGTATAGCAACCTACCACAGCCTCCTGAGCGGCATTTCCGTAACTGATAGCATTGGCCACTGCTCCGGCGGTATTCACAATGCCGGCTCCGTTTTTATTATCGGCTACCGTAACGTGGTTCAGCTGCGCCCCGGCGCCATTGTTAACAATACCATCGGCGGTATTGCCGAAAAGCAGGACATTGGAAGCATGACCCTGATTGTAGAGCGCTTCGGGTCCGCTGTTTGTGTGCAACACGCTATGCGTAAGCACAGCGCTATCCGCCACATATGCCCCGGCGCCACGGGTTGTCGCCGTATTACCATATAATTCGCAATTCACGGCACGGCTACCGGCAAGCAGTTTCACACCACCTCCGTTGACAGCCGTATTATCCCTGATTATACAGTTATCCAGCAAGCCGTTACCGGCTAACAACACGGCTCCGCCCTCTGCTGCATTCCCGCCTTTGATGATAAACCCGTCTATACGCGTTGTCTGACTATTATTCCCGGCCTGGGTCAACACACGTCCCTGGCCCTGGCCGTCAATCACTGCCACATTGGCCGCAGGATTATACACCCCGGTGCCAGTAGCATTAGCGGCATAGCCACCCACCAATTGCACATTGGCCGGAATGGTATAGGTGCCCGTATAAGTAGCTGCAGCCACCCGGATCTCCAAGGCCTTTTGTGAGCCGGCATACACCAGCGCCTCCCTGAGATTGGGATAGGGATTATCAAACGTACGGCCGATCTGCGCACCATAGGTAGAAGCGGCGCCCGGTTTCACATATACGATACGGTTTGTTTCCAGCGGACTTTGGAAGGCCGCCACATTGCTTTCTTCTGTGGTATAGACTTTTATATTACAATCTTCCAGCTCACGGTCATTAATCGTCATGGTTCCGGAGGCAAAGTCCACAGACAGGTCACCCAGCCGGATCGTCGCCACAACGGCATAGGTACCCGGATTAACCGGAACAGGTGCATCTCCGCTTTCGCCGTAAGCAAAGCTTACCGTTGCATCGGCCGGAGTAAAGGTATAATGCACCGTTTTCTGTGGCGCCTGCGGTTTGCCGGTATAAGTAAAAGCAGACAAGTCATTCAATGTTATAGTGAGCCCTCCGCCGCAATCCTCCACCGCCATGGAACTATTCCCCCCCCGATAGCTGACGGTCGGAGGCAGCGCCTCGCCGTCCTGACAAGGAGCCTGCATAGCTTCATTATAGGCCTGATACGCCCTGAGGCTAAAAGATGAACATAACATCAGCATACAAAGAAAAGCCGTCCGGGCTAAAGAACTACCGACACTTTTCATCCTGATATGTTGACTTGTTTTATTCATAACACCATCTAAAAACTTTTGATCGTAGCGTTTAATTTGTACCAGTTGTTGCGCTTAACATCGCCGGACACCTTGATAATGGGAAGCGTCTGAGATTTAGACTCACCGCCCTTGCGGGCCGTTATCTTAACGGCGGCACCGGCTGCCGCTACATTTTCAAACATATAAAATACACAGCGGCCGTTTTCCTCTTCTGAGCGCTTAGGAATAAAGCTATACTCCAGCGCTGCGCGGGAAGGAACAGTTCCGCCGGCTTGCGGAAAGCAATAACTGCCGTTCAAAGCGCCGGTCAGTTCTACTTTTTCTACTTTCACGCCTTCGGCCAATAACTCATCGGCTACATTATACTGAAAGTCTACACGGGCCACCATACGGTGCATGGGCAGTGTCAAACGCGGCGTCACGGTAGAAGGCGGAACAGGCGATGCAATGGTATAGGTGCCGGCGCCGGAAAACAAGAGCGGCGCCTCCAAATCGCTACCGGTACGACCATCCTTAACCCCAAGCACTGTAGAGCGCAAAGCGGCCTCTGTAGTAATGGTATCAAGCGTGAGTTCCTTATCCGTCACATTGCCTAAAACATAAATATGACGTATTCCTTTTTTAATTTGCATGGCAATCACCTCATCTTCCGGTGTAATCACGAATGACTGCCGGGATTCCAAGGCGCCGGCTTCATTGAAAACCAACACAACAGCATCTTCAATCAAAGCGTCGCTAATAATATTAGCGCCGGGATCGCCGGGCGTATCAAGGTTGGCCGGACCCCGCTGGCGCAGTTCGCTGAAATCACTACTGCTATCACACAGCAGCAGCTCCATGACAAGCGGCTCCCCGTCCCCTTGCAGGCCGGGTTGTTCTTTGGTACAAGACTGTACCGCGAGCCCCAGCAGCAGGAAGATAAAGCAATATATTTTTTTATCGTACATCATAGCATCTAAAAATCAATATCCCGGTCATCTGAATTTTCTGTCCAGGCTTCCACCCTGAATACAGCCTCAATATCGGTTTCTCCGGGCTTCAATGTACCGTCAATAGTCCAACGGTGATTGGCCTTCAATGGTTTTTCAGCCAAAGATAGTACATAGGTCTTATCAACGGGATCTGCCGTACCTACGCTTAATTTTCCGCTGACCCGGAGTTTCACCAAAGGGCCATTAGTTGCATTAAACCATGCTCCGGCCGCATCCGCCGTAGGGAAGGTATAGAATTCCGTGACCAAACGGCTTTCCGTATTATTAATCTCCACACCGCTTACAGCCTGCAATAAAGAGACCGTGGAGGCCGTAGTAACCGGCACGCCTTTCAAGGGATAAAACGCCGGATAGACACCCCAAAGGCTTACACTTTCAGGAACAAAGGTACTGGAGGCATCGGCAGTGATCAAATTAAGGCGTATACCGGCCACATTACGCGTAAACATTAATGTATCACCGGAGCGGGGCGTTTTGCTATACGCCAGGGTATGACTGCTGCTATTAAAGGCAAATTCAGGGCAGGTATAAGACCCTCCGCCTACATGCCGCGCCTTGAGAATAAATTGTTCATTGCCCCGGTAACTTATCTGCGCAGCAGGATCTTCTTCAAAAAGATCACCTGCAGCATTGGCCACCGATATATAATGGTATACACGCGGCATATTCAGCGTCAGCGAAACATTTCCGCCGGTCAACGCTTCCTGCTCGTATACGGCAGAACTGTACAAGCCTCCGGGCGTATTATTATTGCCCGGATCATTTTTGTATATATAGAAACGAAGGTGTTCCATTCGGCTTCCGGCTCCCGCTGAGGCTGCTCCTGCTACTGAAAAAGCGTAATTCACGCAGCACTCCTGCATTTCGGCCAGGCGTTCATCATCCGGACGGCCTGTCTCTGCCGGCTCCTCCCCTGAACAAGCCAACAGCAAGGCCAGAAGCGGAATCAGCATTAACAGTTTAATATGAAAGGCGCTATTCATTATTCTTCGTCTCCATATACATATTGATTTTCCACTGTCCAATCAATAAACCTGATACTAAAAATAACCGAACCGTCGTGTCCCTTAAGCCAGACATTCAGGTCCGCGATCAGGTTACGTTGCAGGTTATTGATAATATAGGTTTCAAGCGGCACCTGTATCCAGGTGTTTCCACCATCAGTGGTATATTCCAATACAATATCCACAGCCAACTTTTCCGAGGGAAAAAGCAGTGTGGTAAATACATTATCTTTAACACCAACCAGCTCACTGCCGGTTTTATCATGGTTCAGATTCTTCGCCATATCCGTACGGCTTACGGCTAAGGAACCTGAGGGTTTTGCACCTTTATAATCAACCGACTCCGGAATCCCCGAAACGGTCACCTCTTTTACGCGAAAACGCGCTTTTTCTACAGCCGTACCGGGAAACATCGTTTCCTGATTATAGGCCATATTCACTCTCAATAAACTATTAACATGAGTAAAAGAACTTGAAAACAATTGCGCATCCGCCGCTGTTTTACAATGCGGAATATCAATAAAAGCGGACGGCTCCACACTGGCCGCCATTTCATAAATACGGTCTATATCATTATTCAAAATTACGCCACCGGAGTAAGCATCACCGGGGGCCAGGTGAAAGCGGAGATCATCCAGCCGCGCCCCCAGGGCAACGACTCCACCTTTTAGAGGACTATTAATATCATACATTCCATAGGCATTCACCACCACCAGGCTTTGCTGTTTACCGGTAGGAACCGGCAGTACCGGTCCGTCAATCCAGCGGCCGGTCTTTCCGTCCCAATCTATATAGGACGTAATGTCATGCAGGGCAGTCAGGCGACCATTTGTGGAGAAAAGCAGGGAATGAATATCTAATAAACCGTCGAATGACGCGGGCGTTTGCACACCCGCGTTCTTCGATCCGGCATTTTTAAGGCTGAAATCCAAGGCTTCCAAGACATACTTCACCCCACCCTGTTCGGGTTTTACCGGATCCGCACCCTGTTGTTTGGTGCAAGACCACAGCAGCGCCGCGCTCAGGAGGAGAAAGAGATATGAAAGCCTAAAATGCATTATTCTTCATCAAAATCATGTCCTTCGGACGCGCCATCTTCCCAATCCTTGAAGGTAAGGTCATAGGTCACGTCGCCCTTAAGGCTCTTCACAAAAACGTTCAGGTTGGTAATCTGGTTACGGCTTACGGCGGCGGTGTTTACATAATCTTTAAGCACCAGATTAACCCAGGTTGTCCCGTCAGTAGTATATTTCAATTTGATGGTATACGTGAGTTCACCCACGGCAAAAGGATAGGCCAGGGTTCCGAACATATTGGCATTAGCGAAAGTTACATCGTCGGACTTTGTTGCATTCGTCTTGGTGATCAAATGAGCGCCGTCCGTATAGTCGGTCTTGATCGTCACCACGTCACTTCCGACCTTTGTTCCATCAAATTTTACCGTTTTGCGCACACCGGCTATTTCAATACTTGACACACAGATCTTACCTGCGGGGAAACCGTCAAACATGGTCGTAGAGTCAAAGCCCATATTGATCTGAATCTTCGTATTGATACGTTTCACGACATCTGCAGTCTCTGCGGTATCTTTGCTCGTAACATACACAGGCAGGGTAGCCACGCTGGTTGCCACTTCGTAGATGGCACTCTTATCAGTGATAACACCCGTTGCTATTTTGGCTGCCGGAGCAATTTCAAAGGAAACAGCGGACAGGTTCGTCGTACCTTCCGTTACGGTATTCATAGCGGCCTTATTAAATACAACCAGCGAAGTATAGGTACCGACCGTGTAGGTCAAAGCGGCTCCGCTCCAGGTACCATTCCAATCCGTAGACGGATCTTCGGCCTTAGCCCAGTCTATAGCGGCTGTGATATCTTTATCCTTAGACAGCACCCCGGTATAGGCGTTAAACATGTAAGCATGAATATCAGTCATGGCGAATGTACCCAAAGACTGCGCCCCCGCCGCATTCCTTACTCCGGAGGGCGCCTGTTGCAGCATACTGCCGGCATTATTGAATGTAAACACTACGGCGCCGTTATCGCCATTCGCTTCGTAACCGGAAGCCTCTTCTTTGGTACAGGCTGTAAATAACAGGCCAGCTATCGCAATAAGCGTAAAAATTTTCTTCATAAATAGTATAGATTAATTGTAGTACGAAGGAGATAAGGGCCTATTGCTCCTCACCTATTACATGCTGGTCTTCTGCACCGGTCCAATCCACGAAGGTCATGTCATATTTTACATTACCGCGTAAATCCTTCAACCAGATATTTACATTCAATTGCTTGTTGGCCTTCAACTCATTCAAAGAAATCTGAGCGAGGGTCAGCGTATTGAATGTAGCGCTTACACCGGCATTCGTAGTATATTCTAAAACAACATCCAACTTAACAGCGCCGGAAACGGCAGGAAAAGCCAAAGTCCTCAACACGTTATTAGCTATTGTAACATTTGTGGTAACAGGCTCCGTAACGGTAGAGGCAGAGACATCATTGTCAACAATTAACTCGCTGCCGTCGATTTGGCCGTCCGTAGCTACCTGCGCAATCGTTACCGTACCGCTGGCATCGGCGCCAAGGTAGTTTACATTTTCAGGCACATTGCTGATCGTTATGCTTTTTACACGGAAATACGCCTGGGCTTCCGTATAAGAGTTATTGAACATTGTTTCATGGTCATAGCCCATGTTTACATTGACCATACTGTTGATGCGGGCTACGGCAGACGCATTTAAAGTATAGGTAGATTTGGTCGATGTAATATTTTGGGCAATCAGATTACTGACTGCAATGGCGTTAATTCCTACACCGGTGGTATCAGGAGAGATAGCGGCAGCCGGAGCTTCCGTGCCGTTCAGGTGAAAACGGATAGCGTTCAAGCCCGTGCCCACATTGTTGGCGATGGTCACGCCGGCTGAATTTAATACCACAAAAGAAAATTGATTCCCCATGGGTACTTTAAGCGCTTCCTCTTTCCATGATCCGATCCACTGTTCGATTTCAGTGTCCTTGGTCCAATCAATGTTGCCGGTAATAGTGGAAACCTGCGTAGTCACGCTACTGGCTGCGTTAAAAAAGAATGCCTTGATATCATTCATTTCAAATCCGGAATCTCCGATCCGCGTTCCGGCATTGCGCAAACCGGGCGCATTTTGGGTAGTAACAACGGCCGGCGCGTTAACGGAATAGATCACAGACGCCATCTCTGCGCCATTTCCGGCAACAGGTGCCTCTTCTTTGGTACAAGCGCTGAAAGCCAAAGCCGCAGCCGCTACAAGTGTAAATAATTTTCTCATACTTTTTTTGTTATAATTTGTTTTGTTATATCCGAACTTGTTAAGTGCGCAAAGATAGACCTCCCGCAAAGCGGCATTTAAAAAAGAAATGTTAAAAAACGCTTTAAAAATTCAAAATGCCATTTAAAAAGTATTAAAAAACCAATTAACATTAAAATCGGTTGTAAAAAGTTAACAAATGTTTTATACCTGCCTGTTTGTAATCTCATAACGTTTTCGTACATTTGTAGTTTCAATTTGAAACATATACGAAATAAAATAGACTAATTTATGCCTAATTCCAAGAAACGCGTGTATTTCTTCGGTAACAAGACCTCCGAAGGAAACGGCAAGATGAAAGAATTGCTGGGCGGCAAAGGCGCCAACCTGGCAGACATGAACCTGATCGGCATCCCCGTGCCTCCGGGCTTTACGATCACCACCGAAGTGTGTAACGACTACTTCGCCATGGGACGTAATGAACAGGATACCATCCGCCTGATGAAAACACAGGTGGAAGAAGCCATGAAAAAAGTAGAAGATGCTGTAGCAGGCCCCAAGTTTGGTGATAATCAAAATCCCCTTTTGGTATCTGTACGCTCCGGCGCCCGCGCTTCAATGCCGGGTATGATGGATACTATCCTCAACCTCGGGTTGAATGACGAAGCCGTGGAAACCGTAGCCAAAAAATCCGGCAACGAACGTTTCGCATGGGACTCTTACCGCCGTTTCGTACAAATGTACGGCGACGTAGTGTTGGGCATGAAACCGGAGAAAAAGGAAGATGTGGATCCGTTCGAGAAGATCATCGAACACATGAAAGAAAAGAAGGAGGTTAAGAATGATACGGACCTGACCGCTGCAGACCTGAAAGAACTGGTGGCACAATTCAAGGCCGCCGTAAAAGAGAAGACGGGCAAAGACTTTCCGGTCTGCCCCTGGGAACAGCTCTGGGGCGCTGTAATGGCTGTATTCAACTCCTGGATGAATGAACGCGCTATCCTGTACCGCAAACTGAACAAGATTCCCGAAGAATGGGGAACTGCCGTAAACGTACAATCCATGGTATTCGGCAATATGGGTAACAACTCGGCCACAGGCGTAGCCTTTACACGCGATGCGGGTACGGGTGAAAACCTGTTCAACGGCGAATACCTGATCAACGCCCAGGGTGAAGACGTGGTAGCCGGTATCCGCACCCCGCAACAGATCACCATTGAAGGTTCCAAACGCTGGGCCGTATTGGCCGGTGTGAGCGAGGCCGATCGCAAAGCCAATTATCCCGCATTGGAAGAAACAATGCCGGTTGTATATAAGGAATTGTTCGATATCCAACGCAATCTGGAAAAACATTATACGGATATGCAGGATATAGAATTCACCATCCAGGACGGTAAACTGTGGATGCTGCAGACCCGCAGCGGTAAACGTACCGGCGCCGCTATGGTGAAGATCGCAATGGACATGCTGGAAGAAAAACTGATTGACGAAAAGACCGCCGTGCTGCGCTGTGAACCGATCAAGCTGGACGAACTGCTGCACCCGGTATTCAAAAAAGAAGCGCTGGATAAGGCTACGGCAATTGCCAAAGGCCTCCCCGCCTCCCCCGGCGCTGCCACCGGACAAATCGTATTCTTTGCTGAAGACGCTGATGCTTGGGTCCAGAAAGATCCGGCCGCCAAAGTAATATTGGTACGTGTGGAAACCTCCCCCGAGGATTTGAAAGGAATGTTGCTGGCGCAGGGTATCCTGACGGCCCGTGGCGGCATGACCTCCCACGCAGCCGTAGTAGCCCGCGGTATGGGTAAATGCTGTGTGTCCGGCGCAGGCAGCTTGAGTATTGATTACAAGGCCCGCACGATGACCGTTTGCGGACGGATTTATAAGGAGGGAGACTGGCTCTCGTTGAACGGTTCTACCGGCTCCGTATATGAAGGCAAGCTGGAAACGCAGCTACCGGAGTTGAGCGGTGATTTCGGCGAGTTGATGAAACTGGCCGAAAAATATGCCCGCCTGCTGGTGCGCACCAATGCCGATACCCCGCGTGACGCCCGCGTTGCCCGCGATTTCGGCGCCATGGGTATTGGACTTTGCCGTACGGAACACATGTTCTTTGAAGGCGAAAAGATCCTGGCCATGCGTGAGATGATTCTGGCTAAAGATGAAGCCGGCCGCCGTGAGGCATTGAAGAAATTATTGCCCATGCAACGTACAGACTTTGAAGGCATCTTCGAAGCCATGCAGGGCCTTCCTGTAACCGTACGCTTGCTTGACCCGCCCTTGCACGAATTCGTACCCCACGATGAAAAAGGCCAGAATGAAATGGCGAAAATCCTGGGCATATCCGCCAATGACGTACACAACCGTGTACTGGAACTGGCCGAATCCAACCCTATGTTGGGACACCGTGGCTGCCGCCTGGGCAACACCTATCCGGAAATTACGGAAATGCAAACCCGCGCTATCCTTGAAGCAGCCCTGAACCTGAAGAAAAAAGGCATCCAGGCTAACCCCGAAATCATGGTACCGCTGGTAGGTAATCTCCATGAACTGCGCATGCAGGAAGCGGTTATCCGTAAAACGGCCGAAGAAGTATTTACGGCTTACAATGACCGTATCGACTTCAAAGTAGGTACGATGATCGAAATCCCGCGCGCCGCGCTGACGGCTGACCGTATTGCAGAAAGCGCTGAGTTCTTCTCTTTCGGCACCAACGACCTTACACAGATGACCTACGGTTACTCACGTGATGACGTAGCGAAGTTCCTCCCTGTTTACCTGGAAAAAGGCATCCTGAAAAACGACCCGTTTGAAGTGCTCGACCAGAAAGGTGTAGGACAGTTGCTGAGCATGGCGACCGTAAAAGGCCGCTCGACCCGTCCTGACCTGAAAGTAGGTATCTGTGGAGAACACGGCGGAGAACCTTCTTCTGTAGAATTCTGCCACCGCATCGGTTTGAACTATGTGAGCTGCTCTCCTTTCCGCGTGCCCATCGCCCGCCTCGCTGCGGCACAGGCTGCGATTAAAGGAAATCAGTAGTAAATAGGCTGATTGACAGCAAATGAAAAAGGCGCCCTTCACGAACGAGGGGCGCCTTTTATTTACAGGGATGTACCGGCTTAGTGGCAACCGCTGCAGCCACCACCGCAATCTCCCTCGCAAGAGGCAGCGCGTTCGCCGAACAGGCCGTTCATCAACTCTTCTTGTGTTGCTTCACGCACGCCTTCCACCTTGCCTTTGAAGTGCAGGTCCGAGCCGGCCAACGGATGGTTGAAGTCCATCACCACCACGTCTTCGCGGATTTCTTCGATAGTACCGTTCAGACGGTTACCCATAGAGTCCGACATGGGCAATACATTACCTACGGTAAGCAGGCCTTCTTCAATTTTGCCTTCTACTTCAAAAATATGTTTGGGCAATTCCACGATAGCTTCATCGTTATTTTCGCCATAGGCATCGGTAGCAACCAATACGAATTCAAAATCATCACCGATATTTTTTTCGCTGATCTGTTCTTCAAACTTGGGCAGAAGGTATCCGGATCCGAAAATAAATTGCATGGGTTTGTCGGCGTTCACCGTTTCGATCACCTCACCATCTACTTTCAGTTCATAGCTGAGGGATACAACTTTGTTGTTTTCTATTTTCATATTATTATTGTAATTAAGTTGCAAAGATAATCAAAAAAAGGGACTAAGGGAGTAAGCGCGTCGGAAACTACGTATTATAGCTGATTAAGTAATTAAAGATTAGGGATTATACTCAAATATTATTCATTATCTTTTGTATAAATTCTTCCGGGGCGCGGCGGGGCCGGCGGGTGGTTGCATCTATAAAGGCCAGGGAGGTGAAACCGGTGCACAGGAGCAGGCCCTGCGCATTGGTGATTTCATAGTCAATGTGCATACGGGCGGCAGGCGCTTCGTGTACAACCGCCTTAAGGGTCAGCAGATCATCATATTTGGCGGGCTGCCGGTAGCGGCACTGCGCCTCAATAATAGGCATCATTACCCCTGAGGCCTCAAGAGCTGCATAGCTTAGCCCGGCAGCACGGATCATCTCGGTACGTACGGTCTCAAAATAACGGATATAGTTGGAGTGGTGTACGTAGCCCATAGCATCGGTCTCGTAGTAAGCCACCCGGTAGGTCATGGAGAAAGAGGACATGTTTTAGTGAATAGTGAATAATAAATAGTGAACCGAGCGAAGCGAGCTCACGAGCCGTGAGGCGAGTAATAGTGAACCGAGCGAAGCGAGCTCACGAGCCGTGAGGTGAAATAATGAGCATCTAATTATTTTTCATTTTATATCTGCTGATGGCGCGGATAATCTCCCCGATCCACAGCACTACGGAAGTTCCGGCGATGATATAGCACCATTCCAAAAGCGAAAGGGGATCAGTGCGGAATACCGGACCGCCAAACTGTACAATAAGTATTTGTAAGAGCAGAATCAGGCCGGCAATCATCAAAAACACCCGGTTCTCGCGGAGGCCAGAGAAAGCGGATTTGAAGCTGCCGGAACAGCGGGCATTGAAGAGGTTCCAGAACTGCAGAAGTACGAAAACCGTGAAAAAAACGGACGCTTCATGTGGCATAAGCCCGTTATTGTCATGCGAGTAATAAAAAAGCATACCGAGCAACAGGACAATAAACACAGCCGCCTGAGAGAAGATATTCACCGCCATATTATGGGTAATAATAAAATCCGTAATTTTACGGGGCTTATTCCTCATCACACTGTTCTCGGGCGCCTCGGTAGCCAGGGCCAGGGCGGCAAAGGTATCCATGATCAGGTTCACCCACAGCATCTGGGTAACGGTGAGCGGAAGGGTTACACCGATAAAAGGCCCGGCAAAAGCTACCACCAATGCCAGCACATTAATGGTGAGTTGAAACTGTATAAAACGTTGAATATTGCGGTAGAGTGAACGCCCCCACCGTACGGCGTTCACGATGCTGTTAAAGGAGTCATCCAGCAGGATAATATCACTGGCCTCCTTGGCTACGGAGGTTCCGGTGCCCATGGAAAGCCCCACGTCTGCATGATTCAATGCCGGGGCGTCATTGGTACCATCGCCGGTTACAGCCACTACCTCTCCCTGCTTCTGGAGGAACTTGACAAGACGCAACTTGTCTGCAGGACGTGCACGCGACATGATTTTGATCTTACCGGCCACGGCTTGCGCCTGTTCGTCCGAAAGGGCGGAAAATTCGGCGCCGGTGATTTGTTGCGCAGTCCCGTCGGAGGGCAACCAAAGTCCTATCTGCCGGGCAATCTCCACAGCGGTAGCAGAGGTATCTCCGGTAACAATTTTCACCTCTATACCGGCATCCATACAATTTTTAATAGCTTCCCCCACATCGGCGCGTACCGGGTCGGCTATAGCCACAAAACCCAGCCAACAGAGTTCCTGCGAGAGTTCTTTCAAGTCTCCTTTTACCTCCGGTTTTATTTCCTTATAGGCAAAGGCCAGGGTACGCATGCCTCGCTGCTGATAGGTCTTAAGCAGGTTTTGTACGCCTTCGGGAAGTTGGGCGCAACGGCTCATGATCATTTCGGGAGCGCCTTTTACATAGATGACCTCTACACCCAGGGAGGGCGAGAGACAACGGGTAGCCATGAATTTATTTTCGGTAGTAAAAAGCAGGCGATCAACCGGCGTAGCTTTCCGGCGCTCGGCCTCATAGTCTATCTGGCGGTCAAAGAGCCATAATAACAAGGCGCCCTCCGTCGGATTACCCACAGGATGGGCTTCGGTAATATTACTACGGTCCAGATGGGCCGTAGAGTTCAAACTTATCGATTCTACGACCAGGGCATCACCGGCCATGGTCGTATTGTCAAAATGATCCGCATGGACCCGCATCTTGTTCTGGGTAAGGGTACCTGTCTTATCGGTACAAATCACGGTGGTGGCGCCCATGGTCTCGGTGGCATGCATACGGCGTACGAGGTTATTTGTACGTGTCATACGACGCATACTATAAGCCAGACTCAAGGTTACACTCATAGCCAGGCCTTCGGGTACCGCTACTACAATCAGGGTCACGGCCACCATAAAATAAACCAGCAAAACATGCGCATCGTCAAGAGACAAGGCGGAAAAGCTGATCTCGCCCGACAATAAGCCACGCACGGCCAATAAAAGAAAAGTAGCCACGGCAATGCCTATCCCCAACTTGCCGATAATGCCGCTCAGGCGGTTCAGCTGTTTGTTCAACGGGGTTTGTTCGTCATTGATGGATGTCGCCTCACGGGCTGTCTGTCCTATTTCGGAAGCATCGCCCACGGCCGTCACTTCCATCACCCCCTGCCCGTCCGTCACCGTGGTGCCGCGCAATACCACATTCGGGGCATAGGCGGTATCATAATGCGCCGGGACATCCGCCACTTTGGCCGCCGGCATAGATTCTCCGTTAAGGCTGCTCTCATTCACATGCAGGCTAAAGGCCTCTAACAAACGGCCGTCGGCCGGAATTTCATCGCCCTGTTCCAACAAAACAATATCAGCCACAACGATATCTATTTTAGGCACCTCTGTGGCCTGTCCGTTACGCAGCACCTTTACCGGGGCCTCATCACTCACTTTATTAAGGATGTCAAATTCCTTTTCGGCCTTAAATTCATTAAAAAAGGCAATCAGGGAGGCTAGCAACACGGCAGCCAATATCCCCAAGCCCTCCACATAAGAACCTCCTTCAAAGTAGCCTACGACCAGAGCCAGCAAGGCTGCAAATAATAACAATTTGATAATAGGATCATTAAATTTAGCAAGCAACAATTTCCACCACGGCCTCCGCACCGGAGGTGTAAGATCATTACGTCCAAAGCGCTGCCTGTGTTCAACTACTTGAGCATCAGTTAAACCACTATATTTCATATTTTTGTGTTTTTCCGTCTATTATTCAAAGGTAGACATTTTTTTTATCAATAAAAAAATTATAACTTTATGGCGCTTTACAACCTATTTAAAAAAGAACAAAGCTATGGAGCGAGTAAACATCTCTTTCAATGAGCTGCGCCGCATCAAACATGCGCTTCCGCACGGTAGTATGCAACGGATTGCCGATTTGCTGAACACTACACCCGATGCTATCCGGAATTATTTCGGAGCAGACAACTTTAACGGAGGTAAGAGCGAGGGCGTGCATTTCGAACAAGGCGGCGCCGATGGCGGTATCGTCACCTTTGACGACCCTACCATCCTTAAGCTGGCAAAAAAAATTTTAGTAGAGAACGGTATTAATCATTAGTGAAAAAAGAACAACATTACGACCTTATAGTTGTAGGAGGAGGGCCTGCCGGCATGATGGCCGCAGGACAGGCGGCAGAACGCGGATTGCGGGTCCTGTTGCTGGAAAAAATGGAGAAACCCTTGCGCAAATTGCGCATCACAGGCAAGGGGCGGTGTAATATTACCAATGCTAAAGCCTGGGAAGAGTTTGCGGTGCATGTATTTCCTAACAACCGTTTTTTCAGGGCGGCATTTTATAATTTTCCGAACACCGCGCTGATGGATTTTTTTGAGCGCCGGGGTTTACCTATGGAAATAGAACGGGGAGACCGGGTGTATCCCTGCTCCCGGGACGCCTTTGATGTAGCCGGTGTAATACAGCAATGGGTGGAACAACAGGGGGTGAAAATCTGTTGCCATGCCGAGGTACAACATTTCATCAGCAACGGACAGCATATTGAAGCCGTAGAAGTACTACTTGGAGGCATTGCAAGTCGGTTGACGGCCGATCATTACGTTCTGGCCACCGGAGGCCTGTCCTATCCGGCAACCGGCTCTACAGGAGACGGCTACCGGATGGCAACGGAAACCGGACATCGTATCACGCCGACACGGCCATCGCTCTCCGGCCTGGCTATTGAAACCCAATCACCGCTACTCAACGGCGTTACATTACGAAACGTTGAACTGGAGTTGTTGCTGGACGGCGATCCGGTAGACAAGGAATTCGGAGAAATGAGTTTCAACGCTACGGGGATAGAAGGACCGCTGGTGCTGCGACTGAGCCGCCGGGCCATCGAAGCCTATGAAAAGGGTCAGAAAGTAGCGCTGGTACTGAATATGAAGCCTGCTGTGAACACCATGCAGCTACAACAACGTATACAAAATGAAATTTTGGAGCTGGGGCAATGCAGTATGGAGACCTTGTTACGCAAGTTGCTGCCTGCAGCCTTGATTCCGGGCTTTGCCGCCACGGCAGGGCTCCAGAGCAACCGCAAGGTAACGGAAATGCGACAGGCGGCTATAGAGAAGACGCTGCATATGCTGCAACAATGGAGAATGCCGATGACGGGGTATCAGGGATACGAGCGGGCTGTGGTAACAGCCGGAGGCGTTTCACTGGACGAGATAGATCATAAAACCATGCGATCACGCATAATAGATAACCTTTCTTTTGCCGGCGAACTCCTGGACCTGGACGCCGATACGGGCGGATATAATCTGCAGATCGCCTTCTCTACCGGTTTTCTGGCCGGAAAGATGGCCGGAAAAGCAGCAAAGAAAGAGGCCGCAGGCTAAGCTATAATCCGCAGGCGGGCAAATTTCAACAACAGGGTTTTGGCGCCTTCTCCTTCAAATACTACAATAGCTTTGGCATTAGGCGGCGTCCCGTCTATGCTTTGAATGACACCACGGCCGAAGCGTTCGTGTTCTACAGTCATGCCTTCACGCACCAGGGCGGGATCATCGGGTGTAAAGTTGGGTATAGGCTCTCGCGCCAGGGCCGGTGTAGCGCGCAAAGCGGGTTTCGATACAGCCGGAGAAGCCGTGGACAGTTTAGGTTTTGCCCTGAATTGCGGGCGCGGGCGGGCCGGCTCAAAGTCAGACAGGTCATCAGTAGCGCTGTCCGGCTCCGTATCCCGGATGGCATGCGCCAGGTAGCGGGCATCAATTTCGCGCAAAAAACGGCTGGGTGCATTAGAAGTAGGCTTGCCCCAATTGTAACGGTTATGCGCATAAGACAATGTGACCCCACGCTTGGCCCGGGTTATGGCTACGTAGAACAAACGCCGCTCTTCTTCTATTTCCTGGGCAGAGTGTGCAGACATACTGCCGGGAAAGAGGTTCTCTTCCATCCCGACCACAAAGACAAACTCAAATTCAAGTCCCTTGGCCGAATGGACGGTCATCAGGGTGACCTTTTCCTTGTCCTCGGACTTGTCGCTATCAAGGTCACTGATGAGCGCTACGTTTTCAAGGTATTCATGTATGGAAACCTGGCGTTCCTCACCAGGTACAGTCTCCGTTAAGCGGTCATCTACAAATTCTTTGATGGAGTTGAAAAGCTCTTCGAGGTTTTCATAGCGGGCCACTCCTTCGGGGCTTTTATCGGCGCGATAGTGCGCTATCAGGCCCGACTGCTGCCCCACGGCCATGGCAAAATCATAGGCGTCCGCCTGGTATTGTTGGGGCGAAAGCGTATCCAGCAAGGCGGTAAACTCACGCAGCTTATTGAAGGCCGGGGCGCGCAGGTTCAATTCTGCCGCAGTACATCCGTGGAGTACGGCATACATGCTTTTTTCACGTACACCAGCCGCATTCTCCAAATGGTCAAGGCTGGTATCGCCAACCCCGCGTGAAGGAACCTGCACGGCGCGCTTAAACGCTTCACTGTCATTCGGATTGGTGGCTAAGCGCAGGTAAGCAATCATATCTTTTATTTCCGCACGCTGGTAAAACGAGGTGCCGCCATAAATCTTATACGGTATATTCTTCCGGCGCAGGGCTTCTTCAAGCACGCGAGATTGCGCATTGGTACGATAAAGGATGGCAAATTCATTGTAGGCCGTATTTTCTTCCTGTACACGGGTAGCAATACTCCCTGCAACCAAAAAGGCTTCTTCCTGGTCGGTAAAGGCCTTGATTACCCCAACTGGCTCACCGGTCTCCGCCTCAGAGAAGCACTTTTTGTCGAGCCGGTTCGTATTTTTTTCGATTACACTGTTGGCCGCATTTACGATGGTGCGGGTGGAACGGTAATTCTGCTCCAGTTTATACTCGGCATAGTCGGGATAGTCTTTCCGGAAGTTCAGGATATTCTCAATCCGCGCGCCGCGGAAAGAGTAGATACTCTGCGCATCGTCACCCACGACGCAAAGATTGCGCGCCGGCTCGGCCAATTTCTTTACAATTAAATACTGGGCATAGTTGGTATCCTGATACTCATCAACAAGTATATAACGGAAGAAATGCCGGTATTTATCCAGCACCTCCGGAAAATCCCGGAAAAGAATGTTGATGTTAAGCAAGAGGTCGTCAAAGTCCATAGCGCCGGCCAGCCGGCATTTTTTAGTATAGAGCTGGTAGAGTTCCTGTACACGGGGACGACGGGCGGCCACATCATCGGCAATAATTTGCGTATTAACGGCATAAGCCTTGGCTGTAATCAGGTTGTTTTTCGCCATGGAAATACGCGAGAGCACGGCCGCAGGTTTATAGACCTTGTCGTCAAGGTTCAATTCTTTGATACAACTTTTTATAACACTTTTACTATCCGTAGTATCATAAATAGAAAAAGAGGACGGATAGCCCAGGTGCTCCGCTTCATGCCGGAGGATACGGGCGAATATGGAGTGAAAGGTGCCCATCCACAACTGACGGGCGTTTTCTTCACCCACCAATTGTCCGATACGCGCCTTCATTTCATTGGCGGCCTTATTGGTAAAAGTAAGGGCTAATACATTACGCGCCGCTACACCCTGCTGCAGGGTGTATGCTATACGGTAAGTCAGCACGCGGGTCTTTCCGGATCCGGCACCCGCTATAATTAATGATGGACCCTGATAATTCACCACAGCCTCCCGTTGAACGGGGCTGAGTGATGTCAAAAATGATTGCATGTTCTATCCAGTAAAAAAGACCGGAGGCATTAGGTGTAAGGCCTCCGGAATAAACAATTAGTCTTCGTAGCGTGACTTGTCATATAAGCGGACCGGTACTACGATCTGCACAGAAACAGCGTTATGGTTCTGTCCGAGCGCCGGTGTCCAATAGCCTTCGGAAAGCTGCACTATCCTTATGGCCTCTTCTATTTCATCCATCTCCACATTCCGTCCTACGGTGCCTATACTCTTGATGTTGGCCACTCTCCCCGACAACTCAAGCATAAAACTTATAATCACCGTTTTAGACTCCACTTCACCAGGATTTACATCTATAATATTGGCATCCACAAAGTCAAAGAAAGTCAGGGGATGCCTATTATTGAACAGGGGAAGTTCCTCACAGGTCGAAATCAGGATGTCTGAGGACAGCTGTTCAAGCGGTGAGCGCTGGTCTAAGGAGAAGATGAAAGGAAAACTATAGTGACGGTTCACCACCTTGCGGTCAAACCTGGCCGGCTGCCAATGCGAAGCATCGGGCAACTGCAACACCCGGATGGCTTCCTTGTCCAATAAAGGATCCACGCTATTGATCACCTGTATGCTGTCTATCTTACCCTGGCTATTGATGATAAAGTCGAGCACTACGGTGCCTTCAATGCGGTTTTCTTGGGCCACAATGGGATAGCGCAGGTTGTTGATTACAAAATGGCGGAAATCATGGTTCTTTTCCCCAAGGAATACGGGTTCTTCAAATACAAGGGACTGGGTAGTCCGGCTGTCGATGAATTCCATTTTAGCCTGTTTGGTGCCGCTGTCAAAGTTAACAATCATCATACATTCGGTGTTTACCCGCTGTCCGGCTTCATGCCCCGGAGCCCAGGCATTGTTGATCCGCGGATAATTCATCACACGGTAAACCTCATCTTCCAGCAATTTACTTTCTGCAGAAGCATTTACCCCCCACAGTTTACCGTCACCGCCTATCATGAATTTGAGCAGCACCTTGCCGCCGACCTTGTTCATCTTAGCCTCATAAGGATAAACCAACAAGCGGTTGAAATATTTCACGAATTCATTGAAGTCCTTGCCTTCAAACACCGGTTCTTCATTTACAAACTGCAAGGGTACGGACTTATAACTCATCAGAATGGACGACCTTAGTTTGGTCTTTTCCTTAATCCTGTTAAATTCAAAAAGAACAGGAAGTGTAAAAGGGGTTTTCACCCGGGTGCCGCTCTTGTAGGCGGGCTCCCAATCAGGTGAAGAGGCAATGGCTCTAACAGCTTCGGCATCCAGTGCCGGATGATGGCCGTTGGCCGTGCGGACATCTATGACCTGACCATTGGCATTTACGTTGAATCCTATGACTACCGTACCCTGAATCCCCTTACGCAGACATTCTTCCGGAAAATCAATATTACGGGTAACCCATTCCTTGAAACCCTCTTCTCCCTTTCCGCGGAAACTGGCCGACTCATCAAGCCCCGCCATGATTTCGACAGGACGACCTCCTTTTCCTACTTTACGGCGGCGCAGGTCTTGGGCTCCGGCTTCGGCCATGATCAATACGACAAAACTCAATGTCAATAAAGAAAATAGCATTCTCTTTGTGTACAACATCATAAATTTTAAGGCTAAATTCAACAATAATTTGCCGCAAGTTAGTAAATTTGTATGAACTTCGAGAAACAAGTGTTATACTTTTTTGTTAATTACTATTATGCAGATTATAGCAGACCGTCAAATTCCTTTCTTACCTTCCGGCAATAGTATTTATGGTGATTTTAAAACGCTTAGCTCAACAGAGATCACCAACGCCTCGATCAAAGAGGCTGATGCACTGCTTGTACGCACCCGCACCCGATGCGATGCCGCCTTATTAAACGGCAGCCGGGTCCGCTTTATAGGGAGCGCTACCATAGGGACAGATCATATTGACTTGGATTATTGTAAACAGGCAGGCATTACCGTATGTAATGCGGCAGGCTGCAATGCCCCGGCCGTTATGCAATATGTAGTCACAGTGCTGGCGGAGCTCTCTGCCAGGCTCCACAAACCGCTGGAAACATTAACACTGGGCGTTATAGGCGTAGGGCATGTAGGCCGTCTGGTAGCCCTTGCCGCTGAGGCCCTGGGGATGCGGGTATTGCTCAACGACCCTCCCCGGGCGCAAGACGAAGGTCATCAGGGGTTCACGGAGTTGGAAGAGCTGCTTCCGCAAGCCGATGCGGTCAGCCTGCACGTTCCTTTATCCGGCAGTACCCGGAATATGGTTAACGAGCGCTTTTTCGACCGGATGCAGCCCGGCGCCTGGCTGATCAACACCTCCCGCGGCGAAGTGGTTGATGAAAGCAGCCTGCTGCGCCACCGCCGGCGACTGGGCGCCCTGGCGCTCGATGTGTGGAACGGGGAACCGCGAATCAACAAAGCCATACTGGAGATTACCGACATCGCCACCCCGCATATCGCCGGCTACTCCATACAGGGAAAGCACCAGGCTACAGCCATGATCCTGAAAGCGCTGGCCAGCTATGCCGGACTCAACACGACAGCTGATATACAAGCGCTCTCCCCCTCTACCCTGCCCGAAATCATGACAATTGACAAGGGCATCAACTGGCGGGAGGCCCTGCTTTTGGCCGTTCAAAAAACTTTTCCTATCTTTGAAACCGATCATGAATTACGCTTAAAACCAGATAATTTCGAAAGTATACGCAACAACTATCCGCTACGCAATGATTTTTCGGCCCATCGCATTAGCCTACTACAAGCCAACCTGGAATTGGAAAGGATATTGCAGCTACTCGGCTTCCGCCTATAGCTCGTGACCCCGCTTCATTACTTTATTCACTATTCATTATTCACTGTTTTTATGTTCAACGCTTCCGACCTCCAACAACTCAACACATCAGGTATTACCCCAGAACAAGTAGAACAACAGGTTAACCGGTTCCGGGAAGGCTTTCCCTTTCTACCGGTTACGGCGCCGGCAGTACCGGGTAAGGGTATCGTGCAGTTCGACGCACAGCAGCAGCAAGAATTAGTGCAGGAATTTGACCGTTGGGGAGGTAGCCGGCTGAAGTTCGTACCTGCTTCGGGCGCAGCCACACGTATGTTTAAAGCGCTTTACGAGTATGCCGAGAACGGAAAACAAGGCAAAGAGGTCGATGAATTTATTGCCCGCCTGAAAGATTTTGCCTTTTACAAGCGTTTATCCGGGATAACCGGAAAAACGGAGGGTGGCAGTCCGGCCGAATGGATTAAGGGCTTACTGGATAAAAACGGATTGAACTACGGCAATCTTCCGAAGGGCTTGCTGCTCTTCCACAATTATGCAACAGAAGCACGCACCGCTTTTGAAGAACACCTGGTAGAGGCGGCCCTTTATGCAAAGGACGCCAATGGCACGGCACGCCTGCATTTCACTGTTTCTCCGGAGCACCGCAAGGGATTTGAGGAGCTGCTGGGCAAGGTACAAGGCAAGTATGAGTCCCTGTTCAATGTCCGCTATGAAATCGGTTTTTCCGAGCAAAAAAAATCAACGGATACGATTGCGGTAGATCTGAATAACGAAGCGTTCCGCAATGCCGACGGCAGCCTGTTATTCCGTCCCGGAGGACACGGCGCCCTGTTGGAAAACCTGGCGGAGGCCAAAGAGGAAATCGTATTTGTAAAAAATATAGATAATGTCACCCCGGATAGCCTGCGCGGTGATACCATCCATTGGAAAAAAGTACTGGCCGGACATCTGCTCAGGCTACGCGCACAAATCGCGGTATATCTGCAACTGTTGGAAAAAGGAGCGGAAAGCAGTACGCTGGAAGAGATCGCCCGCTTTCTGGAAAAGGAATTCTGCATCAGCCTGCCGCAGAACAGCACCGGGGAAGAATATGCACGCCTCCTGCAGCGGAAATTAGACCGCCCGGTCCGCGTGTGCGGTATGGTTAAAAACGTGGGAGAACCCGGCGGCGGGCCCTTTATTGCACGGAACCCGGATGGCTCCCGCTCACTTCAGATTGCAGAGAGTGTACAGATAGACCCTAAGGACCCCGAGGCGCAACAACACTTCAAGGCCGCTACCCACTTCAACCCTGTAGATCTGGTATGCTCTTTCCGCGACTATAAGGGCGGTTATTATACACTCGCCGATTACCGGGATCCGGCTACCGGCTTCATCTCACAGAAGAGCAAAGACGGCCGGGACCTGAAAGCGCTGGAATTACCCGGCCTGTGGAACGGGGCTATGAGTGACTGGAATACGGCTTTTGTGGAAGTACCGTTGATCACCTTCAACCCGGTGAAAACGGTAAATGACCTGCTGCGCAAAGAGCACCAGGGATAAGCGGATAATGCTTATTCTTTTGATTTGCCGGCTTTTTTCCTGAGGTCTATGAGCGCGGCGTCCGGATACTTTTGTTTGGGAAAAACAAAGGTAGACGCTTTGATGCCGGAAGCAGCTGCAAAATCTGTAATGGTAATGGTGTAGCGCTGCCCGTCTTTCAACGTATATTGTATCTGCAAGGGATAATAAGTAGCCTCCGCCACGGTAAGGCCTACTGAAATGTAAACGGCTTTTTTGTCACGCGGATGCAGGTCTAAGTGCAGCGCCGGCTTAGCCTGCTCCGTAGTACGTTGTACCTTGGATTTATACTTAAAGTCATCTGCATGCTGCCGTATATATTGTAAGGGATTGTCCGTGATATCATGGGCTTCGGCAGCCGGAAAAAGCATGAGCTCATCGGCCTGTTTATTGTAGACCCACTTGGTCTCTCCGTCACAATAGACTTCCACGTCCTTCATCAGAATGCGGAAGCGCTCCCCATCACAAAGTGCGGAGCCGGGGTGCTCCTCTTTAGTGCCGTTCTGCCGGTTTTCATAAGTAAAAGTAAAGTTGAAGGCCACCGGAGCGTCCGACATTTTTTGTACGAAAGCCTTTAAGAAAGCGCCACTATCCTGTGCCTGTAAAGGAGCAGTGCACAATGAACAATGAACAATGAACAATAAAAACCATGTGCTAATATATTTAGTTACTGTCTTCATCATTCATTGTTCATTAATCATTATACATTATTTAGTAGGTCATTGCCTGGGCTTCGCCGCGGAGTACAGCCAGTCCGTTACCGGCCAGGGCGCCCATTTCGTCTTCGCCGGGGTATACGGTTACCGGTGCCAGGAAGTCAATTTTCTCCGTAATACGGGTTACCATCAAAGGATTCCATGCGATACCACCGGTAAGCAGGATACCGTCAATTTTGCCTTTCAACACGGTAGCCATAGAGCCGATATGTTTTGCGATATTGTAACTCATAGCTTCGTGAATGAGGTCGGCTTTTTTATCTCCGGAAGGAATGATCTCTTCTTCGATTTTCTGGAATTGGTTGGTGCCAAGATGAGCCACCATACCACCGGCGCCGGTCATAATTTTACGCATCTGGTCAAGCGTGTATTCGCCGCTGAAGCATAATAAGGCCATCTGCAGTGCAGGAAGTCCGCCGGAGCGTTCGGGAGAGAAGGGGCCTTCACCGTCAATCGCATTGGTTACGTCAATGACCTTACCATTGGAGTGTGCGCCTACGGAAATACCACCACCCAGGTGGGCTACAATAAGATTCAGGGATTCATAAGGCTTACCCATTACCTTAGCGTGCTTCTTGGCAATGGCTTTCTGGTTCAGGGCATGGAAAGCGGAAACGCGTTTAAAGAGCGGATGTCCGGCAATGCGGGCTACATCCTGCAATTCGTCAACCACCACCGGGTCTGCAATGAAAGCGCGGCAACCGGGAATCTGTTTGGCAATATCATCGGCGATCAATGCACCCAGGTTGCTGGCATGTTCACCGTATTTACGGCTGGCCAGGTCACGCTTCATCGCTTCATTCACTTCATAGGTACCGGAAGCCAGCGGACGCATCATACCTCCACGGCCCACTACGGCATTGAAGCTTTTAACGTCAAAATTATTTTCCTCCAATAGCGAAAGAATCGTATTCTTACGAAACTCGAACTGGTCGGTAATGATCGCAAATTGTTTCAAATCGCCAGCATCATGCTGCAGATTTTTTTGAAAAATGTTTTTATCATCTTCAAAAACAGCGATTTTTGTAGATGTAGAGCCGGGGTTGATTGTGAGAATTCTCATGTTTTCTATATTGAAAATATTAAATTGAATATTAAATTTATTTTGCCATCAAAGCAGCCAATGCGATTGAGTTGAGTTTGCTCTTGGTGCTGTCACCGCGTGAGGTGAGGATACAAGGCACTTTGGCGCCCATTACCATGGCTGCCAATTCACCTTTGGCCAGGATAGTAACCGTTTTGAAGAAGACGTTACCGCTCTCAATGTTGGGGAATACGAGACAGTCCGCATCGCCGGCAACGGGGCCGCCCAGTTTCTTGATAGCAACAGCCTCGGGGTTGATGGCCACATCAATAGCCAATGGGCCGTCAACATAAGCGCCCTGGATCTGTCCGCGGTCTGCCATTTTAGCGATCATGGCCGCATCCACACAGGCCGGCATACCGGGTAACATCTGTTCGGTAGCCGCTAACAACGCTACTTTGGGTTTTTCTATGCCAAGGGCTTTCGCCGTATTGATAACGTAATTGGTAATGGCTACTTTCTGACCAAGGTCCGGAGCGGGAATCACGGCTACATCACCTACAACCAGGAGTTTATGATAGGTCGGCACAGACATCACCGTCACATGACTCAATACCGCCTTGGGAGGCAGGAGCCCTTTCTCCTTGTTAAGAATGGCGCGCATGTATTTGTCCGTGCTGCACAAGCCCTTCATCAACACATCGCCTTCGCCCTTGTTGATGAATTCCACTGCCATGGAAATGGCTTGCATTTCGTTGGGGATATCCACCACACGGAACATACCCATATCTATTTTTTCATGCTCACACACTTTTTTAATCATCTCCGGATCACCCACCAGCGTGGCGTCCACAAATCCTCTCTCCACAGCAGCAGCCAGTGCGCTAATCGTGTGATCATCCACAGCCCATGCTGCCACAACACGTTTCTTAGTTTTTTTAGCCAGCGCTTCGTAAATTTCGTCAAAAGAAGTAATCATAATACGGTTTAGGTTTAAGATATTTATTATTTTTTTGTTAGTTCATTATTTATGTACATTGATTGTCATTCCTATCTGAATATTAGCAGACTGTACATCTTTCACATAAAAATTAGACAGGTTCTCTACCGCCAGGTGCCACTGACAAACCCCGGCCTCAAACAAAACGGCCAACGATGGGTTGAAGAGACGGTCTATCATAAAGTTATTACCGGCAGCCACCGTACACCAATTGCCGATTTGCCGGCTGTACATCACACCGAAGGTGGTGCGTTCAAAATTATGCAGGGCGCGGGTACTAAATAAAAATCCAAACTTATCCTGCGGTGTAAGGTTATAAGAAAGACCGGCATAGATTTTCCCCGGCAGGCTGGCAACATAACTATCACCACCCGTTGTTTCCTTATAATTAAACACCTTACTCAGGGTATCAAGCACCGCCTCGAAACTACCGTTCAGGTCCGTTAACCCGTTAAAGGTATAAGCGCCGTTATTTACATGGCTGGTATAGGTCCGGCGGTTCGTACTCCAGTTGATCCAGCCCCAGTCTATCATACTAAGGCTCACTTCCAATCCGGGAATAGGCGTTTTATAACAAAGCCCCAGGTCAAAACCGGCACCATAGTTCCGGAATGGATCCTCCTGCCAATTTACGTAAGAGGTCTCCACACGGGCATCGGAACTCATGGTCATACCGTAATTATCCGTACCTGTATAAATGGACGCCTGCATATTATCGGCATAGGCATTGGCTATCCCCAGCAGGTACTTCGCCCTCAGGCCCAGGGTCCAGTTATCGTTAAGCCTGCGGCTAAAGCCTAAGGCCGCTTCCACATAAGCTGATCCGTTCACATTGGTCTGAACCCCCAGGGTTTCGCCCGGGATATTACCGTCAAACAATAAGACGGCCAAATCCTTAGGCACCCCAACAGAAGTAAAAGCCTTGGAAGAAAGGGAAAAGGTGATCATATTGGACTTTCCGAAAGCAATACCAAAAGAAAGTAGTTCGTAGGATACATCCTCTGCTATACGGCTTTTATCTCCGAGTCGGTTGATTACATCCCGGTTCAGAAAAATAGAGTCCGTATTCATATTGCGTAAGAACAAATCCGAGTATGCAAAACTACTATTCAGGTCTATACTGATATTGGAAAAGAACGGAATACCGAAGTAATAACGGGTAGTAGAGTCAATCGTCAGATTCGCCGGATTAGAATGTAGTGACTGGGGCGACTGCTTCATAAAGTGCAGCAAGGTGCTCTCCTGCCCGCTTGACGATAGCGGTAGCAGGAATAAAAGCAGGAAACCTATCAGAAAAATATTTTTTTTCATACCGTAGCAAACCTTTTCGTTAAAAGTCGTCTTTAATATCATCATACTTCACCTGCGCCTCTACTCCCACCCTTACATTTACATAATTTCCGGAAACTATCCGCACTTTGCGATCTGCTGCCGCACCAGGTGATTTCACTTCCAGCCTTATCTGTAAAAAACGCGCCTTCTTCAAATTCTTTACCGTACCCGTATCCATAGGGATCAGGTCGAAATTCTGCACCCTGGGGGCAATAGCCAGGCCCGTAGACAGGTCCACATCGGCCGGTCTCACACTCACCGGATAAGGAAATACAAATAACGTATCGCGCATGGCCGGACTGGTTTTATACATAACCTTTCCGGTGGAGTCCAGCAACACCGCCTGCAGATCCAGGGATACGGGCATATAATTTTCCGTATGCAACTTGGCGCCCATAGATTTGATTTCGTACTGAGGGAATTGAATAGCCAGGGTATCGACTACCAGCAGGTCCTGCATGGCCAACTTCAAGGGGATGATCACTTCGCCCCCGGCATTGAGGGCCGCTCCGGGAACGATAAAATTTCGCTGTGCGGGGTTATTTCCGCCAGGGTTAGTTGTAGAAGAAAATGTAAAATAGGCGTCTTTCAAATTACCGCTGATCAATTTATTCACAAAATCCGAGAGCATAGGGCCGCCTATTCTTCCCTGAGTTTTCACCGTAGCGCCGGGCTGGGTAGCGGCAGCCACCGTCACCGTGCCGACATCATTCACCGTTACGGTTCCGGCCTTAGGACTACCGGCCTGTATCTTTTGCAGGGACAAAGCCACAGGAACCCCGGTAGCATTAGTGGCTTCCAGGGCAAAGTAAGCAGCCTCCACATCACAGGTGCCCGAAATTTTATCAAAAGCACCTATACTGATCTTGCTTTCCTGATTTTTAATATGTTGTCCGAAATAACCGAATGCGGCCTGCAGGGCATCCCCGGAGAGCAACTCCAGACGGAACGAAAAGTTTCCGCTCCCCACAGACGAAGCAATCACAGGAACTACCTGAATCGCATCATTGACCAGGGCCAGGCATCCGCTGATGGAGCCGCTCACCGTGGTATTAGTACCTGCCGGCACCACAAGCGTCAGAGAGGCTGCCGGTTTCAGGCCAGGGAAGGAGAGTGTATAGGTGGATGAAAAAGCTGCATTTACGGTAAGGCGCAATGATAGTTGTTGGATATGAATACTGTCTATCAGTTCTCCGTTTGTAAAAGAAAAGGCGAGCGGAAGGACCGGCAGGGTAAGAGTCCCCGGAGCGGCCAAGTTACCGGATCCGGTAGCCGATGCACCGGGCAGGGAAAACAACTCATCCGTATCCGGCAGGGCAATATTACTCACCGGAAAATATAAGGCGGCCAGGTCTCCCTCATATTTAATGTTCGTACCGGCAGCTAAAAAAATAGAATCCCTGAATAAGGGAATGTGCAGGGTGGGTTCGATATTGGAAGTGCTGAACTTATCAAAGGCAAAATCCTTTTTATCAAAACATGCCACCGCACTTACCAGTAAAAACACTGATAATAAAAAAAATGCGATTTTTTTCTTCATCTAAAGGGTTGGTTTTTCTCTTACAAATATAAGTAAAATACTGTGAATAACCAAAAAAAGATAAGGGCGCGATATCCGCGCCCTCAAAATATTCAGCCAACCGGCAGGCTTTATTTCAAGCCCCGGTTTTCCAATAAAGGAGCTATAACAGGAGCTTTACCCCTGAAATTCAAATACATTTGCATAGCATCCATTTCACCGCCGCGCTCCAAAATATTTTTACGGAAACCGGAAGCCACCGCCTGATTAAAGATATCACCGGTTTCTTTAAAAGCAGAATAAGCATCACAATCAAGCACTTCCGCCCATATATAGCTATAATAACCAGCCGTATAACCGCCACCCATGCTGTGACTGAAGTAGGTTGAACGGTAGCGCGGAGGAATCTGGTTCATCAATCCGCGTTTCCGGTTTAACTGTTCCGCTTCAAAGGCGGTCAAATCCAGACCGGCCGGAACCAAGGGAAGAACATGGTAATCCATATCCAGGTAGGAGGCCGCGAGGTATTCGACGGTCTTGAAACCCTCACCGTATTTGCCGGAAGCATCCATCTTATCTATCAACTCCTGGGGAATAACCTCCCCGGTCTGATAGTGCCTGGCGTAGTGTTTCAGCACTTCGGGCTCAAAGCACCAGTGTTCCATAATCTGCGAAGGCAATTCCACGAAGTCACGGGGCGTACCGGCAATGCCCTTATAACGCACATTGCTAAACAAACCATGCAGGGCATGGCCGAATTCATGAAAGAAAGTTTCCGCCTCATCGGGGCTCAGGAGGGCGGGCTCATCGCCCACCGGCCGGGTAAAATTGCAGACAATGGTTACCAGCGGAGCTATCCGCTGTCCGTTTTCGTAGCCTTGCGGGCGATAACGGCCGCACCAGGCCCCCGGACGCTTGGCGCCCGGACGGGAGAACATATCCAAATAGAGGATGCCAAGGTGTGAACCGTCGGCGTCTTTACATTCAAAAGCGGCGGATTCCTCCGTAGGCAGGGGAATATCTGTCAACGGGGCAAATGTAATGCCATAAAGCCGTTGGCATACATAGAAGATGCCATCGCGCACATTTTCCAATTGGAAATACGGACGAAGCATTGCTTCATTCAGGCTGTATTTTTCGTTCTGCACCTTTTCACTGTAGTAACGCCAGTCCGAGGCCTCCAACGTACCGGAAACGTTCCCGGCCGCCATCATTTGCTGCAAGGCTTCTGCTTCCTGCCCGGCCACTTTCATGGCCGGCGTCCAAAGCTGATCCAGTAGATCATATACATTCGCAGCATTCTTGGCCATCCGGTCTTCCAGTATAAAGTCCGCATAGGTGGCATAGCCCATTAATTTCGCCTTTTCAAGGCGGAGGCTCACCAGCCGGCGTACAACGTCTTTATTGTCATTCGCATTGTTGTTATTGGCCCGGTTCAGGTAGGCACTAAGCATTTGACGGCGCAACGCGCGATGATCACTGTATTGCAGAAAAGGCATTACACTGGGATTGTCAAGGCCAAATACCCATTTTCCGGACAGGCTGTCTTTCTCCGCGCGGCCGGCAGCGGCTGTCACAAAGGAGGAGGAAAGGCCGGAAAGATCCGCCTCATTGTCTACCACCAGTTTGAATGCGGCTGTTTCGGCCAGTACATTTTGTCCGAAACGGGTCTGCAGGTCGGAAATCTCGGTATTCAGGCTGCGTAGCGCATCTTTTTTATCAGGGCTGAGGTTGGCGCCGGAACGCTCGAAATCTTTATACATTTCTTCCAGCAAGCGCAGCTGAACGGCGTCCAGCCCTAATTGCTCCCGTTGCTCATATACGGCTTTCACGCGCAGAAAAAGGCCTTCGTTCAGGCGGATATCATCATTATGGGCCGTCATTTTAGGTGAAAGTTCCCGCTCCATTTGCTGCATCTCGGGATTGGTATTGGCAGAGCTGATACCGGAGAACACAGGCATGATGCGTGACAAGAGCCGCCCGGAATTGTCATAAGCCTCAATGGTATTGGCAAAATCCGGCGCCTGGGTGTTGTTCACGATGGCGTCCACCTCGGCTTTTTGCTGGCGCATGGCCTCTTCGATCGCCGGCATATAATGCTCTAAGTTAATCTGATCAAAAGGCGGAGTGCCGAAAGGCGTTGTCCACTCGGCCAACAGCGGATTAGTATCCGCCTTGGGTTGACAGCCGCCCAGTCCTAAAGCTGCAATAGTCATTACAAGTACTGTTTTTTTCATGATATAATTTAAAGATTTAAAAAATGCACCTTACTAATTTCTTAGTTTCCTGCAGCGCCAACCCCTTTCATCGTAAGCTGAATGCGCTTGCGCTGAACGTCCACTTCCACCACCTTCACCTGTACGTGCTGGTGGAGCTTTACGACTTCATTCGGATCACGTACAAAACGGTCTGCCAGTTGCGAGATATGCACCAGTCCGTCCTGCTTTACCCCTACATCCACAAAGGCGCCGAAGGCGGTGATATTGGTTACGATACCGGGGAGTACCATCCCTTCGTGCAAGTCGTCTATAGAAAACACATCAGGAGAAAATTCAAAGACCTTGGCGGCCGACCGCGGGTCGCGGCCGGGCTTGGCCAACTCCGCCATAATATCATTCAGGGTAGGCATTCCGACCTGATCGGACACATAGTGCTGCAGCGTTATTTTAGCGCGTATCTCTTCGGAGGCCAACAGATCGGCCAAGGGATGCTGCACCTCCTTCGCCATCCGCTCCACCAGGGCATAACGTTCGGGATGTACGGCGCTGTTGTCTAATGGATTTTTAGCATCCGGGATGCGCAGGAAGCCGGCGCATTGCTCAAAAGCTTTATCGCCCAAGCGTTTAACCCTCAACAATTCTTTACGGGAGGTGAAGGGACCATGTTCGGCCCGGTAGTCGACGATATGCTGCGCCAATTGAGGACCCAGGCCCGACACATAGGTCAACAAATGCTTGCTGGCCGTATTAAGGTTAACACCTACTTTATTTACACAACTCTCCACCACCTCGTCCAGTCCGTCTTTCAACCGGGCCTGGTCCACATCATGCTGATACTGCCCCACCCCTATGGATTTGGGATCTATCTTCACCAGCTCGGCCAAAGGATCCATCAGGCGGCGGCCTATGGATACCGCGCCGCGCACGGTAACATCATATTCGGGGAATTCTTCGCGGGCAATAGCGGAGGCGGAATAGACCGAAGCCCCGTCTTCACTCACTACAAAGACTTGTAACTTGTGGGGGAAGGCGATACGTTTAATAAATTCCTCGGTTTCACGGCCGGCGGTACCATTGCCTATGGCAATGGCTTCTATCTTGTATGCGTCTACCAGCGATGTGATCTTGCGCATGGCGCCGGAGCGCTCGTTCTGCGGCGGGTGCGGATAAACGGTTTCATTATGCAGGAGCCGCCCCTGTTCATCAAGGCAGACCAATTTGCAACCTGTACGGAAGCCGGGGTCAAGGGCCAATACCCTTTTTTGCCCCAGGGGCGAGGCCAGCAATAACTGGCGCAGGTTCTCGGCAAAAACACGGATAGCCTCTGTGTCCGCCTGCTCTTTTTTCCAATGCAGGGTTTCGGTTTCCAATGAGGGGGAGAGCAAGCGCTTGTACGCATCGGCCACGGCCAGGCGCAGTTGTTCCACCGCCGGCGTCTTATCACTTGAAAAACGAATAATCTTTTTTTCCACCAACGGAACAGCCAGGCTCTCGTCCGGCTCGGCTTTCAATGAGAGAAAACCCTCGGACTGTCCGCGCAGGACGGCCAGGAAACGGTGCGAGGGAATCCTGCGAATACTTTCGTCAAATTCAAAATAGTCCTTATATTTCACCCCCTCTTCCTGCTTGCCTTTACTCACCTTGGTACGCACTACGGCCTCGCGCTGAAACAATTTGCGCAAGCTGTCACGGACTTCGGACTTCTCACTGATCTGCTCGGCTATGATATCGCGGGCGCCGGCCAGGGCCTCGTCCGCAGAAAGCACCGTATCGGAAAGGTAATGTACCGCCACCGAATGCACATCGGTCTTATCTTGTTTCATAATGAGCTCCGCCAAAGGCTCCAGGCCTTTTTCACGGGCTATGGTCGCGCGGGTGCGGCGTTTAGGCCGGTAAGGCAGGTAAATATCCTCCAGTTCGGACATCAGCGTACACGCGTCAATTTTAGCCCGTAACTCAGCGGTCATCTTATCCTGTTCTTCAATGGATTTAACTACCGTCGCCTTGCGGTCATCAAGTTCTTCAAACAAGGCGGCGCGGCGTTTGACTTCGGCTATCTGCACCTCGTCCATGCTGCCGGTCGCTTCTTTGCGGTAACGGCTCACGAAGGGAATGGTAGCGCCCTCGGCAAAGAGCGCCAAGGTGTTTTCCACCTGCCATTCTTTGACCTGCAACGCCTTGGCGATAAGGGTAATATAGGTTTTATTCATCGGAGAATTGATGCAATAAGTTACGGTAGGATGAGAAGATCTTGGACTTGGAAACAAAGCCAATATAGCGGCCGTTATTGTCTACTACGGGTAGGTTCCAGGCATTGGCGGTTTCAAATTTATTAAGCACGGATTCCATATTTTCATTGAAGTGCACAAAGGCCAGGGGAACTTTCATAAAACTACGCACGGTGGTGGTGGTATAAAGAGTGGTATCAAACATCACATGGCGGATATCATCCAGCAAAACAATACCCACCAGAGTACCGTCAGCCTCGACCACGGGAAAGAGATTGCGTTTGCAGCGCGAAACTACTTTCACCAACTCCCCTAATGGCTGGTCGGGCGAGACAGCATTAAAATCCTTTTCAATGAGTGAGTCAAGCTGCAGCACGGTGAGCACCGCCTTATCCTTGTCATGGGTAATTAGATCGCCGCTAAGCGCCAATCGTTTGGTATAGATGGAGTGTTTTTCGAAGCGGCGGATGGTCAAAAAAGAGGTGGCCGAAACCAGCATCAAAGGCATCAGCAGGCTATAACCGCCTGTAATTTCAGCAATAAGAAAGATAGCCGTGAGCGGCGCGGTCATCACGGCGCTCATCATACCGGCCATGCCCACCATAGCAAAGTTGGCTTCGGGCACGATATGAATGCCCGAAAGGTTGATCAGGCGCGCTACAATAAAACCCGCAATGCCCCCCATAAAAAGTGTGGGGCCGAAGGTTCCCCCCACCCCTCCGCCGGCATTGGTCAGCGACATGGAGAAAACTTTGAAGAAAAAAACAGCCAGGAAGAAAAGCAATATGAACCAGGGGCTGCCCGAGAGGATACTAGATTGTACATTACCGGCCGCCGCCTCGCTGTTACCGTTGAGCAGCGCCGAAAGGGCGTCATAGCCTTCGCCGTAAAGCGGCGGAAAAAGGAAAATCAACAAACCCAGGCAAAGGGCGCAAAAGATCCATCTGCGGAAAGGATTCAGGATACTTTTCAGCCGTTTCTCCACCGAGAGGGTGGCCCGGGTGAAATACAGGGCGCCAAAGCCGCAAAAAATCCCCAGCACTATGTAATACGGCATATTACCGATATTAAAAGGCTCAATAGATGTACTGAAAGAGACCGTATTGCCGAGCAGCAGGTAGGACACCGCCGTAGCGCTCACAGAGGATACGAGCAGCGGAAGGATGGAAGACAATGAAAGGTCAAGCATCAGGATTTCAAGCGTAAACACTATACCGGCCAGGGGCGCTTTGAAAATCCCCGCCACGGCGCCGGCAGCGCCACAGCCCAGCATCAGGGTAATGCTCCGGTAATCCAGTCTGAACAATTGCGCCAGGTTAGACCCCAGGGCTGCACCGGTATATACAATAGGAGCTTCGGCCCCGACAGAGCCCCCCATCCCTATGGTTACGGAACTGGCAACCATAGATGAATAACAGTTGTGCCGCTTGATTTTTGATTCTTTACGGCTAATAGCATGTAACACTTTAGTTACTCCATGTCCGATATCGTCCTTGACCACATAACGCACATATAGCAAAGCCAATAACATACCTATCCCCGGATAAAGCAGGTAAAGCAGGCTCTCTGTGGCATTCTGGAACCAGCTGGTCAGCATCCATTGTACAAGATGCACGGCATGCTTCAATAATACAGCGGCCAGTCCACTCAATAATCCTACGATTAAAGCCAGTAAAATAATAAGTTGCTGTTCAGGGAGGCGTTTCAGCAGATCAATGCGCCGATAAAATTTTTGCAAATTTTGTAACATTTGGAGCCAATTATTGGGCGAAGATACAAAAAATCTTTAAATTTGTAGTCTATTGCTTACCCGGAGAATCTAAACTAAATATATTATCCCTATGAAAAAACATGCTGGTCTTTTCGTAGTGCTGTTGGCTGTTTTGTTTACGGCGTCTTGCAGCAATTACGAATCTGTAAAGAATGATCCGATGAACGTCCGGATTTACACGCTTAATAACGGCATAAAAGTATATATGTCCGTTAATCATGACGAACCACGTATACAAACCTTCGTAGCCGCACGTGTAGGCGGCAAGAATGACCCCGCCGAAACCACCGGCCTGTCACATTACTTCGAACACCTGATGTTCAAAGGAACAAGTAAATTCGGCACCAAAGATTATGCGGCCGAAAAGCCGCTGCTGGACGAAATCGAAGCCACCTTCGAGATATACCGCCAAACAACGGATCCGGCAGAACGCACGGCTATCTACAAAAAGATAGACAGCCTCTCGCAGGAAGCCTCGAAACTGGCCATCCCCAATGAGTATGACAAACTGATGTCCGCCATAGGCTCCGAAGGCACCAACGCCTTTACCAGCCCTGATGTAACGGCGTATGAGGAAAACATCCCCTCCAATGCCCTGGAACAATGGGCTATGATCCAGGCAGACCGGTTTGAAGATCCGGTGATCCGTATCTTCCACACGGAACTGGAAACCGTGTATGAAGAAAAGAATATGTCACTGACCAATGACGGCCGCAAGGTATATGAAAAAACACTGGAAGCGCTCTTTCCCCACCACCCTTACGGCACACAGACCGTACTGGGTAGCCAGGAACACCTGAAGAATCCGTCAATCACCAATATCAAAAAGCACTTTCAGCATTACTATGTAGGCAGTAATATGGCCATTGTACTGGCCGGCGACTTCAATCCGGACGAAGCCATCAAAGTGATAGAGAAATATTTCAACCGGCTGCCGAAAGGGGATGTAAAACCCCTGGTGATTGCTCCCGAACCGCCGTTCTCCACCCCTGTTGTCAAAGAAGTATGGGGCAATGACGCCGAGAACGTATCTATCGCCTTCCGTTTCCCCGGCGCCGCCTCACGCGAAGCTGAGATACTGAAAGTGGTAGATTACCTGATGGCCAATGGCAAAGCAGGACTGATAGACCTGAATATTAACCAGAAACAGCTCACCTTAGGCTCCGGTTGCGGGGTAATGGAAATGTCCGACTATTCGGCGTTCCGCCTGTTAGGCCGTCCTAAAGCAGGGCAAACGCTCGACCAGGTAAAAGACCTGCTGCTGGCGCAGATTGACTCGCTGAAACAAGGTGCTTTCCCCGAATGGCTGATGCCGGCGGTGATCAACAACTTTAAGCTACAGGAAATCGAAGGCCTGCAATACAACAGTTCACGGGCCTATGTGATGTTGGATGCATTCGTTAACCAGGCGCCCTGGACGGATGTTGTAACCAGCCTCGACCGCCAGTCTAAACTGACTAAAAAAGACATTGTGGATTTTGCCAACAAATATTTCGGAAATAACTACGTAGTACTGTACAAACGCCAGGGCGAAGACACCACCGCCAAGAAGATGGACAAGCCGCAGATCACCCCCATCACCGCCAATCGCGATGATGAGAGCGAGTACCTGAAGGCGGTAAAGGCCTCCGAACTTAAACCGATTGAGCCGGTATTTATCGATTATGACAAAGACCTTGCAAAATCAACCGCCGGAAAGGTTCCCGTATTATACAAACAAAATACGGATAACAAATTATTTGAGTTGTATTATGTACTTGACATGGGCAACGACAATGACAAAGCGCTGGGTACGGCTTTCACCTACCTGAACTACCTCGGCACCTCCAAGTATACGCCGGAGGAGATCAAGAGCGAATTTTACAAAATAGCCTGTTCATACAATGTGAGCGCCACGGCCGAACGGGTATATGTATCTCTCAGCGGCCTGGATGAAAACTTCGTACCGGCCATGGAATTGCTGGAAGAACTGCTTGCAGACCCGCAGGTAAACCAACCGGCCTTCGACAATCTGATCTCCGATATCGGCAAGCAACGCGCTGATGCCAAGCTGAACCAGAACCGTATATTCGGCATGCTGAATAACTATGCGGTATGGGGACCCAAATCATCGGCTACGAATGTATTAAGCGCTGCAGAACTCCAGGCCTTACAACCCGGAACCCTGGTAGAGAAAATCAAAGGCCTGATGCATTACGAACATTTCATCATGTACTACGGACCGCAAAGCCTGGAACAGATTACCGGCCTCCTGTCCGAAAAGCACAAAACAGGCGCCGAGCTGCAGGCGCTGCCGGCAGCCCTTTCGTTCCAACAGAGCGAAAGCAAGGAAAACAAAGTATACTACACACAATACAATGCCAAACAAGTGTACATGGGCATGTATGCCAAAGGAGTACCCTTCGATGCATCAATGGAGCCTATACGCCGGATGTACAATGAGTATTTCGGCGGCAGCATGAACGCCATCGTATTCCAGGAAATGCGTGAGGCCCGCGGGCTGGCCTATTCAGCACAAGCCGGATATAGCAGTGCGTCCAAACCTGAACGTTCCTATGCTGTCAATACATTTATCGCCACCCAGAATGATAAGGTCTGCGATGCGGTGAATGCCTTCCGCGAAATCCTGAACAATATGCCGGAATCCGAAAACGCCTTCTCTCTTGCCAAAGACCTTATAACAAGCTCTATAAGAACAGAACGCATCCTACGCTCAAGGGTTTTATGGAACTACCTGAATGCTAAAAAATTCGGATACACCCAAGATCCCCGCCGCCTGGTTTTTGAAAAAGTTCAACAGTTTAGCCTGGCCGATATAAAGGCGTTCCAGCAACAATATATCAAAGATCTTAATTATACGTATTACATTCTTGGCGACAAACATGATCTTGACCTGAAAGCCATCAGCCAGTTCGGCCCCGTAAAAGAGCTTACCCTCGAAGAAATCTTCGGATACTAAAATATGATGACAAATTTTGGAGAAAAACTGATCGCACAGTTCCGTGCTTCGTTGGACGACCGGTCTAAGGAAACCCTTAGCCGGTCCGCCCAACAGATTATCAATGCTAAAAAACGCGGCGGCAAGGTAATGGTAGTTACCGGCAGCGGCCCCAACATCCACGAGGGAGTGACGACCTTGATCGCCGAGTTGATCCACAAAGGAATAGTAGATGCCGTGTCGACCAGTTCGGCCGTTGTATCCCATGAAATGGGCGGTTCGCTGGACCGGGTATTTCGTGTCAATGCCGAGGCCTTAGGCATGCCGATGGACTATATGCCGCGCGGTGACTTGTTTGAAATTTCAGTCATGGGCGATGCCCTGCTCTCCGAAATAAAAAAAGAAATGATCATTGACGAGGCGTTGATGCAGCGCGCTGCACAACTGCCTGTCCATAGCAATATCATCAAGGCGGCCGGAAATATGGCCTATCCGATGGGGCTGCGGGGCGAACAGCTCTCCGGGGAAATTTTACAGTTGTCCCATTTATACGGGCTGCCTTTTGAAGAGGTGGCCGGCTATGGTTGTGACCGGATGACCATGATGGGCGCCTGCGCAGAGAAAGGATTGCCGCTATTGGTCACCATACCGCAAATGATAGGCGGCGGCGCGGTAGGTATGGCTATAGGCGACAGCATACCGGTATCAGGGCGCTCCATGCGCCTGTCACGTATGCTGGCAGAGAATGATGTCATCATAGAGTCGGCCGTGGCCCTTACACAGGAGATCCACGACGGTCCTTTCGAATGTTATACCGGGCACGGAATCTGGGCCTGGTGGCAGGGACAACAAACCTACAGCCTCAAAGGCAAAACACTGGTGCGCTTTGACCTTGACGAGAACCTGCGCAAGGCGACCGAAATGCAACAAGAGGTGCAGAAAGCGATTGACGAAGGCTTGCCGAAAACCAAGATGGCCAAGATTCCCTTCCGTATGGAAATGTCGGCCTTTGCCCGCCATGAAGGCAGTTTGCCGGTGATCGGCGATATCGGCAAAATATGGCCGGTGCTGGCTTATGATGTGGCCCAGGCCCTGGGCATCAGGCTGGATTTCATCAGCGCCTCGCAAGACACGCCGGAAGGACAGGAAATGCGTAACTGGATCGTTGAGAACGTACAGCCGCTAAGCCGGCAAAAGATGCTGGAAGGATTAAACCAAAAGCGCTAAATCAGCAAGATAATACTTAAATGAAAGAGGGCCGCGATTAATCGTCACGGCCCTCTTCTTTTCTTGTAGTTTAATGTTTACTCCGCCTCGTTCATCGCCTGGAGCTTGCGGGCGAGGGTGTCAAGGTCGGAGATGAGTACCTGGCGGGCCTTGCTGCCCTCAAACGGGCCGACAATACCGGCGGCTTCGAGCTGGTCCATGATACGGCCTGCACGGTTGTAGCCCAGGTTCATTTTACGTTGTATGAGCGAAGTGGAGCCTTGCTGGTGTTGCACAATCAGGCGGGCGGCCTCATCGAAGAGTTTATCGCGGCGGTTCAGGTCCACATCGGCGGCGCCATTGCCGTCACCACCATCTTCTCCGGTATATTCCGGCAGGTGGAAGGCATGGGCATAACCGCGTTGCTCCCCTATGTATTCGCAGATTTTTTCCACCTCGGGCGTATCGACAAAGGCGCATTGTACACGGATAATCTCATTGCCTGTAGACACGAGCATGTCCCCGCGGCCGATGAGTTGGTTGGCGCCCGTACTATCCAGAATGGTACGGGAGTCTATGCTGGAAATCACCCGGAAGGCTACGCGGGCCGGGAAGTTGGCCTTGATCAAACCCGTAATGATATTGGTGGTAGGACGCTGGGTAGCAATCACCAGGTGGATACCAATGGCGCGGGCCAACTGCGCCAGGCGCGCAATAGGATCTTCCACCTCGCGTCCGGCGGTCATGATCAGGTCGGCGAACTCATCAATCACCACTACAATATAAGGCAGGTAACGGTGTCCTTTCAGGGGATTCAGCCGGCGGGCGGCAAAGCGTTCATTGTATTCCTTGATATTCCGCACCTGGGCCATTTTCAACAAATCGTAGCGTTCATCCATCTCTTTGCAGAGGGATTTAAGGGTATACACTACTTTCTGCGTATCGGTGATGATGGCCTCTTCGGTATCAGGCAGCTTAGCCAGAAAGTGACGCTCTATCTTTGAATAAAGGGTCAACTCCACTTTCTTGGGGTCTACCAGCACAAATTTCAGTTCGGCCGGATGTTTCTTGTACAAAAGCGAGGTGAGGATGGCGTTCAGGCCTACGGATTTACCCTGCCCGGTAGCGCCGGCCACCAACAGGTGAGGCATTTTAGCCAGGTCAAAGGCATAAGTTTCGTTGGATATGGTTTTCCCCAACACCACCGGCAAATCGTATTTGGCCTCCTGGAATTTTGCCGATTTCACCACGGAGAGCATGGATACGGTTTCGGGGTGCTCGTTAGGCACTTCTATACCCACCGTCCCCTTGCCCGGGATAGGCGCTATGATACGGATACCAAGGGCTGAAAGGCTCATGGCGATATCGTCTTCAAGGCGCTTGATGGCAGAGATACGGATACCGGCCTTGGGCACAATCTCGTAGAGGGTGACGGTAGGTCCGATCGTAGCAATGATTCTTTCAATGCCGATCTTGTAATGGCCCAGGGTCTGCACGATCTTGTTCTTGTTCTTTTCCAACTCGGCGCTGCCGACCTTGGAAAGCGACTTGTAATCATTGAGCAATTCAAAGGGAGGCAGTTTATAGCTGCTCAATTCGAGTGTAGGGTCAAAGAGGGTGCGGTTATTCAGGATCTCGGGCGGAATGCGGTCTTCGTCTTCCTTATCATCCACGAGCAGTTCCACTGCATCCTCGTCTTTCTCTTCCGGTTCTTCTTCTCCGGCCTCCTGCGTTTCCTCCGCTATTTCCTCCTCTTCTTCTATTACGGCCTCTTCTTCCTCATATTCTTCTTCCTCCGGCATTTCCTCCTCTTCCACCTCTTTGATTTCCATAACAGGCCCGCTATCCGGAACAACCTCAGGCGCTGCGGCTTCCGACGCGTCTTCCACGACGCTTTCCGGTTCCGGAGTTACAAGGACCGGAGCCGGCTCCGCCTTTTTCTTCCGTTTAAACAGGGCGAAGAAACGCTGTGTAGTACGCTCCAGAAAAGCAATGACTTTTTTATTGATCAGCACACACCATACGATGATCAGAAAGAAGAGCAGTATGGCGGTACCGGCAGCGCCCATTTCGGCCACAAGCCAGCGGGCGCTATAATAACCATGTAAACCTCCGGGGCCATTGCCCAGCAAACCGGCCCAGGGGGTATGGGCAAAGATAAAGCCGAAAACGACGGAGAAAAGAATCAGTCCGGTTCCACCGGCCACAAAACTTTTCAAAAGAGGTAATCCCTTAATTTTCAAAAGATATAAACCCCACATCAACAAGAGAAATGGAATAAAAAGCGCCGCTACACCGAAATACCGGCCCATCAACATATCGGCCCAATAATAACCCAGCTTTCCGGCCTGGTTGCCGGCCATCACCTCAGCGGTGTCCGCGCCGGGATCCTGCGCCAGGCTCTGGTCTTCCGCCCAGGTGAAAATATAAGAAGCCATAGCCACCAGGGTAAAGAGCGTAAAGGCGCATACCAGCAGCCCGAGGAGAAAACGCAGGCGTTCATCCATCCAAAAAGGCCTGCGGCCCGGCTCATCAGGGACTACAGGAGGTACCGGCGTAGTTTCTTCCGGCAGATCTATTTCCACATTTTTCTTAATTCTGGCCATTACGTTTAATTTTTGCGCCGAGGGCGTTCAAGCGTTCATCTATATGTTGGTAACCGCGGTCTATCTGTTCGATGTTGTGGATACGGCTGGTACCCCTGGCGCTCATGGCGGCGATAAGCAGGGCGATCCCCGCACGGATATCGGGAGAACTCATCTCGGCGGCGCGCAGCTGCATTTGATGGTTATGGCCTATAACCGTGGCGCGGTGAGGGTCACACAGAATGATCTGGGCGCCCATATCTATCAATTTATCTACAAAGAAAAGACGGCTTTCAAACATTTTCTGGTGGATAAGTACCGTACCTTTAGCCTGGGTGGCCACCACCAGGAAGACGCTCAGCAGGTCGGGCGTAAGACCGGGCCAGGGGGCATCGGCTATCGTCATGATAGAACCGTCGATAAAAGATTCTATCTCGTAATGTTCCTGGGCGGGAATAAAAATATCATCCCCCTCGCGGTGAATGGAGATCCCCAGGCGGCGGAACTGGTCGGGAATGATGCCCAACTGGTCGTAGGCCACATTCTTGATACGGATCTCACTGCGGGTCATGGCTGCCATGCCGATGAAACTGCCCACCTCTATCATGTCCGGCAGCACCGTATGATCGGTACCGCGCAGGCTGTTCACGCCTTCAATGGTCAAGAGGTTGGAGCCTATGCCCTGTATGTTGGCGCCCATGCGCACCAGCATATGGCAGAGTTGCTGCAGGTAAGGTTCGCAGGCGGCGTTGTAAATCGTAGTAGTACCCTGCGCCATGACGGCCGCCATAATGATATTGGCCGTTCCGGTCACGGAGGCCTCATCAAGCAGCATATAACAGCCCTTAAGCTGTTTGGCTTCTACCTGATAAAAGCCGGATTGTATATCGAATTTGAATGTAGCGCCCAGTTTCTCAAAACCAATGAAGTGGGTATCCAAACGGCGACGGCCGATCTGGTCCCCTCCGGGACGCGGCATGTAGCCCACACCGAAACGCGCCAGCAAAGGCCCCACCACCATCACAGATCCGCGAAGAGAGGCTGCTTTTTGGCGAAAACCGGCAGTCTTCAGATAATCCACATTCACCGTAGCGGCGCAAAAACGGTAGCAACCGGCCGACAGGCGTTCAATTTCAACGCCCATCTCTCCCAACAGTTCTATCAGCCGTAATACGTCCACGATTTCCGGGACATTGGATACGGTAATTTTTTCCGGAGTCAGCAGGGTGGCGCATAAAATCTGCAAGACTTCGTTCTTGGCGCCCTGAGGCGTAATTTCTCCTTTAAGGCTACAACCGCCTTCGACAATAAATGAGGACATCCTGAAAATTTTTAAGGTTAACCGACTACAGGACCGCTTTCTTTTTCTTTTTCTTTTTCTTCTTTTTCTTTTTGCCGTTATTGTCCTTTCTCATCACCGCTTTTTCGGCTTCCAGATCGGCTTGTATATCGGCCAATGATACGCCTTCAGGGAGGGTAAGTTCGCCCTTGGACATGGTCCCCAGGTCACGGGATATAATGGCATCTGTCACCGTGTCTTTATTCCACATCAGATAATCACGCTTCATATAGTTGGCGATCATCACTGCGGCAGCGATTTTCTCATCGGGGTCAGACAATTTGGACGCCTCATCAATCATCGTCTGGATAATACGGCCGTAGTGCAGGATTTTCACCGGAGAGGTGGAATAGGGTATGCGCTGCGGCTTTTCCATGAAAGACTCACGGGAAGGGGTGGGATAAGGGGCGTCAATATCTATAGAAAACTCTGAAATAATATGTACATGATCCCATAGCTTATGCTTAAAATCGTTGACATCACGCAGGTGCGGATTGAGGTCGCCCATTAAGGCCACTACGGTCATAATTTGCTCATTACGCGTTTCCCGGTCTTCAATTGCAGCCACTTTCTGAATCATTCTCTGGATATGGCGGCCATATTCGGGGAGTACCAACTGCCTGCGCTGGGTATTGTAGTCCCGGGATGGGAATACATTGTCGTTGTCGTTTGTTGCCATCTAAATTTGCTGGATGAATATTTGTGCAAATATACGAAAAAATGTCAAAACACGGCCTGTCAAAACTGCTTTTTATTCATTCTTATCTGCACGCTTAACACTTTCCATCCCTTTAATTTTGCGGACTTTTCCGATCAGGGTGTCCAGGTCGGAGGTGTCATGCACATAAAGATCAAGATGCGCTTCAAAAATACCGTCATGGGCAGCCATGTGAATCTCACGGATATTAACACTCAGCTCGCCGGTAATGATGTTCGACAGGTCCTGCAGAATCCCTATGCGGTCTATGCCGCGCATTTCGAGGCGCACGAGGAAGGACATGGCGGTGTGCTTGCTCCAGCGGGCCTGTATGATACGTTCTCCCTGCTGGGCCGTCAGCCGCAAAGCTACCCGGCATTTTTTCTTGTGGATGGTGACTTCTTTTCCGGATTCATCAAGGAAACAGATAATATCGTCACCGGGTATAGGCTTACAGCAAGGCGCTACGGCATATGATAGTTTTTTCGTTCCGTCGCCCTCCTCCTCTTTTAATTGATAGGTGGCTTTTTTATCTATTTTCTGCTCCTCTTTCTTGTCGGCCTCTTTATGCCCGCCGCCAAAGGGCAGACTAAACTGCAGGCCCCAGTAGCGCACCTGCCTCTTCGGCGCATTCTGGCGCAAGAGTTCGTCAAGGCCGTCAAGGCTGATAAGGCCGGCGCCTATGCGGGTCATCAATTCGTGTTTATTGGGCAGGTTGTAGGCCAACAGGAGTTTATTGAAGACCCGGGCCTGGGGCGTAATCCCCAGTTTTATCAGGGCGGCATCCAGTTTATCCGCTCCGATTTTGTACACGCCCTGCTTTTCAGACTCTATGGCGCGAATAATTTGTGTTTTAGCCTTGGGCGTCACTACCATATCCAACCATTCGGGCTGCGGGTGCTGGTTCTTGGCCGTGATAATCTCTACCTGGTCGCCGTTACGCAATACGTAATTCAGGGGTTGCAGTTTATGGTTTATTTTAGCGGCAATCGCCGTATCTCCCAAATCCGTATGCAGGTTATAGGCAAAGTCAAGTACCGTAGCCCCCTTGGGCAGGGCCTTGGATTCCCCTTTGGGGGTATACACATAGACTTCAAAGGCCAACAGGCCGCTCTGAAAACGGTCGAGGAATTCCAGGGTGCTCTGCTCATCAGTATCAGGATTATCAAACATATCCTTTACCTGCTCCAGCCAGCGGTCCAGCTCGTTCTCCTGGTCCGTGCCCACCTTGTATTTCCAATGGGCTACCACCCCGTGGGCGGCGATTTCTTCCATACGCTGCGAGCGGATCTGTACTTCGACCCAAACGCCCGAAGGCCCTACCAGCGTACAGTGCAGCGCCTCGTAGCCATTCACCTTGGGGGCGTTGGTATAGTCACGCAGGCGGTTCAGGCGCGGACGGTACACTTCCGTAATAAACTGGTAAATGCTCCAGCATTGCGCCCGCTCGCTCTCCCCCTGCTTCGGCTGAAAGATGACGCGGATGGCAAATAAATCATGCACCTCTTCAAAAGGCACATTCCGGCTGTTCATTTTCCGCCAGACAGAATATACGGAACGGGTATATGCTTTGAACTCCACCGGAACGCCGGCGCCCGCCATTTTTTCGCGAACAGGCTGCAGAAACCGTTGTATCAACTCCTGCCGCGCGCCCTCCCCCTCATCCAATTTGCGGCGGATAGCGGCATACTCATCGGGCAGGGAATTCTGCAGACAAAGATTTTCCAATTCGGTTTTGATATCGTAAATACCGAGGCGATGGGCCAAAGGCACAAAAAAATACATGGTTTCACCGACAATCTTCGACCTTTTACGCTCAAGCATTGAATCCAGCGTACGCATATTGTGCAAGCGGTCTGCCAGCTTGATGAGGATAACCCGCAGGTCATCGGTCATCGTATACAGTATGCGCTTGAAATTTTCCGCCTGCAAGGTCGTATCCCCCTCAAAGACGCCTTCTATCTTGGTCAGACCGTCGACCAGCGCTGCAATTTTATCTCCGAACAGTTGACGGATGTCATCCACGGTATAACTGGTATCTTCCACCACGTCATGCAGCAAGGCGGCCGAGATGGATTTGTAGCCCAGGCCGATATGCTCCACTACAATCTTTGCCACAGCAATGGGATGGAGGATATAAGGTTCCCCCGATTTGCGGCGCACCCCCTTATGGGCGTCGTTCGCCAGGTCAAAAGCTTTGCGGATAATCCGCATCTCCTCCTCGCTGCAACGATCATAGGCCAATCGCAGCAGGTCCGCAAAAGCGGCGTCAATTACTTGTTTGTCGTGAGCGTCCTGTTCCATATCAATTCGTCGAATACATTACTGTAACTATACCGGTCATTACCTGTTGCCCGCCGCCGTCAAAGCGTACCGTAAGCCGATAGCTGTAGACATCGTCCGGAGCGGGCTGTCCGTTTTTCAGGCGGCCATCCCACGATTTACCGGGCGCAAGCGGATCTTCATCCTTCTCTTTATAAATATCCGCCACCACCGCAGCATTACGGTTAATAATGTTCAGGTGATAGCTGTAGGTTTTCGGATCCGCGGCCACTACCGGGCCAAACTGGTTGCGGGCCCTGCCGGTTTGTACATTTCGTTCCGTACCTGCCGGATCTACGGCATCCGGCATACTTACCTTCGGGGCATACCAGGCGCATTGTTGCGAACGGCTCTCCCGGCCGTTTCCGGTCCGGCCGCCGACGGTGTAACAAAATTGCAGGGAGTCTATATCATAGTCCACCTTGTCTGCAAAGGATGTCTCACCGGAACCGGCCAGTAATCGTTCGGCATCCGGCCGTACGCGATCCAGGTCATACAAGATGGAACCGGTGTTTACACTCTCCCAGCGGAGCGCCCATTGACTCCCTTCCTGGACAAGACTAAGCGCGATCAGGGAAAGGGTATCGCCCTGTTTCACCGCCTGGCCGCAAGCGCTCACAGCCACCAAACGGTATTGCTGCGCCCCGCCGGGTGGCCGGTCCGTGTAACTTGTCAGACTTTTATCGGAAAAGGTGTAGACCGTGGAAAAATCCGCACCGGCTGTGCGTTGCAATTCAAAACGGTTCAATTCCGTGGCCGGATCTATCTTAAAGCTTAGTTGCGCCTCCTCCTCTTTATAGTCTATAGCCCGTATCGTGAGGTATTCCGGCTTAGGCGGGAAGTCAGAACGCCCCTCCCAGCGCCTGGAATGGCCAAAGGCCCCTGGGTCTTTTTTATTCAAGGCCCGGACATAGATAGCCAGCGGAAGCGCTTTGGAGGGCGCATCATTCCAAACATAGACAGTATCTGTAAGGGCCACGGCGATTACTTTATCTTCACCGCCATCAATGATACAATGCAACTCATACTCCGTGTCCGCAGTCTCCCAGCCGATGTAAGGTTTCCAGCGGATAGTGGCATTGTAGTAGCAACTATCAAATCGTACGGCGGTAATTTCAGGGGCCCGGTGACGTCGGGTAAGGGGTTCGCGGCCTATATCGGTACTAAGGGCCATGGTGTAGCCGAGCGCAGCAAGCCCGGGAAGCGTAGCCGATGTTGTATTAAGTCCTACCCTGACCAGCTCTTCCTGACAGAAAGGCGGCCCCAAAAATTTGTATATAATATAGCCGGTAGCATTATCCGGAAGATCGGCCGGTTCACTCCATTTAATCACCGTATTATATCCGCCGCTCCCGTCAGGTTCGGATGATACGGAACGGATGATATTGCCCACCTGCTCGCAGCCCTCCTGCCCCCACAACCACGTGTGCGCGCACAGAAAGACGAAACAAAGGCTTATGTAATTTCTCCACGACATACACGGACGTTTTCCCCGAAATTAGACTACAAGAATACAAAAAAAACCGGAGAATGCCAAATGCCTATCGCTCATCCAGTATTTTATTCAATACCGAGAGAATGCGGGTACGGGTACTCAGGCTGTTCAACTTTTTATCATCACTGGGATAGACCCTGTTCGAGAGGAAAATATACACCAACTTACGCTGAGGATCCACCCAAAAGAAGGTGCCGGTATAGCCCGAATGGCCATAGCTGCTCAGGGAGGCGTCACGGCCCACGGGGCTGGCCTTGTCCGGGCTGGGCTCGGGCTTGTCAAATCCCAGCCCGCGACGGTTGCCCTTATTACAAAAGGGGCAGGAGGTAAATTGGGCCACCACGGCGCTGTCCATATAACGCTCACCCCCGTAAGTCCCATTATTAAGGTATAACTGCAAGAGTTTAGCCAGGTCTGTGGCCGTGCCGAAAAGGCCGGCATGGCCGGCGACGCCGCCCAGCAAAGCGGCAGTAGGATCATGTACATACCCCTGTAACAATTGTTTGCGAAAATACAGGTCATTTTCCGTAGGCGCTATGTTTTCCACCCGGAAACGCCGCAGGGGCAGAAAGCCCGTTTGCGCCATGCCTAAGGGGGCGTACAATAAGCTATCGGCCAGGCGGTCAAGCGGAGCGCCACTCACGGCTTCCACCACCTGTTGCAGGTAAATGAAACCCCAATCGCTATAGCGATAGCTACGCGTCATCAGAGGCGTTGTGTTGATATGCCGGTAAATAGCGACCGGAACGGCCTTAGAGGCGAAAAGCCCGCCGGCCACCGGAAGGTCAAAGCCGGCCCTGTCCCGGATAGTGAGATAGAGTGAATCCAAGCGCCCGTCGCGGACAAAAGATTCCTGAAAAGGATGAAAGGCCGGAAGGCCCGACCGGTGGGCCAATATATCCGTCAACGACAACTGTTTCTTATCCTTATAGGCCTTCAGCGGAAGATAATCGCCCAGGCGCTTGTTAATATCCAGACGGTCTGCACTAACCAGCGACATCAGCGCCGGCAGGGTGGCGGTGACCTTGGTCAGTGAGGCCAGATCGTATAGGGTATTGCTGTCAATGAGCGGTGATGCGGAGTCGTAGGTCTGCCGGCCGAAGGCCTTATCGTAAAAGACCTGTCCGTCATATATGGCGATAATCTGCCCACCGGGAGTGGCATGCTTTGCGATGGCTTCCTGCATGAGCGCATCTATTTCGGCCAGTCTTGCCGCCGGAATGCCTATTTCTTCCGGCAGCACATACTTCAGGCGTACCGGTGAGGGCCAGCCCAGGCCGGTGCCCGCCGGAAATCCGGGCGTAGAGACCGGCAATGTACCCCGGGGCGCTATGCCGCCAAAAATCAATTGGGCAGAACGCTGCTGCAGGGCCGGTGTGTTCTGATAAGAAACAATAATGGCGCTGAAGGCCTTGGGATCTTCAAAGCGGGAGAGTCCGTAAGGCACACCGAAAAAATCGACGATCATCCGTTTCTCCGCCGCCACGCGATGTAAAAATCCCGCAAACACACTGTCCACGCCAAAACGACAGAAAGGCCTGATATCGCTATCGTGGTAGCCCACAATCACCAGGTTGAAAGGGGCCAGCGCCTGGTATAGGCTATCCAGCACCGGCTGGGGGGCATCGGCCTCTACGGTAAAGGAGGTCAGGCCGGCGTAACGGCAGAGCTGTTCCCGGAAAGGGGCTCCGCGGTCCTTACCCACCTCCAGATAGGCCATAGACAAGGTATCCAGACGCTTTAAAGGGAGCAGGCTGTCTTTATTCCAAGCCAGGGTCACGGAGGCCTCGGCCAGCCGCAGACACAAGGCCTCGTTGTCTGTTGTATTCAAATCGGCCAAGAGCCGTTCTGTTTTTACCGGTTTCCACTTGTTAAGCCCTACTTTATACTTAGCCTCCAGCATTTTCCTGCATTTCAGCGTAATCACACTATCTGAGAGCTGTCCTGCCTGTACCGCCTTTTCTATGACATCAATAGAGCCGGTGATCTCATCCGGCATCAACAAGATGTCATTACCGGCCAGCAGGGCTTTCAGGCAAAGGCTATCGCGGGGATAGTTCCTACTTACCCCTCTCATATTCAATGCATCGGTAAAGATCAGTCCGGTATAATTCAGGCAGTGGCGCAGGAGGCCTTCCGTCATGTTCACCGAAAGGCTGGCCGGCGTGACCACACTGTCGTAGGCTGCGACCCAAAGGTGCCCCATCATCACCGCATCGATGCCTGCCGCCACCAAGGCCCTGAATGGAGCCAGCTCCAACGAATCTATCCGTTCGCCGTCATAGTCCAGCTTAGGAAGTATGTCATGCGAATCAAGTGAGGTATCTCCATGTCCCGGAAAATGCTTGGCGCAGGTCAGGATGCCGCCATGTTGCATGCCCTGCATATAGGCCACGCTCTTGCGCGACACCAGGCGCTTGTCTTCTCCGAAAGAACGGATATTGATCACCGGATTGTCCGGATTGTTATTAATATCCGCCACGGGTGCAAAGTTCATGTAGATGCCAAAACGGCGGCACTGGGCCGCGACCGCCTTACCCATGGCGTAAATATAGGCATCGTCCTGCATGGCGCCCAGCTGCATCTGCCGGGGAAAAGGGCGTACGCTGTCTAAGCGCATGGCCGGCCCGTACTCGCCGTCAATAGCGGTAAGCAGGGGCACTGCGGCCCGACGCTGCAAACGGTTCAATTGCTCCGCGCATTGGATGGCAGGACCCCGCATCACAATCACCCCTCCTACCTGCTCTTTGGCAATCAGGTCTTCCAGCTTTTTCAGCCGCGGCAGATTGGCGTCGGACTGCACAGCTACCATGAACAACTGGGCAATACGCTGCCGCAGGCTCATGCGTCGCATCAGCGAATCGGCCCATAAACGCCCTTGCTGCGCCGCCGACGGATCAACAACAGGAAAGAAAGCCGCCGCTTTTAGCGGGACACACGAAAGAACAAGTATAATCAACAATAACAGGCGCTTATTCATCTATTTCTTCTGCTCCAGTTTAATGACTTTCAGGAGGTCTTCTCCTATGCCGATGCGATAGCCCTTGGAATAAAAGAGGATACCGCCGCCGGTAGAGATATAAAGCGTGAGCGGGTATTCACCGGCAAATTCAATATTCAGGCTTTCACGGACTTTAGCCAAGAGGGCCTGTGCCGTTTTTTCATTCCGGTTCAGGAAGACCTTGCCTCCGCCCCAACTGTCGAGGGCTTTCAGCTGCAGGTCTGCCTCCACATGGCGGGAGGGTTCCTTACCGGGATCGATAATAGAAAGGATCAGGCCCTTGCCCCGGGCCAGGCGGGAGAGTGTATACATGGCATCGGGCTGGTGCACCTCCGTATTCATATCCAAGGCGCCCAGCACGGTAATCCGGTCGGTATGTGAGAATAGTTGTACTGTGACCTGCTGAGGTTTTCCGGCTGTAAGGTTGAAGTATTTCGTATGCACGCGCACCGTACCGTCACTGGCGCGCGCACCGGTCATCAGGCGGTAATAGCCCTCATCCAATGAGAGTATGGCGGGGAACCGGTCCAACTCCGGCCGCCGGTAAAGGTCAAGGGTGTGGAAATCGCCGCCGCGGTAGACCGCCAGGGTATAATGGCTTTCGTACTGCGGTTTGACGATATTAGACGGATGATTGCGCAGGGTCAGGCGCACCTGAGCGGTGAGCGTATTTACAGGGGCGTCCGTCTTATCCAGCTCCGCGTTCACCCACTGCCGTTGTTGTATATCATAATACTGCGGCATGCCGGTGGCGGGCGCTATACGGGCCGGAAAGCCCAAACTGCGGCAGGCGGCCACGAAGAAGACCTGACGCGAGCGGCCGTCGGCCATCCGCAGTTCATAAACGCCCTGCGGCGTGGAAAGGCAGTTGTAGTAGTTATCGGCATCACGGCGGAGGATGCTGTCCCGTACAAAACGGGCGATATGGGCCGCCGAGCGGGGGGTGCCGGCAATAACAGCCGCCACGTGTTCCTGCCGGAAGAAGCTACGCCAGGGCTTGATCAGCACCGTTGCAATGCGGGGAGAAAGCACATAATCCGCCACAAAGGACCCGGGCAAGTCTCCCGTTACGGCAGGCTCCGGCGACAAATGGTCTTCCAGTACGGCGGCCGGCGTATCCCGCAGGTCTTTTTCCGAAAGGGTGGCCATGAAGGGGAAAATCCGGAAATCATTCTCCCGCGCTTTCATGAAGGCGGCAATTTCCCGCCAGTTGCCCTGGGCCTGCTGCATGTATTTCCATACGTAAAAAGGCTCCAGGCCCGTTTCCTGCGCCCGGTCGCGGGCCTCATATTCCGTAGCGAAGGTCTGCATATAATCGTTGCGGAGGGAATCTTCTTGGGCAAGCCGGCGGGCATTTTCCGCCTGTTTCCCGGTGGCGACAGACGGCACGGCCTGCGCTTTGGGCACCTCCATCATATAGGTTTCTTCATAAGGCGCGCCGGGCCGGCGGTCCAGCCGGACAATCGCCACACTGCCGTTGGCAATGGACTTTCCGTAACCATAGCAACCGTCATGGCTGCCCCAGACCATGAGGTCGCCCATGCCGGTAAGTACGGAGGCCCGGCCGAGGCTATCGGCCGTCACGGTCACCACGGGGTAGAGTTCGGCATAGTTGTATACCTTGAATTGGACCTTGGCGCCGGGTACCGGACGACCCTTGGCGTCCACCACCTGCACTGCGGCGTGGCGGGTAAGGGCATAATGGCCTAATAGGTTGATGACCGAATACAAGGGTGTTTCCAGGTTCTTCTCTTCAGGGCCGGTGTAAGAGCCGAAAACGGTAGTGTGTACCATCATGGCGCGCTTGGCCGGGGCGGTGAACCAGGCCATATCCAATGCGGGTTCGGGTTCGCAGGCGCCGAGGAAATGCCACTTTCCATCTACCCACACCTCTACCCAGGCATGGTTGTCATCGGTATGTACCCAACGGGGGGTATAGCATTGCCGCGCAGGGATCCCCACGGCGCGCAGGGCGGTTACGGTAAAGGTAGATTCCTCGCCGCAGCGTCCCCAGGAGGTGCGCATCAGCGCCAGCGGGGCCGAGGTACGGCCGTCGGTACCGCGGTAAATGACTTTCTCATGGCACCAGTGGTTGACCTCCAGCGCAGCCTCATACATAGACAGGTTTTTCACCCGGTCTTTCAGGGCGTCGAAAAAGACCATCCGCGCCGTGTCTAAGTACTCGTTATTCACCCGGTATACCAGGACGAAGTGGCGGAAAATATCATCCGGAATCTGTTTCCCCCAGGTAAAATAATCACGGGCCCTGAAGGCCGCATCCACCTGCCGGAGAAAAAAATCACCGTCATAATCCGTCAGGTCACACAAGGGCATATAGGCATAGAGGAATTCCAGGGCTTCGCGTTGCTGCAGGCTAAGGTCCCGGCGGTCGAAAACGCTGTACAGGGCCTCAGCGCGACGCTGCGTCTCGCCTTTCCGTTGTTGGAACTGTTGCTGCACCTGAGCGCGGTACTCCTCCTCTTTCAGGAAATGCGGCTGGCAGGCAACGCAGCATAACAGCAAGGCTATAATAAGGTAGGCTGGTCTCATAATCTTAGTTTCTTAGTCCCTTAGTTTCTTCAACTGGCAGGCATCGGTATGGCGGTATCGGGCGTCGGCTTCGGGGAAAGCGGGATTGTGGTAAGTCATGTGTCCGGGGCAGGTAGTGCTGAAGGTCCCATGCACTTCTTTGGCGCCGGTCGTTTTCAAGAGCGCCGCGACATTGTCCGGCGTCAGCCCGCTGCCGGGCATGATGCTGATGCGGCCGGCCGCTTGCTCTACCAGGGCTTTGAGCGCCGCCGCCCCGGCCTGTGCGGTGGGTTGGCCGCCGGAGGTCAGCACCCGCTCGCAACCCAGGCTGATAATATCTTCCAGTCCTTGCTGCAAATCATTGCAGCGGTCGAAGGCCCGGTGAAAGCTTACCCCCAGATTGTGCTGTTTAGCCAGGTGGACCAGTTCCGCACAACGCTCTTTGTCAATGGCGCCGTCGGCTTGCAGCATGCCGATCACCACACCGTCGCAACCACTACGGGCGCAATACAAAATATCGTGCAGCATAATGTCAAACTCTATATCGTCATACAGAAAATCGCCGCCACGCGGACGGATCAAGACATAGACTTCAATATCAAGCAATTCCCTCACCTTACTGATAAGGGCGGCAGAGGGGGTTGTACCGCCTTCCGGCAGGCTCTGGCACAACTCCACACGTTGGGCGCCGCCGGCCTGGGCAATCAGGGCGGACCTTACGGAATCCACACAAACTTCAAGGGTAACAGGCGTCATAGGCGTTTATTTAAGCGGCTCGCCCGGCGTAGCCGATTGAAAGAGCCGGTAATCATTCCATGAAGGACTCTGGTATACCCGCAGGTCAAAATAGGGCACTGCGGCAATGATGTGATCGAAAATATCCGACTGTATCCCCTCGTATTCCACCCAGGCGGTAGTCTTGGTGAATACATAAATTTCAATGGGGATACCGGCCTCCGTGGGCTGCAACTGCCGTGCCATCAGCGTAAAATCCCGGCTTAAGCCCGGGTGGTTTTCCAGGTAGCGTTGCAGGTAGGCCCGGAAAACACCGATGTTGGTTTGCTGCCGGCCGTTCACCTCCAGTTCTCCGTTGATCCGGCGGGCGGCATTGTCTTCGTCTATTTCCTTTTGTTTCTCTTTTACATAGCCGGCCACGTATTCGATGCCGGCATAACGCTCCAGCATCTCGTCCGTACAGAATTTCACGCTCGTCATGTCAATGAAGATAGAACGTTTGATCCGGCGCACCCCGGACTCCGACATGCCGCGCCAGTTTTTCACCGGTTTTGAAATCAGGTCGTAGGTAGGAATCGTCACAATCGTATTGTCCCAGTTCTGCACCTTCACGGTGACCTGCGAGATCTCCAGGACATTCCCGTCGGCCCCGGCCGAGGGCATTTCAATCCAATCGCCCGGCAAGACCACCTTATTCATAGACAATTGTATACCGCCGACCAATCCCAGGATGGAGTCTTTGAAAACCAGCATCAGGATGGCCGAGGCAGCTCCCAGGGCGGTCAGCAAGGTGCCGATCTTCACGCCCAGGATCAACGAGAGGATAAAGATGGTGGCCACCACATAGGTCGTCGTTTTCAGCGCCTGTACTATGCCCCGGATAGAGCCGCGGCGGGCGTCCCGCCTGGTATGTGCATCTTCCATGGCGTTGAGTACGGAGAAGAACAAGGCGCAGATATTGATTACCGAAAGAATACCCAAGGTCACTTTCAGCAGGTGATGTGTCTGGGGGTGCGTCGCAAAAAGAAGGTCTACCAGGATATCCAGCAATATCAGGCCGGGGATATAAGCTACCCGCGTGAAAAATTTCCGTTCCAGCAAGTAGTCGTCTACTTTATTGACGGTTTTGCTACTCAGCTTCCTGGCCACAAAGCTAACCAGCCAGCGGCAAAGCAGCACCAGGCCATAGACAATCACCAGACCAATCCCAAAGAGAATCAGGTCGGCATAAAGGTTGGAGTTCGGCGTATAAAAATCCGACACGCCCAACCATTTCATTATTACGTCTTCTATGTATTTGATCATTGTTCTTCCTGATAATAGATTTTATAATACTTGCGCCCCTTATCATCCGTTCCCTGCTCTATCAGGTTACGGTTGCCATGCACATAAATGTGAAAATTCTTGTCCAGTTTGATCACACTTTTGAATACGCGGGCCTGTTTTTTCACCGCATTTTCGGAGATATCGAAATTATCGGCCACCTCCAGTTCAAATTCTTTAGCGTAGTTGTCCTTGTAATTATTGAACTTTTGGATCACCTCCGGCTGGCCCATTACCTGGTCCGTAAAAGTTCCCATATCAAAACTCTCATTGTCTTTGAAGTATTTTACCGACTTGTTCAGCAGGTCGGCCTGGTCGGCCTTGCTCACGTCAAAGTGTTGGGGCAACTCGGCCTGCACAAAATTCTTGCAGATGGTCAGGACGTTCTGCGTATTGTAGTACTCATCTTTCCGTTGCCGCAGGTGCAGGAAATCATCCACCCAGTAGTGCGCCTCCGAGCGGTTCGTATTGTCTACTACCGCTACCAGGTACCCCTTCTCCCGCTCCGTGTTGAAAATAATACAACCCTTGTCGAGCTTGCCGATGGGCATGCCCTCATCACTCTCCAGCTTGAAATTGCTACCCGAGGGATGGATTTTCAGGAAGGGCTCGTGGGTCTCGGACTTGAACAGGCCTACGGCATCCACCTCCTCGCCGCCCACATTGCAGTTACTGAAGTAGACCATGTATAGTTCACCATTCTTTATTTTCTGCGAATTGCCCTGCTCGTAAAGGCGCTTAGCCATGCGCAGGGAGGCGTCAAATAAAAACTCCGGCTCCTCGAACACCTCAGACACCGTCGCATACACCTCGTTCTCGTCCACCCCATGTTCGCTGTGGAAATGAAAATACTCATTGCTCTTGAAAGGGTAGAAAAAGTAGTTCATCAACAAGAGGCGCGTATCCTCATTGTCGAGTTTCAGCACTGTTTTAGCACAGTGCAAGGGCTCGTTATTCGCCTTGTTGCCCACCGCATGTACGGCAACCTGCTCTATATTGGAATCAGAAAAATAATGCATCTTTAAAAATAAGTTTTAACAGCAAATTAAGTTTTATAAGATTTTCGCCCAGGTCTCCGGTTTGAAGCCGACCAACACCTGAGTATCGCCCACGACCAAGGGCCGCTTCACCAGCATACCGTCCGTGGCCAGCAGGCTGATCTGCTCCGCCTCGCTCATCCCCGGCAATTTATCCTTCAATTCCAGCGCCTTATACCTAAGTCCGCTCGTATTGAAAAAACTTTTCACGGGCAACCCGCTCCGCTTAATCCACGCCGTCAGTTCTTGCTCCGTGGGCCGCTGCTCCGTAATATGACGTTCTACATAGGGGACGCCCTGTGCATCCAAAAAGGCCTTGGCCTTCTGGCAGGTGCTGCATTTCGGATAACAAACAAAGAGGTATGACATAGCGGATTATTTTTTATTCAGCGTCAGCGTAGCAACAAATATACAAAAAAACGACAAAATAGTAAATTTTGTCGTTGAAAATAGTAGAAGATCCAGCTGCAGGCGGGTTATTCCATCGGGCGTCCGGCAGCTTTCCAGGACAGAATACCGCCATCAAGCTCGTAGACGGTAGTAAAACCGGCGTCTTTAAAAACTTTCAAAGCAGCCTTGCTGCGGCGGCCCGAACGGCAATAAACAAAAACAGCACGGGACGTATCCAGTTTAGCGATCCGCTTCACAAAGTCCGCCGCATTGACATCCATATTTACAGCACCTTTCAGGTGTCCCTCCCGGAATTCTTCGGGTCTGCGGACATCGATCAATTGAGAATTCTTCGTTGATTTCAACCGGTCATCAAAGTCCGCCAGCTTGAGCGACTGGGCGGAGGCAAAAAAAGACAAGAATGAGAACATAAGTGTAAATAAAAAAAAATTCATCAATAAAACAGTTAACAAAACAATGACAACAAAGCTCAGTTTCGATGATCTATATGATATAGCTAAAACATTGCGTTAATCCAGTGTGTCAGCGTCCTCAATTTTATTTTCATCGCCACCTTTCCGCCCTGAACTATCTAACAAAACCCAACAAATAAGGACCGGGATAGAGATCATAATACCATACACATATCTATATTCCGCATAGACGGGAGATGCTAATACTGTCAAATATAAACAGCCTAAAAAATAAAACGGCAATAATAGTTTGTATTTTTTATCCATAATGCATTTTAACATAATTATCAGCGCTATCCAAATCATAAAACCAATATTAAAGAATATTGATATAATAGGAACACGAAAAACTAATCTCAGCATCTTCTTAAAATTTGGATATAGATCATAAGCTATATCGGTTTTTTTAAAATACGTCTTAGTATCTATATCCTTCATAACACTGAATGCCGGCCTAAAAGAAGCGTCAACACTGGGGTCAATATAACCATACATTCCGGCGAAGAAAGACTCTATGTATGTTTTAGGATATTTTTTTAATAAACTCGCCCATAACCGAATATATTTCATCGGCTCCTCCTTGAATTTATCTTCATTAAATTTAGCCTTTACCGGGTCAGATATATAAGGTACATATAATTGAGCTAATGAATCCGTATCTAAAATTTCCCGGATAGCGTACTTATCTTCAAAAGATAAGTCATTACCATGCTCTCTTAGCGTTCTGGCAATTTGTTGAAGAGGGACTGATAAACCTTCTTTCATATCGGCTTTTTTCACGTCTAACAGAGGTAGTAAAACCGCTAAGTAGCATAATACAGCAGCAATTTCTACAATGGATAATATTAACAATTGTTTCCAATATTTTTTGTTCATCAGAATCATAATTGGAACAAATACAACGAAGGCATAGAATCCATTATTCCGGAATAAGCAAAATAAAAATATAATTAATCCAAAAAAAAATAAAGTAATTTTATTTTTAATAATAGACTCCGGATTATCTACTAAGCGCATCATTAAAATGATAAGTAATAAGCAAATTCCACCAAATAATATATCCTTCCATAGCGTAATACTATACATCGCATTGATTGGAAATAAAGCATAATATAGCAATAAGGATAACAAGACATATTTATTAAGTCTTCTTTTCAGAAAAAAAGAAATAGCATAAGTGAATATTAAAGCCATAACACCTGATTGCAGTGCGGAAAATACAGCAATACTCAAGGCAAGCCCTCCTCCACACCATTTAACGCATTGTATCACTAAAGAAATCATAACAGTGTTAACAAAAGGATGATGATTTGTATAGACACCTGATAAGCACTGATTTATTTGCGAAATAGAATCAGTTGTAAGAATGGCAGGATAAAACCAACATAAATAAATAGCATGGCAACAAAATATAAGCGCCCAAATAATATAAAACAAGATGCGATTGCTATATATTATACGTGGCAACATTTGTTCCCGAATATTTACCCGGTCCAAGCAATCATACAAGACTACGAGTAAAGAACCTACAATAATAGTAAATCCAACGATCAAAAACAAGAATACCGCAAACCCTGTTACAGACATGTATGCATCCGTATTCCCATGTAGAGAGAATATGTGTCCAAGAACAATTATGAGCGAAAAGAAACAGCCCAAAATCCATATCAATTTTCGGAAATGCTTACCTGTAATTATTAATGCCTGTCTAATAATTAGGCACATTCCTACCGCCACAAAACACCACACAGTATCACGACCTCCAGTGCCTGCTGGTCCATATGTAAAATATATCCATAGCGTATATACTGCTACAACAGATAAAAAAGCAGCTATAACATTAACATTTTTTTTACAAATATTTTTAAGCTTATCCATTTTTTTAGTTCCCTATTTTATTTTGTACATCATTCAGTCTCATTTCAAAATCCTGCAGATTCTTCTGTTTAATTACATCCAATAATAAGCCTACGAAAAATAACAGCATGGCTATTAATGCTAAAAAACCTGACACAATAAGCGTCGGAAATCTTGGCACCAAATGTGTTTCCCAAAAAGTAACCGCAATCGGAATAAACAGTATGATACTTAATAATAAAGTAAATAAAGATATACACGAAAAAAAGGTCAATGGCTTATAATTTTTAAACAATTTCAAGACCGTGCGAACAACCTTTAGACCGTCAGAATACGTATTTAATTTTGAGACACTCCCTTCCGGCCTGTCTTTATAATCTATGACAACAGTTGAAATATGCATATTTTTATCTAATGCGTGTACAGTCATCTCCGTTTCTATTTCAAAACCTTTAGATAAAACCGGAAAGCTCTTAATAAACAAAAAGCTAAAAGCCCTGTATCCAGTCATAATATCCTTAATATCACTATCAAATAAAAAATTAACCATATTCCTCACCAGAGAATTACCCAGATTATGGAAAGGGCGTTTATTCTCCTCAAAATAGGTAGAAGATAATCTATCACCAATAACCATATCGACACCTTTATGCAATACCAATTCAGCCATTTCTTTTGCATGCGACGCCGGATAAGTATTATCGCCATCCACCATAATATAACATAGGGCGTCAATTTCACGAAACATCCTGCGTATTACATTACCTTTGCCCTGTTTATATTCTTTCCGAACAACAGCGCCCGCCTTGAGTGCTAATTCCGCCGTTCCGTCCGTAGAATTATTATCATACACATAAACCACAGCATCTGGGATCGCTGTTTTATAATCTATTACAACTTTTTGTATTGTTAGGCTTTCATTGTAAGCCGGAATTAGTACTGCTATATTATCCATACACTTAAATTTATTTTATATTTTATACCAACGACATCAAACTCATCATCGCCCCATTGGAGGACAGGTGTTTTTCCCATAGCGCCCGGCATTCCTGTTGGCGTTGTTTGAATTCTTCCGGCGAAAGGGCCTCATGAAAGCCGGAAACAATATCACCCAAACGGTGTAATTCATGAGCCTCCACCCACACACAGTAACGTTTCCAGTCTATGATATTGTCAAAGGGCAGGATACAATCCGTATTGATAAAAATGGGAATCCGCCCCATGGCCAGGGTCTCATAGATCCGCACGGAGAAGTTACCACCACCTCGCACACAAACAATATAATCCGAATCTATCATATTCTGATAGAACTCACGGGTGGTTTTTTCTCTGTCATCTTTGCTGTTTGCACCTGCACGGTATTTATCCCGCTTGATAAAATTAGCCTCCAACCGATCATCCTTTTCAATCATTTTTAAGGTCCTGCTTCGCAGCAAGGTAGAAGGATAAAGGCTATGCGGCTCCCATACCGACAAGCCTACATGATATTTTAGATTACGTACAGCAGTACGACATACATCATACAGGTTTTTCTTCCAGGTAGTTGAAGCCTGTCCGCAAAATCCTATAACGGGTTTTGCCAACTTTTCCCGAATAACTATCGTATCTTGTTGAAAATATCTTTTCATCGGATCGCCGAAGAAAGCGGGCATGGCATATTGAAAAAGCAGCCGCCGGTTTTGATAACCGTTCTGGCGCATTACGATAACATCTTTTACAAGCGGCGTTACCCCAAAATCACCATGTGTCTCCGTAATGACTTTTTTTCCGGCTTTTTTCGCCGCATCAATAAAGGATAACATCAAATCTCGCTTGTTATTGAGCATGTAGTACTCAATAGCCATGGGCAAAATAGCGAAGTCGCATTCACTTACAGTATTTACACTTTCATAAAAATTCACATAGTCACCATAGGTTGCAAGTAGTTCGTCCTTTGAAACAGGCTTATCTTTGAAAAACGGACGTAAAAAGTGAGACAGGTAGCCTCTGGAAGAAGCCCCCGGATAATGATTGCGATATGTATAAAATTTTGCCATCAGATTATTTTTTAAGGTCTTCTCCGATAATCGCGAGTAAACTATTATTACTTACAAGCTGCTTGATTTGAAGCGTCCTATCCTTACTTAAATTTATTTCTCCTGCCTTTTTCAGCATCGCAGCGGAATGAGCGTCTGTACCGATAAAATCATACATACCGGCATCCAACAATGCCTCGGCCCTTGTTCTCACATGCTTGCCATAATGGTCCGACAAGGACAAAATATTCAATTGGTATTTGCAGCCCATATCAGCCAGGCGTTCATATTTTGTTATATTCTGAAAAGTATAACGCTCCGGATGGGCCATGATGGGAATATATCCACTACTGCAAATCTCAAAAATTGTTTCTTCAAGATTCACCGGTATAGCCATGGTCGAAATCTCTACCAACAAATGCTTACCATCATAAATTAATAGATTTCCTTGCCGGAACTTTTGCATAAAAGCCTCATCTAACATATACTCAGCTGCAAGCCTAACCTCAAAATCTAAATTATTCGCAAGCGGAGACAAATCATTTTTAAATACCTCCACCAACTTTTGTGGCGTATTCCCCGGAAGACCGGACATGATATGCGAGGTAGCAAAGGCTGAGGTTATGCCCAACTCACGCATTGCGGCTATAATCTGTTGCGTCTGATTTATATCTTTAGCCCCATCATCTACGCCCCAGAGCAGGTGCGAATGGATGTCTACCATGCCCTGCAATACCCTGCTACGCAAAAGGTTTATTTTTTTATTTATGAACCACATAATATCTCAACAAGATTACTTGAGTTGACTATAAAAATGTTTTATTTTCCCTGATGCAGGCCTTTCTATCTTATCCACCCGATTGATAACTAACTTCAATCCGGGTTCCAGATAATCATCCATCTGCTTTTGCAAGAAAGTGGTCTCCGCCTTTGTCAAGTTTCTTTGAGACACCATATCAAATATAAAGGTATCTATGGCAGTTTGTCGTACAATGAACTCGCGGACAGCATCGCTTTTTTCAAGCACGGCACGTGAAATATAGTAAAATGTCAGGCCGGCTGCCCGCTTTCCGCTCGGTAATATCACCATATCACTCACCCTGCCCGTTAATTTTTCAAGTATCAATTCACCATTAATCTGGTTAATTACACCTAAATCCCCCACCTCATAACGGATAAAGGGCATGGCCTTATTGGAAAGAGAAGTAATGAGTAGCCTACCTTCACAACCATAAGGAAGCACTTTTCCTTCTTCATCTACCACCTCATAGTAGCTATCGGCAGTTACCATTTTCCACGACCCCTCCCTATCTTCAAAGGCGATCAATCCGGCTTCCGAGCAACCATACTCATTAATAACCTTTACGCCAAAAGCTTCCTCCATGATAGTCCGGTCTTGAGCAGTACAAACCTCGGAGGTGATTATACAACTTCTCAAAGTCGGACATACCGTATTCAACACAATGCCTTTGCGTAATAAGAATTTTGCAAACTGTACAACAGCACTTGTATATCCGTATATGTATCCAAACTTCTTCCGGCTAAAGGTATTAAGATATCGTTCCAATTGGGTATCCGATAAATCAAATACATGAAAGCGAAGCCGGTTGCTCAAAAAATCTTTCAGCCGTTCTTTGTATGCCGCCAATCCTTTTAAAGGAATACCATAAAAACGTGCTTGTAATAAGTCGGGGGTTATTCCATGTTCATTGTAGAGATCTAAAATAATGGAATGAGTGATGGCATGTGCATCCTTATCTTTGGCAAAATAAAACGGATGGCCCGAAGACCCTGAGGTATTGGCCACATACAAGTCCTTAGGCCTATACCCATCCGATATCATTTCGTGCAAAGGCCGTTGAAAATCCGTCTTATTGATAATCGGCAATTGTTCAAATATATCAACCGGACGATCCCCAACAAGTCGGCGATAAAAAGAGTTGTGCTCAAGATGATATTTTACTATGGCATCCCTACGCTCCAACTGGTGTCCCGCATATTCAGCAAGACTCTTCCCGGCTTTATCAATATCAAAACCTTTGAAACGGAGAGAAAATTCCAATAAATTCATTGCAGCACCTCCTGCCATTGCTTTTTAACCACAGCCCAATCAAACGTCTCGACCTTAGCCCTTGCCTTGATACACATTTGTTCGGCCGCCACCGGACACGCTATAATCCGTTTAATCGCCTCCGCCATGCCTTTAGCATCCCCCTTTTCTACCAACAATGCCTCTTCTCCCTCCGAGAGCAGATGCGGAATGCCGCCCACATTGGTGGTTACCACGGCCAAGCCCAAGGCCATAGCCTCTATTACAGAAACAGGAGTATTGTCCGCATTGGTGGTATTGATAAATATATCATATTCACGTGATAATGTCCACCAGTCTTTTTTGCTTAAGCGACCTGTAATAGTCAAAGCATTAGATACGTCGAGTTGATCTGCCAGTTTTTTCACATTTTCCATTGAACCATCCTTGTCTGGGCCTACCATACACAGTCGGGCCTCCGGATAGTCTTTTAGCAGTAAAGCCAGCACCTCCACGGCCATTTCGCAATTATAGGTTTTATCAAATGCCCGTACCCAAAGTAAACGAGGGAGATATTGCTTACGTTGTATGAATTGATAATCAACTATATGAATATTATTCGGAATAACTTTCAGCTTATCAAATCCCCGCTTACAAAACGCATCATAAAGATAGCCAGAAGGAGACACATTAAAATAGCTGTAGTGAAATATCATCTTCGACAAGACAGGCGAACGATCCAGACGTGCTGGCAACTCTCCGCCACGAAGTATGGATATGTACTTTTTATTCAACAAGCGGCAGCAAAGTGCAGCCATCAGGGCAAAGTAAAAGTTGGAGGTACTATAGGTATCTATGATTACATAACCCATTTCTTTTCTGTATTTGAATATACTAAAAAGCATATCCAGCAAGCGTAATAGCTTATTGCGCTTATCCGAAACAGAAATCACTTCACAAAATTCAGTCAATTGGAGACCCAAGGTTTCAACACTGGTGGGTGTAAATCCGTGCTGAGAGAGTTTATTGCCGATATAAAGGATCTTCATACTCTTTTGGTATCAAATAAATAAATGCCACCCCATATAAAAAGGCCGGTAAGGCTATACGAAAAGCCGAGTGCATAAGGGTAATAAGACTCAAGACAATAAACATGGATAGAAAGGCCCGTCCTTCCACAAAACGCAGGTTAAAAAAGGTAAAAAGCGGTTTAAGCAATAATATCAATATGACTACTACACCCAATATTCCATGTTCTGAAATTAACCGGCCAAATTCATTATGAGTAGCATGTGTATCGTCAAATTCTTGTGCTCGGAACACTCGACTTCCTCCAGCTCCGACTCCCATAGGATGTTCCTTAAAGAGTTCCAACTCCATCTTTAATATATCCAGCCGTCCGGTGGTTATATCTTCCTTTACATCTCCCTCCATATTCTTCCCCATAAAGCGATTTTCAAATACACCTCCGGTTATAGTATTCAATTGGCTCACTACAATCATGGATAAAATGAGGAGTAACAACAAGGGGAACAAAGCACGAGAAGAAAATAATTTCAAATTACCGGATAGTGTAAAGGCGCTGATAAAGGCCACAAAAGCCAACACCGCCCCCAAATTACCCCCACGAGAAAAGGTGAACAAGGCGCGAAAAAGCAAAAAGGCAAAAATAGCAAACGAAAATAGCGTATTCGCGGTAATCTTCTCCTTGAAAATCATCAAGACCAAAAATATCAACCATCCATAACTCAAGATAGTAGCCACCTGATTCGGACCAAAACCTCCTGAGGTTTGAAAATTGGCATCCGTACTAAAGGATAAGGCCTCGATATTAGGCGTTTTAAAAAACAACACAATAGCAAGAGAAATAATGGGCAATAAGGAATATGAAAAAATTTTCAAAAGTATAGAGTAGGCGATTACCCGTTTATAAAAATAATAGGAGGAGACTAAGAGAGCGAAGATTCCTGATATATTGAATGAAATATCTTCTCTGATTCTATCACTCCAGCTAAATGTAAAAACTATAGCCGGCAAAAGAAGCAAGCCGGTAAGAACAACCCAGCCAGGAAATGACCTATCCTGCTTTTTGTCCACCATAATTCCAATCAGCAATATCACGATCAGGGCATACTTTCCAAATTCCCATATCAAAGAACCGCCGGTTGCTCTTAGAAGCACCTCCAGTCCTACATAATATGCGCCCCATACGGCAGCTTCATTGCTTTGATTCTTGTTACGTATAGTAAAAAAAATTCCGGCAAGCAGCACAGCTATAGCCCATAATTCGGAGAGAAAAGAAAAATGCACGGCACCGTACGCGAGAATAGCGTGTACTATGATCCAAGCAGTAGTAAGCAAAGGCTTGTTCTCTTGCTGTGCTATCTCCATCCTATAATCTCCTCTTTGATTCGTTTATTGTAGTGAGCATAGGTAAACTTTTCGGCCATAGCACAACAATTTTCCGCAATAGTTTTCATTACATCTGCCTCCAAAGTCAGGAACTGTTCTATCTTAGTCTTCAGTATTTCCTCCGCTGCGCCCGGTATCAAATAACCGGTTTGCCCCTCCTTGATATACTGACCTATGGACGAGACATCTGATACAATGGGAATCAATCCATAATTAGCCGACTCCGCTATCACCTTTGGAAAACCCTCAGAATCTGAAGGCAAAAGAAAGACGTGAGCCGTATCAAGGAGTGTATTGATGTCTGTACGTGACAAGAAGCCATGAAAAATCACCTCATGTTTACAATGCGCTTTGGCAAAGCGCTCATAGTCGGCTCTTTTCTCTCCATCGCCCACAAAGTGTATTTTCCCGATTCTTTCGTTGGAGATCTTTGAGAACACATTCAAAATCCGCTGCACGCCCTTTGCATCTTCGAGACGGCCGATAAAGACAAAATCCAGTTTTCCGCTATAATTCTTCCGTTCTATAGCCTGTAAGCCTTCCTCCCGCTCACCTTGGGTCAGGCAGGGATTTTCAAAGGTCAGTTGGTTGGCTTTTTGCCCTTCCCAACGCCCGTTAATGGTTATGACCGTATGGTCTGCCCGTCTGAGTATATAGCGTAAAAAGCGATAAGAATATGGAGGGTTATGCTGTGCCCAATTTCCCGCATACTTATGCCAATATATTTTATTTTTACGTATAAAAAAAGATAGAATTGCACATAGTATCGCTGCATGTGCCGGTCCCCGGCTATGAATTACATCTGCTTTTTTGACATTTGTTAGAATCAACACAAATAACTTAAAATAGGCAGCAATAATTTTCAATCTGTTTACCAGACCAGCGCCACCAATCCGATCATATAGAATGTAATTAATATTACCCTCTTTAATCTCCCTCACATTATGAGAACGGTCACCCACCGGATAGCGTGCGGCAATCCACGTTATTGAATCAAAGAGGGGATAGAAATGTTCAATCTCCCGCACCACCGGTTCAAAAGCCGCCACTTCTCCTTTATCATTAACGATAACCGCTGTATCGGAAACAATTAATAATTTAGGGCGTTTTTGTAGATATTCATGCATTGTTCAACATATTTTTTTTCTGCGTAATTTTTTTCAAAAACCTTAATTAATCGCCCCTGTAAAGCCTCATAATTATTTTCTATATATTCAATCCGCTCAAGCCACTGCCCTACCTCAAAATTATCCATAATCAATTCCGGCAAATCATGCTGAATTTGCTCCGCCACTTCTCCGGTACGATAGGTAATAAAAGGAATACCCTGTGCCAAATATTCAATTAACACCAAGGGGCCTGTTTCAGAAGGAGCACAATGTATGGCCACTTTATACTTGGGTAAAACAGCCTGAATATCACTCACACCATCAACAATTTGCACATTATTACCTGCCTGCTGTGTAATCTTAGCAAGATAAGGAGCAACATTGCTACTTCCGTATATTGTAAAGGATCTATTCGGTAAGTAAGAGGCTAATTTTAACAAAAATTCATAATTTTTCTCCGGTCTCACATTCCCTACACTTACATAACCAGCGGGGTTATCAACTGTTTCTGTCCTCAATTTCCGTCTGATAATATTGGGGAGTACATAGGCTTGTTTAACCCCATTGCTCATGGCCCAATCCGTGAGTTGCCTACTGACACCTATATATGTATTAATTGAGTATCTCTGTGCTAACCTCACCGTTTTAGAGTAGTTATTATCCAGATTCATACGGTTAGAATGGTCATGAAACACTATTTTATTTTTTAAACTAGGATATAGAATGGATGCCAAAGCCACATATCTCAGATTTTGACTCATGTGAATGTGGATAATATCAAAACCTTTTGCAATGCTGATAAACCTAAATAAAGCGACAGGGGAAAAACGATGAGAGCGTTTTAGTTCAAGCTGTGGAATACACGGATTTAAGGCTCCGGATAGTGGGCCTTTTTGCAAAAGCGATAAAAAAGTAACATCTACTCCATTTTCGCTCAAAATATTCGATAGGTCAACCGCAACACGCTCTGCCCCTCCGATATTCAGAATATCAACCACTTGTAGTATTTTCATAATATGGCTATTTTATCTCCCTCTTCCAATTTCAGGCTTGCACGGCGCCAAGAAATCATGACTTGTGTAAAGACAACAGGAAAAGTAATTACCAATGACAGGATGGATAATAACTGCATCTTTTTGTTTCCCTTATAACGGTAAGGCGTCAATGAAGCCGGCACTGTCATCAACAATAGGAGTCGGGCTATCCGGTTACCAAAATACTTACGGCACAAATAAAGGATACTTGGCACAGGACGCGGGGCAAAGAGTTTGGTCGGGCGCAAGCCATCCCAACTGCCCATTTGCCTTAATCCTCCGGTGGCCACCTTAAGATGTATCCGCTTGGCCAAGGGATTGGAGACATTGGTCTTGCCGCACAGATAGGAACGGAGTCCATACTCTCCATCTCCCTGCCGTTGTCGTTCAAACTGACGGTCGAACATGCCGGTATCCTTCATCATCGCTTTCGCAAATAAGACATTACCGGTATCAATCTGACTGCTCCACTTAAAATAGGCATAATCCGGCGGCACCTTGGCGCCTACGACCGACAAGGAAACGCCCGAAGAGATATCACAGGAAAAGTAGTCTATACATTTCAAATGCTGACTGATCCAATCGCTGTCTACACGTGAATCATCATCATACAACAACATATACTCTCCCTTGGCCCGGCGTATGGCCGTGTTACGGGCCAGCCACAAGGCCTTCTCCTGTTGTTGGAGGACCTGTAAATCCAATTTCCATCCCTTGTAAAAATCCGCATTGAAAGGATCGGTCTGATCAACAACAATCACCTCAAAATTAGGATAATCTTGTTGTTCCAGATCCGACAATACATCTTTCAGGTAGTCATAGCGGTTGAGCGTAGGAATCACCACGCTAACCTTTGGTTGGACCGCAATTAAAGGCGAAGAAAATTGTACGTACTCCTGCTCATAATGTCCAAATCCGTTCGTACCGAACAACTCTACCCTTGGGGTACTTATAGCAGAAAGAAACCCGTAGATTTCTTTGAAGGGGTTGTGCAGGCTCAGCAAACGGATGAACAAAATTTGCAGGCTATGCAGCGGATTAAAAAAACGCCGGACAAAACGATAGTTATCTACCACATCCCCAACGAACACACTCTGATCAATGTCAATGTGTTGCGCTCCGAATAAACAAATGCTTTTTACACGTCTTTTCGCAGGAATAATATGGAGCGGCTGAGCCTCTTCCGCCATGATCCCCTTTTGTAAAATCTGGTAGGCGGCATCACATAACTTCGCCTCCTCCGTGCGGTAATTGGCATTCAAGTCCAGTAATTGCTGCAGTTGTTGAGGTAAAGAACGGTAATCGACAAAATATTTCCGTTCCATCGACAGTTGCGAGGATATATTATAATACCAGGTGGGGGCTATGTATTTTAAAAATAAAAAAAGCATCTATGCATAAAATTTAATAAATTGATCAATCTGTTGCTTCAGGTCAAACTGTTCTCGGACCCGGCGCGCAGTATAGGCCGACATCTGCCGGCGTTGGGCCGGATCCATTGCCAGCACCGTTGTTATCTGGCGCACCAGGGCCTCCGGTGAGCGCTTGGGCACGACAAAGCCGGAACGATTATGCTCCACATTCTCCGGCAAACCCTCAGCATCGCTCACAATGCAGATCAGTCCTGCGGCCTGGGCTTCCAAAACCGCATTACAAAAACCCTCCTGCACGCTGGACTGCAGGTAAATAGCACTCTCCCGCATATAATGGACGATTTTATCATGGGCTTGTTTGCCGGCAAAGACCACCTTATCGGCAATCCCCAACTGATAAGCAGCAAATAGCAAACGTTCCCTATCCTCGCCATCGCCTATAATCGTGTATTGGAAATCGATATTTAATTGTGATAACGCTTGCAGGGCATAATCATAGCCTTTAACCCAGGATAAGCGGCCTACGGTGAGTATATTGATTTTATCGCCCAACACATACTCGCGGTTTCCATCCTTAAACTTATCAGCAGCTATAGCCGGTGTTATCTTATAATAATCTGTGGATGGAGGCAAGCCATGCGAAAGTGCAAGTTTATACAAATAATCCGAGATGGAATGTACCCTGTCGATTTTTGAAAACAATTTATGATAACAGCCTTTATGTTTCAAGGGATAACGGCTGATATCATAGCCCCTGAAACTCACGGCAGCGCGTGCCCCTATAGCCTTGGCTGTATTCTCCTTATCAAGGCCCATGGTGGCAAATCCGAAATGCAACCAATCCAACCGGTAAGGTAGAATATGGGCATTGATGTAAAGCCGACGCATAAGCGCCTTTGTCGATATCCCATCCTGCCGCTCCAATGTTACAAAATTTTTAGCCGCCACCGGAGCCTTAATGAAAAGCCAGGTCAAAACAAAAACTGTCTTGAGCAATTGCAGTACAGGATTTTGCAATACTGCATAAGGTTCAACACCACGAATACCTTTGGGTAACCACGAAAGATCCGTTCCACTCCTCCGGGCAAAAAGGATGAGTTGATATCCGGACTCCGACAATCCTTTGATTTTGGATACAAAGAAAGTTTCTGAGTAGCCGGGGGTATTGGGTAGAACTAAGCCTATCTTAATCATTCTGCACGGATTTATACAATTCAACCATCGCCTCTATTTGTCCTGTTAACAAATGTTGCTTCATTATCGTCTTTCTCGCATGGTCCAGCATTAAATTCACCGCAGCTTCGCTCAATGTACTATATTTAACCACAGTCTCTGCTATCGCCTGCGGATCCCGGACCGGCACCAAAAAACCATTCACCCCATCTTCTATCACCTCTGCCATGCCCCCGCAGTTGGTTGAAATAACAGGCCTCCCCAGCGCCATGGCTTCCAATACCACATTGGCCACCCCCTCCTCATAACTCGGCAATAAGAACAAATCGCTCTTTCCATATAGATCTAGGACTTTAGCATGCGGCAAGGCATCTATCAATGTTACATTATCTCCCAGTTTTAAGTCCGCGATCTGATATTTCAATTCTTCTTTCTCTCCGCCGGCTACAATGGTGTAATGGAAATCAAGGCCTCGTTCTTTCAATAATGCCATGGCATCCAAGGCCACCGGATAGCCCTTTTTCCAGTGGTCCCGCCCAATCGATAAAATTTGCAGTTTCTCATTTGAAGCATATGCTTTTTTGGTAGCAAGCAGGGAGACGTCTACTGCAGGGTAAATCACATAAGATTTTTCAAGACTGGCGCCATATTTCAACCCTTCCAAGGCGATTGCTTTCGACACACAGTGAAAGGCATCATAGTGAGGAAAACCACGTCTATAACTATCAGCCAACGACTTATCGTAAATTGGCGAATAATTTATATGCGCACCACGGAAACTCACGACCAATTTCACGCCATAGAGCTCTTTCAGAAACAACCAGTCTTCCGCTCCTTTGGCCCATTGTAAATGAAAAATATCCGGCAAGTGACGCACAATAGGTAAATATTTGCCCCAAAGCCGCAAATTTGTCAAATTACCTTTAGCTTTTAGATAGCTATAAAGCTTTATAAAACGTGCCCTGTTGATAATCAATAGCTGAAAAACATTAAGCAGAATAAATAGCAAAAGTAGCATTCGATTCTTCGGCGTTGAATGGATATGAACATGCTTAGAAGCATACACTATTTTTTTATTTATCGTACCAAAAAGAAGAACAGCTACATCACTGGAGGCAAGGCCTCTGATGAGGTTTTCAATAAAGGTTGTACTTGGTATCGCGCCGGAATATATAGCTACACGCATTGCTTATTCAAGGTTAAAAGCAGGGATAATGGATGGGCATACCAGATCTTCTGCCTATGATTTCCATTTACAAATTTATTATAAAACGCCTGACTTATTTCTTTAGGAGCAAGTCCTCCTTCGGCAAAAAGGTTTTTCTGCAATTGCCGGTCATTTTCAGTCCCAAGGAATTGGATTTCCCAGTTTCTCTCCGTGCAGACTTTACCTGTTAGCACTTCTTTTCCCCTGCGCATCAATTTCCGGCCAAAAACCACCGCTTGATTAGATAAAGCACTATAATTTTTATAGTTATACAAACTACAAGGATCATAACTTTGCCAGGGAATGGCTGCTAACTCCGGCGCCTTGCGCTTAATGTACTCAATCTGTATCTGACGGCCTGATAAATAGCGTTCGGGGATAGTACAGATGAACTCACACAGGCGGTTATCATAATAAGGCAGGGCCAATGGATGATATTTGGCAAAAACACTCAGGTTAATCGAGGTCCAGCGGGGCGCCCAGTAAAGGGATTTAAAGACCCGTATACGGCTATTGGCATTATCTATCCGGATAGCGGCTAACAAATGGCTTAATCTTTCGCGAAAATAGTCTTCAAAACAGCCATTCAGGCCCCAGTGCGTCCACAAAGCTTGGGCTAATTCCAGCCCACCTTTCTTAATAATCTTTTTGTACAATACCTCAAGTTGCCGGTCAAAGGGCAGATCATCTGCAACACCCATATCATCAAAGAGAACATCCCCCCAATGTCCAAGGTAAAAAATATCGCCCATGGCCGGATAATCATCAGCAATAGACATTTGACGTGCTGCCGTAAATTCTGCATAACAACCGTTTATCTCTGCCAATTCATCTATCTTATTCCACAGATACCCCTCGGGAACAATATATTTTTTGAAGTCCCAAGCCATCCGCCGGGCTATTTCCGCACCATACTTTGTTTCATTGAAACTATGGGCAAATTCATAGCTATAGGTATTCACATTCGCATAGCCCTTAAGCGCCGCCGCCTGAGAACGGCTGTCCAAGCCTCCGGATAAGGGCAGGATCACCCGCTTTCCTTGCGTTTGCTCTTTGGTAATTTGCTCAAAAAGATGGGCAAATTCATCAACCGCCTGTGAAAAAGAGATATCCCGCGGGGCGTAGTACCAGTCAAAATATTTTTTTTCTATGCCGTCTACATATTCCGAAGCCGGACGCAATACCTTTTTGTTGGTATAATAGGTATCATTATCCAGGAAAAAGCCGGTGGCTGCAAAGCAGCAGATGGCGTAATAATCGAGGCTTTTACCCGCCTCCATAGTCATAAACTGTTGCTGAAGAGGTATTATTTTATTTTTCATCTGCTCAGCAATCTTTTTAGGTGTTTACACATGCTTTCTCTCACTCTTTTATCTCTTGGATTATTGAGAAGCAGCCCGCTTAACCTCATTAACCTTTCCAAGAACTTGTACTGACCTAATTCCATTAATTTTTGTGTTGTCCAAGCGTATTTATAGACAGTTTTATCAATATAGTCAGCTCTCTCAAAACGAAAAAATCTCAACAATTCATGAGCTGTTTTATATTGTTTTTTTTTGTTCATTGTTATGGAGTCCCTGGATGGTCTCCTATCCATTCTTGCCAAAATATCCGAAAGACCATATATTTTTGAAAAATAAGAAAATCTTAATACAAAAGCCCAATCAATACTAACATTAGGAAAGTGCGCATCAAAATATAAACCATAATCCTTATAGATACTCTTACGGAACATCATACAGGTATTGACCACCTTAATTTGATGTTTATAATTCAACAGAAACATTTCTTTATTATCGGTAGGATAATTAGCCTTATTTGCTAAAAGACCTGGAAATAATGTTATTTTTCTACCATCTCCACTCCAAAATTCAGCCACCCCGGAAACCAGACCATAGTCAAGGTTATCATCTAAACATTTGACTTGTTTTTCTAATCTATAGGGATAATAAAAATCATCTTGTTCTGCCATCGCGATATACTCGCAATCAACCGGCACATAATACATCAGCCGGTTAAGCGTTCTCGCCAGCCCTAAATTCACTTCATTTCTGATAACTTTTACTCTATCGCCGTAGGAATTCAAAATCTGTAACGAACCATCGTTAGACCCATCAATACAAGCTACAATCTCAAAATTTTTATACGTTTGAGCAAAAAGGCTATCTATAGTTTGTCGAAGCGTTTTCTCTCCATTATAGACTGGTAATATAACAGTTACTTTTGCCATTATGCGTGTATCAACAACTTATACAACTCTTCGTGGCGTGCAATTTCTTTTTCAATAGTAAAATTCAAGTTCACCTCTTCCAGTAATCTTGATTTATAAGCGCTGAGGTCGTCTGTATTCATTTCCAACACCCACTTCATCTTTGCCTTCAACTGATCAACATTACCCGCCTCAAACATCAGTTCCTGAAAATTGTCCAGTTGATCACTAATACCTGCAATGTCAGAGGCCAGCACGATTCGCCCAGAGGCCATTGCCTCTAATAAAGCCACCGGAGAGCCTTCCTTTCTTCCCTTATTCAATGTAGGTAAAACAAACAGATCGGCTATAGAAAGGAATCTATTCACATCGGAGCGCTTGCCTGTGAAAATTACCCGGTCGACAATGTTTAGTTCCCGGGCCTTTTCTCCCAAGAATCGTCCATAATCATTGTCATTATCGCCCACCAACAAGAGCCGCGCCTTTGGATCTTCAATGCCTGCAAAGGCTTCCATCAACACCTCTAAACCTTTCACCGGCACCATATTGGACACATTAAGAACAATCTTTGCATCAACGGGAAGGCCTAATTCCTTTAATAACAGTCTATCTTTTTCGCGAGGCTGAAACTCCCTGGTATCCACACCGCGTGTCAAATAAAAGACTTTCTTGGACTTCGGGTAAAATTCACGGATCATATCCCTGTTTTGCACTGCAATCCGATTAGCCAAAAAGCTTCTAAGCAGCCATCCTCGTGCAGAACTGCCCCCCCAGTTCATATTCTTTTTCGTAAATACGAACTTTCGCCCGGCCATTCTGACAGCGAGTCCTTCCGTATAGTCCGGAGCATAGTGATAGGAGTGTATAATATCAAATTGTTTAAAAAAATGAGATTTTTTATAACAGGCTTTTAAACAGCCCATCAAAGGACGTGACGGGGAGGTATATTCAATCAAATGCACTGAAATTCCACTCCGGCGTACTGTTTCAAAAAAAGCCCCCCTGTCATGAAAACAGGCGATATGAGGCTCGAACAATGTCCGATCAAGTCCCATCGCTACCTTTAGCAAGGCCTTGCCGCTCCCTGCCGTATCGAAATTAGGGATGGTATATAGTATTTTAATGCGCCGCTTCATTTTTTTTCCAACGGAATAAGGTATATAATGTAAAAATCGCATGCTTATGGTCTTTGACACCTTTCATATGTTCATCAAGCATACTGAGCATCACAGTTTTGTCGACACCAAAATAATTAATCATTTCATCATCCAGGAGCAATGTTGTAAACGGCACCCGCAATTCCTCCCGGATCCATTTGGAAAGTGGAATAGCGAAACCACGCTTCCGGTTATCAATAGGCGCACCGGGAACCCTACGGGCCAACAGGTCTTTTAATAATTGCTTCTTGCGACCATTGCCATAGGAAAGATAGGGTGAGATCTGTAGTGCCGCCTCTATAAATTGGGGATGCATCATCGGAGTTAAGATCTGTAAACCAGTAGAATTCGATGCTAATTTCAATTTCCGTATGCCCTTTCCTCCCATAAACAAATATTCGGCTTCGCGCATCTTAATCAACAAGTCCAATTCATTTTTCTGATTGGGGTAGTTGAATGCGTCAAACCATTCCGGGAATTTCGGATCCTTTACGCCGGGGAATAGAGCGACAAATTGATCATGACTAAACCGGCTATGTAATCCCCGATGGGCTTCTCCCTGACGTGCTAACAATACTCCGCTGTTAATATGCCTGTTTTTGAAGAGCAGCTTATCAAGGCCATACAACAAATACTTTATAGCATAGGGCCATGACTGGTATCTAATATTTTTAGCCACCGACCAAAAACGATCATATCCAAAGAACAATTCATCCCCCCCATCGCCCGAAAAGCAAGCGTTTAACCCCTCTTTGCGCGCCATCTTGGCCACAAAAGTAGTAGGAATCAGCGAAAAATCGCCAAATGGTTCTGTTATAGCCTTATCTACATCATCCAAAAAATCACGCGCCATTGCACTATCCATCATAACAAGATGCTGGTCGAGTTTCATCAAGCGAGCATATTCCTGGGCTAATGCTGATTCATTATGCACCTTACTGTCGCTGCCAATGGTGAAGACTTTAAGCGAAGGATTAATCTCTTTAAGATAGGAACAAACCAAGGTAGAATCAATACCACCGGAGAGAAAGGCTCCCCAATCCCCTTTTATATCTTGGGACATTTCACAAACAACCGTGCGCAAAGTAGTATCAAGAAAGGCTAAGGCTTGATCTCGATTGGTAATTTGTGCAAATTTACCGACTGGAGGCAATTTACCCATTGCCTGATCGGAAATAAAATGCATCCGCATATAAAGATATAATACCTCCGAAATCATATCATTGAGTCATATATTCTAATTATCCTATCAGCCTCACTATCAATTGAAAAATTTTCAATGCAATATTTTTTTGCATTTTCTCCCCTTTCTTTTCGTAATTTTGGATTAACTAAGTAGTCATACATCACGCTCACCATTGCATCAATATCACCCAATTCCACCAAGCTACCGGTATAACCATCAATAATTGTTTCAGGGATGCCCCCCACATTGGTTCCAATAAGCGGAAGTCCCATCATACCAGCTTCTTTCAGAGTTAAGGACGAAGCTTCTGATAGCGAACACTGTAAATATACATCACAACTATTTACCAATTCCTTAGCTTTTTGATTTTCCACAAATCCATATAATCTAACATATTTTTCAAGTTTAAAACCGCGGATTAGATATTCAATAGCCTGATAATCAACACCTTCACCAATTACACAATATTCAAATTTCTTATCAGTTTGTTCAACAAGTCGTTTTATAGCCAATAGCGTATATGGATAGCCTTTTTCCCACACCAGTCTTCCAATGGTAACAAATCGACATAGCTCTTCATTTCTCAATTTCTCCATACTTAGAACTGAGACTCCTCCTGCACTAACAAAACATTTATCCGCAGGAGCACCAAGTTTTTCAACTGCAAATTGCCGCATAGGCTCGGAAACATATATTAAACCTTTGGCTAAAGCAAATATTTGCTTTAACTCGTCTCGCCATTGTTCATCTATAAACGGACGAACAAAAGTATCAAAACCATGGAATGTTATATAATAATCATACTTAGATGGATCGCAAATAGCAGATATATATGGGGTTTTTTGTGAGTGATATATATGCACGATTGACTTTTTGTTCGAAAGCAGCCTTCTCTGCTCTGCAATCCTTCGAATCAATGATTTAAAACAGCCTTTATTCTTATAGAAAGAACGGTTTTTAAAATAATACACTATAGCCCATAATAGTGAATATAATGAAGGGAACTGCTTTAGATATATAGTTTCATTATCCTTTTTTTTAGGTTTAGTAACACTTATAGCTGTTATATCCACCCCTTTTTCTCTTAAAACCTCTATCAACCTTGGCACATATGGCTGTGTGGCAACCCCATAAACATCCACAAAAAAAAAGATCTTTTTATTCATATTAAAATTATTACTTAAGCAATGTTTTCATGCATAGCACCGCCATTTTTTTTATTGAAGTTCCATTCTTCCTACAAATTTTTAACGATCGGCAAAAAGTAGAAACACTCATTTTAAGAGACATACAAAGCAATATAACAAGATTATCTTCTTGATAAATTTGAATAGGAAATCTATACCTTTTTGCAATCCTTTGCACCTCAAAATAGACTTCTATTTTTGCATAAATATTATGAGGACTTTTTTGATATGTCAGAGAGCCCTCCCTTTCCGTGACACAATATATAGCCGATGAATCAACAATCACATTCTGAGCAAAAATTCCGGTATAAAGAGAAGCAATCCTATCATTTGCAGCAATTGTTTCTGAAAATTTAATATTATTTTCAACAAACAACTTTCGCTTTACCATTTTTCCAAAAGGTGAAGCTATTATAAAACGAAAAGAGAATTCCTTGACACAACTATTTTTTTGCTCATGATATTGAACAAATCGACCATTACGAGATCTGTCCTCTAATGTATCACTATCGACACTAGTTGCATTAAAATAGGCAACATCAACATCTGAGTCTTTATATTTATCTATGGACTCAAGAAAACAGGGATTATAAAAGTCATCGGCATCAGCAAAAAGCAACCATCTACCCTTAGCCTTGGAAACCCCTACATTTCTTGCATATCCAGCTCCTTTTCCCTCTTTTGTAAAATAAACTTCTACACATGGTTCTCCAACTCCAGGAAATTTATCAAAATCTACTTTATCAGGACTGCTATTATCATCAACGACAATAATCTGGATATCATCCCGACGAGGAATAGAATCTAAACACCTTCTCAAAAGTTGGGGTATATTTTTATGCGGTATAATTATAGAGTAGCTAATATTACTCATGTTGTTAAAACAATTATTATTAAACAAATTACTGTACAATATATACTTATCAAAATTCACAGTCCTCCATCAACCAATGCATTTTACAGGATGTCTAATTATCCATTTCACAAATGACTTTAACATATATATACTATTTTTCATTTGGAAGTCCTTAAAACAAATATACAACAATAAGTATAACTCCTTTAATGTCACTAAATCCTTACCCCATCGATGCCACTTTTTATAACTGAAACGAATATTTATATTTTCCTTTTCTAATAGTTGATTAGCTCTTATTAACTGAGATATGCGGGTGCGCCTAACTCTCAAATTATTATCTTGTATTAAAGATTCCGCTCTAACAGTACAACAATAAATTTCTCTGAGCGATATATCTACCTTACGTGACTTTAAAGCACACTCCACAACAAAAACAATATCATTACCAAACATCACTTCACTAAATTTCACTTTATTATCAATAACCAATGAGTGTTTAAATAATTTAGCCCATGGAGTATGATACTTGACTTTTAATCGCTGTAGTTTATAATTATCATCCTTATGTAAAAAGCAATCATGCATTAAGCTATTATAAAAGTTAGTACGATGTGCCGACTCTAATGTATATGTATCTACACTATTTGCATTGAAGTAGACAAGATCTACATCTGCGTCTTTATATTTATCTATAGACTCAAGAAAACAGGGATTATAAAAGTCATCGGCATCTGCAAAAAGCAACCATCTACCCTTAGCCTTGGAAACCCCTACATTTCTTGCATATCCAGCTCCTTTTCCCTCTTTTGTAAAATAAACCTCGACACAACTTTCTCCAACACCAGGAAAACTATCAAAATTAACCTTTGTAGGATCACTATTATCGTCTACAACAATAATCTGAATATCTTCTCGGCGAGGAATAGAGTCCAAACACCTCCTCAAAAGTTTGGGTATATTTTTATGCGGTATAATTATAGAGTAGCTAATATTACTCATGTCGCTAAAACAATATTATTTAACTAATTACTACACAGTACACCTATCAAAATTCACCTCCCGCCATTTAGTAGGATATTTTGATGGGAGTATGAGCTTGTTTCCCCACTTCAAGACTTGTTCATCAGTATAATTCGCAAGGATATTTCTTGATGTCGAAAAGGTTAATTCTCCAAAAATTAATTTCTCTCCGATTTCATAGAAATCAATCCGAACTTGAGGAAAAGGTTTTGCCATAATTTTAGCATACTCTATGATTTTTTTATAATTATGAACTTGAGGAATATTAATTGCCATATTTTCTGCTTTTCTAAAACGAATTCTTTTCCAATCCAACGTATAGCTGATTGCAAACGCATCCTTCTCCTTATCTCCCAAGTCATTTCTAACTAAAAAAGAATCCGGCTCACCATTAAAGCAAAATACTTGTACTTCTAATTTATGAAACGAAACATCTTGTATATATTTTTCCAAGATAATCTTTGGTCGTATATATTGATAGTGATATTGGGCTGTATTAATTCCAAAAGTAGACCTCATCCATAGAGCTAATTTTTCCTTCGCATCCTCTTCATTAAAAGTATTTTTATCTTTACATAAAATATTGTACCCACAGCCATGATTGCATTTTAATGCAAAAGATGCAGGTAAACTCTTAAAATCTATTTCCTCGACACTGTCATATACCGCATATAAATCATTCAAAATATCTCCACAGCCGCATTTTTCAACATATTCTCTTACTCTAAATTTATCTGCACATAACACGACCAATGGATGCTGCCAATAACGAGCTAACCAAAATAATTTTTCATTAATATTCTCAACATGATTATAATTCAAATCCTTCCCTGTACGCTTTTTATAAAAATAACGAGCATATTCGTAAGGAAAAAATTTATTCAAAATAAAAATATATCCTTGTAAAAGAGAATTTCGCACCTTTTTTTTAATCTTTACTATCATCTTTAAACAATTTCTAAATAAAACATAAATTCTTCCATAAAAGAAATCAATATTAAAGCCATTTTTGTTCGAGCATCAGAATGCCATTTTTCCATATACTACCAGAATGATAAAAATCATTATCAACAACTGTAAAGCGAACGGCATTTGAAATCCAGCATACTATTTCACCTTGATGTTTAATTTCCAGGCTGATATAATATTCACCAGGCATAAATGGTATTTTTTCAAATTCTACTGATAAATTAAAAAACTCCTCCCCGGCTAATTTATATACCTGACTCTTGAGCTTTGATGAAAAATAATGAATATAAACATCATCCTTATTCACTATTTTCCCTGCTATTTCTACATCTCCCTTAACTTTATTCTTATTCCATAGTTGTACATCCAGTTTTGCTTTCTCTGTATTTAAGACTGTATTTGGCATAGAGCCCTGATTATATACACAAGCCTTACTAATCAAAATACGCCCATTACCTTTATAATCTTTTCTATCTATTAATTTTTCTGATGTTGTTTTCTCTATTCCTTCTGTTAAATAATCACTTACAACATCGCTAATATTTCCTGATTTATAGAACATCCCATTTTTTAAATATATACCAGAGTTACACAACCCTTTCACCGCCGTCATATTATGACTCACAAAGATCACTGTACGCCCCTCCCCTTTGGAGACATCCTGCATCTTGCCAATGGCTTTTTTCTGAAACTCCGCATCGCCCACGGCTAAGACCTCGTCCACTACTAATATTTCCGGTTCCAAAAAGGCGGCAATAGCAAAGCCTAAACGCACGGTCATTCCCGATGAATAACGTTTGGTCGGGGTATCTATGTACTTGGCCACGCCGGAAAAATCTACGATTTCATCTAATTTTCTGCTAATCTCGCGGCGGGTCATACCCATGATAGAGCCGTTCATATAGATATTTTCACGTCCGCTCATCTCAGGATGAAAGCCCGTACCCACTTCCAGCAAAGAGGCTATACGGCCACGGCTGCGGATGAAGCCGGTAGAAGGGGTCGTAACACGAGATAGGATTTTCAACAGAGTGGATTTCCCGGCTCCGTTACGGCCTATGATCCCTACGACATCTCCCTGTTCGATGTTGAAGCTGATATCTTTCAAGGCCCAGACATAATCGCCCTCAGCAGCGGCCTGGGTACGGTCATTGAGCTGTCCTATCTTTAAATAAGGGTCCTCCTTGCCGCGTACACGGTGCCACCAACGGTTCAAGTCATGGGAAATCGTTCCCGTACCGATTTTTCCAAGCCGGTACTGCTTGCTTATATTTTCAAATTCAATAGCGTTCATACTGCATCTTAATTAAAACTTAGACCGTATCCATAAAACTTTTCTGCACCTTATTAAAAACCAATATGCTAACGGCTAAAAGCAGGAAGGTAAATAAGCTGGTATAAAGCAGGGCTGTCCATGAGACAATACCCTGGCCCAAAAAGCCGTATTTAAATGTCTCTATGACGGCCGTCAGGGGGTTAAGCTCCATGATCCAGCGATAGTTGGGAGAAATCGTAGAGAGCGGATAGATAATCGGCGTTGCATACTGCCAGAGCGATATACCAAAGGCCAACAAAAATTTCAGGTCTCGGTATTTGGTCGTCATGGAGGTAAATATCAAACCAAAGGCCAACCCCTGGGCTGCGAGCAGGAGAATAAGGAAGGGGAACAAAAGGGCATAGCTATTGGGGGCTATAGCATAACCCGCGATCAGGTAATAAATGTATACCACAACAAAGAGCCCAAACTGGATAAACATCTTCAATAAATTGGATACCACCAAAGAGAGCGGAACGATCAGGCGGGGAAAGTACACCTTTCCAAAAATGCTCGCATTGGAGATAAAGGTATCTGCGCTTTTAGTGAGTACATCACTAAAAAAGTTCCAGCAGACAATACCACTCAGGTAGAAAAGCGCCTGAGGCAGGCCATCTGTAGAGATCTTGGCAATTCCGCCGAAGACCACCATATAGACCACTGTGGTAAAGATAGGGTTGATAAAAAACCATAGCGGGCCAAGTATGGTTTGCTTGTACATGGTCACCACATCCCGCTTTACAAACATCACCAACAGGTCTCGGTACCTCCATAGCTCTTTCAAATCTATCTCCAAGAGACTGGAGCGGGGTTTAATGACTGTGGTCCAATTATTATCTTTTGCTTGTATTTCCATAAAATTTTACGTACTACTTTCTATTATAATATTCCACAAACCAATCGGCGAATTGCTGTATTCCCTGTTCAAAGGGAGTAATGGCCGCCGTACCAAAATCTGTTTCGAATTGTGCCATAGAGGCGTAGGTCTTCAAGACGTCGCCGGGCTGCATGGGCAGGTAGTCTTTCTGCGCCTCTCGGCCCAGGGCCTGTTCCAGTGTTGTAATAAATGTATTCAGCAATACCGGCCGGGAGGATCCGATATTATAGACCCGGCATGTATTGCCCGGCGCCTTATTCACCAGCAAAGATAAGCGTTCGACCAGGTCATCAATATAGGTAAAGTCCCGCCATAGCTGGCCGTTATTGAAGACCTTGATAGGGCGGCCGGAGAGTATGGCATCGGCAAAGAGCATGGGTGCCATATCCGGGCGGCCTAAGGGGCCATAGACGGTAAAGAAGCGCAATCCGATGGTGGAGAAGCCGTAGAGCTTATGATAAGCGGCCGCCATTAATTCGTTGGATTTTTTGGTGGCGGCATAGAGGCTCTCAGGTGCATCGGTCCTATCATCCTCTCTAAATAGGTCTTGCCGGCCATTGCCGTAGACACTGCTGGAGCTGGCATAAATCAACTGTCTGATGTCAAATTTCCGGCAGCACTCCAGCACATTGAAAAAACCCACCAGGTTACTTTGTATGTATTCCTGCGGCTGTTCAATGGAATAACGCACACCGGCCTGGGCCGCCAGATGGATGACCTTGTCAAAATGGTGGGTCGAAAAAAGCTGTTCCATGGCGCTTGCATCACAAATATCCAAATGCAAGAACGTATAATTGCCGTTTTCCGTTATCTCCTTATTGATATCAATACCGGAGGAGGCAAGGCGCTCCTTTTTGAGGGCGACATCATAATAGCTGTTGAGATTGTCAATCCCAACTACACTATGCCCTTCGGCCAGAAGTCTATCAACAAGATGAGAACCTATAAATCCGGCCGTTCCGGTGACCAACATATTCATCCTATGCCTTTTTCTTCTTTCTTAACCGGGCCAGTAAACCACCTTTGGGACTTGCTGCCTTTTCCTCTTCTTCTTCACCATAACCATAACCGTAGCCGTAGCCATAGCCGTAGCCATAGCCGTAACCATAGCCGTAACCATAACGCCGGGCCTCCATATTGATATCCGTCAATACAATCACCAGGTTGCTTAGTTTATTTTCTTCATTGACCTTGGCCAGTTCCGGCAGGTAACGCTTGTCGACCTTGCCGTCACGGATCACATAGAGAGACACGTCCGTCAGGCGGTTGATCAGGGCGGCGTCGGCCGCTACGGCATAGGGGATGGAGTCAATGAATATCATGTCATATTGCTGACGCAGTTGGCTGAACATGGCATCCAACCTATCGGACATCAGGAGGTTGGCCGGATTGGGCGGAATGGAGCCGCAACGCAAGAGGTCCATGTTATCATGTACAACGGCATGTTGAACGCTGATCTCCTCCGTTTTCCCTGAAAGATAGGAGCTCACCCCCTCGCCTATCTTGGATAAGACTTTGGTCAACCGCCCCTTGCGCAGGTCTAAGTCTACCAATAAGACCCGTTTGCCGGTATGGGCGTAAGAGAGGGCCAGGTTGATGGTCACATAGGTCTTCCCCTCGCCGGGGATGGTGGAGGTCACCTGAATCACCGGACAGTCGACCGGTGTGGTCTTGATGACATAGTCTAAGTTATTGCGTACCACGCGGAAAGACTCAGACAAACGGTCGCGGCCGTTCTCGCTGATACAAATCTCCTCTCCCTCCAATCGTTTGGGCTTACTGGGTAACTCGCCGATAACGGGGATGGACAGTTGTTTTTCCACATCCCGCTTGCTATGTATTTTGGTATCTAAAGAACGGATAAAGAAGATCAGGTAGATGGCCGCGGCCGGAAGCAACAGGCCGATCAGGGCGGCAAAGGTCAGGATACTGGTCTCATCGGGGGCATAGGGCGCCCGGCTGCCGTCGGCCACCTCTATCACCTTGGCATTGGACTCGGTAATGGCCAAGTTCAGGGCATTCTCTTCCCGCTTGTTCAGCAGGTAGAGGTAGAGTTCTTCCTTGATCTTTTGCTGGCGGATAATATCATTGATCATCTTCTCCTGGGTGGGCACGGAGGCGATCCGGAGTTTGGCGTTATTTTCCTGGCGTTGGGCCTTACGCTGCCTGATTTTCAGGCTGGAGATCATGTTATCGATGGACTGAATCATGGTCAGACGGGTACTATTCATGGAGTTGACCAGTTCCACAATCACCGGATTGTTATCCCCTGAATAAGGCGCGATTTTGTCATACTGCAATTTCAAGGCATTGTACTGGGCGATCTGGCTTTCGATACCAATATCAGATAAGCCGGTATTCACGGGAATAAGTTCGTTTTTCTTTTCCGGATCCGTCAGGTAGTTCCGGATAAAGCCGATCAGGGCCAATTCTGTTTCTATGCCCACCAGTTCCTGCTTATACTGCGTATTTTCCTGCATATACATGCCGGCAGCGGAAGAGAGGTCCGGGGCGTTGGTCTCTTTTTTAAGCCCCTCTATCTGGGTATCAATCCCCCCCAGGTCCGAAGAAATATCGGCAATACGCTCAATAATAAACTCCTCTGTTTTTTCCGCCACCCGGTTCTTATCGTTGATCACATCATCATTGTAGACCTTGATGAGTTCATTCAGGATATCTAAGGCGCGTTGGCGGTTATTACCGGCCATAGCCAGGGTAAGGCCATTGGTAATTTTATCGGTACGCCTTACATTGAGCGCTCCGGCCAGGCCCTTGGCCATGCTTCTGGGGCTGCTTAAGGAGACACGAATCTCGTCGCCAATAGCAGCGCTTGAAAAGTTTATAGCCGGTTTTACCACAAATTGACCGGCCTTGACACTGATGGTATCGTTGTAATTGGCAATATGCCAATGTTCACCCTCTGCTGAAGCTAAGGTGTAGCTGTACTGTATTTCCGAAAGCGGGGTAATCAGGGCGCTGAATCCCTGCATGGTCTCTTTCTCTATAAATTGTACTTCTATGGGCGACTTCCCATAGATATCCACCACGCGCAGCAATGGCTTAACCGTATAGCTGACATCTAAGCCCAGGTTGCGAACCACCTTCTCCATGAGGCCGGTAGAACGGAGGGTAAGGATTTCATTTTCCACGGCACTTCCTGAATTCATAAGGCTCATATCCGCAAAGATGGCGCTTTCGGATACCCCGCCGCCCTTCTTATCGGACTTGATCAGTACGATGGACTCTACCCGGTAAAGCTGTGTCTGGGAGGCGGAGTACAGGTAGCCGCCGGCCAGGAAAACCAGAACCGAAAGGACGAACCAGTACCAATTGCTGAGGCAGGCCTCCAGGAAGTCCCGTATAGGGTTTTCCGTTATGGAATTATTTTTTTCGAAGGTATAGTTAGTTTTTTGCATAATTAGAATCGGGCAATGGACATAATCAGGTTGGCAATGGAAATCAACAAAGAGGTACTGGATACGACCATTGTAAAGGCAGTCAGATCGGTGTTGCTGGCCTTCTGCTGTTTCTTGTTGGGCTGTACATAGACAATATCATTGGGGCGCAAATAGTAATAGGGAGAATTGAAGATCTCCTTATTGCTGATGTCTACATAGGCCAAGGCGCGTTTGCCGTCTTCCTCGCGGATGATGGAAATATTGTTGCGGAGGCCGTAGATGGTCAGGTCGCCAGCCAAACCAATGGCGTCAAAAATGGTTACCCGCTCGGAGGCGATGGCTTTCACCCCGGGAGCCTTCACCTCGCCCAAGACCGAGATCTTGAAATTCTGAAGGCTCACCGATACGCTCGGGTCCTTGATATAGCCGCCATCTATAATGGCCTTTTCAATATAGGCGGCCAGTTCCTTATGGGTCATCCCCAAGACATGAATTTTTCCGATGATGGGAAATACAATATCCCCCTGTGCATCGACCAGATGGCCGTAGGGTTCGTTTTTCACACTGGAAGCGGTGGTATTGCCTACCGGGTTGAACGGGGCGGTCAACTCCGGCGACTGGCTGCCGACCATGATAGCCAGGACATCGTCCTTCTGTATCTTGTTCTCATACGATTGGAGGACTTCCTGCCCGGTAAAGCTACCCGCATTTTCATAATAGATGAAATTTTTGGGGGCGGCGCAGGAGGTTAAAAAAAGAATAAGGGAGGCCAATAGAATTTTTTGCATTGTTGTATACTATAATATGGTCTTTACTATGGTTTGAATGTCCCTGCAAAAGGACCTGGCAGCAATGTATTCAAGGTTGAGCCGGAGCTTGTCGGGCATAATCGTGGTGATATAATAGGTTTCCGGATCGGCTTGTGCGGCTAAGAGTTCGTTCTCATTCCGGTATTTGATGGAGGCGGTGTCCGTAATGCCGGGGCGAACGGACAAGACTTGCAACTGCTGCGGATTGTACAACGCCACATATCTGCGTACTTCGGGTCGCGGCCCTACCAGGCTCATATCCCCTTTCAGGACATTGAGCAGCTGGGGCAGTTCGTCTATCTTGTACTTACGGATAAAATAGCCCGGTTTGGTGATGCGGGCATCGCGGCCGCCGACGGTCAGCAGGCCGGCCTTGTCGGCGCCCACACGCATGGAGCGAAACTTATACAGTTTAAAATCCTTATTGTACCGCCCCACCCGTAACTGCTTGTAGAAGACGCCGCCCCCGGAGTCCAAGGCTATCCAGAGCGCTATCAGGACAAACAGAGGCGAAAGGACAAGCAGGCCCAAGCCGGAAGACAGTATATCAAAGGAGCGTTTGAGCATGTTTATATGAGGGCGTTATAGGAATCTACCACGATTTTTATTACAAGGTCCGCCTGATCATCCGTCAATTGCGGATAGACCGGCAGGGAGATTTCATTAGAATAATTGGCATAGGCCTGCGGATAGTCGGCAATGTCATAGCCTAAGGAACGGAAGTAGCTCAGCATAGGCATGGGGATGAAGTGGACATTGACGGCCACCCCCTGTTGGGCTATGCGGTCAATTACAGCATCCCTGAAGGCCTCATCACGGCCTTTAAGGCGAAGGGCATAGAGATGATAGGAGGTTTCTTTGCCGACACAGGCTGCCGGAGGGAGCTGCGCCCAGTCATAGTGGGAAAAAGCGGCGTTATAGCGTTCAAAGACCCGTTTACGCTCCGCCAATAAGGCGGCGTACTTCCGGATCTGGACTAATCCTATGGCTGCGTTGATATCGGGCATATTGATCTTCATGCCCAGGCCTGTAATATCATAACGCCAACCGCCTGCCTGGGACTTGGTAAAGGCGTCCTTGGTCTGGCAGTTCAGGCTCATCAGCCGGAGTTCCTGATACATCCGGGCATTATCAAAAGGGGCCGGCAGGTTCAGGCAGATGGCGCCCCCCTCGGCCGTGGTTACATTTTTGACCGCATGCAGGGAGAAAATCACCACATCAGCATTACTACCGACCGGTTTGCCCTTGTAGGTGGCGCCCAGCGAGTGGGCGGCATCGGAGAGGAGCATAATCCGGCCGAATTGTTGCTGTACCGGGCTTGTAGCGGTGAACAGGTCACGTCGACGTACTATGATGTCCTGCAGGGCGTCATAATCACAGGGATAACCGGCGATATCCACCGGAATAACGGCCTTGGTCCGGGACGTTATGGCCTTTTCCACCGCGGCGGGTGCTATATTGAAGTTTTCGTCTACATCGACCATGACGGGCTTTCCGCCGGCATGAATAACAGCCAGAGCAGTAGCCGAATAGGTGTAGGCTGGCACGATAACCTCGTCGCCCTCTTTGAGTCCCAGCCACCTGAGCATCATGATGGCGCCCGAGGTCCAGGAGTTGACGCAAAGCACTTCCTGCGCCCCACTGTAGTGTTTAAGCTCCAGTTCCAGGGCCTTTACTTTGGGGCCGGTGGTAATCCATCCGCTCTCTAAGGCGGAGACCACTTCGCGGATCACCTCATCATCAATATAGGGGGGAGAAAAAGGAATAGCCATAATTTCGATTATTATCTGTTGATATCGACTTTTGTCGTCGTTTTACGAAGCAGGTTGAATGTATAGATTCCGGAAAGGTAGCCCCAACCGTAAGCGAGGTGTATCAGTAAAAACAGCCAGGGTGTATAAAACAGTAATCCGGGGTCCTTAGCGATGTCGCGCTTGCAGGCATACAAGCCCAACACAAGATACAGGCAGAGTACGGCGCCATATAACATAAACAAGGTCTGGCTAAGACAACTCAACAGCCCACCGAAGAAAAGGCCGAGCAAGAAACAAAGCGGGGCAAACTGGCGGAGGGTCGCCGGCGCTCCCAATTTAATATTTACCAGCGGTTTAAATAGACCGTATTGATAAAACATACGAAGCATTTTCGATACCTTGTCCCGGGCAAAATATTGGATTTTCAAGTGGGGTAAGAGATAAATCTTTCCCCCGTTTTTGATGATCCGGCCGTTGAACTCATCATCCTGGTTACGGGTCAACTCCTCGTCAAAAAAGCCTATACGGTCAAACAGGGCTCTGTGAAAACAACCAAAGGGTACCGTATCCACTTCCTTAACCGCCTCAGCCCCTATTCTAAAATAAGAATTACCTACACCAAACCAGTTACTCATTACAATGGCTATGGCCCGGCTTTTTCGTTGATTATCGGCCGGCAGGGTTTCACAGACGCCCCCGACATTGTCCGCATGAAGTGTTATAAGCCGCTCCGACAACTCCAACAAGTAGTTAGCCGGATAAATGGCGTGTACATCCGCCCTTACAATGATGTCTCCGGTGGCATACCGTATAGCCTTGTTCAGGGCATAGGGCACGGTTTGTTTTTCGTTATTAATGAGTTGGACCGCAGGATATTGCCGTTGATAGCCCTTGACAATAGCGGCAGTGTTATCTGTGCTCATTCCGTCGGCTATGATGATTTCCAGGCAATCCTGGGGATAATCCTGGGAAAGCATGTTCTCCAGAAAGGCGCCGATAAAGCCTTCCTCATTACGGCAGGGAACAACAACCGATATGCGCTTACAAACGCCCATCAACCTCCCCTTTTACCACCCATTTCACATCATAGACCACGGCCGTATCTTTGAGCACCGCTTCTATGGAAAAGTCCGAAAACTCCTTATGCGCCACAGCGAAGGCCAGGGCGTCGAATTGCTTGTCCGCGCCAAGGGTATTCACTACCTCTATGCCGTACTCGTGCCGGGCAATGGCCGGATTGGCCCATGGGTCGTACACGGTAATGTTTACGCCATATTCCTGCAGTGTACTTACAATGTCGATGACCTTGGTATTGCGGACATCAGGGCAGTTTTCCTTGAAGGTGAAACCCATGACTAAAATATCTGCACCCAGTACCTGTATGCCCTTTTTGATCATCAGCTTAACGATTTCATGGGCTACGTATTGGCCCATGCCGTCATTCATGCGCCGGCCGGCCAGGATGATTTCAGGGTTATAGCCGTAGCGCTGGGCGCACTGGGCCAGGTAATAAGGGTCAACCCCTATGCAGTGGCCGCCTACCAGTCCGGGGCGGAAGGGCAGGAAGTTCCACTTCGTAGCGGCCGCATCCAACACGGCCTGGGTGTCAATGCCCATGCGGTTGAAGATACGGGCCAGCTCATTGACAAAGGCAATGTTGATGTCGCGCTGCGAATTTTCAATCACCTTAGCCGCTTCCGCTACCTTGATGGTGGGCGCAAGGTGGGTACCGGCCGTAATCACGGAGGCGTAGACCTCATTGACATACTTACCTATTTCAGGGGTAGAACCGGAGGTTACTTTTTTAATTTTCTCTACGGTATGTTCCTTGTCGCCGGGGTTGATGCGCTCGGGAGAATAGCCGGCAAAGAAATCCACATTGAATTTCAGGCCGGAGACCCGCTCCAGCACCGGAATACATTCTTCTTCGGTAACGCCGGGGTAAACGGTAGATTCGTAGACCACGACATCACCCCGTGCAATCACCTTGCCGATGGTTTCACTGGCCTTATAAAGCGGGGTTAAATCGGGGTTATTGTTCCGGTCTACGGGGGTAGGAACGGCGACCACATAAAAATTACAATCACGGATATCTTCTATATCGGAGGTGCAGACAAAGCCGGAAGCAATGGCCTGTTGTAAGAGTTGGTCATCGACTTCGAGGGTGGAGTCCCTACCGCTCATCAATTCTTTTACCCGGCCCTGGTTCAGGTCAAAGCCTACGGTCGGATATTTTGTAGAAAAGAGACGGGCCAAAGGCAGGCCCACATAGCCCAAACCGATTACGGCAATTTTAATAGCGCTCATGTATTTTTTGTGTGTTATTTTAAATTTTCCCAGTACCATTGTACGGCCTCTTTCAAACCGTCCTTCATGGAGTAGGCGGGCTGATAGTCCAGCAGCCGGCGGGCCTTGTCTATGGAAGCCAAAGAATGGGGAATGTCTCCGGCACGTTGGGGGCCGTGCAGCACTTCCACCCCGGCAATGCGGGCGTCGAAGGCGCTGAGGAATTCGCGGAGATAGCCCACCAGTTCGTTGAGCGTTGTCCGCTCGCCGAAGGCGGTATTGTACACCTGGTTCACGGCCTGCGGATTGCCGGTGGTCATGGCCAGCAGGTTCATCCGGACTACATTATCTATGTAAGTAAAGTCACGGGAATATTCTCCGTCGCCGTTAATCACTGGAGATTGGAGGTTGATCAGCTTTTTTACAAACAAGGGAATGACGGCGGCATACGCCCCATTGGGATCCTGCCGGCGGCCGAAAACATTGAAATAACGGAGGCCTATGCATTCCATGCCGTACGTACGTGCAAAGACGTCGGCATAGAGTTCATTCACATATTTCGTAACGGCATAAGGAGACAGGGGCTTTCCGATAGTGTCCTCCACCTTGGGCAGGGCGGCGCTGTCACCATAGGTAGACGAGCTGGCAGCGTACACGAAGCGTTTAACACCGGCATCTCTGGAGGCAATGAGCATATTCAGGAAGCCGTCAATGTTGACGGCGTTAGTGGTCGCCGGATCATTGATGGAACGCGGTACGGAACCCAGCGCCGCCTGGTGCAGCACGCAGGCCACGCCCTTGACCGCCGCGCGGCAAACCTCCGGGTCCCTGATATCCCCTTCTATAAAGCGGAACTTATCATTGGAAAGGTGCTGCGCGATATTATGCTTATGCCCGGTAGACAGGTTATCAAGACATACTACCTCATAGCCTTGCCCCAAAAGGGCGTCACATAAATTGGAACCGATAAAACCGGCGCCTCCCGTGATTAAAACTTTATTCATCTTTTTTAGTTTCGGCTATAATTTCAAGCAGGGCGGGATGGATTGCGGCCGTAATGACCGCCATAAAGCCCTGCAAATACACCATGACCCGGCGGTCTCTTTTGAAACGCACCAGCGTGCCTTCAATGCCCTGGAAAGGACCGGACTTCACCCGCACCCTCGCCCCCTTTTTCATGGAGGGATCTACTTCGGTGGTAAATATTAGTTGCTCTTGTAACATTCCCGCCAGAGACATAAATTCCTGCATTTCCTTGTCCGGAACCGTGATGGCTTGCTTCAGGCGCTTATCCATCATATAACGGAAAGGAATTTTTGATTCTATTTCTTTCTTCAGGGTAGCCAGTACCAGGCGGGTAGATTGTATAAAAATCAAATTATGGATAACAGGCAGCAAGACCTTTTGTTTCCGGCCGCCTTTAACCACCTCGGCCATCTGCAGGGGTACATAACTGCTAATACCTATGCTGTCCAGGTAAGCTTTCAACTTCATCTCCCGGCTATAGGTAACCCGCATGGCATACCACTTTATTTCGTTCTCGTCAAACTGCTGCATCTTTCACGATAAGACATAATTTAGGGTCATCAAAAAGCTTGTAAACTTATGATTATCAACACAAATTAACTTTGCACTTTGTAAAAGGAGGGGCGACACCGATTGCGCAAACACCTTCTACAGGCTACACATTTTCTCTCTGTTATTATGGTCTTAAAAGCCCGCAAAGGTAATCAAAATATATAAACATACAAGAGCAAAAAATAGTTTACATCCGATATTTAAATTTACTACTTTTTAACAATTAAGACTTAACATCTGGCGTTTGTAAATATCAAATTTAAGGGCTACATTTGCCCGGCCTTACGGATATAAGAGCAGTCATAATGATCCAATTTTTCACGCGTTACAAATATAGACAGGAATTCCTGAACAGGTACACGGAGGTTGCGCTCCGTTTTCTGAAGGACTTCCCCTATTTGCCCAAATGGCTTATCTTGTCTATGGATACGCTGATATCCATCCTTTCTTTCATTACCACCTTATGGATTTGCGCTATTTTACGTGAAACGCCGCTATACCTCCAATCTTTCCTGATAAAGCTGGGGATGAACACGGCCTGCATGCTGCTTTTCTTTTTATTGTTCCACACGTCTAAAGGTATTATCCGTTTTTCCACCTTCCGGGATACGCTGCGCATATTGGCGGCCGTAAGCTGTGCTACATTAAGCATGGCGCTGATCAATGTCATGCTTAATATATATGTGGGCGGTTCTATTTTTCCGGGCATCGGCTTCTTCATTAATTTTGTATTTACATTTTTCCTGTTGTTTTTCTGTCGTATGGCCGTAAGGTTGATTTATGACCATGTTAAAAGCTACTCGGGCGCCGGAAAGAAAAATATTCCGATGATGATTTACCAGGTAACGCCCAATAATGTAAGCCTGGGAAAGATGATCAAGAATACGCCCAACCAGCCTTATAATATTATAGGTTTTGTGACCAGCGATCCGAAAATGGCGGACAAGCAGGCCTTGAATGTTCCGGTATTCCGGCAAAGCAGTGCAAGCTTCAGGAATATCATGAAGAAACAACATGTCCGGGTCATGCTGATCAATCCGGAAGAGTTGAGTATAGAGGCCAAACAGAATATTGTAGACAACTGCCTGCAGCATAAAATTGAAATACTGTCCGCACCTCCCATCAATGAATGGAAAAGCGGCGAGTCATTAGTCAAGAAGATAAAGCGGGTAAAGATAGAGGATCTCCTGAGCCGCCCCCCGATTGTACTGGATAATACGGGCCTGCGGGACTCCATACAGGGAAAGCGGGTGCTAATCACCGGCGCAGCGGGCTCCATCGGCAGTGAGATTGCACGCCAGTTAAGCGCCTACCAACCGGAGACATTGATTCTTTGTGACAATGCGGAAACGCCTATCCATCAACTGAGGCTGGAATTGGAAGGGAAGTTTCCGGCCCTGAACCTCACCGTTGTGGTCGGCGATGTGAAGAACGTTAGCAGCCTGACACGTGTATTCAAACTGTATCAACCGCAGCTGGTATATCATGTAGCGGCCTACAAGCACGTTCCTTTAATGGAGGAACACCCCTGCGAGGCGGTAATGACCAATATATTCGGTACGATCAATGTAGCCGACCTGGCTGTTGAACATCATTGTGAGGCTTTCGTGTATGTATCTACAGACAAAGCGGTGAACCCGACCAATGTCATGGGCGCCTCAAAGCGTATCGCCGAAATTTACGTACAGTCCCTCGATCAGCAGCTTGAAAAAGCAGGCAGGACCCAAAATAAAACCCGCTTTATCACTACGCGCTTCGGCAATGTATTGGGCTCAAACGGATCGGTTATTCCGCGTTTCAAGGAGCAGATCAGTTGCGGCGGCCCCATTACGGTCACCCACCCGGATATCATCCGTTATTTTATGACGATTCCCGAAGCCTGCCGGCTGGTATTGGAAGCCGGGAATATGGGCCTTGGCGGTGAAATATTTGTATTCGACATGGGGGACCCGGTTAAAATTGTAGACCTGGCCAAACGGATGATTCTGTTATCAGGATTAGAGGTAGACAAGGACATCAAAATCCAATTTACCGGCCTGCGCCCCGGTGAAAAACTCTATGAAGAGCTGTTGAATAACGGGGAAGATGTTCAGCCTACAAGCCATGACAAGATACTGATTGCCGGTACCAGAAAATACGAACACCAGGAGGTGCAGCAAAAAATCCAGACGCTGGTAGGCACAGCCTTCCACAGCGAAGCGATGGAAACGGTCCGCCTGATGAAGGATATTGTTCCGGAGTTTATCAGTGAAAATTCGGAGTATTGCCTGTTGGACAAACTGACGCCGGCCATTACTCCTCCGGTAGCCAATACGCCGGTTTCAACAAGCCATAGCAGTTAGGATCGTCACTGCGGTCTTTAAGGGCAATGCCGGTGCGTTGCATGGCAAAGGCCTGTTCTATGAGCCATGCGAGTTTGAAAGCGGCGCGGTCATAAGTCAATCCCTCGGGACGGATATTGGAAATACAATTGCGTTCGGCGTCGGGGCAGTTAGGGGCGGGCTTCCAGCTCAGGTATGCGCCCATACTGTCCGGCGAAGATAAACCGGGCCGTTCACCAATCAGGATAACCACTACGGAGGCCTGCAGTATGCGCGCCACCTCGTCGGCCAGGGCCACGCGCGAACGCTCGGCGATTACAATAGGGTAAACGCGTTTGCCGAGGCTTTGCATATAAGGCAGGAATTGTTCAATGAAAGGCCGCGCATGGTTATGCATGGCGATGGAAGACAGTCCGTCACCCACGACAAGGAGCACATCGGCTGGGGCCAAGCGGGCTTCCTGCAAGCGTTTGGCGGAAGTAACGCTCAGTTTGCGGCCCAGGTCGGGACGGGTAAGGTATTCTTCTTTGCTGCCGGCAAGGCTCTCTACAAAGACACTGTCGAGTCCGTATTCCTTTAAGTCGTCGGCCAGTTTAAATTTGTCAAAAGGCAGCCATACGGCATCCTTGGCGCGGGCATGGGCCAGCTTGAATTGCAAATAAGCGTCGGTGGGCAGGCCCGCTCCGGCGCGGCCGAGGGCTATGCGGGCGGCGGTATAGCGTTTCAGCTCGTCCCAGTTATTCGGAGTTAAACCGTCGTTGTTCATGGCTTAGAAGGAGGTTAATTGTAAAAGAGGGGTGGAAGACAAGGGCAGCAACCGGCCATCGGCGCCGGAGAGTTTCATTTTCATCAGCCATTGGGCGAATTCCGGCGCATGTTGCAGGCCGAGGGCTTCGCGTACATACAAGGCGTCATGGAAGGAGGTGCTTTGGTAGTTCAGCATGATATCGTCGGCGCCCGGCACACCGATAACAAAGGTAACGCCGGCCGCAGCCAGCAGGGTCAGCAGGGTATCCATATCGTCCTGGTCCGCCTCGGCATGGTTGGTGTAGCAAACGTCGCAACCCAGCGGAACCCCCATCAGCTTGCCGCAGAAGTGGTCTTCAAGTCCCGCCCGGATGATCTGCTTGCCGTCATAGAGGTATTCCGGACCGATGAAGCCGACTACGGTATTTACCAGTAAGGGCTTGTAGCGGCGGGCCACGGCATAGGCGCGGGCCTCGCAGGTTTGCTGGTCTACGTTATGGTGGGCGCCGGAAGAGAGGCAACTCCCCTGCCCTGTTTCAAAGTACATGACATTATCGCCGATGGCGCCGCGTTTCAGGCTCAGGGCGGCGGCATAGGCCTCATCAAGCAGGGAGAGGCTGATGCCGAAACCGCGGTTAGCCCCTTCGGTGCCGGCGATAGACTGGAAAACCAGGTCCACCGGAACGCCTTGTTCCATCAACTGGATGGTATTGGTGACATGGGTAAGCACACAGGATTGGGTGGGTATCTCGTAACGGCGGATGACCTCATCGAGCAGGTAATTGAGCTGCGCGAGTACCGGCATACTGTCGCTTGCAGGATTGATGCCGATGACGGCGTCGCCACTGCCGTACATCAGCCCGTCGAGCACGACGGCGGCAATGCCCTTGGCATCGTCCGTAGGATGGTTGGGCTGCAAACGGGTAGACAGGCGCCCGGGGAGGCCTATGGTATTGCGGAATTTCGTAACCACCCTGCATTTCCGGGCCACGAGGATCAGGTCCTGGTTGCGCATGATCTTGGAGACGGCAGCGGCCATCTCCGGGGTGACGCCCGGCGCCAGGGCCTGTAATTTGTCCGTGCTTGCCTCCGCGCTCAGGAGCCAGTTGCGAAAACCGCCGACGGTCAGGTGGGCCACCGCCGCAAAGGCCGCCTGATCATGGGAGTCCATGATCAGGCGGGTGACCTCATCCTCTTCATAAGGAATCACGGGTTCTTCTAGAAAACGCTTCAGCGGAAGGTCGGCCAGGGCCATTTGTGCGGCGACCCGCTCTTCCATACTGGCGGCGGCAACGCCGGCCAGCGTATCACCGGAACGCTCCGGCGAAGCCTTGGCCATCAATTCTTTCAGGGTGTCAAAACTATACACTTTGAGGCCCACTGTACTACGGTATGTCATAATCTATCTTTTCTGCCAGGCACAAAGATAGGATTAAAATTCAAAGATTGAAATAGCGGAGACGGCTTAATCCCTGTCTGTCCCGAGCTCCGCTGTTCCGCCATTGCGGTTGTGGAGGATGACGGTGTAGGTGTGTCGCTGTCCGTTGCGGCTGACGGCGGCGGTTAGCTGATCGCCCGGGCGGCACTGGCCGAGTATTTCCATCATGGCGGCGCGGGAGTTGACCTCCCGGTCATTCAACGACAAGAGTACGTCGCCCGCCTCGATGCCGGCCTTATGGGCGGCGCCGCCTCGCAACAAGGCCCCCAGCGCCACCCCCTGCTCCAGAGGCTGCTCCTTGCCGAAGCGGTTGCCCATTTCGGCTGCAACGCCCAGGTAGGCGCGTTGTACGACGCCATATTGGATCAGGTCTTCCGTTACTTTTTTCGCAATGTTCGCAGGGATAGCGAAAGAATAACCGGCATAGGCGCCGGTATTGGAGGCAATGGCGGCGTTGATCCCTATCAATTGACCGACACTGTTGACTAAGGCGCCACCGCTGTTGCCGCTGTTGACGGCGGCATCGGTCTGGATAAAGGATTCGATGGGACTGTCGCCCAGATTTTCGGAGATAATATTGATATTACGGGCGCGGGCGCTCACGATGCCCGCCGTCACGGTAGAGGTCAGGTTGAAAGGATTGCCTACGGCCAGCACCCACTCGCCCACTTTCACGCTGTCGGAGTTGGCAAAGGGCAGGTAAGGCAGGTCCAGGGCGTCTATTTTGAGTACGGCCAGGTCCGAGGAGGGATCGGCGCCCACCAGCCGGGCCGTATAGGTATGCCGGTTGTTCAGCGAGACCTCTATCTGCGCAGCATCCTGCACCACGTGGTTGTTGGTGACAATATAACCGTCGGTGGTGACAATAACGCCCGAACCGTAGCCCATAATGGCCTGCTCGCGGTAACGACGGCCAAAGGGCGAAAAGTCAAACAAGCCGAAATAATCATTGTAGACCCGGGTGCGTACCCGGAATTGGGCGCTGATGTGTACCACAGCATGTACCGAAAGGTCTGCCGCGGCAATGAAATCGGGCAGTTCAAGCGTCCGGCCGGAGGCCGGGACAGTGAGTGGCTGCGTTGCAGAGGGCGGCGCTACCGCCGGCTGTTCCGGAGCCCATAAACGCTGCAGGGCCAATGCGGCAAAGCCGCCGGCCAATCCAATAACAAAAATAGCAAGAATCTTTCCTAACGTCTTCATAACACATATAGATAGGTATATATTTTTATTGGACGACAGAAACGGAAGAAGGTTTATTGGCCCTTCCCGCTAAAACCGCAGGTGCTTCACGGTCTGCCCCTCCCGCTGGATGAGCTTGAGGGCTTCTATACCTATATTAATGTGGTCTTCGACATAGTTGACGGTAACCGAAGCATCACTCTCCGCTGTTTTCACACCGGAAGAGATGATCGGCTTATCGGTAGCCAGCAGCAAGGCGCCGGTACTGATTCCGTTGGCAAAACCCACGGAGAAGAGGGTGGCGGTTTCCATATCTATGGCCAGACAGCGGATGCGGCGCAGGTAGTCTTTAAACTGGTCGTCATGTTCCCAAACCCTGCGGTTGGTGGTGTACACCGTACCGGTCCAGTAGTCATATTGCGCATTGCGCACGGCGGTAGACACGGCGCGTTGCAGCATAAAGGCGGGCAGGGCCGGCACCTCGGGCGGAAAATAGTCATTTGAGGTTCCCTCTCCCCTCACGGCGGCAATGGGCAGGATGAATTCTCCGACCTCATGGTCCTGCTTCAGGACCCCGCATTTCCCCAAAAAGAGTACGGCTTTGGGCCTAACGGCCGAAAGAAGGTCCATGACGATAGCGGCATTGGGGCTACCCATCCCGAAGTTGATCATGGTAATGCCCTGCGCCGTGGCGCAGGGCATGTTGGCGTAGCTGTCCACCGGTTCTACACCCATCTTTGCGCAAAATAAGGTAAGGTAGTGCCTGAAATTGGTCAGCAGGATCAACTCGCCGAAATTTTCCAATTTTTCGCCGGTATAGCGGGGCAGCCAGTTGGCTGTGATTTCAGGTTTTGTTTTCATAAGCTATTTTACAAAGTGTTTGTAGAAGTAGGTAAGGGTTTCAATGCCTTTATAAAAATTGAAAAGGCCGTAATTTTCATTGGGAGAATGGATGGCATCGCTTTCCAGCCCAAAACCCATAAGGATGGACTTGATGCCCAGGTGCTGCTCAAAGGCGGCTATGATGGGAATACTTCCTCCGCTGCGGAAAGGCACGGGCTCCTTGCCGAAGGCTTCGGCGTAGGCGGCATGGGCGGCCTGGTAAGCCAAAGAATCGGTAGGTGATACATAGGGAGCGCCACCGTGATGGATCGTCACATTTACCTTCACCGTGGGCGGGGCGATACGTTCAAAGTGCGCTTTAAAGAGCTGCCCGATTGTTTTCCAGTCCTGGTTGGGGACAAGGCGCATGGATATTTTGGCATTGGCCTTGGAGGGCAAGACGGTTTTGGACCCCTCACCGGTGTAACCGCTCCAGATACCGTTGACGTCGAGGGTAGGTCGTATACCTGTCCGTTCAATGGTAGTGTAGCCTTCTTCGCCGGCCACTTCGGCTACGTCCAGGGCTTTTTTGTAATGATCAAGGTTGAAAGGCGCCTTGTTTAATGCGGTGCGGCCGGCGGCGCTCTCTTCCTGTACGTCGTCATAAAAGCCTTTCACGGTGATCCGGCCTTTTTCATCATGCAGGGAGGCGATCATGGCGCAAAGTACGTTGGCGGGATTGGCCACAGCACCGCCGAAGAGGCCGGAATGCAGGTCGTGGTTAGGCCCCGTTACTTCTACTTCGACATAAGTGAGTCCGCGGAGTCCGGTGGTAATACTGGGGTCCTGCTCGCCGAACATGCCGGTATCCGAGACCAATATAACATCTGCGCTGAGGCGCTCTTTGTTGGCGGCACACCATTTCAGCATATTGCCGGAGCCGATTTCTTCCTCGCCCTCCAGCATGAATTTCACGTTGCAGGGCAGGAGGCCGTTGGCGGTCATGTATTCGAAAGCCTTGGCGTGCATGAAACTCTGTCCCTTATCGTCATTGGCGCCGCGGCCCCATATGCGGCCGTCCTTTACGACAGGCTCAAAGGGTTGGGTCTTCCAGAGCTCAAGCGGATCGACGGGCATCACATCATAGTGTCCGTAGACCAATACGGTAGGCTTAGCCGGATCAATGATTTTTTCGGCATAAACAATCGGCGGACCATCGGTAGCGCATACTTCGGCCTTGTCCACGCCGGCTTTATACAAAAGTTCCACCCATTTTTCGGCAGCCCGCAGCATATCGGGGGCGTGTTGGGGCAGGGCGCTGATAGAGGGAATGCGCAGCAGTTCGAACAGTTCATCGAGGAAACGCTGTTTGTTTTCTTCTATGTAATTAAGGATAGTCATAGTCTTTAAAGGGTATAGTTATTAAAGTACGAAATTACAAAAAAATCTGCCCGGCCAAGGTCTGCTACCGCCGGTTATATTGCTGGTCGCGCAGCCAGGGTTCAAAGCCCGCCTCACGTATGGTCTGCTGCATCATAGCGGCATCCATGCGGTATTGGGCGCCGGCGCTGGACACTACATTTTCTTCAATCATGATGGACCCCATATCATTGGCGCCCGCATGCAGGCAAAGCTGTGCGGTCTCGCGCCCCACGGTGAGCCACGAGGCCTGGATATTCGTGATATTGTCCAGCACCAGCCGGCTGATGGCTACCATCTTGATATACTCTACGGGAGAAACCTGCGGCGCCACAGGCATCCGGGTGCCTTTGGTCTGCATGGGCCAGCAGATAAACGCAAGGAAGCCGGGCATGCCGGCCGGCCGCTCATCCTGCAAATCACGGATCTTCACGAGATGGGCTATCCGCTCCCGGAGGGTTTCCACATGGCCGAAGACCATGGTAGCCGAAGTGACAAAGCCCAGGCGGTGCGCCTCACGCATAACATCAAACCAGGCTTGGGAATCGGGCTTGCCGGGCGATAATTGCCCGCGCACCCGGTCAACCAGTATTTCGGCGCCGGCGCCGGGCAGGCTGTCCAGCCCCGCCTCTCGCAAGGCCAAGAGGACCTCCCGGTAAGTCAGGCGCTCCAAGCGGGCGATATGCGCTATTTCCGGAGGACCCAACGCATGCAGTTTCAAGGAGGGGTAAGCCTGTTTCAGGCTACGGAAAAGCTCCGTATAAAAAGCCAGTCCATAGCGGGGATGCAAGCCGCCCTGTAACAATAACTGGTCGCCGCCCAAGGCAAAAAGCTCTTCTATCTTGCGGCTATATTCATCCATGGTGGTAGTAAAGGCCTGCTCCGTGTCATGCAGCTTGCAGTGGAAATTACAAAACAGACAACCGGAAATGCAGACGTTGGTGATATTCACATTCCGGTCAATCTGCCAACTCACCCCCCTGCCCGGCACCTGTTGCCGGCGCGCCTTGTCGGCAAGAGCCATCAACTCATTGACAGACAACTGCTCGTAGAGCTCAAGGGCTTCATCGGCGGTCAAACGCTTCATCTCTTAATTTATCTTAAAAATAATCAAACAAAAATAATATAAAAAAAGATGGTTTCAAAATTAAACCAAAGCGTTTTACAGCCGTCTAAGGGGGAGTAATTTTAATTTATATGAAAAAAATTTTCGTTGTGGCGTTGCTATTGTGGTGTATTCCCGCCCTTGGCCAACAAGTATCCCTGTATACGCTAAAGGGAGTGGTGAAAGACAGTCTGAGCCAGGCTCCCGTTGAGTTTGCCACGGTGGTTGTCACCCGGACAAGCGACCAGAAGATCGTCGGCAGCCTCACTACGGATAATAACGGAAATTTTGAATTCAAGCGGGTGCCGGCCGGCAATATTGTCCTGCACATTTCCTGCATGGGCTACACAACGCTCATCAAAAAAGTAAGCAATAACACCGAAGCGGTAGTAGACCTGGGAGATGTCGGGATTTCGGAAAACACCACCCGCCTGGCGGATGTCGTGGTGTCGGCCATCGGCAACCCTATCGTGTTCAAGAAAGATACCATCGAATATAACGCCTCGTCTTACAAGGTCACGGAGAATGCCGTACTGGAGGACCTGGTCAAAAAACTACCGGGCGCCGAAGTAAGCAGTGACGGTAAAATCACAGTCAACGGGCAGGAAATCAAAAAGGTGATGATTGACGGACAGGTCTTTTTTGCTGACGACCCACAGATTGCATCCAAGAACCTGCCGGCCAAAATGGTAGACAAGGTACAGGTGGTCAACCGCAAAAGCGAGCAGGCCCAGTTTACCGGAATAGATGACGGCAATGAGGAAACCGTATTGAACCTCACGGTAAAACCGGGGATGAAAAACGGCTGGCTGGGCAATGTCAGCGCCGGCGCCGGTTATCAGGACCGCTATCAGGCCGGAGGCTTTGTTGCCCGCTTCGACAATAACTGGCAACTTTCGGCCATAGGGTCGGGCAACAACACCAACAACCGCGGCTTTACCGATATTGCCGGCAGCATGATGCAGGGCGGAAGGGGCAGCGGGAACCGTGGCGGCGTTACGATCTCGGGCGGAGGCCCCGGCGGAGGCAGCCAGGGCGGCTTCAATATGAACGTGGGCGGGGTCAGCATGAACATCAACGGTAACGGGATTACCACCTCATGGCTGGCGGGGCTCAACGGGAATATCCAGCTCAACCCCAAACTGAAAATCGGCGGAAACTATTTCTACAGCGGCTCCGACAATGTGCTGGACAAGGAAAGTGTTAGGGAGAACATCCTGCCGGACAACAGTAATAATTTTTTCTATAACCAGACGTCGCATGCCAACAGCAAAACACAGGGGCACCGCGCCGCACTGGAATTTGAGTATACGCTGGATACCCTCAATTCCTTTATCTTCAAACCTAATTTCAGCAGCGGCTACGGGAGTTTCGATGAGCAAAGCGCGTATCATTCCGTAAAAGTAAGCGGCGACTCCGTCAACAACGGACGGAGTAAATCATTTGGCGATAACGATTATCTGTCTACGGCAGGCGACCTGTTGTGGCGGCACAAGTTCTTCCTGCCGGGGCGCACCTTCTCCGTCAACTTCAACTATGGCTATAATAAGAACAATACCGACGGTAACAATATGTCGATGACGCACGTGTTTGCCAATGACAGTACGGCGACCGTAGACCAGCAATACCATAGCAAGAGCGACGGCTACAATGTGGGCGGACGGATGGCGTACACCGAACCGCTGGGCAATAATTATTACATGGAACTGGCCTATAGTCTTAAATACAGCCAAAGCAATGCGGATAAAAAGACCTTTGATAATGACGGCAGCGGTAGCTATGACATACTGAACGAAAGGTTCAGCAGTAATTACGAAAACACCTTTGTGAACCAAACGGCAGAGCTGAACCTGCGCAGCGTACGGCAAAAATATAATTATATAGTAGGGGTCAGTATGCAACCCTCTTACCTGCGCAGCCAGAACACCTCCGCAGGCAGCTATACGGACTTTTCACGCCATGTGATCAATTTTGCTCCCGTAGCCCAGTTCATCTATAATTATTCGGACTTCAAACAGCTGCGCATCAATTACCGCGGCAACACCCGGCAACCGAGCGTTTCGCAGCTGCAGCCGGTACCCGATAACGCAGATCCTTTGTTCGTGAACCTGGGTAATCCGGACCTGGACCCCGAGTTTGCGCATAACCTGATGCTCATGTACCGCGATACGGATATCAAGACCTTCCGCGCCCTATTCGCCTTCGTAAACGCCAACTATACGTTTGACAAAATCGTGAACGCCAGTTTATATGACAGCTCCGGGCGCCAAACCGTCATTCCATTGAATACAAATGGCGTATATTCGGTAAACGGACGCTTCATGATCAACACGCCTATTGCCAAGTCTAAATTTTTCATCATGTCCAACACCGGCGTCAATTTTAACCAGACGGTAAGTTTCACCGGTAATGTATATGAAATCCGCAATGACTCAAAGGTCGACGACCTGCTTAAACAGGTACAGCGGAACAATACACAGAACCTGAACATCAGTGAAATGGTGCGCTTCAATTACAAGGGTGAAAAAATCGATGCCAGCATTATGGGCCGTGTCAATTGGACCCGCGCCTGGTATTCGATAGACAACAAAGCCTCGACCAATTACTGGAACAACAGCGTAGGAGCGGACTTTAACTGGACCCTGCCATGGAACATCACCCTGGCCAGCGATGTGAATTACAATTTTTATGTCGGCTATAGCAGCGGCTACGATCAACCCATGTGTATCTGGAACGCCGAGCTGAGCAAACAGCTGTTCAAGCAGAAACAAGGCACCCTCTCGCTCAAGGTCTATGATATATTGAATGATAGCCGCGGCAACTCCCGTACCACTACCAATAACTATATTGAAGAGGTGAACACCAATACCCTGGGCCGTTATATCATGCTGGCCTTTACCTACCGCTTCGGCTCTTTCGGCGGACAAAGCAGCGGAAGGCCCATGGGAGGCCCGGGTGGCGGCCCCATGCGTCTTATCGGCATTCCCCGCTAAGGCCTGAACGGGGGCTCCGGCCATCGTGGCATACTTTTTGCAGTAAGCAAAGCAACTTAAAAACATTATGAAAAAGTTGCTTTGTATATTGTTGTTCACTTGCTTATTAGGAATACACGCCGCTCATTCACAGGCGCTGATAGCCCTATTATTCGGCAAAAAAATTTCCAATGACAAGTTGGAGTTGGGGTTGTTTATAGGCCCCCAGGGCGGTATGCTTACCGGCACAGCGGTTCACCGTCCAGCCATCGGGCTGGCTATAGGCGCCTACACAGATGTTAAACTGGGAACAAATAAACAGTGGAGCTTCATCAATTATTTCGTTTTTAAATCACCCCTCGGAGGAATGAAGTTGCCGTATGACCAGACGGTATTCCCGGATATAGATCCCTCCCTCTCCACAAGTAATGTGGATATTGAGCGCCGGCTGACCTATATTGATATTTCACCGACCCTAAGGTACCACTTCAACCCATCGTGGTCCGTCGGCCTGGGGCTGATGCTCGGGTTCCGGCTGAACGCCACCGACACCTACCATGACCCGGTAAAGGGTGGCGACCTGATGTATAAATATACGATTACGGATTACACCAATTTATTCAATGCGGGCATAGGCATTGACGGCGAATTTATTTTTATGCATGGCAAGGGCTTACGGCTCAGCGCCCGTATTGAACAGGGGTTTATCAATGTATATAAAGAAGGTACCGGCTTACGTTCTTTCACCAATATGTTTAATATAGGGGTCGGCATACCGATACGGGCGAATTAATTACGCAGGTCCCGCCTTATCATACAGCGTATCCGACAATCCATGTTCAACTTTCAATGTTATGATCTCATGAAAAATTTTTGCTTGTTTATATTGATGTGCGCGCTTACAAGTCCCGTTTTTGCTCAGGTGGGCGCCGGCAGTAAGGTAACCCGTAATGAAACGGCAACGCGCGACTCGCTGGCCAGGATCAGCTATCCGTACGTTTTTCCGCTCTATGCCGAAAGGACGTTGAAGAAAGGGTTTAAGGTCCCCTATCCCATCGGGGTGATGCTCAATGGCGTCGCCGTAAGGCAAAATGTTGATATCTCGGACTTAATGGTAGGCATCAATGCACTGGAACCCGTGGCGCTGGATTTTGTGAAATTCGGACAGGTGACCGCCCATGTGCAGGATATTAATGTCCGTGTAGACCTTTGGCTATTCCCCTTCCTGAATATCTACGGTATTTTAGGCAATGCCTGGGCCAAGACCAATGTAGAAGTCGTATCGCCGGTTTCTTTTACGACCACTGCAGATTTTTCAGGGATAGTCTATGGCGCCGGCGCCATGCTGGCCGGAGGGGTCAACCGTTTTTTCATCACGCTGGATTATAACACCACCTGGTCATCATTTAAAAATATGAACCATAGCGTGAATACGATGATATTGTCTCCCCGCCTCGGCTATTCCATACCGCTGGGCAAAGAGGAAATGAACATAGGCCTATGGCTCGGCACCAGCTATTTGTTTATAGACGGTAATACCTCCGGGGTATACGCCCTGTCCAACCTGAGGGGCAGTATACCTAAGGATAAAGTCGATGCAATTATAGCCGAAACGGAAGCCTGGTATCAGGGGTTAAAACCCGCACAGCAGGCCATAGTAAAAGGCATTGCGGAGGAGATCAAAACATTCAATGAAAACCACGATGTAAAAGATGCCGAGATCAATTACTCGCTCACCAAAAAGCCACAGAGTAACTGGACGCTGCTCATAGGCGCACAATTTCAGCTGGACCGCCACTGGCAGTTCCGCACTGAAGCGGGGCTGCTGGGCGGTCGCACCTCCGGCTTGTTTTCGGTGAACTACAGGTTCGGGTTGTAAACGCAGGCTACAATTTAATTTTCCCGGCCATGGCTGTAGCCAGCAGGTCGAAGGGTTGGCATTTATCGGCGGTCAGGGAGCCCGGTACTTCTACCGCGGCGGAAACCAAAGGCAGGCCGGAAGCCGCTGCGAAAGTATCGAGTGCCTTAGAGCCCGCTCCATTCCAACTTGAAGAGCCGAAAACACCCAGGTATTTTTCTTTCAGTCCGATATGGGACAGTTCATTGCAGAGCTGCTCCATCATGGGATGCAAACCGCCGTTGTAAGCGCAGGAACCCAGGATCAGGCCCTTATAGTTCCATATTTCATTGATCAGGTAAGATACGTGGGTTTTGGAAACGTCAAAGACCCGTATGTTTTTGATGCCTTCTTCGGAAAGTTTGCGCGCCACGTAATCCGCCATTTGTTCGGTATGCCCGTACATGGAAGCAAAGGCCACGACAACGCCGGGCTCCGCCTCCTGACGGCTCCATTTGTCATACAAACCGATTACCTTTGAAGGTTCGCTACGCCATACGGGACCATGGGTAGAACAGACCATACGTACGGGCACGCCTTGTAATTTGGCCAGGGCTTTCTGCACCATGTTGGAGTATTTGCCTACGATATTGGAATAATAGCGGCGCATCTCGCTTTCATAAAAGGCGAAATTGATTTCATCGTCAAAGATACCGCCGTCGAGCGTACCGAAACTGCCGAAAGCATCTGCCGAGAAAAGGATCTGGTTGGTGGTCTCATAGGTCATCATGGTCTCAGGCCAGTGTACCCAGGGGGTCATCACGAATTGCAGGTTGTGTTTACCCAGGTTCAGGGTAGCGCCATCAGCCACTTCGAGCAGGTTGTCTTTTATTCCGAAGAAATTTTCCAGCATTTTGAAGGTCTTGCTGTTTCCTACGATTTTTACCGCGGGATAGCGCTGTACAATGGTGTCAATAATACCGGCATGGTCGGGTTCCATGTGATTAATAACAAGATAATCCAGCGATTGACCGGCAAGGCATTCCGCCAGCCGTTGCAGGTAACTGTCCGGCGCCGTAGCGTCAATCGTATCGATCAGGGCCGTTTTTTCATCACGGATCAGGTAAGAGTTATAGGCTACCCCGTAAGGCAGGGGCCACATATTTTCGAACAAATGTTTGCGGCGGTCATTTACGCCGAGGTAATAAATGTCGGGGGTAAGATTTATTTTCATATCGTTATCATTTTCATAAATTCATCTTCATCTATAATTTTCACACCCAGCTTTTCTGCTTTCTGCAACTTGGTGCCGCCTTTATCGCCGGCCAACAGGTAATCGGTCTTGGCCGAAATAGCGCTCACAACCTTGCCGCCGTGCTGTTCTATTTGCGCTTTGAAGTCTTCGCGCGGGCGGCTCAGGGTGCCGGTGATCACAAAGGACTTGCCGCTGAGCGTATCCGAAAGCAGGAGTTTGGCTTCTGCCTCGAAATGCAGGCCCGCCGCACGCAGACGCGCTATCAGCTCCCGGTTTTCCGTGAGAGCGAAATAGGCCTGTATGCTCTGGGCTATGCGTCCGCCCACCTCATCTATAGCGGTCAGTTCTTCGGCGCTGCACTGTGCCAAAGCATCTAATGCCGGCACCGCATCAGCAATTTTGCGGGCGGTGGTTTCTCCTACGTAACGTATGCCCAGGGCAAATAAGACCCGGGCAAAGGGTGTATTTTTAGAGGCATCAATGCCTTTGAGCAGGTTGTCAACAGACTTTTCGCCCAAGCGCTCCAGAGAGAGCAGGCGCTCGCGGTGCAGGTGGAGGTCATAAATATCCGCCATGTTATGGAGTAAGCCTTCTTTGTATAGCTGGATGATGGTTTCTTCGCCCAAGCCGTCGATGTCCATGGCCTTACGGCTTACGAAGTGCACCAGGCGACCGATGATCTGCGGCGGGCAGTGGGCCTCATTGGGGCAGTAATGTTTGGCCTCGCCCTCATCACGCACCAGCAGGCTGCCGCACTCAGGGCAATGGCTAATATAGTCGAAGGGCCGGCTGCCGGCCGGGCGTTGCGACAAGTCTACCGCTACGACCTTCGGGATAATTTCTCCTCCCTTTTCTATCACCACGCTGTCGCCTGTCCTGATATCCAGCAAGGCCATCTGGTCGGCATTGTGCAAGGAGGCCCGTTTCACGGTAGTACCCGCCAATAAGACCGGCTCCAGGTTGGCTACCGGCGTAATGGCGCCCGTACGGCCCACCTGAAAGTCTACGGACAAGAGCCGGGTGGTAGCCTGTTCCGCCTTGAATTTAAAAGCGGTGGCCCAGCGGGGGCTCTTGGCCGTCATGCCCAGGCGGCGCTGCTGCGCATAGTCATTCACCTTGATCACCACCCCGTCGGTAGCATAAGGCAAGGCCTTGCGCGCCGTGTCCCAATAGTGTATAAAATCAAGTACGCCGGCCATATCCGGGCAGCGGCGGGTGTGCTCCGAGACCTGAAAACCCCAGGCCTTGGCCGCCTGCAGGCTGTCATAATGTGTTTTAAAGAACTGCTCTCCGCCGGGCATGTAATATAAAAAACAATCAAGCTGCCTTTTAGCCACCTCGGCCGGATCAAGCAGTTTCAAGGTACCCGCGGCGGCATTGCGCGGATTGGCAAAAAGCGGTTCCTCATTGGCTGCACGTTGTTTGTTGAGTGCATCAAAGGCGGCGAAAGGCATGAAAATCTCCCCGCGGATTTCAAATACGGCAGGCAGGTTGTCATCGTCCAGATGTTGCGGGATACCGGCAATGGTGCGTACGTTGGCCGACACGTCATCCCCCCGCTGTCCGTCACCACGAGTAACAGCTTGTGTCAAAGCACCCTGCTCGTAGGTCAGCCCGATGGCCGTTCCGTCAAATTTTAGTTCGCAAATATATTCCGGCGCCACTCCCAGGATATCGCGGACCCTCCGGTCGAAATCGTACAGTTCGCCTTCCGAGTAGGTGTTGGAGAGGGAGAGCATGGCATACTTATGCACCACCTGTGCAAAACCCTCCGTAGTATCATTACCCACCTGTTGCGTAGGGGAATCCGATTGTTGCAGCGAGGGAAACTTTTTCTCTATGCCCGAGAGGTCCTGCAAGAGCAAATCAAATTCAAAGTCGCTGATAACAGGGGCGTTCAGCACATAATAGTTATGGTTGTGCTGTTTGATCGTTTCACGCAGCCGGGCAGCGCGTTGGGTTGCTTCTTTAAGGTTCATAAGCTACAAAGATACAAAAAATCTCAGTGTTTTTTTCAAATGCGGCCGCAAGTAGGCTATTTGAAAATTTTCATGTACATTTGTAGTATGAACATCGCCTTTTTTTCCGGATCTTTCGACCCGCCGCATATCGGACATATAGCGGTGGCCAATGCCATTTATACGGAAGGATTGGCGGAGGAGGTGTGGTTATCGCCCACCCCGCATAATCCCTGCAAGACTACGGAGCAATTGAGCCCTCCGCAGCGCCGGCTGGAGATGACGGCTATTGCTGCCGCCCCCCACCCTCATTTGCGGCTCTGCGGCATTGAACAGGAATTACCCCAACCGTCGTACACGATCAACACACTGCGCGCCTTGCGCGAACGTTACCCTCAACACGGGTTCAGCTTAGTGATCGGAGCGGACAACTGGTTGATTTTCAATAAATGGAAAAATTACCGGGAACTGGCCGATGAATTTCCGATATTGATATACCCGCGGGAGGGTTACCCGCTGCAAATAGCAGCCGGCTACCCTAATGCCCGTGCGATTGATGCGCCGCTGGTGAACATTTCGTCTACAGCCATCCGTACGGCGCTGGAACGCGGAGAAAGCATCGCGCAATGGCTGCCCCCCGGAGTGGAAGCGTATATACGGGAGCAAAGACTCTATCGCTAATTATAAAAATATAATTTTATGCAACATATACCTCAACACCTGGTTCTCGCCAACCTGCCGACCCGCATACACCGGATGCCGCGGCTGTCGGAGGAACTGGGGGTGGAATTATATATCAAACGCGACGACCAGACGGGCGGAGAGACATCGGGCAATAAGATACGGAAGCTGGAATTTGTATTCCGGGAGGCGCTCGACCAGGGATGCGATACGGTGATCACCTGCGGCGGCCTGCAATCCAACCACGCCCGCAGTACGGCGGCAGCGGCCGTACAACTGGGCATGCAGCCGGTACTCGTACTCAAGCACAACGGAGCATTGCCGGTGGCCGACGGAAATTACTTTATCAATAAATTACTGGGCGCGGCATTTCATTATATCAGTGAAGAGGAGTACCGCCACAGCCGGCAGGAGATCATGGAGCAGCTGAAGGAAGCGCTGCGGCTGCAGGGGCGCAAGGCCTATATCATTCCGGAAGGCGCATCGGACGGGCTGGGCTGCTTCGGTTATTATAATTGCTTTCATGAAATCCTGGAGCAGGAAAGGGCCACAGGGATCAGTTTTGACACTATCGTAACGGCGGTAGGCTCCGGAGGAACCTACGGCGGACTTTTTATAGCCAATAAATTAGCCGGCAGCGGCAAGCGCATCGCCGGATTCAATGTTTGCGATACGGCTGTTGAATTTCAGGAACGTATAGCCGGCGAACTGCGGGAGATGCTGGCCATAGGGCAAACCAACTATCCGGTACGGCCGGAAGATATTGATATTATTGACGGGTATGTGGGTATAGGTTATGCCCAAAGCCGCAAGGAAGAACTGGAATTTATCGCGAAGGTAGCCCGTACCGAAGGAGTGGTGCTGGATCCGGTGTATACGGGAAAGGCCATGTACGGATTATATCATGAAATACGGAAAGACAGCTTCCGGGAAAGCCGGAATATTCTCTTCCTGCATACCGGAGGGCTCTTCGGACTGTTCCCGAAACGTCAGCAATTCGACTAAAAACCTACTATTATGTACTTCTCTGCTATTATTTTCGGACCGGTAAAAAGCAGGCGGCTGGGCGTCTCCTTAGGCATCAACCTGCTGCCCCAGCACGGAAAATTTTGTAATTTCGACTGCATTTATTGCGAATGCGGCTGGAATAAAGACGGGCGCAGCGACAAGGACCTGCCTGCCCGCACACAGGTCAGCGAAGCCCTGGAAGCGCGCCTGCAAACCATGCAATCGGCCGGCGAGCTGCCCGATGCCATTACCTTTTCCGGCAACGGGGAGCCTACCCTGCACCCCGAGTTTGCAGGGATTGTAGATGACGTGCTGGCCCTGCGCAACCAGTATGCGCCCAAAGCGCGGGTATGTGTATTGTCTAACGCCACCACGCTTGAGCAAGAGGAGGTAGTGGCCGCCCTGCAAAAGACAGACTGTCCTATACTGAAACTGGATTCCGGCTTTGCCGAGACCGTAAGCCGCATTGACTGTCCGCAAAACAATTATTCGGTGGAACGTACCGTGGCGGGCATGCAGCGGTTCAAAGGAAAATTTATCCTGCAGACCATGTTCCTGCGCGGGGAATACAAAGGGGCAGCCATTGATAATACAACAGCCCCGGAAGTGGAGAAATGGATGGAGATTGTAGCCTTGCTCCGCCCGCAGGAAGTCATGATTTATACGGTAGACCGCGCAACGCCGGCCCAGGGCTTGCAGAAGGTTCCGCTCAACGAGCTGGAGACCATTGCCGATAAGGTTCGGGCGCTGGGTATACCGGTGCGTGTTTCCGGCTGATCCAAGTAATGGGGCTATTGCCGGAACAAACCGGCGGAAAGTTTATAGGCGCCGGGCGCTTGCATCCGGCCGCAAGCGCATGTGGTCAAAATCCACCCCTTCAATCAATACCAGCCCCGGCGTCCGTCCCGGCGCCAGCCAACCGAATTCCGTTTCCTTGTTCAAGGCCATAGCGCCGCCTGAAGTCGCCCACTCCAACAAGTTTTCCAGCGGAATTTGCGGATAAGCTGCCGAGAGGCTTTTCAGCTCTTCCAAGACCGAGAGCGCGGTATTCGACGAAAAACTGTCTGTTCCCAAAGCCACCCTCACCCCCTTCCGGTATAAGAGATCGGCAGGAGGGAGCACATCGCTGATATAGCGGTTGGAGTTGGGGCAAAGCACCCAAACGGCGTTAGGGGTAATGGCCTCTACCGTCTCAATATCGGTAGCTGTGCTAAATGTATTATGCACCAAGAGTACGCGGGTAGCCGCATCTAAGAAAGGCATGAGCCGTTGCAGGCCTGTCTTTGCCTCCTCCTCCCCCTCCTGGTTATGAATGGAGTAGATACCAGCCTTTTGGCCTTCCTGTAAAGCAAAGGCAAAGAGGTCATCACTCATGCTATATGCGGCATGCGGCGTAATACCGGAGGGCAGGTGCAAGCGCTGCGCCTCTGCCAGTACCTGCCGTGCCGTCATTTTTTTGGCCGGCGCCACAGCGGGCGACAGCCCCACCGCTTCTACGAAGGTATGGTAATATATGCCGCTCCTGCTTTTGCAGGGAAAACTATTCGCTGTATTGGAGATGTCACCGACGGCCACTACGCCTTCCGCCCGGAATTGACGGTCCACCGCTGTCATGGCAGCTTCCTGTTCTTCGGTCCCGGGTAAACGGCCGCTCCAGCCCGTCATGGCCTCAATAAAACCGCCGAGGCCCAGGTGCTGCGGCAGCATCCCGCGCATATGAGAGAGTTCAAGGTGGCAATGGGCATTCACTAAGCCCGGCGCCAGCAAACCATTATAAAATTCCGTACTGCATGATTCCACATCGGACAGCTGCCCGATTTCCAGCACTACGCCCTGCGCATCAAGGGTAATCACCCCGCGACGGATCAGCGGGCCGCGGCCGGTAAAAAGGTATTGGGCGGCTATGCGACGCATAATAAGTTTATTGAAGTTTACCTGCGGTAGGTTCGGTAATGCTTGCGGCTGCTTCTTCCCGGGGTGCAACAGCGCCTGTTATGGAGGCGGAAGAGTCCGTTAAAGATTGGACCGGCGCCGGCATGAGTAGCGGAAAGTCTTCGAAGATCAGATGGCATCGCTGCATAAAGTGGCGGCTGGCCGTATCTTCGGGATAACGGCATAGCGAGTCCAGCTGAAGGACTGCCTTCACCGAATCCTGCCTGGCCTTTACAATCCCGCTGTAGAGGTCACTCCGGCCTTGCAGTATCTCCTCTACCTGTTTATATATTTCGCGCAGGCTTTTAGGTTCCTGCCCGTATTTTTTTATAGTCGCAGTGAATTGTTCTTCTGTACAGCCGTGCCGGAGGAATACCGAGCGGTAAATGCTCACCGAGTCCGGGTGCACGGGCGCTTTGGAAGTAAAACCGTCTTCATACAAATACATATCCGCCAAGACTTCCGCCACCTCATCTTTCGACAAGGTAGTAGTACAGGCTGCCGCCAGCAGCAGGAATAAAAAAAGTTGAGCCAAGCTTTTCATGGGGCAAATATAACAAAAAATATGCTAATGCGCTAATGAATAATGAATAATATCCCCGGCGCCTTAGCCCATTAGCCCCTTGATCGCTTAGCCCCTTAATCCCTTAGTCTCTTAGTCCCTTTTTTTTATTACCTTTGCCTCGGATTTATCTAAAAATTGACCTCCGCTTATGCGTTTTAATGCCCCCGCCTTTTTACGGCACCTCTACCCCTCATTCATCTGGAGTTTCGATGATGAAACGGAAGGGGTCTTCCTCACTTTTGACGACGGGCCCCGTCCTGAAGTGACGCCATGGGTATTGGACCAGCTGGACAAGTATGGGGCCAAGGCTACGTTTTTCTGTTTGGGGAAGAACGTGGAAATGTTTCCGGAACTCTTTGCCGAGATCAAAAAGCGCGGGCATACCGTGGGCAACCATTCTTACAGTCATATCAAAGGCTGGGGCACGGATACCGGCGCCTATGTGCAGGATGTGGATTTCGCCCACAGCCTCATCGGCGGCAACCTGTACCGCCCCCCTTACGGGCGCATTGGCCCGCACCAGGGCAAGGTGCTCAGCGAACGTTACAAAATTATCATGTGGAACCTGCTCAGCCGCGATTACAGTAAACGCCTTTCGCGGAAAAGCTGCGCCCACAATGTCATCAAACATGTAAAACCCGGCTCCATAGTCGTATTCCATGACTCCATCAAGTCATCACGGAACCTTTGGTACGCCCTGCCCCGTGTGTTGGAACATATCCAACAGCAGGGCTGGAAATGTAAGGCTATCGAATTATAAATATTTAGCATCACACTATGCACACTGTTTTGTTATTGGGAAATGGCGGAAGAGAGCATGCCCTGGCATGGAAACTCAAACAAAGTAAAAAGCTGTCCAAATTATATATCGCTCCCGGAAATCCCGGCACGGCGCTATTGGGTGAGAATATCAATATCCCGGTGAATGATTTCGAACGGCTTAAACAGCTGGCCCTTGACAAAGGGATAAGCATGCTGGTGGTAGGTCCTGAAGAGCCGTTGGTCAACGGTATTGCTGATTTTTTCAACAGCGATCCGAAACTGGCGCACATTACGGTGATAGGCCCCAACAAGAAGGGCGCCCAACTCGAAGGGAGCAAAGATATCGCCAAGTTTTTCATGAAAAAACACGGCATCCCCACCGCCCGTTACCTATCGGTTACCGCGGGCGATGTAAACCGGGGCTTTGCCTTTCTCGAGTCATTGAAACCGCCCTATGTATTGAAGGCCGACGGCTTGGCAGCCGGCAAAGGCGTATTGATTATCAATGACCTTGACGAGGCGGAACTGCAACTGCACGAGATGCTCAACGGCAAATTCGGCCATGCGAGTGACAAGGTGGTGATTGAAGAATACCTGAACGGAATTGAAGTGTCGGTGTTTGTGCTTACCGATGGCGAATCCTACAAAATATTGCCCGAAGCCAAGGACTACAAGCGGATAGGTGCGGGAGATACCGGCCCCAATACCGGCGGTATGGGCTCCGTATCACCGGTGGCTTTTGCCGATACGGCTTTCATGCGCAAAGTGGAAGAACGGATTATACAGCCCACCATCAACGGTCTGCAGAAAGAAAATATACGCTACAACGGATTCATTTTCATCGGGCTGATGAATGTAGGCGGAGACCCTTATGTGATCGAATACAACGTACGGATGGGTGATCCCGAAACACAGTCCGTACTATCGCGGCTTGACGCCGACCTGCTCAGCCTGTTCGAGGGCGTAGGTAACGGCACCTTAAGCGAGTATACCTGCGGCAGCCTGCCCCAAACGGCGGTTACCGTAGTTTGTACGGCCGGCGGTTATCCGGAGGCTTACATGAAAGGGGATGTCATCACGGGCATCGAACAAGCGGCTCCCGGACGGATTTTCCAGGCTGGCACCGCAGTAAAGGATGGCGCCGTAGTCACCGCCGGAGGGCGTGTATTGGCGGTAACCTCATTAGGCGATACGATTGAGGAGGCGCGCGCTGCCTGTTACCAAACCATTGCAGAAATTCATTATAAAGACAAATATTTCCGTCCGGACATCGGCAATGACCTGCTTTAAGGACGGATAGCTTAACGCCTATGCTCGAAACGCTTCAACGCAACACCTACATCACCTGGATACTGGCCCTGGGTTTATTCCTGGCGCTATGGCTACCGGAATGGACGGCCTCAACGGATTTTTGGATAGCCGGAGGAGCTTGCCTGCTGTCGGCCGTTCTGTTGTTCGTAGTGAATCGCCGGCACCTGTTCTGCGGCAATAACGAACACCTGTTCTTGCTGTTTTACATCCTGCTCGGCTCGGCACTGCCCGATACGTTAAGGGACACCGGGTCGCACATAGCATCTATATGCCTGATTATAAGCCTTCACTACCTGTTTAAAACCTATCAGCTCAAAAACGCCCTGGCGCCCATATTCATCAGCGTGCTGTTCGCCGGAATAGCCAGCATGTTCTATTTCACCGCCATAGCCGCCGTGCTGGCCATCAGTATCAGCATATTAACATCCAGGACCTTTTATTGGCGTGACGGCGTAGCCCTGCTCGGAGGGCTGGCTTGTCCGTATTTTTACCTGGGACTGTATTATTTCATGAACGGCGGCAACCTGTATCCCCTATGGGACGGGCTGTCCGTACATTTCACCCAGGCCTGTTTCCCCTCCATTGCCAACAAACTTTTTGACTACATCTTTGTAGCCCTGCTAAGCCTCCTCTTGTTATGGTCGCTGTTTGCCGGCAACCCGGCCGGTGCCCTGAATAAAATCAAGGTTTCCTACATGCGGCAGGCTATTATCACACTATTAATCTGCCTGTTGACAGCATCTGTCTTTTTACACCCGCCCTACGGCAGTATTATGTCGCTATTGGCTATCCCGATGGCTATCATCTTTGCCAACAACTATGAGCAAATCCGTCAGAAAAAAATATATTGGTTCCTGCTACTGATACTGTGTACTGCCATTATAGGCAGCCGGCTATCATAACCTGCCAAAATGACAGATAAAAAAGCATGGCACAATTATTGCACAAGAGAAGAGAATTATTGAAGAATTATGAAATTGAACGACATATTTATCCCAGGACAAATTGAAGACGAAGATGTTAACTACATTCCTATTGTAGTAGACCCGGAACCGACCGGCAGAGCGGCTAAAACACCCGCCACCCTGCCTATCCTCCCCCTGCGTAATGCCGTATTGTTTCCCGGCACCGTGATTCCCATTACGGTAGGGCGTGAAAAATCCATTAAACTGGTACACGAAATATACAATAGCGGAAAGTTATTGGGCGTAGCCACACAGTTGGATGCGCGCACCGACAACCCCGGCGGCAATGATATTTTCAACATCGGCACCTCAGCCAAAATCATCAAAACCATTGAGATGCCTGACGGTGCCATTACAGCCATCATACAGGGTATCAAACGTTTTTCCATTCGTGAAATCGTACAGGATGACCCCTATATTATTGCCAAGGTCAAGGAACGGGCAGAGGTCCGCCCGCCCCATTCCGATACGGAATACAACACCATTATCAGCTCCGTGCGTGATGCCGCCCTGCATATCCTGAAACTCTCCCCCCATCTTCCGCAGGAAGCCTCGTTCGCCATCAAAAACATAGACAGCCGCACGTTCCTGGTTAATTTCATCGCCTCCAGCGTGGATGTGGAAAATGCAGAAGAAAAACAGGCCCTGCTCGAAGAGGACGACCTGCGCGACCGTTCACTTAAGCTGTTGGAACTGCTCAACCGGCAAATCGATATCATGAAAATCAAGAATGATATCCAACAGAAGGTACATACGGAACTGAACCAGCAACAACGCGAATATTACCTCAACAGCCAGCTCAAAACCATACAGGAAGAGCTGGGTATAGGCACCACGCGCGATGAGGTGAAGGAATTGCGCAATAAAGCCAAAGATAAACATTGGCCCGAGGAAGTCGCTGAAGTCTTTGAGAAAGAACTGCAGAAACTCGAGCGCATGAACCCTAATTTCGGGGACTACCCCATGCAGTTCACTTATGCCCAATACCTGGTGGAACTGCCCTGGCTGCATTATTCCGAAGACAATCTCGACCTGAAAAATGCGCAGAAAATATTGGATGAAGACCACTTCGGCCTTGAAAAAGTTAAAGAACGTATACTCGAACACCTGGCCATCATCAAGTTGAAGGGCGATATGAAATCACCCATCCTCTGCCTCTACGGCCCTCCGGGCGTAGGTAAAACCTCCCTTGGAAAATCTGTGGCCCGGGCGCTCAACCGCTCATTCTGCCGCATCTCCTTAGGTGGTTTACATGACGAGGCAGAGATCCGCGGACACCGCAAGACCTACATCGGCGCCATGGCCGGGCGGATCATCCAAAGCATCCGGAAGTCCGGCACCTCCAACCCGGTGATCATGCTTGACGAAATTGACAAAGTGGGTACCGACTTCCGCGGCGATCCGGCGGCCGCCCTGCTCGAAGTACTCGACCCCGAACAAAACGGCACCTTCCACGACAACTATCTGGACCTGGACTACAACCTGTCTAAAGTATTGTTTATCACGACGGCCAACAGCATCGGCAACATCCACCCGGCCCTGCGCGACCGCATGGAAATGATAGATGTAAGCGGCTACCTGGTGGAAGAAAAGATTGAAATTGCCAAGCGCTACCTGCTTCCCAAACAATTCGAACTCCACGGGGTGAAGCCCTCCAAACTCAAGATCTCCGACAAAATACTGGAAATCATCATTGAGCAATATACCCGTGAGTCGGGCGTACGCAGCCTTGAAAAAGAAATCGCCAAGATCATCCGTTATACCGGCAAACAGATTGCTTTCGGAGAAAGCGTAAAAAGTACGTTAACCGAAAAAGAGTTGGAAAAGATTCTCGGGGCGCCCAAGATACTCAAGGAAATCTACCAGGGCAATGAATTTGCCGGAGTAGTTACCGGCCTGGCCTGGACTGAAAACGGCGGAGAAATCCTCTTCATTGAAACCAGCCTCAGCCAGGGCAAGGGACAACTGACGCTCACCGGTAACCTGGGCGAAGTGATGAAAGAATCGGCCACCATAGCCCTTGAATATATCAAGGCCCATGCGCATAAACTAAAGATATCCGCAGCAGCCTTTGAGAACTGGAATATACACCTTCATGTACCCGAAGGCGCCATTCCCAAAGACGGCCCCTCCGCCGGCATCACCATGGCCACCGCTATTGCCTCGGCCTTTACCCAGCGGAAGATCCGGAAAGGCGTAGCCATGACCGGTGAAATCACCCTCCGCGGCAAAGTATTGCCGGTAGGCGGTATCAAAGAGAAGATACTGGCCGCTAAACGCGCCGGTATCAAGGATATTGTGCTTTCCCGCGACAATGAAAAGGACATCCGCGAAATCAAGGATATATATATTAAAGGTGTAACCTTCCACTATGTGGACACCATCTATGATGTGCTCCACTTCGCCTTGTTGAATGAAAAGGTGAAGGACGCAATAAAGGTGGAGTAAACTCAGAACCGGAACCCCGCCTTGCCTCCCCACCAGGAGCGCCCGGCTACATCCGTTCCGGCCTCCAGCGTGAAGCCCCAACGGCCGGCGAAGATTCCCGCTTCCACCTGCACACCACCCAATGAATTACCCCCTATCAGTACGAAGGGGGTAATTTTTTTCTCCGTTACACTCCGTGTTACCGCCACCTTGTTGACGGCTGGACTACAATAGGTACTATTCACCCGGATAGGCGCACCATATACAGCACGTAACGTTGGCTGCAGGCGATTAAGCCGAGTACTTTCAACACTTTTATTACTAAAAAACGGGAACAAATAGCGAATGGATGAATTGAAAAACATGTACGTGGACGTGCAACAAGTTATTCAAGCAAACAACGGGTCTGCGGCACATCTGACGGCTTGGTTGAAAGGTCGGCCGGCTGTTTTATGTCCGGAGTAATGGTTATTTTGCAATTTAAAATTAACATGGTATATTTGTAAAAAATGATTATGAAACTTTTTTATAGTGTTTTACTCGCTGTTGTAGTCGTGTCCTGTCAGGTAAGCCAGCCGGTCGTACAAACAACGGCCAAGAAACCTACTGTACCCTACAAACATATTCTATACACAGTTGATGAGTTTCTACAAAGGGCCGGGGATTCTACCAAATTAAAAGAAATGTTCCGTATTGCTTATATACCGGAGGGGGGGGGGCATCGCGCCCATGTTACCAGGCTTCTTGGTCCTAATGCGTTTGATGATATTCCTAAGTTGATTGATACATTGAAGACTGTAGATTCTCTTCTCTTAAAATCCATGCTTATATACAGTGGTTTTAAGTACAGAGAATATTATGGGGATGGGGAACAAATTTCCGAAAACTGTGAGTGCCGGGGTATTCCGCTGTACGGAAGAGTCAGGGTAGTGCAACGCAATGCCACTTTCAGGGTAAAGGTAACCAACGACCAGGCCGACTTGAACGTACAACGCTATAACATGCCGACTACAATATGCGGGCTCTGGTATTTTATTGAGTCGGAGAACGAAGATTTCACCATTGAATATGTAAACAGCGGAGAGGATTTTTCCATTGCTTTCACGCCAAACAGACCCGGATTGGGGCGATAGTCACTGTTATTAAATTTCAAAAGGTAAACAAAACTTTATTATTGCATATTAATTTGATAAACAGTACATTGCATTGATGCAATCTCTGCAATTTCATTTCGAAACCACTCCGGTGATAATACCTCAACTTCTGCCCCATGTGATAATAATTCTTGCCGGAAATCGAATGTAGGTATTATGTAATAACTAAATATGGTATAATCGGTTGCCTGTTCTTCTTCTTTTTGTGAGTGGTGCAATGGTAATGCCTTGATATAACTATCTTGATTTTTGTACACTTTGATTAATACCCTTTCTGCTTTTGCTCCATCTCCTGCGATAATTCCAAAGCAATCGGCAAAAAAAGATTCTCCATCAAAATCTTTCGGCAACTGAAACGTATTGTTGGTAATATACACCTGCTTAATTCTGTCCAATGCGTAAATAAGGATACGTTCTTTAGAAGGACTATACCCGATAACATACCATCGTTGCCTAAACACCTTGATACAATAAGGATATATCTCAAAAGTGTTAGGAGAATCCCGCCAGAAATTTTGATAAGTCAGTTCAATAGACAAATTATCTCTCATCGCTTCAATAATGGGAGTTAAATACATTTGCCCGGAAGGTATTTTCTCAAACAAGATACGTTGCTTGAGTTTATGGCTTTCGTTTATTAAATTATTTACGGCAAATGTGTTTAACAGCCAACTTCTAACGCCCCCTTGCTCCATATCTTCAGCATTTTCGATATAATACTTATAGCCGTTTCTTTTCTCACATTCAATATTGATGTCGAACATCTGTTCGATTGCCTTTCGGTGGTTATGGAATGTACGAAGAGGAATATCTTCTCCATCCTCATTGAGTATGGAGCGAGACCATAAGTCATTAATCTCTTCAAACGTAATTTTTCCGGTACGATATATTACGTCTACCAACCAGACATAACGGTTGAAGAGGTTGGAAGTACTGTCTTTGCTACTTTTTCTATCTTTCATACTAATTCTTTATAAACTTGATTAAAACCTATTCTTTTCCGTGTTTCCATTTTGTACAGTTGTTCATCTCGACAATAATTGAGAATCCTCTCAAAAGGAAACTGATTATCAGATAAAATACTATCAACCTCATGTTTACGGGATATATTTTCAATTTGACCTCCACTGAAATCATAAGTATTTGCCAAGGTAGAGGCTTCACTCTCTGACAATGCAGGCATCATCGAATGCCAGATTCTCTTTTTAGCCTCTATACCGGGTTTTTCAAACTCAATTTTATATAAAAAACGACGTTCAAAAGCTTTGTCCAAGTTCTTTGTCAAATTTGTTGTAGCAATCATAATTCCTTCCAAATTTTCCATTTCCTGTAAAATGATATTTTGGATAGCATTGGATGTCTGGTCAACCGACCGTTCCGTATTCTCAAGTCGCTTTCCGATAATGGCATCTGCCTCATTAAATAGTAATATGGGAGTAACATCGTTTAATTTTACAAAGGTGCGGTATTTATCGAATATCCCTTTTATTCGTTTTTCGCTCTCCCCATACCACATACTTTTTGTTTCTGAAATATCTACCATCATGATGTCGCGACCTGTTGTACGAGCAATCTGATATACTGTTTCTGTCTTTCCGGTTCCGGGCGCGCCATAAAATAAGCAGGCAAATCCTTTCCGCATTCCATTATTTTCTAATTTACTCTGTACTAAAGCAAATTTTTCGGGTTCTAACAATGAAGAAAGTTGGGTAATCTGGACTTTTTCCCGTTCATTATAGAATAGTTCTTTAGAAACAAGCGTATCATGTAATATTAGCCCTTTCTTGTTCTCTGCCTGTTTGATTTTTATATTTAACTCCGAAAACAACTTTTCTTTTTCTTTTGTGGCAATTCTGAAATATTCCTTGCGCCCAAACCCATTATCATTATTATATTCCAGTATATTATTTTCCAATAGAACATAATCACCGCTTTGGAGTTCGGATTTTATATTTTTGAATTGCCATTTTTCATCATACAAATCGTCAAAATCATGAAAACCAATGCAGTCATCATCTAAGTTTACAAAACAGTGACAAAACAGCAGTAGAAGTAAATAATCATCATCGTCGCAAATTTCCTTGTACTTTTTTATCTGACGGCAAAATGACAAGGTTTGATTCTCATCTATCAGGGAGTTTACCTCTCCCAATAATAGTTTACAAGATAATTCATTATTTTTCCGCTCTTCAAACAGGCTCTCTATTTGGTTGAATAATTCTTCTATGCTCAGATTTTTGGTCTCTTTTATTTTGTACTCAATGTTTTGCTTTACAGCATTGACAACTTCAAGCGGCACACGGTATTTTCTCCGGTTTCTTTCCCGGGAGCAACGAACTAAACGACGTTTTTCTAACTCGTCAATATCACTCATCATGCAGATCGCCTTAATATTTCGACAACCTAAAAATTTTGAAAGTTCGCTGACGAGAATGCTGTTATCATCGCTTTTCTCCATGAAAAGAGAGAAAATAGTGGCTTGGGACGGAGTTAATTTCATTATTTTTGAAACAAAATTGATATTCAATTTTGCTTTCTTATAAAAGTCATCATCCAACTTGGAATTCTCTGCATATTCGATAATACACTCAATATGTTGCAAGAGCGTTTTAGGTTTATTCTTTACCATCATTTGTTCATCTGCCCTTCTTGTGATTTTTAACTGTCTCATTGCTATAGATTTTTTTCTTTTACAAAGCTACAATTATATTATGCCAAATAATGGCGCATCATAAAATTATTTCTAAAAAAACTGCTCATTTTGTTTAGAGCAGTTTCTGTTCCAATATGATAATTACAATGCGGGAGCATGTTTTCCCTTATGTGCTCCATCCGGATGTCGATGACACGATACGCCTGTTAACGTGGTTAATGAAGAATAAGAGGTTCCACAGTATTTGCAGGTGTATTTACTTTTTTCACTCCCTTCATATAACTTGTGCTTTCCGTTGTGCGCCCCATTAGGATGCCTATGGCAGGAGCATCCTGTCAATGTCGTTACACTTGAATACTTCGTGCCGCAATACTCACAATAAAAATTAGCCATAATGTTTCAATTTAAAGGGTTTATACTATTTCTACAAAATTACAAATGACTTGTGCCAAATGAGAGCACAGAATTGAATTCAATTATGAAAATCTAAAACACTCTGTATCATCTGTTTTTTATCCATTCCTATATTTTCTACGATGTTCTGTAAATCTTTATATTCTCCTTTGAATGAATTTTTAATCAAATATATTTGAGATTCGTTTTTGAAGATTTTAAATTCTCCCTCTGTTATTACACTCTCAAAAGCAATATTTCCTAATTCCCAGATATTATGAATAAGTAAGGAATAAATAATAAGTTGTTTTCGATGTGACATCTCACTTCCAATAATATCTTCAGGAGAATTAAATTGAGAAAGAAACTCTCTGTTCTTTTTGTCAAGAATTTCAGATACGATACAATTGCCATTGGGTTCAAATATTTTCTCAAATACATTTCGAAAAAAATCTTTTCGTATTATTCTACGCCAATCAGAACAGTCGTAATTATAATAATACCAAGGAGACCTTCTATTCCAAAAGGCATTACCATTCTCATCCTTGTAATGAAGGAGCAAAGACTTTAACTCTCTTTCACATGAGCAATCTTTCTCTGGAAATAGTTTACAGAATTTTTGATATATCAAACTCAATTCTTCAAATGATGGGTCGCTGTCAAAATCGACAAGGTGAGAGATATTTATTCCACCAATATCTTGCCCATTAATATTTAAAGGGTGGTCTTCTATCTTCCAAATAATTTCCTCTTCGCACTTTATTGGTTCATCATACGTAGTACACAAATATGAATACTTAAGTTTCTCTTCCTCTGTCCATTTGTTGTTATGTACACTTCCAAGCCATTCTTTAACAAACGATTTTATCGAAGTAACTGAGCGTTCATAATTATTATATCTTACCCAAATGAATCTCAATGCTCTGACCTCTTTTAATGTCAACTGCTTTGAGTCTTTATTTGCTTTCAAAATATCTAAAATAAACCAAACAAAAACCATACGATTCCGCTCTGTACCCCTATCTTCATCAGTATAATCAGCAAACCAATTTGTAGTTTCCAAATTAATTACTTTTTGCATTTCTTTTTTGACATGATTGAGCCAATCGTATTCACTCTTAGTGTCGTATAGTCTTAATAAAGATAAATAGTAATCTTCAATATCAGAAAGCCCAAATATTTCATTTGAAAGATTAATATCTATGCCTTTTTTGTCAAAATCTTCTTTTGTAATAAAATATTTCCGTTCATTGTTATATTGACTTAATCCTGCTATACAATATAAAAACTCGTTAAAACCCTTGTCTGCGCTTGGATTATTACTCCTGTTTTTCCAAAAGAAATCTTGCCACTCTTCCCATTTCTTACCCCATTCGATCAATTGGTCTTCCGGAAGTATATTTGCTTTTTGTTCTTCATTTTTGGACAAACGTTCGCCCCTGCTATTCATCGTAATATATAACTCTTCACCCTGCGATGTTGCTTCTGTTTTGAAATGCCAGAATCTGATATTTTTAAGAATATAATCAAAGTACTCATATTCTGTATTAAATATTGTCGAGATAGTATATAGTGTACCAAGCATCGCTTGTACTGTAATATCATTATAGTAGTCAGATAAAAACCAAGTATGGGGTAAACGCCATCTTCCATTATATTCATGAGGAATAATTGATTCCATTGCTACATTTTCTTTAAATGAAGAAAGATAATCAATTAAAAAACGATGTGTCAAATCTCGAACTTTATAATCAAAATTAAATATTTCCAGCTCTCTATCAAATCTAACCAATGTAAGAAAATCTTTATCCCTTTTTTCCTTAATGGCTAAATAGGATAACAACAAAAATAGAGTAGTAAACCGTTGCTGACCATCAATTAAAAACTCATCAAGATAACGTTCATTATCTACTGTTATATAAGATGGCTTGTATGAATACAAAAATCCAATATTAAAGTCTTTATCACTATGAACTTGTTTGCATTCATTGCAAACTTCAACATTTTCCTGTATGTTTTTAAGAAATTTTTCCAACACAATTTTATTCTCGGCTTTCCCCCAAACGTATTCCCGCTGAATCTCTGGGACAATCAAATTATTCAGAGATAAAAGGGATAATAGATTCTCATCTCTCAAATATGTAGAATTATAGGATTTCATAAGTTTATTTATTTATTTGATTTAAAGAAGTTCAGTATTTGAGATTCAATATATGTGGTATTTGCCACAATATCTTCATTAGTCCATTTGTCCATATTGTCAGCTTTGTCATTTATATAGAATCCTTTATCAAAAGAATTTAAAGTGTGAGGACGGATATATTTGCCATTTTTTGTATTTCTAATAATAGAATACCTTTTCAATGAATAGAAATTATTCCCATAACCACGATTTACGTTTTCGTGTAATAGACAGAGGTTACCAATGGAGTTTATTAGTATTTTGCCTGATAATTCGTCATTTATTTCATTCTTCAACTTAACCAAATCTTCAGTATCATTCCAATTGATAGTATCAAGTCTATTGAAAATATCAAAGGACTTTAACATATCAAAGGACTTTAACATTCCAACATACTTTATTACTTTTTCTTTTATCAAAGACTTATCTTGTTTTTCAATATCTTTCTGACTAATTGGTGTTTGAGGAAAAATATGTTCTTTATCTTCTTTTTCAGGTTTAAAATATCTTGCTTTTAGAAAAGGAAGTTTATTGTTTGTTTCCTGAGAATTTACAATTTGTATAATATCCAAAAGAATTAGGATTTTATTTAAACCATCATGCTCAAACCAATTTATAGTCTTATCTTTCGCTTCATCAACCAACGATTTAAGGTTTATATCTTTTGTTAATTCTTCTATAAACCCAAAAATCTCTTCTTTTAGTGTCGCAATAAATTCAAAACGGGAAGAAGAACTTATCCAAAATTCCCATATTTTATTGAATGATAAATTTGCATATAGATGTGAATAAAGAATTAAATGATATATTTCACAATCTAGAAACCAGTCTTTTATAATCCGATGCAGGGATATAATATCCTTATAAAGACTAATAAAATTAGGCATTTCAAATTCTTTGAGCGAAATTTCTTTTTTTTTCTCTCGCAAAAGATAAAGCTTATATAATCGGTTTACCGGATAATTTTTTGAATCAAAATCAATCGTTTCATGTTGGGCTGTAGGTATAATCTTATCAACCCAATTAAAATAATATTTCACATTTGATTGATTCCACCAAAATGACATTTCATCCAGTTCTAAACCTATCCGAACCCTTCGTTCGTTTATTTTGACAATGCTTTTTGTGTCTTCAATATTATAATTCTCTTGTTCTTCTTTCGCCACATTAGTAATTAATAACGCACGAATTAAGTCAGCTCCATCTAAAGAAACTTTGCCAGAATTCAAATTTGAAAAAAGCTTCTGTTCGCTATCAATATTTGGTTTATTTACAATAAGTTTTGTGTTTTCAAGCAATTTAAGCAAAAATAGTTCTTTGTTTTCCTCAGATTTTTTCGCAAACCAGTCCTTAATTGTATTGTATGCACTAAATAGATAAAAAATATCTTGGTGATTATAGTCCTTAATTTCCTTTGATTTGTCTTTAGAAAGAAATGTCTCCCAATGATTTTCATTGATTGCATTTTCTATAATATACAATTTTAAAAATTTATCGGTGTCTGGTCTTACAGAATATCTCAGCCTGTTTTTAACTATTTCAGCCTTGCCTAGGAAAGACAGTAGAATTGTCAACGTAGTTAAGCGTTGTTGGCCATCAACAACATTGTAGTATCCATTCGCCCCACATTCAACAATAGTAATATTTTGAATACAATAGAATTTCTCATCATTTCCATTTGTGTGAAATCTATCAATATCGTCTAATAATTGAGTTATTTGATGTTCACTCCATTTGTAACCTCGTTGGTAGGCTGGGATGTTGTATTGCTGATATTCCCCATTTAGGTAGGTTGTGAAGACGTCTTTCACACTATAAATTAATTGAGAAGCCATATAGTTATTTTTAAAATTTATCATAAAGATTCATCGCTATCTCCGCACACGCTTCCGCGTCTGCCAACGCATGATGATGCCGTGTTAAATCAAAGCCTAGATGCGCTGCGACTGTATGTAATTGATGATTCTCTAACTTGGGAAATGCTTTTTTTGCCGTCCGGTAAGTACAGTAAAATTCATATTCCGGATATTTCATCTCATATAATTCATGCACTGCTCTCAGACATCCTTCATCAAAAGGACTGTTGTGAGCAACTAATGGCAATCCTGTTAGTTTAGACTCAATCTCCGACCAAACCTCTGGAAATTCGGGAGCATTGCACGTGTCAAAATATGATAATCCGTGAATATCAGTAGCCCAATAACTGTAAAAGTTGGGTCGGGGACGTATAAGCCGGTATATTTTATCAACAATCTCTCCATTATTTACAACAACAATACCAACACTACACACACTTGTGCGATTGTGGTTTGCTGTTTCAAAATCTATGGAAGCAAAGTTTGTTATCATATAATTAGTTCATTTTCTTCATAGATACAAATGTAAACAATATTCTTGTATGCGAAAAACATTCAAGCTGTTGCTATTTGATTCGGCAAAAATAAACTGCACATATGCTAAATAGCCGCATAGCTATTATTTAATCACTTTCTACGTTGATATGCTGGTTTGTTTTGCCACCCCTGATAAGCAACTTGTCAACAAAAAATCAGCCCGGATAAATCAATATCCGGGCTGTTTAATAAAATAGCGGCAAAGGCTTATTCGTGTATCACGAATTCGTATCCTTCCATAATGGGGTTGTGCAGGACCTTGCTGCACACCTCATCCACCTTCTTCTCCGCTTCGGCTTTGGAGGCGGCTTCCACTTCCATGGTAATATGTTTGCCGATACGGACATTGTCCATAGCGGTATAGCCGGTGTTATGGATAACAGCGGTTACGGCTTTACCCTGGGGGTCTAAAAGCGCCTTGAGCGGCATAACATTGATTTCGGCGATGAACTTCATGATGAAATTATATATTTAAATTTATGATTTTGCAGTGCACAGGGTCAGCAGGACGGAATAAAGAATATAAGCCAGGATAATGAGCGTTACGGCAAGCGCAAGGCCTTGGCCGGCAACAAGGGTGACCAACAGGATAAGGCCACATAAGATAATGAAGAAATAGCGCGGCCTGTTGGGCGTCCAGGCAAAGCCTTTAAACTTGAGGGCCAGCATGGGCAGTTCCACTACTAAAAGGGTAGACAGCACCACGGCAGAAAGGCTTATAGAAAGTGGGGTGATCAAACTATCCAACGCAGGATGCAGGCGGGCATACATCAGGAATGAGGTGATCAGCAAGGCGCAGGCCGGCGTAGGCAAACCGAGGAACTGGTCGCCCTGGCGGGTGTCAATATTGAATTTAGCGAGGCGAAGAGCGGAAAACAAGGCCAGAATGAAGGGGAAAAAGCTGAACAGTTCCCAGCCCATAGTACTTAAATCTCCGGCTATTTCAGGGCTCAGCACCCGGCCCATTTCGTAGTACAGCAACGCCGCCGGCGCAACGCCGAAGCTCACCATATCCGACAGGGAGTCCAACTGCTTGCCGAGTTCCGAATAGGCTTTCAGTAAACGGGCCAGCAAACCGTCACAAAAGTCAAACACGGCGGCCATGAAAATGCAATAGCCGGCAAAGAGGGTCCAGCCCTTCAGGGCGAAAACCACGGCCACACAACCCATCAGCAAGTTCAACAAAGTAATGGTATTAGGTATAGAGGATAGTAGTCTTTTCATTATTTTTGCGTACTTTTACCGAACAAAAGTAGTTAAAAATTTAAGAATTAAGAAATACCGGATGAACTTTCGCATTCTCAATATATTACTCGCCTTACTTTGCACATTGTATGTAAGCGCCTGTCAGGCGCAGCCGCCCAAACAATACACCTACAAGGTGGTAAAAAGCTACACACATGATACACAGGCTTATACACAAGGACTGTTTTACCACAACGGGGCCTTATACGAGAGTACGGGGCAGTATGGACAGTCGAGCCTGCGCAAAGTGACCCTGAGCAGCGGCGGTATTGAACAAATCAGCCGCATGCCTCGGAATCTTTTCGCCGAAGGCGCCTGCCTGCTGAACAATAAAATTTATCAACTCACCTGGCAGGAACAGCGTTGCCTGGTGTATGATCTTAACAGTTTCAGGCAAACCGGCAGTTTCGGATATAGTACGGAGGGCTGGGGCTTGACCACAGACGGAAAGTTGCTGATCATGAGTGACGGTAGTTCTACGCTGTACTTCCGCGATCCGGAGAGTTTTGCAGAGCTGCGCCGGGTAAAAGTCCGGAACAACGGCAAGGAGATCCCCTACCTGAATGAGCTGGAGTATATCAACGGTGAGATCTGGGCGAATATATACACCACGGACCTGATTGTACGCATCAATCCGGCAGACGGAAAGGTGACCGGAGTCATCGACCTGCAGCACCTGCTGCCCCGCAGCCTGCACAGCGCACAGACGGATGTGTTAAACGGTATTGCTTATGACAAGGCCGGCAACCGGATCTTTGTAACCGGTAAGAACTGGCCGAAATTATATGAAATTACGCTTGTAGAAAAGAAATGAAACTGAAACTCTTTAAGGAAGGACACCGGCCCCAGTTCGGCGGACTGGAAATTCTTAAATATATAGGACCGGGACTGCTGGTTACCGTGGGCTTCATTGACCCGGGGAACTGGGCCTCAAACATAGGCGCCGGAGCGGAATTCGGCTATACGCTGCTATGGGTAATCACGCTGTCTACGGTCATGCTGATCATCCTGCAACATAATGCCGCACACCTGGGCATAGCCACCGGACTCTGCCTCTCGGAGGCAGCCAGCAAGCACCTGCCCGACCTCATGTCTAAAGCCGTACTGGCCACGGCCATGGCCGCTTCAATATCCACCTCGCTGGCCGAGATACTGGGCGCAGCCATTGCGCTGAATATGCTGTTCGGCATTCCGGTAAAACTCGCCGCCATGATGGCCGCCGCGGTGATCATCATCCTGCTTTTTACCCACTCCTACCGGCTCATTGAGCGCTGGATCATCGGTTTCGTGTCGATCATCGGTATTTCGTTTATTTATGAGCTTTCTCTGGTATACATAGACTGGCCGGCAGCCGGCGCCGCCTGGGTGACGCCATCCATACCCGAAGGGTCCATGCTGTTAATCATGAGTGTACTGGGCGCCGTGGTCATGCCGCACAACCTCTTCCTGCACTCGGAGGTGATCCAGAGCCGGCAATGGAACCTGGAAGATGAACAGGTGATCAAAAAACAACTGCGCTATGAATTTATGGATACTTTCCTGTCCATGTTGATCGGCTGGGCCATCAACAGCGCCATGATTATCCTGGCCGCCGCCACTTTTTTCAAGACGCAAACGCCCGTCACCGAATTGGAACAGGCGCAAAGCCTGCTCCAGCCCTTACTGGGCAACAATGCTGCCGTAATCTTTGCCGTAGCCCTGCTCTTTGCAGGGATAGCCTCAAGTATCACCTCGGGTATGGCCGGCGGCGCCATCTTCTCCGGCATCTTCAGGGAACCTTATGATATCAAAGACGCCCACTCCAAATGGGGCGTGCTGCTCTCGTTATTGGGCGGACTGGCGGTGATTTTTTTCATTTCGAATCCGTTTAAGGGATTAATCATTTCACAGATGATCCTGAGCATACAACTGCCCATTACCGTATTTCTACAGGTGTACTTAACCTCCTCACCCAAGGTGATGGGAAAGCATGCCAACCGGCCGTTTACCAAATTTATCCTGTATGCCATTGCGGCGGTAGTCACCTACCTCAACCTGCGCCTGCTGCTGAGCGTGCTCTAAGTGTTAAGCGCGGTTTTTCCGGCGTACCGCCCGTTTCCGGCGCAACCAAAACACAAGGTTTAACACTAAAACCAAGGCGGCAAAAACAGCGGCGTATTTCATAAAAGTTTTGGAGGTATTCACTGTGGCCAGTTGCTGCTTCGGCGGCATGGCCCCGTCAACGCTCCGCACCACAGGGTTGAGCGAATACGTAATCTGCCCGTCGGACAAGACCGCCCGTACATAGGTGTCGCCGGGCTGTACGACATACACCGCATGGTCGCTATCATGGACGGTAGACAGTACTTTACCGCTATCACCTATGAACGTAATGCTGGCCATCGTGCGTGACCACCCCACCTGCAAGCTGTCCTGTTGCAGCCGGATATATCTGGGGAAAGAAACCCGGGCGGCCATCTCCAATTTGCGCGCCATGGTAGCCATCGTATCGCGGGGGAAGCTGGCCACATAAGCGCGGCCCTTTGTAATGGAAGAAAGGATATCACGGCGGCCGGCAGAAGGGCTATTGACAAATACGACCTCTCGCTGAATGTCATCCAGATTGTCTACCCCGTGCGAATCATCATTGCCGGTCACCCAGGCCGTATGCCCATGGGTGAAGGCCCAGTCCCAGTACTTTATCGACAGGCGGGCGCCGTTAAAGGTTTCGACAAGGTCATAGTTACACAGGTACTTAAAATCCGTGAGCGTCTTATAGCCGTTGCGCAGGTCCGGGTGGTTGAGCGCCAGCACCTCGCAGTGTTTTTTCATCAGATCAATGGTATATTGCTTCTGACTCAGGCTATTCTGGATAAAAGCATAGTCACGCCAAAGGATATGGCCGTCGCTCCCCATAGCCAGCTGATGGGTCTTGCCGTAGCCGTAACCATGCTCATAGCAGGGGATATAAGAAGATGACGCACTGCCTATGGTGTCCACTTTCATGTAGTTGGAAATGGCAATCACATCGAAACCCAATTTTTTATATACATTGATTACCTCATGGTGCGCGCTGGCGCCGTTAGTCAAGCCCTTCCAACTTTTGGTATGGGCATGGAAGATACATTCCCGCCAATGGCCGGGCACCGCATCCGCATAAGGATTATACAGGCTGTCCCCATGGAATGCTACCGGTTCTTTAAAATCATAGAGCGGATAAGAGGCGTAAAACCAGGCCTGGGTCAACACCAGCAATGCTATGGGCAGCAGCACCAGTGTCAATAGTACATAAGCAATAACTTTCAATGTCTTTTTCATCTTACAAAGATAAACAAAATAATTATTGGGGGTCTCGGCGGAAAAACATAAATTTGCATTTTAACCGGTTAGCGGCATGAATACTTACTTGTCATCCTTTCTTACCTTCTTCAAGGTCGGCGCCTTCACCCTCGGCGGTGGTTACGCCATGATACCCCTGATAGAGAAAGAAGTGGTCGATAAAAAACACTGGCTGGAACGGCAGGAGTTCTTAGACCTGATCGCCGTGTCGCAGGCCGTGCCCGGCGTATTCGCCGTCAATATGGCCATTTTTGTAGGCTACAAGCTCAGGGGCGTAAAGGGCAGCATAGTGACGGCCCTGGGGACCGTCCTGCCCTCCTTTATCACTATTCTGGCTATTGCTGTCTTCTTTTACAGTTTCAAGGACAATGAAACCGTGATAAAAATATTCAAAGGCATCCGGCCCGCCGTAGTGGCCCTGATCGCCGTACCGGTGCTCAGCACGGCCAGGAGCGCGGGTATCACGTATAAGACAATCGTCATACCGTTGGTCACCGCCCTGCTGATCTGGCTGCTGCACGTATCTCCGGTGTATATAGTAACGATTGCAGCCGCGGCCGGCGTGCTGTATCAATTTGCAAAAAATAAGAAGTCATGATTTACATCCAGCTCTTCCTCACCTTCTTCAAAATCGGGCTCTTCGGCTTCGGAGGAGGTTATGCCATGCTCTCGCTGATACAGCATGAGGTGGTGACCATGCATGGCTGGATGAGCAATCAGGAATTTACGGATATGATCGCCCTGTCGCAGATGACCCCGGGGCCCATAGGGATCAATACGGCAACCTTTGCCGGATATACGGCCTCCGGCAATATCTTGGGCGCTGCCGTAGCCACCCTGGCCCTCTGTCTGCCCTCTTTCATCATCATGTTGAGTATTTGCAAGCTTTTCAGTATCTTCCGCAAGAATATATACATCGAAGCCGCCTTCAGGGCCCTGAGGCTGGTTGTCGTGGGACTCATCGCCGCCGCCGCCCTGATGCTGGTGAATCGCGATAATTTCAGCGATTACAGCGCCGTCATCATCTTTGCCATCGCCTTTATAGCCGGCTGGAAATTCAAAATAAACCCTATCATTACCATTGTACTGGCAGGGCTATTCGGCGCGTTGTATTATTAGGATTAATTGATCAGGGATGCGCGCATAGCCTCAATCTGAGGTTTCATTAATTTTACGCGCTCTACCAGGTCCTGACGGCCGGTAGCATTGACCAAAGGCATGTACAGGCTCAAGGCGTTACGCTCGGGTTGTATTTCCGGATAAAACTCCAGCAACTTATCCAGCAAGGTGGAGATATTCCGCAAACGGTGAGAAAAGACCGCCACTTCTTCATCGCTAAGCGCCTCTGCCAATACATCCGGGTTTTGGGACAGAAAGTAAAGGCTCTCGGTAATCATGGCCACTCCGCGTCCCACAAAAAGATGCAGCGTACCTTCCTGCTGCTCTTTCTTAAAGCGGGCCATGAAGAACTCTTCCTGCTTGCGCAACGCTTCCCGGTCTGCCGGGTTCACCTGAAAAAGATTAGAATTATCCGAGAGGTTCAGGTCTACCTGCAAACGTGCACAAACCTCATCATAGGCCTCGGTCGGCATGTCATACAATTTGGCCACCGCCCTGTCCATAAGATAATAAATAAAGGCTGCGTTTTTTTGTTGCAGGGTATGCATATCATTGACGCCGGAGGGAGAGAGCAGATAATCCGGCTTCACCTTCTTCTGGGCCTCCGTGAGTTTAAACTCGCCCCGTTGGATTTTACCCCCCAGGGGTTCAAACGAATATTTAATTTCTTCCGCCGCCAGGGAATCCAGCTGCACCACCAGTTGCAAAGAAAGTTGCATACGTACCTCAGCATTGGTTTCGTCCAGTTTTTTAGCCGGCTTGCCTTTGCAAGAAACTAAAGAAAAGACAATTATACAACATCCTAAATAAAGAAGGGCTTTTTTCATTTTTATTCATTGTTTTGAAGCTACAAAGATAAGATTTTATATTGATTAAGCCCAAATAATGAACACCGCCTTGTCCTTCCGTCTGCTTTTTGTACCTTTGTTTGGTATGACCGAGCAAGTTTTACAGAAGTTACAGACCCTGGCCGAAGCTGCGAAATATGACGTATCCTGCGCCTCGAGCGGACACTCGCGCAGCAATAAGGACAAAGGCCTGGGGAACACCGCCGGCTGGGGTATCTGCCACAGTTTTACGGAGGACGGCCGCTGTGTGTCTTTGCTAAAAATCATGCTGACCAACAACTGCATGTACGACTGCGCTTATTGTGTGAACCGGCGGAGCAATGACGTTCCGCGCGCCACCTTTAGCGTATCGGAACTGGTGGACCTGACCATTGAGTTTTACCGCCGCAATTATATCGAAGGACTGTTTCTGAGTTCCGGCGTGGTACGCAACCCCGACTACACCATGGAACGGATGGTGCGCGTGGCAAAGGACCTGCGCGAGCAACACCGGTACTACGGCTATATCCACCTGAAAAGCATACCGGGCGCCAGCCGCGAGCTGGTAAACGAGGCCGGCCGCTATGCGGACCGCCTGAGTGTGAACCTGGAGATCCCCACGGAACAAAACCTCAAGTTGTTGGCGCCGGACAAGGACTTTGACAGCGTATTGCGCCCTATGTCTTACATACAGCAGGGTGTGCTCGAAAGTGCGGAAGAACGCCGTAAATACCGTAAAGCGCCACGCTTTGCACCGGCGGGACAAAGTACACAGGTGATCATAGGCGCCACGCCCGACACGGACAACCAGATATTGCACCTGAGCGCCGATATGTACAACAAACCGAGCATGAAACGGGTGTATTATTCAGGCTATATCCCCGTCAATACGGACAGCCGGCTGCCGGCGCTGTCCACGCCTCCCCTGGTGCGTGAACACCGGCTGTACCAGGCCGACTGGCTGATGCGTTTCTATGGTTTCGGAGTGGATGAAATTGTAAATGACAACCACCCCTACCTCGATCTGGAGCTGGATCCTAAGCTGTCCTACGCCCTGCGGCACCCCGAACAATTTCCGGTGGATGTGAACCGGGCAGACTACGAGATGATTCTTCGCGTTCCGGGCATAGGCGTTAAATCGGCCAAGCTGATTGTGGCCTCCCGGCGGTTCGGCCGCCTGGGCAGCGAGCAACTGCGCAAAATCGGCGTAGTGATGAAACGCGCCAAGTATTTTATTACCTGCAATGAATTGGGTATGGGCGGTCCCAAGGTACAGGATGTGCGGCCTGAATCCCTGCGCCGGCTCTTCACCGAACCCAAACTGCTGCAAAAAGGAACGGACGGACAACTTAGCCTTTTCCCATAACATATGCCACTAATATCCTAATATCTTATCGTCTCCTTATGATCTTCCGCTACGACAATACTTTTGACGGCCTGCTGACCCTGGTATTCGATGCCTACAGCCGGAAATCATTCCCCGACAGCATCCTGGGGAGCGATGCGCAGTCGCTCTTCGAGGAGGAGGCGTACCATGTAGTCACGGACCCCGCCCGGGCCCAAAGGGTATGGGACGGGCTGCACAAAAAAATATCTGCGGAGGCCTGTCAGATGTGTTTTGCCGTATTTCTGTCGGAACTGCCCGGCAGAGAGGCGCTGCTGCTCCGCTACATCCGGAAGGCCTTTGCCTCGCCGGTATCCATAGAGGTCAACTTCGGCGACCCGGACGTACTGGAATGTGCTAAAATTTACCGCAAGGTGATGCGTGAGGCCGAACGGATGCGCATGTTTGTCCGTTTCCAGAAAACCGCCGACGGGATATTTTTTGCCCCAATAGAACCAAAATACAATGCACTCCCCCTGACCATAGATCACTTTGAGGACCGCTTTGCCGACCAGCAGTGGATCATCTATGACGTGAAACGCCGCTACGGCTATTTCTATGACCTGCACAAGACGGAGGAGGTCAGCTTTGAGCACCTGGACATTGACCTGGAAACGGGCAAACTGAATGATGAGCAGGCCGCAGCAGATGAACTGATCTTCCAGGAATTATGGCAGCGCTATTTTAAATCCATCTGTATTAAAGAGCGGATCAACCCCAAACTGCATATGCAGCACCTCCCCAAACGCTTCTGGAAGTATCTACCGGAAAAACAGTAATGTTTCAACAGCCGCTGTGTGCTGCATATCATAAAACAAAAAACCGCCTCCCCGTTAAAAGGAAGGCGGCTCTTCTATGACAAAGCATCGCTTACTTTTCTGCCGGAGCAGGAGCAGCCTGTGCTTTTTCTTCTTTCTTGCGTTTGCTTTCGGTCATGCGTTGGTAGTCATCCATAGAGGCTACTACAATCTTATCGATATAACGCATACCCGTACCGGCGGGGATCAGGTGACCGCAGATTACATTTTCTTTCAATCCTTCGAGGTGGTCTTCCTTACCGTAGATAGCAGCCTCGCTCAACACCTTGGTTGTTTCCTGGAAGGAAGCGGCGCTCATGAAACTGTTGGTACGTAAAGCGGCGCGGGTAATACCCTGCAGAATCTGGCTTGAAGTAGCAGGTACGGCATCACGGTATTCCACCGGCTTAAGGTCCTTACGGGTAAGCTGTGAATTTTCATCACGCAGCTTGCGGATAGGGACAATTTGTCCGGCTTTCAATGTCTGTGACTCACCCGGATCTACTACCACTTTCTTATCGTAGATGAAGTCATTTTCATGCATGAAATCCCATTTGTCTACCAATTGCTCGGCTAAGAAACGGGTATCGCCCGGATCTACGATTTCCACCTTGCGCATCATCTGGCGAACGATTACTTCAAAGTGTTTATCATTGATCTTCACCCCTTGCATACGGTACACTTCCTGCACCTCATTCACGATATATTCCTGCACCTTGATAGGACCCTGGATGGTCAGGATATCAAGCGGGGTAATAGCACCGTCGGAGAGCGGAGTACCGGCACGCACATAGTCGTTTTCCTGTACGAGGATCTGCTTGGAGAGAGGTACGAGGTATTTCTTTTCATCACCGAGCTTAGAGCGCACGGCAATTTCGCGGTTACCGCGTTTGATCTTACCCATGATAACTTCACCGTCAATTTCGGAAACAACAGCGGGGTTGCTCGGGTTACGGGCTTCGAAGAGCTCGGTAACACGGGGCAGACCGCCGGTGATGTCACCGGACTTACCAACGGCGCGGGGGATTTTCACCAACACCTGTCCGCTGATCACTTTCTCACCTTCTTCTACCACAATGTGGGCACCTACGGGCAAGTTGTACTGTTTGATTTCAACACCCTTGCTGTCGAGGATACGAACCGTCGGGTTGCGTGATTTATCACGTGACTCGATGATCACTTTTTCACGGTAGCCGGTAGTTTCATCGGATTCTTCACGGAAGGTCAAGCCGTCGATTACGCTTTCAAAAGAGATCTTACCGGCAAATTCCGAAATGATAACGGCGTTGTAAGGATCCCATTCGCAAATGAGTTCTCCTTTCTTCACATTCTGTCCGTTCTGTTTATACAGCTGGGCGCCGTAAGGCACATTATGCTGGTAGAGGGTAATACCGGTATTGTTATCAATAATGCGCATTTCGCCGAGACGACCGATCACGATATCGATTTCTACACCGTCTTTACCCGTACTCTTCACCGTACGCAACTCGTCGATTTCGAGACGACCATCGTAACGGGCTTCCAGCTTGCTGTCCGCAGCAATACTTGAAGCGGTACCACCGACGTGGAAGGTACGCAGCGTCAACTGAGTACCGGGCTCACCGATAGACTGGGCGGCAATTACCCCCACAGCCTCGCCCTGTTGTACCATGCGGCCGGTAGCCAGGTTGCGGCCATAACATTTGGCGCACACCCCTTTCTTGGACTCGCAGGTCAACACCGAGCGGATCTCCACCTGTTCGATGGGAGAAGCTTCGATCGCCTTGGATATTTCTTCGGTAAACTCATCGCCCGCCGCCACGATCAACTCGCCGGTGAGGGGATGGTATACATCATGTACGCTGGTACGGCCCAGAATACGTTCGTAGAGCGATTCCACCACCTCGTCCTTGTTCTTGATGGCAGAAGCCACCAATCCGCGCAGGGTGCCGCAATCTTCTTCATTGATGATCACATCTTGAGAAACGTCTACCAGACGACGGGTAAGATAACCGGCGTCGGCTGTCTTCAATGCCGTATCGGCCAAACCTTTACGGGCACCGTGGGTAGAGATGAAGTACTCCAATACCGAGAGGCCTTCTTTAAAGTTGGCCAAGATCGGGTTTTCAATAATCTCAGCGCTGGTAGCACCGGATTTTTGGGGCTTGGCCATCAAACCACGCATACCGGAAAGCTGGCGGATCTGTTCTTTCGAACCACGGGCTCCGGAGTCCAACATCATGTACACGGAGTTGAAACCCTGCTTATCCGAAGACAGCTGTTTCATCACCGTTTGGGTGAGGTTGGCATTGGTATGTGTCCAGATATCAATAATTTGATTATAACGCTCGTTGTTGGTGATGAAACCCATGTTGTAGTTATTCATCACTTCTTCCACTTCCTTATACCCTTTTTCTACCAAAGCTTCTTTTTCCTTGGGTATGATCACGTCATCAAGGTTAAAGGACAGACCACCGCGGAAAGCCATCTGATAGCCGAGGTCCTTGATATCATCGAGGAACTTCGCAGTGACGGCAATACCACCGGTTTTCAGTACGCCGCCGATAATATCGCGCAACGACTTTTTGGTCAATACTTCATTGATATAACCGGCTTCTTCGGGTACAAACTGGTTGAACATTACACGGCCTACCGTGGTTTCAATCAATTCATGCTTCATCGAACCGTCGGCCTGCATTACAGGTACACGCACTTTGATAATGGCATGGAGGTCTACCGCCTTTTCGTTATAGGCGATAATCACTTCTTCCGCACCATAGAAAATACGGCCTTCGCCTTTGGCTGCCTTGCGGGCTTTGGTAATATAATACAGCCCGAGCACCATGTCCTGCGAAGGCACCGTAATAGGCGCTCCGTTAGCGGGGTTAAGGATATTATGCGAACCGAGCATCAACAACTGCGCCTCAAGGATAGCGGCATTGCCCAGGGGCAAGTGCACGGCCATCTGGTCACCGTCAAAGTCGGCATTGAATGCGGTACATGACAGCGGATGCAACTGAATAGCCTTACCTTCGATCAGCTTGGGCTGGAAGGCCTGGATACCGAGACGGTGAAGGGTCGGCGCACGGTTTAACATTACCGGATGGCCTTTCATCACGTTTTCGAGAATATCGAAGATCACGGGATCCTTACGGTCTACAATTTTCTTGGCTGATTTTACGGTCTTCACGATACCGCGCTCAATCAGCTTACGGATAACAAAGGGTTTAAAGAGTTCGGCCGCCATATCTTTGGGCAGACCGCACTCGTGCATTTTCAATTCTGGACCAACGACGATTACCGAACGGGCAGAATAGTCTACACGCTTACCGAGCAGGTTCTGACGGAAACGGCCTTGTTTACCTTTCAAACTGTCGGAAAGGGATTTCAGGGCGCGGTTGGCTTCGGTTTTCACCGCATTGGATTTGCGGGAGTTATCGAACAATGAGTCCACCGCTTCCTGTAACATACGTTTTTCATTACGCAAAATCACTTCGGGCGCTTTGATTTCGATCAAACGTTTCAGACGATTATTACGAATGATTACACGACGGTACAGGTCATTCAGGTCGGAGGTGGCAAAACGGCCGCCATCCAAAGGAACGAGGGGACGCAGTTCGGGCGGAATTACGGGGATCACTTTCATGACCATCCATTCCGGCTTATTAATGTTTTTAGAGGCACGGAAAGCTTCTACCACGTTCAGGCGTTTCAGTGCATCGGCGCGGCGTTGCTGAGAAGTTTCGGTATCCGCCTTGTGACGCAAATCGTAAGACAGGTCATCCAAATTGATGCGTTTGAGCATCAGGTCAATCGCTTCGGCGCCCATGCCGGCGATGAATTTATTCGGATCTTCATCTTCGAGCATTTGGTTTTCTTTCGGCAGGCTCTCCATAATCTGGAGGTATTCTTCTTCGGTCAGGAAGTCATTTTCCTTCACGCCTTCCAGGGCTTTGATACCCGGCTGGATCACCACATAGCGTTCATAATAAATGATGGCCTCTAATTTCTTGGAGGGAATGCCCAGCAGGTAGGCTATTTTATTAGGCGTAGAACGGAAATACCAAATGTGGGCTATGGGAACCACCAGAGAGATGTGTCCGGTACGTTCACGGCGCACTTTCTTTTCTGTCACTTCCACACCGCAACGGTCGCACACGATACCGCGGTAACGGATACGTTTGTATTTACCGCAATGGCATTCATAGTCTTTGGAAGGACCGAAAATACGCTCGCAAAACAAACCGTCACGCTCGGGTTTGTAAGTACGGTAGTTGATCGTTTCCGGTTTCAGCACCTCACCGCTGGAGTGCTCCAGAATTTCTTCCGGAGACGCCAGGCTGATGGTTATCTTGTTAAAGTTCGTTTTCTGCTTACTAACTTTTTTCTGTATCATAGATGTTTGCAAGTTTACAAGTTAACAGTATTACTCCATGCGGATGCTGAGGCCGAGACCGCGCAGCTCGTGCAGAATTACATTCAAGGCTTCGGGAATACCCGGTTGCGGCATCGGTTCGCCTTTCACGATGGCTTCATAAGCACGTGAACGGCCCGTTACGTCATCGGATTTCACCGTCAGGATTTCCTGGAGGATATTGGAGGCCCCGAAAGCTTCGATGGCCCACACTTCCATTTCCCCGAAACGCTGACCCCCGAACTGGGCTTTACCGCCAAGAGGCTGCTGGGTAATGAGCGAATAAGGTCCGATAGAACGGGCATGCATCTTATCGTCCACCATGTGGCCGAGTTTGAGCATATAAATCACCCCTACGGTGGCCGGTTGGTCAAACATTTCACCGGTACCACCGTCGCGCAGGTAGGTCTTTCCATAACGGGGAATACCTGCTTTTTCGGTGTATTCGGTAATTTCTTCCAACGTAGCCCCGTCAAAGATAGGTGTAGCAAACTTGCAACCCAGTTCTTTTCCGGCCCAGCCCAATACGGTTTCGTAGATCTGCCCGAGGTTCATACGCGAAGGCACGCCCAGAGGGTTAAGTACGATGTCAACGATAGACCCGTCTTCGAGGAAGGGCATATCTTCATCACGCACCACCTTGGCCACAATACCTTTGTTACCGTGGCGGCCGGCCATCTTATCCCCTACTTTGATCTTACGTTTCTTGGCTACATATACTTTAGCCAATTGGATAATACCGTTGGGCAGCTCGTCACCAATGGTGATGTTGTATTTGATACGCTTCACTTCAGCATCCAGTTCCTTGAATTTAAGGAGATAGTTGCTGATGGTCTGCTTCACCATCGTATTGGTTTCCTTATCGCTTGTCCACTTGTTGGGATTTACATTTTCATAATCAATGTTGGAAAGTACGCGGGCCGTAAATTTAGTGCCCTTGCCTACCAACTCAACGCCGTAAAGGTCGCTCACATTCTGCGCCGGTTTGCCGTCAAGCAGTTTCACCAGCTTATCGATCAGAATGTCTTTCAGGATGTGAACTTTCTTTTCGAAATCTTCATCTACCTTTTGCATCTGGACCTTACCCTGCTGCTTGCCTTTCTTGCCGGTTTCCTTCATTACGCGAGAGAACAGGCGGCGGTCGATGATAGTACCGTGCAATGAGGGAGAAGCTTTCAACGAAGCGTCTTTCACATCACCGGCCTTATCGCCGAAGATCGCGCGGAGGAGTTTTTCTTCGGCCGAAGGATCGCTCTCTCCCTTGGGTGTAATTTTACCGATCAACACATCGCCGGGCGCTACGTTGGCTCCGATACGGATAATACCGTTTTCGTCGAGGTTACGGGTAGCTTCTTCACTTACGTTGGGGATATCATTGGTCAATTCTTCAAGGCCGCGTTTGGTATCACGCACTTCCATGATGTATTCGTCAACGTGTACGGAAGTAAATACGTCTTCGCGCACAAGCCGTTCGGAAAGTACGATAGCATCCTCGAAGTTATAACCTTTCCAGGGCATGAACGCCACCTTAAGGTTGCTGCCCAGGGCCAGTTCGCCTTTCTGGGTGCCATAACCTTCGGTCATGATATGTCCGGCTTCCACTTTCTCCCCCTTGCGTACAATAGGACGCAGGTTGATGCTGGTGTTCTGGTTAGTCTTACGGTAAATAGGTAAACGATATACGGTAATGTCCGGATCGAAACTTACGAAACGTTCGTTGTCCGTACGCTCATATTTAACATGGATCTCGCTGGCGTCAACATAAACGACTTCACCTTTGCCGGTAGCCGAAATCTGAGTACGGCTGTCACGGGCTACCAGCCCTTCGATACCGGTACCCACGATAGGCGCCTGCGGGCGGATCAGGGGAACGGCCTGGCGCATCATGTTCGAACCCATCAAGGCGCGGTTGGCGTCATCATGCTCAAGGAAGGGAATCAGGGAGGCTGCAATAGAAGCAATCTGGTTAGGCGCAACGTCCATCAAATCCACTTCTTCTTTACTTACCACCGGATAGTCGGCTTCCACACGACATTTGATACGCGCGTCGGTAATGGTGCCATCCGCACCTACCTTAGCATTGGCCTGGGCCACCATCTTGTCTTCTTCTTCTTCCGCACTCATGTATACCACTCCTTTTTCGGAGAGGTCCACAGTACCTTTATCTACCTTACGGTAAGGCGTTTCAATAAACCCGAGCGGATTCACGCGGGCATATACGCAGAGGGAAGAAATCAGACCGATGTTCGGTCCTTCAGGCGTTTCAATCGGGCAGAGACGGCCGTAGTGCGTATAGTGTACGTCACGTACTTCAAAGCCTGCACGGTCACGGCTCAAACCGCCGGGCCCGAGGGCGCTCATACGGCGCTTGTGGGTCATTTCGGCCAGCGGATTGGTTTGGTCCATGAACTGCGAGAGCTGGCTGGTTCCGAAGAACGAGTTGATCACACTGGACAGGGTCTTGGCGTTGATCAGTTCGAGCGGCGAGAACACTTCATTGTCGCGTACGTTCATGCGTTCACGGATGGTACGGGCCATACGGGCCAGACCCACCCCGAACTGGTTGGCCAATTGTTCACCCACCGTGCGTACACGGCGGTTGCTCAAGTGGTCGATATCGTCCACATCCGCCTTCGAGTTGATCAGCTGGATGAGGTGTTTAATAATGGCTATAATGTCTTCCTTGGTCAACACGCGAACATCGGCGCCGGTGTGCAGATCCAGTTTCCGGTTCAGGCGGAAACGGCCTACCTGGCCCAGGTCATAACGTTTGTCCGAGAAGAAGAGTTTGTCGATCACATCACGGGCAGTAGCATCATCGGGTGGTTCCGAGTTGCGAAGCTGGCGATAGATATATACCACCGCTTCTTTTTCGGAGTTACACGGGTCTTTCTGCAAGGTATTGTGAATGATGGCAAAGTCGCTGATATTGGCATCTTCCTTGTGCAGGAGGATGGCGGCAGCGCCTGCCTCAATAATCGTATCAATATGATCTTCGGTAAGTACGGTTTCACGGTCAATCACGATCTCGTTACGCTCGATGGATACCACTTCTCCGGTATCTTCGTCAACGAAGTCTTCGATCCATGATTTCAACACACGGGCGGCCAACTTGCGGCCCACCACTTTTTTCAGGTTGATTTTGTTGACCTTTATTTCATCGGCCAACCCGAAGATTTCCAATATATCTTTATCACTCTCGTAACCGATAGCGCGAAGCAGGGTGGTTACGGGCAATTTCTTTTTACGGTCAATGTAGGCGTACATCACATTGTTAATATCCGTCGCAAACTCAATCCATGAGCCTTTGAACGGAATGATACGCGCCGAGTAAAGTTTGGTGCCGTTGGCGTGGACGCTTTGTCCGAAGAACACGCCGGGCGAGCGATGCAACTGAGATACCACCACACGTTCGGAACCATTGATTACAAAAGTTCCGCCGGGAGCCATGTAAGGCACGGTGCCCAGGTATACATCCTGAATCTGCATGTCGAAATCCTCATGCTCAGGATCGGTACAGTACAATTTCAGCTTGGCTTTGAGAGGGACACTGTAGGTCAATCCGCGATCGAGGCATTCCTCAATCGAATAACGGGGCGGATCGATGAAGTAATCCATGAATTCGAGCACAAAGTTATTACGGGTATCCGTAATGGGAAAATTCTCCTGGAACACTTTAAAAAGGCCTTCGTTCTTCCGGTTGTCGGGCGTTGTTTCAAGCTGGAAGAAGTCTTGAAACGATTTGATTTGTATCTCCAAAAAGTCGGGGTAGTCCAGACGATTTTGCGAGGTAGCGAAGTTAACACGCTGATTCGTTTGTTTTTGCGACATCGTATTCGTATTATGTGAAAAATAAGCCATTTAAACGACAAAAAGGCTTAGAACCCGATGAAGGGTTCTAAACCTGTGTGATAATCCCGATGAACGGGCGGGGAAGTTTATTTGAGTTCAACTTCGCCACCAGCTTCTTCGAGCTGTGCTTTCAGTTGTTCAGCGTCGGCTTTGGAAACTTTTTCCTTGATTGCTTTGGGAGCACCGTCTACCAATGCTTTAGCTTCGGTCAGGCTCAGGCCGGTGATTTCTTTCACCAGTTTCACCATCTGCAATTTAGCCGATCCGGCTGATTTCAAGATTACATCGAAGTCCGATTTTTCTTCAACGGCGGCGGCTGCAGCTCCACCAGCTACAACAACAGCTGCTGCTGCGGGTTCGATACCGTATTCGTCTTTCAGGATCTTAGCTAATTCCTGAGCTTCTTTTACGGTCAGGTTTACCAATTCTTCTGCAATTTTTTTAACGTCTGCCATGATATTTTTGTAATTTAATAATTTTAAAATTTAATGATTTAAAGATTACTCGGGGCGTTCCGAGATCAATTTGTTTTCATCACCCAGTTTTTCTGCACGGGCCATAATGCCGGAAAGTGTATTCCGCAAAGGTGAGCCGATAAGGGTAACGATGTCGCCGATAAGTTCTTCGCGTGATTTGAGGGCTACCAGGTCTGCCAGGCTTTCTGCTCCTACATACAGTATATTCTGCACATAAGCGCCTTTCAATACGGGCTTGCCATATTTATCACTGAATTCCTTGATTAATTTGGCGGGTGCATTTACCGATTCCGTAAACATTACGGCTGTGGGTCCTTCCAACACCTTGTACAAATCAGTTTCAGCGAAATTGTTTTTTTCCAACGCTTTTTTAAGCAGGGTGTTTTTCACCACCAGCATTTTTACGTTCTTGTCAAAACAACCACGGCGCAACTTAGTGGTGTTCTCAGCATTCAAACCGGAAGCGTCTGCCACATAAAAATGGGGTGATTGCTTCAATTGTTCTGCCAAAGCATCTATAATTTCTGTCTTTTGTTCTTTTTTCATACCAATTGCATCATTTTAGATTATTCGGCAGCACCTACGGATTTGACATCAATACACAAGCCGGGGCTCATGGTAGACGACAGGTAAATGCTTTTCACATATGTCCCCTTCAGAGATTGGGGTTTCAACTTAATGATAGAGTTCAGGAGTTCCTGTGCATTTTCAGCTATTTTCACCGTGTCAAACGACACTTTGCCTATAGCAGCATGAACGATACCTTGTTTATCCACTTTAAAGTCGATTTTACCGCCTTTCACATCCAATACCGCTTTGCCGACTTCCATCGTTACAGTACCGGTTTTGGGATTGGGCATCAAACCGCGGGGACCCAGCACACGGCCGAGGGCACCTACTTTAGCCATAACAGCGGGCGTACAGATAATAACATCTACATCGGTCCAGCCGCCTTTGATTTTTTCGAGATATTCATCCAAGCCTACATAGTCGGCTCCGGCTTCTTTAGCTTCCGCTTCTTTATCGGGCGTACAAAGCACCAATACACGGGCGGTTTTACCTGTTCCATGCGGAAGAGTTACCACACCGCGTACCATTTGATTGGCTTTACGAGGGTCTACACCGAGGCGCACAGCTACATCTACGGAAGCGTCAAACTTGGTGAAAGTAATATCTTTCAACATAGCGGCTGCTTCAGCAAGTTTGTAGTGTTTGTTAGGCTCTACCTTGGCGTAAACTACTTTTTGTTTTTTTGTCAACTTACTCATTTCTGCATGAATTTTTTAGTTTACATTAGGCATTTCGCCTTCAACGGTGATACCCATACTACGAGCGGTTCCCGCTACCATGGTCATGGCTGACTTCAGGGTAAATGCATTCATATCGGGCATTTTGTCTTCAGCAATTTTCTTTACCTGATCCCAGGTAACAGCGCCTACCTTCTTACGGTTAGGCTCATTGGAACCTGATTGGACCTTGGCTGCTTCTTTCAGCTGTACGGCTACGGGAGGTTGTTTGATGATAAAGTCGAATGACTTGTCGCTGTAAACGGTAATGATTACAGGCAACACTTTTCCGGCTTTATCCTGGGTGCGCGCATTGAACTGCTTGCAGAACTCCATGATGTTAACACCTTTGGAACCCAGGGCAGGACCTACCGGAGGTGCGGGGTTAGCCGCGCCGCCTTTGATTTGCAGTTTAATTAGTCCGGCAATTTCTTTGGCCATAATTGTTAATTTTTTATTCTTTTTCTACTTGTACAAAATTCAGTTCCAGCAGGTTCTTACGCCCAAAAATCTTCACCATCACCTTGAGTTTTTTCTTCTCTTCGTTGATTTCTTCAATGGTTCCGTTGAATCCGTTGAAAGGACCGTCGGTCACTTTCACCGCTTCACCGACCACAAAAGGCGTAATGTTGGCTTCTTCATTTTCTGCCAATTCATCCACACGGCCCAGAATACGGTTTACTTCGCTCTGGCGAATAGGCAAAGGCTCTCCGCCTTTGGTTTCACTCAGAAATCCGGAGATGTGGGTGGTATTACGCAGAATATGGGTGATTTCACCTACCAGTGCTGCTTCGATTAAAATATATCCGGGTAAAAAAATACGCTCCTTGCTTATTTTTTTACCATTTTTCACCTGATATATCTTTTCGGTAGGAATCAGCACTTGAGAAATGTAGTCATCAAGCTTCAAACGTTTGATTTCGTTTTCAATATACTCTTTGGCTTTTTTCTCTTTGCCGCCTGCAGCGCGCAAGACATACCATTTTTTAGCTATTTCACTCATTGTCAACTGCTATTTTAAGAGTTGTACAACAAACCGTAAATAAACGTCATGAATTTACGGAAGCTAAAATCCATGGCAAAAATAACGAGCGCCATAATTGCCGAGGCTACCATCACCACTACAGCACTTCCCTGTAATTGGCTCCATGTAGGCCATGACACCTTATGGACCAGCTCATTGTAAGCTTCTTGGATATATGTGTTAATCTTCTTCATTTTGTGTTTTTAAACGATAGGCGCAAATTTTAGAAGTGGAAGCCTCCTTTATGTTTGCTAGATCCTTTAAAATAACCTGAGATACGTAACACATCCTTCGGTTATTGGCAGGGGCAGAGCGATTCGAACGCCCATCAACGGTTTTGGAGACCGCTATTCTACCCTTGAACTATGCCCCTGTTTTACATGCGCAAACTCCGATGATTCAAATCGGAGCTTTTGCTTGTTTTAATTTTTGTCGATTTGGTTATTTGTTGATTTGGTTATTTGAAACAACCAAATCAACAAATCCGCAAATCATCAAACTATTCGAGAACTTTAGTTACCTGACCGGCACCTACGGTACGGCCACCTTCACGGATTGCGAAGCGCAGACCTTCACCCATAGCTACAGGCTGGATCAATTCTACGGTAATGGTTACGTTATCACCAGGCATTACCATTTCAGTACCTTGGGGCAGGGTGATTTCACCGGTTACGTCCAATGTACGGAGGTAGAACTGAGGACGGTATTTGTTGTGGAAAGGAGTGTGACGACCACCTTCTTCTTTCTTCAACACGTAAATTTCAGCTTGGAATTTCTTGTGAGGAGTGATTGAACCGGGTTTAGCAATTACCTGACCACGGCGTACGTCTTTCTTATCGATACCGCGAACCAACAGACCTACGTTGTCTCCGGCTTCACCCTGATCCAGCAATTTGCGGAACATTTCAACACCGGTTACGGTAGTCTTAACGGGTTTTTCGCCCAGACCGATAATTTCAACTTCTTCACCTACTTTCACGATACCGGTTTCAATACGGCCGGTTACTACGGTACCGCGGCCGGTGATTGAGAACACGTCTTCAACAGGCATCAAGAAAGGTTTTTCATTTTCACGGGGAGGAATGGGAATGTAGGTGTCTACAGCGTCCATCAATTCCATGATTTTTTCAACCCATTTTTCTTCACCGTTCAAACCACCGAGGGCAGAACCACGAATAATAGGAGCGTTATCACCGTCGAAGTTGTAGAAGCTCAACAATTCGCGAATTTCCATTTCAACGAGATCCAACATTTCAGCATCGTCTACCATATCCACTTTGTTCATGAAGACAACGATACGGGGTACGTTTACCTGACGAGCCAAAAGGATGTGTTCACGGGTTTGGGGCATGGGACCGTCAGTAGCGGCAACTACAAGAATAGCACCGTCCATCTGGGCAGCACCGGTAACCATGTTCTTAACGTAGTCGGCGTGGCCCGGACAGTCAACGTGCGCATAGTGACGATTGGCAGTCTGATATTCTACGTGTGAGGTATTAATTGTAATACCACGCTCTTTTTCTTCGGGAGCATTGTCAATTGACGCGAAATCGCGTTTTTCAGACAAACCTTTAGCAGCCAATACGTTAGTAATAGCGGCAGTCAAGGTAGTTTTACCGTGGTCAACGTGACCGATGGTACCAATGTTCACGTGGGGTTTATCCCTTTTGAACGTTTCTTTTGCCATAGTATTAAAATTTTATAAGTTAATTGTTGAGCCGGTGATGGGAATTGAACCCATGACCCCTTCCTTACCCAGGAAGTACTCTACCACTGAGCTACACTGGCTTGTTGTTGGAGCGGAAGACGAGGTTCGAACCCGCGACCCTCAGCTTGGAAGGCTGATGCTCTACCAACTGAGCTACTTCCGCGAAAATGGTGGGGAGAGCAGGATTCGAACCTACGAAAGCATACGCTAGCAGAGTTACAGTCTGCCCCAGTTGGCCACTTTGGTATCTCCCCGAAACAATATGTCAATTGACCTTGAGCCGATGGAGGGATTCGAACCCCCGACCAGCTGATTACAAATCAGCTGCTCTGGCCAACTGAGCTACATCGGCAATAATTTAACGAACGGTCCATTTTGTGTTTTGGGCAAAATGGAGCGCAAAGATAGTGGTTTTTTATAAAATTGCAAAAAAATGCCGCACTTTTTAATCACTTTTTCTAAAAAAATATTTATATTTTATATAATTACTTGAAAAGTAGCGCTTTCAACTTTTCCACCCAAAGGAGGGTTTTTTTTTGACACCGATACACTGACCTGTTCCAAACCGCTAATTTCCTGATGCAGCGCCTTTGCTATACGTCCCGCCAAGTGCTCAAGCAGGTTGGCAGGAATAGCCATCTCCCGTTTCACCAGGTCGTAAATGTGTTGGTAGTTTATAGTGTCTTCCAGGGCATCCGAGCTTACAGCCTGTTCCAAAGCGGCCTGAACAGCTACATCCACGTAAAAATAGTTGCCGATGATGCGCTCCTCCGGGTTACAGCCGTGGCAGGCAAAAAATTCCATGCGGCGAAGGGTAATACTTGATTTCAAGACGTAAAAAATTAAAGATTTATGGTTCCGTCATGCAAAGATATAAAAAAATCCTACCTTTGTAATTCTAATCCATAAATAAAACCCAATGAAAAGGATACTTTTACTATCTGCCCTCCTGTTTGTTGCCGGGCAAGGGTATGCACAGGAAAGCGCCGCCGGGAAGGACACTACCGGCTATCAGTTCACGACCGTAAAAGAAGTAAAAATCACCCCGGTAAAGGACCAGCACCGGTCCGGCACCTGCTGGAGTTTTTCCTCCCTGGGACTGGTAGAGGCTGAGTTGCTGCGTATGGGGAAGGGGGAATATAACCTGTCGGAAATGTTCGTGGTACACAAAAACTATACCGACAAGGCGGAAAAATATGTACGGCTCCAGGGGAACGGTAACTTCGGCGCCGGCGGATCCTTTGAAGATGTGATGTACAGTATCCGGAATTACGGTATCGTGCCGGCAGAGGTGATGCCCGGCCTGCAATACGGTGAAGAAAAACATGTACACGGAGAACTGGACAACCTGACGGATGCCTACGTGAAAGCCATAATCAAGAACCCGAACAAGCACCTGTCACCGGTATGGAAAAAGGGGTTCACAGGTATTGTTGATGCTTACCTGGGGGAGGTTCCTGCAACATTCACCCATAACGGGAGTACCTACACTCCGCAATCATTCGCGGCATCCTTGGGTTTCAAGGCCGAAGACTATGTGTCGCTCACCTCTTTTACCCACCACCCGTTCTACACGGAGTTTGCTATTGAGGTGCCGGACAACTGGCGCTGGGCCAATTCTTATAACCTGCCCATTGATGAACTGATGCAGGTGTTCGACAATGCCATTAACAACGGTTATAGTCTGGCCTGGGGGGCCGATGTGAGTGAAAAAGGCTTTTCAAGGACCGGTGTAGCCGTTGTTCCCGAAGTCAATATCAACGAAATGTCGAACTCCGAACAATCCAAGTGGTTGGGATTGTCCGAAAAGGAGCGTGAAGCGCAGCTGTATAAGCTCGATAAGCCAGGACGTGAAAAGGCAATCAGCCAGGAAATGCGCCAGGTAGCTTTCGATAATTATGAAACAACGGACGACCATGGTATGCTGATCTACGGTATTGCCAAAGACCAACAGGGCAATAAATATTATATGGTAAAAAATTCCTGGGGAACAGCCATCGGCAAGTATAAAGGGCTGTGGTACGCCTCCGAAGCCTTCGTAAAATATAAAACGTTAAACATATTGGTGCATAAGAACGCCCTTCCCGCCGCCATCAAACAAAAATTGAATATCAAGTAACATGACCCCAGACCAATTGATCAGCGGCCGGATAGCCGAAGCCGTACAAAATTTATACCGGCAGGAAGCGCCTGAAGCAGCCCTGCAATTACAAGCTACACGCAAAGATTTTGAAGGCGACCTTACCGCCGTAATGTTCCCGCTGCTGAAAATAAGCCGGCTCTCGCCCGAAAAAACCGGAGAAGCAATAGGCGAATGGATCAGGGAGCATACGCCCGAAGTAGAATCGGTAAATGTGGTGAAAGGCTTTCTGAATATCAAGCTGTCGGCGGCTTTCTGGCTGGAACAGCTGAAAAACATAGCCGGTACGCCCGCTTTCGGAGTCCAGGCGCCATCCGGAAAAACGGTGATGGTGGAATATTCATCGCCGAACACGAACAAACCCTTGCATTTGGGGCATATCCGCAATAATCTGCTGGGCTATTCGGTGGCGCAGCTGCTGGAGGCCAACGGGCACAAGGTCATTAAAGCAAATCTGGTGAATGACCGCGGTATCCATATCTGTAAATCAATGTTGGCCTGGCAAAAATGGGGACATGGTGAAATGCCGCAAAGTGCGGGGATGAAGGGGGACCACCTGGTAGGCAAATATTATGTTCTGTTTGACAAGGAATATAAACGCCAACAAAGCGAATTAAAAGGCCAGGGCAAGACCGAAGAAGAGGCGGCCAAGCTGGCGCCCATCATTCTGGAGGCGCAGGAGATGTTGCGCAGGTGGGAACAAGGAGACCCGGCTACTGTTGAATTATGGAAGACCATGAACGGCTGGGTGTATGCCGGATTTGATGAAACCTATAAACAACTCGGTGTAAGTTTTGATAAAATTTATTACGAATCGAATACGTATCTGCTGGGTAAGAAAATTGTGGAAGAAGGCCTGCAGAAAGACGTATTCTTTAAGAAAGAGGATGGCTCGGTATGGATAGACCTCAGCGCCGACGGGCTGGACCAAAAGTTGTTATTGCGCGCCGACGGTACGTCTGTGTATATGACGCAGGACCTGGGGACCGCCCAGCAACGTTTCGGCGAATACCCGCTGAATGAGCTGATTTATGTAGTCGGCAATGAACAGGATTATCACTTCAAGGTATTGAAGCTGATATTGAGTAAGCTGGGATATCCGGAATCGGAGGTGATCTACCATCTCTCCTATGGTATGGTGGAGTTACCCGAGGGCAAGATGAAATCACGCGAAGGCACGGTAGTGGATGCTGATGACCTGGTGGCGGACATGATCAATACGGCCCGCGATACGTCGATGGCCCTGGGTAAGCTGGAGCATATCCCCGCCGAAGAGCAGGAGCAGCTGTTCCATATGCTGGGATTGGGCGCCCTGAAATATTTTATCCTGAAGGTAGACCCGAAAAAGACCATGTTGTTTAATCCCCAGGAGTCTATTGACTTTAACGGAAATACCGGTCCTTTTATTCAATACACCCATGCCCGTATACGCTCCGTACTGCGTAAGGCGGAAGAACAGGGACTAAAAGCCGCAACCGGCGCAGCACTGAATGAAAAAGAGGTGGAACTGGTAAAGTTGCTCGGCAATTTCCCGGAGATGGTGAAAGAAGCCGGAGCAGCCCACTCCCCTGCCCTCGTAGCCAATTATGTGTACGAACTGGCCAAAGAGTTCAACCAATATTACCATGACGTATCTATCCTTAAGGAGAGTGATGAGGCTACACGCGCCCAACGGTTGGTCGTGCTGCAACAGATAGCCGCCGTGATTAAAACAGGTATGGGAATTCTGGGGATAGAGGTCCCTGAACGGATGTAGTTACTCCACGGAAACTAGTCCCAGTTCCGCCGCCTTTCGCTCCATGAGTGCATAGGCTTCGGCATAGTCATTATGAATAAGGCCATCAAGGATTGCTTCTTTGATGGTTTCTTTTATAATGCCTACTGCCGGTCCCGGCGAGAGCTTATATTTTTTCATGATCATATTACCGCTAATGGGCGGCTGAAAATTGCGGATAGCATCCTTGGCCTCTACTTCTACCAGTTTTTCACGCACGAGTTCAAAGTTGCGCATGTGGCGGCGTACGGTTTGTTCGTTCTTGGAAGTAATATCGGCCTCGCAGAGGATCATCAGGTCGTCAATATCATCACCCGCTTCAAAAAGCAGGCGTCGCACCGCCGAATCGGAGACTTCGTCCTGAGATAATACGATGGGGCGTAAATGGAGTAATACCAATTTTTCCACATACTTCATCCGGTTGTCATTTATCGGTAAGCGCAAGCGTTTGAAAATGCCCGGCACCATTTTGGAGCCGATGAATTCATGCCCGTGGAATGACCAGCCCAACTCAGGATCATAGCGTTTGGTCGCCGGCTTGGCAATGTCATGCAGTAAAGCCGCCCAGCGCAGCCAGAGGTTATCGGTTTTTTCAGCGACATTGTCCAGTACCTGCATGGTATGGGAAAAATTATCTTTATGGCCGCGGCCTTCTTTAATTTCCACGCCTTTCAACTTGGATACTTCGGGCAGGAAAAAATCCAGCAGTCCCGTTGCTTCCATGAGATAAAAACCTTTGGAGGGCTTGGGGGAGGCCATCATCTTGTTCACCTCATCGACAATGCGTTCAATTGAAACCACCGGGGTCCGCAGGCGTTCGCGGTTGCGGCTGATAGCTTCCAGGGATTCCGGCACAATGGTAAAGCCCAATTGGGTGGAAAAACGTATGGCGCGGAACATGCGCAAGGGGTCGTCACTATAGGTAATATCGGGATCCAGGGGCGTGCGGATCAATCCTTTCTGTAAGTCACTGACTCCACCGAAAGGGTCTACCAGAGTACCGTAATCCGCTTTTTGCAGACTAAAAGCCAGGGCATTGATGGTGAAATCACGACGACTCTGGTCATCGGTGAGTGTACCGTCTTCGACCAGGGGCTTACGCGAATCAGGACTATAGGATTCTTTTCTGCAACCCACAAACTCCACATCCATACCGTCACAGCGCAGCATGGCGGTTTTGAATCGACGGAAGACCTTCACGTTTGTTCTTAGTTGTTCGGCAACTTTCTCGGCAATTCCAATCCCGCTGCCCTCGACCACGATATCAATATCCTTGGATTCACGGCCCAGCAGGCAGTCTCGCACAAAGCCTCCGATCACATAAGCGCGCACACCTTCCTGCTCTGCTATATCGGAAACCAATTTAAAAATACGGTGATGTAAGAAATCAGACATAAATAAAAGTAACTAAGGGACTAAGTAATTAGGTAACAAAGAGGAGAGGAAATCAAGCGGTATGGATGAATACGTGATCAGGGGTTGTAACGGCTATCTTTCAATAAGGTCTGGGCATCGAGCTGCATTAGCTCAGGCAGACTAACCGTATGTTTTTTCATATACGCTTCGACAATACGGTAGGCCAGCCACACACAGGCCCGCCCGGGCGAATCTTTGGAAAAGGCGGCGGTAAAGGGAGCCGGAGCTATATACTTGTGTATGGTAAACTGATTATTGTTATACAGTTCCTTGTTTTCCAACAATGCCGTCCACATCTCGGATTCGGCCTCCCTGCACCATGTGAGTTGTGAAACGGTAAAACCAAATAATAAGGTATCGGCAGCATTGGGGAAACACAGCTTGTTGACATATTGTATTTTTCCGGCATAGAGCATTTGTTGCAGCAGGTTGCCCTCATACCCTCCCTCCGGGGCATATTCACTGCCTAACCAAGCCTGCAGGCATTCTACGGGAATACGGTCCGGCCTCATAGTGTATTGCTGGTATGTTGAAAAATCAAGCTGGTTGTATATAGTGGCCGTGTCGCCCAGGAAACGGTCCAGCCCCACACCGATTACACTATCCGTCAACATAATCGACTCATTAAAGCCCGACACATAGGTGTAGATTTGCGGCACGGTGATGTCCGGAAAATAGTATTTCAGGTGCTTGAAGCCGCCGGTCAATTCCTTGTTCAGCGCCGTTTCGTCATCAAATACAGACTGTACTTCGTGGTAAGCGATCTTCACTACGGGGGAAGCCATAAAGTCGCCAAGCAATGAGATATACAAAGGGGAACGGCTATTCCCAATGCCAATGAGGCCTGTGTTGTAATACTCAAAAAAGTCGCCATAACGGCCACGCATCTCTTCCAATTGTGTGGAATCGGCAGCCAATGTCAGCAGGTCCTTATCAAAACGCTGTATCCGGATATCCACCGGAATGTGCTCTACATTCACTCCCCTTCCACAGGAAGAAACTAAAAAACAAGAGACTAAGAGACTAAGAGATATGTAAGAAATTCTATTCATTATGCATTGTTCACTATTACTCGCCTTCGGCTCGTGAGCTCGCTTCGCTCGGTTCATTATTACTCGCCTTCGGCTCGTGAGCTCGCTTCGCTCGGTTCATTATTCATTATTCGTTATTCACTATTCACTAATTCAGCATATTGCGGCAGGTGATCCACAAAGTCATAGGCGCCGGTAAGTGCATTCCGCTTACAACAATACAATTGCCTGCCATTGCCGACCAGCAGCCAGGGAACCTGCAAAGTTAAGTTATATCCCGCAATCTGCATAAAAGTTTGCCTGGTTATTTTCACACTTTCCGCCTTGCACTCGACGACCAGCAGCGGCTGGGCATTGCGTCCGTATACAACTATATCAGCCCGGAGTGAGCGCGTACCCAAGGGCACCGTCATCTCCACCCCTATCAAACCGGATGGCACCCCGTACTCCGTCTGCAAGATATATAACAACTGCTGCCTCACCCACTCCTCCGGAGTGAGGGCTACATATTTTTTCCGCAAGGGATCAAAAATTTCACGGCCCTTTCCATATTCACGTATGAGGGGATTAAACGCCATCGTTCATTTATTAAAAAAAGGTGTTATCATCTCTGTTTGCCCAAAACAAAGCAGGCCTGGTCTCCGTCATGAATTCCATTGAGGTACTTTGCCCATCTTTTGCAACTTCGTTTGTGAGCAGAAGAAACTTCCGCTTCCTCCCATAACGTCATCCCCTTTAAATACTTTTCACTATCAAGAAATTGCTCTTTAGTAGAATCACTGATTATTTGCTGTAAAACAAGTCCGCATTCTTCTCCCAGCATTGCTATGCTTTTCGTGGTGTGCAATAAGACATGCCGGGGTGCATCCAATTGGTACCAATGAGCGCCATATTTCCGAAAAGCAAAGGAATCAGCTACAGGTATCCGGATAAGTATTCTACCGTTCGGACGAAGCAGTAGTGATAGATGTTTCAGAATTTCACGCGGATTATTCATATGCTCGAAAGAGTGGTGCAGCATAATCAGATCATAGGATCCCTGATGCCGGAGCAAGTCCTTTTTTAATATCTTAATCCGGCCCGGATAGGAAATATCTTCATTAATATAAGGGTCGATACCGGTAAGGTGCTGAAATCCCCACGTCCGGAAACGGCACAAGAGTTCACCCGAACCACAACCGACATCCAGTATGGCGGCGTCTTTCTTCAGTGTCTTTAAAAGATCTATCCAAGCCGTATAGCCCTTCAGGTGAGCAATGATATGCAAACCCGGGAATCTTGGCCCTTTCAGGTACCAATTCACCAAAAAGCGCCCTAAAAAATATTTTTTTATTACCGGTTGTTTGAATGAATAGTAACTACTTGGATAATATTTTGAAACGTCAAGCTGAATATCCGCCAGTTGAACAACACCACAGGCGGCACAAGAAAAATATAGAAATTCTTCCCTGCTGCCATACATCAATTCTTTAGCTACCACAAGTTGGTTTCCCTTGCGATTTCCACAAATTGCGCAGTGATAGTCCGCCATTATCAATTTAATTTAATAAGTACAAATATAATATTTTTTACTCAATAGCACAAGCAGTTGAAAACAAAGAGAAAGCACATAGCTACAATTTCAAATTCAAGCCCTCGTTAATCATATACAACAATGCCTGAGCATTACCAAGGGCGTCATCCAGTGGGTTGTGCGTATGCTGATAGCCGTGGTATGCACGGCCCTCCTTGTCGGTAAAGCTCTGGGTGCGCCATTGCTTCCATGAGGCCTGCATGTTATTTGCGTAACCGCACCACAAATCTCCTATTCTCCGAGAACTGTAGCCGAAAGGATTTTCTCCGCAAAAGCGGTGAAAGTACCAGTTGATCCAGGAAGCATCATAACCGTTGTTGTCGGAAAGCAAGATGGGGCGCCCTTTACGGTTGGTCGCTGCAACCCAGGCGGCAAAACGTTCGAATACAAGCCCGGGCTCCTCAAAGCCTTCATGTTCTTCACGGCTGAAGCCGCTGATAGCAAGGGCCCGGGGATCATAGATTTCGCTCACAGGGCGCGTTTGTCCGTAAAAAGTAGTCTGCAGTTCATGGTCCAATAGTACGGCCCCGAAACATACCATAGAGTGACGGCCCTGCACAGGGCCGTCGGACTCTACGTCTATAACGTAAAAACTCATAGTTCGGCAACTATTATTTTATAATTTTGGCAACAGGGCTGTTTTCCTTCATGCATCCGGCCAGATCGGCATAGGGTATAAAGACCCTGATTGTCCCCATTACGTAGGCGGCTATATCATAAGGATTGTAGATATACGTCACGCCATCTTCATTGATAAAGAAGTTGCCGTTGGGCGCTATCGTATCAGAAAAACCTTCTGCCTTCAACTCTTCCGGCGAGCTGAGATTATAAGCGTCTGCCAAATTTTTCACAATAACGGCAGACAAACTGTCCTTTGCCTGAGGGTCAAAAATATCTTCTTCTTTCAGTAAATTACCTGTGCTAAGGTCAATAACAGAAGCCTGTGTCAATCCGAGGCCATGGGCGCCACCGGTGTAATCCCATTTCACAGTAGTAAGGGAAAGAAAGCCGCCTTTATTGAATTCTATAGTGTTGGTCAATTGCTCTTCACAGACATAGGCCGAAATACCGGCTTCTTTATCAAAATCTTTTTCCCGTTCTTTATAAGCGGCAATATATTTTTCCGCATAAGTAGCCAAGGCCTCTTCTGCCGGTACACCCACATACTCATCACCTAAAGAAAGGCGCATAAAGACCTGTTGCATAGCCTCCAGGATCTTTTCATCCGTATAGGCCCGAGGGTAGACCAGGCTGACCGACAAGGCGCCGGGCAGATTCGTCGTATCTCCAAACAAATGATAGCTCTTTTTTATATGAAGTGAATCAAATTGTATGGGATTCTCCGTAATCGCCTTGTTTTGATTACAGGAAGAGAATAGGAAAGAGAGACAGACAACAGTTGTACAAACCGTTAAAAAGTAATTTGTTTTCATAATATCATTGGATTTAATATATTCGGAAGGGATAGACCGTTACGGTCATAGACTACAAAGATACGAAATTTTCCGGCGCCAGGTTTGCAAAGGATGATCTTTTTAATAGGCAATGATCAATTATTGGCGATGACGAATCCGGGCGGAAACAGATAGGTCAACTTTTTTTGTCCGGCGGGCAGAAAAACAGTCAGCACACAGCGCCCATCGGGTAAAAGATCTATGGTGGTTTGCTTTTTGATGGCATAGGGCGACAAGGTATGCATTTCCAAAAAACCGGTATCGGCGCTTATATGGAGCAGGAGGCGTTTGCGCTCCGCTTTATCCCACGGAGCGTCCCAGAAAATGGTGGTAGGCCGCTGCGAAAAATTAGCATAATAATCATCCTTCAAAGTGGTTAATAAATCTATGCCCTTTGTTAATAAAAACCGGTGCAAACAGGCATAACTGTCTTCCAAAGAAGTTTTTTCAGAAGGGTAAGTTCCGGCAAAAAGGGCCAGTTCCAGAAAGAATTCAACATACCGCCCGGGGTAATAGCGGTCAAAAACAAGGTTTAGGCATTGCGTGAAACGCCCTGTATTCCAATATTTATCAATCATGTGCTCCAGCTTGCGGATGCTGTCCAGTTCAGCCGCCGATAGCGCCTGATGCGCCATCACTTCATAAGGCGCCTGCTCACGGTAAGTATAGCCATACTTTCCGGCATCCGCCCGGAGCGCCGTACCCCGCAGCATTTTCAGAAAACCCAGTTGAAACTCCTTGGCGCGGAATGCAAACACATCATTCACAGATTGGAGAAAGCGATCGTAGGTTTCATGCGGTAAACCGGCGATCAGGTCAAGGTGCAGGTCTATTTTGCCTCCTTGTAACAGCCGCCGGATATTGTGGGCGATCAGGCTAAAGTCCTGCCTACGGTTAACGGCCTTATTGCTCGGCTCATAGGTGGATTGGATACCTATTTCAAAGCGAAAGAAATGCTGCGGCAAGCGGTCATTCAGGTAATCAATCGCCTCGTCGGTCAGCAAATCGGCATAAATTTCGAATTGGCAGCTTAAATTGCTGCGGTAATGGGCTATCAGAAAATCGAAAATAGCGCGGGTTTTCTTCCAATTCAGGTTGAACGTGCGGTCTAAGAATTTGAGCTGCCGCGCACCGTTGTCAATCAGGTACTGCAGGTTCTCTCTAATATAATCATCAGGAAAATAGCGGATGCCCTTCTCCAAAGAAGACAGGCAGTAGGCGCAATTATAGGGACAGCCGCGCGAAGTCTCGAAATAAACAATGCGGTCGGCCCGGCTTTCTTTATCTTCCGGCAGTTGATATGGAGACGGAAGGAGCGCCAGTTGTTGCAGGTCGGCCCTCGCCACCTCCGTGCTTGTGCCCTCCCGGGATGAGACGCCCGGGATATCCGCCACAGGCTGCTTATCGGCCAGGGCTTGCAATAAATCGCCAAGTACAAACTCTCCCTCGCCGCTGATTACATAATCAACCGGCCAGTTAGTGATAAAATAGGCCGGCTCGTAGCTGACCTCCGGGCCTCCGAGGATTAATACCAGGTCCGGATTTTGCCGCCGCAGGAGGTTCACCAATGCTTTTGTCTGTTCAACATTCCAGATATAAACGCCCAGTCCTATGCAATCATAGTCGCCGGCAAGGAGCTCCGCCGCAATGTTTTCCACCTTCTCCTTGATCGTGTATTCTTTGAAGCGGATATCGAACCGGTCTTTATTTGCTACATATAGCCAACGCAAAGCCAGAGAGCTATGGATATATTTTGCATTAAGGGTGGTAAGAAGGGTTCTCATGGGTATGACGGGTTTGCTATCCGGCGCGAAGGTAGCACTTTTCTTCCGTATAAATTTATATTTCAATAATTAGTAGTACATTTGCCCTCAATGAAATATTTAAAGGGAAGAAAACAAATGGTATGGATAATTGTACCTGGCTTGTTATTGCTAATTTTTATTACGGTTATAGCATTTATAAACCAGCCGGAATTCGGAAGAAGGCCAAGCGGAGAACGGCTTGAACGGATTAAACGGTCACCTAACTACCGTGACGGGAAGTTTCAAAACCTCTCCCCCACCCAACAGATCACCTCGGATAAATCATGGTTCGGAATCATTGCAGGCTTTTTGTTTGACAAGGTGGAAGACTTGCGGCCGGAAACAGCGCTACCGGCTATTAAAACGGAGTTGAAACAGTTCAAACGTGAAGAAGAGGTTATGGTATGGCTGGGGCATTCTTCTCTTTTTCTACAGACCGGGGGCCTGAGATTTCTTATAGACCCCACCCTTGTAAGCGCTTCTCCGGTATCTTTTTTCAATCAACCGTTCAAAGGGACCGGGCTGTATCATCCGGAAGATATGCCTGAAATCGACTACCTGATAATCACACACGATCATTGGGACCATTTGGATTATCATACGGTTAAGCAACTTAATGGCCGCATCGGGAAGGTGATTTGTCCGCTTGGGGTGGGTGAACATTTTGAATATTGGGGCTTCACGCCGGAGTGCATAGTGGAACTGGACTGGATGGAAAGCATCAGCCCTAATCAGGAATTCACTATATATTGCCTGCCGGCCCGCCATTTTTCAGGCCGGGGCTTATCACCCAATCAAACACTCTGGGCTTCATTCATGCTACAAGGACCTTCCCGGAAAATTTATATCAGCGGAGATGGCGGTTTTGATACGCATTTCGCCGCAATCAGCCGGCAATTCGGAGAGATAGATTTAGCCATCATGGAAAACGGCCAATATGACAAGGATTGGAGGTTTATCCACCTGATGCCCGAGGACCTGGTACACGCAGCCAAAGCGCTGAATGCAAAAAGACTGTTTACGGAACATCATTCAAAATACGCCTTAGCCAAACATCCGTGGCATGTGCCGATGGATAGTATTTCGGCTGCGGCCGGACGGGATGCCCTCCCCCTGATTACCCCGATGATTGGAGAGCCGGTGTACCTCAATGATTCTACACAGGTATTTAAAAAATGGTGGTCGGCTAATTAAAATCATATGAATATAGAAGAATTAAGGGAATACTGCCTCTCACTGAAATCCGCTATCGAGTGCATGCCGTTTGACGACACGGTACTCGTGTTCAAAGTACTTGATAAAATGTTTGCCGTAGTGGCGCTGGATGATCCTGATTTAAAAGTATCGGTCAAATGCGACCCTCAACAGGCCATTGAGCTGCGCGAACGCTATGCCTGTGTAAACAGCGCCTGGCACTTCAACAAAAAATACTGGAACTGTATACGCCTGAATGAAGATATGGATGACGAAACGGTAAAGTACTGGATCCGGCATTCTGTAGAAGAGGTCGTAAAAAAAATGCCTAAAAAAACACAGGCTGACTATTGGGAGAACAAATAATGTCACAACGAAAGAAAGCCATATTAGATCGTATCAAACAACATAAGGCCTTGCCTATTATGGTACGAGTGCCGGGCAATACACCTTTCAGTGAAGACATTATCAACGGATTAAACGAGCCTGTACAACAGGGTTTCTATTCCCTGATGCTGGTGGTTAAAGGCGCATCAAAGCACATGATCGATTTTCAGGATATGGTCATTACAGACAGCCAATTGGTATTTGTAACCCCCTGGCAAATCCATACGATGGAAAAAGCCTCCGGAACAGAATCATACGGTACCAGCTTCGGGGAAGAAATAATGAATTATATCCCCTCTTCTTTTCCTTTTTTTACCGCCCCTTTCGGAAATCAGATAATTAATATATCCGGCACTATTTCACAACGGTTAATATCCCTGTTTCAATCGTTAGACAAGGTGTTGCAAGATGAAAAATCAAATCCGGAACTGGTGCTGGCCTATCTCAATACGTTGCTTGTCGAATGCAATACGGTCTATTTCAAAGACAGAGAGATGGCGACGGATGCAAAAGACAGCCTATCGAACTTTATCGCATTCAAGAATTACATTGAAGAGAGTTTCCTGGAACACCCCCCGGTAGAAATGATTGCCGGAAAACTAGGGATAAATACCAACGCGCTATATCATCTGGTAAAAACCAAATGCGGCGTTTCACCAAAGGCTTACCTTACCGGACGCCTGATGTTAGAAGCCAAACGGAAACTATATCACAAAAATATCTCCATCAAAGAGTTGTCATACGAACTGAATTATAATGATCCCGACTATTTTTCGCGCTTATTCCGGCAACATACAGGTAAAAGTATTGCCGACTACCGTGCGTATATTTTGAAATTCCAGGAGAAATAAAGAAATCAGGATTCATCAGGGTATTAATTTAAATAATCCTGTATCGTCCGGCTAAACCAAACTACCTTTGCATTCAAAATACAGTTTACAGAAAAATCTGATATGAATGCACAAAATACTAGTACAGCACAAGCGCTCTGCAAAGCTTTTGGCCACAATAAAAGCAAAGCAGAGTTAGTGTACAGCAACCGGATTATGAAAATATCAAATTATGCCGTTCATGTGGACCTCAGCATGTTCGGACTCCCTTGCATGGAATTATCCGGAGAAAACTGTAGAATATCTAAAAATCAAGCATCATGAAAAAAATATTCACCGCCTTATGTTCAGTCGCCGTTCTTATAGCATGTGACGGGACCGTCAATAATAAAATCAACAATAATACTATGAACACACCATCTTTCGAAGAATTATACAGACAGGTGGACTCCGCCAAGATCAGGAGCTATCTTTCATCATTGGTGACGCATGAAGACCACACGGTCATTACGGCCGGTACAGATTCGGCTTTTAATTCCATGACAGCCAGCTGGGAAGTAATGGGGCACTATTTTGAGAAGCCAACAACCTTCTCGCTTCTGGGCGCCAAAAGGTATACATTGGAGTTTATCCTGGAACGCCAAACCTATACACTATCCTTCTTTCCGCCTGATTTTATAGCTGATGTAATGGCTTTTGGCACCCGTAGCGGCAGGGATTCCGATAAGATGGCAACAACAAAACTTACGGCCATAAGCACTCCGTCCGGTAACATAACCTATAAGGAAGCAAATGCGGTAATAGAATGTAAATTATTTGAAATCACTACCGTACATCCAAATGATTTTTACGACGAAGCCGGCAGAAAATTCATAGAAGACGCTCTTAATGGCGCCAACGATTACCACAAACTGGTGTTCGGCACGATTACCAATGTATGGATAAAAAGATGAAACAACTACTATTATTTATTTTTCACTTTATACTATCGACCGGGATGGTCTCTGCACAAGTGAAAACATTGGTATATACAGACCATGAACCACTGGGTAATATGCGCACCCGCTTTATCAACGAGGTGTTCTTCCCAGCTATTGAAAAAGAATCAAACGGTCGCCTGAAAATAGAAGCGCACTGGAACGGTGAACTGTCCATCAGCTATGATGCCTTGCGTAAAGTATCCGGCAAAGGTGTTGCCGACATGGGTATTGTGGTACCCGAATATACACCCAATGAGTTACCCCTGCACCAGATTTTCAAAAGTTTCCCTGTTGGTCCCGCCGGCGGCCTGCAAGTTGAGTTCTTCCAACGTGTATACAGCGCGTTACCTGTCTTTCAGCAAGAGCTGGAACAGGCGAATATTGTCAACCTTCTTTTTACCACCGGCTATCCTACTGCTTTTTTTAGTATTCAACCACTGAACAGCTTAAAAGAGATCAAGGGTGGACAATGGCGATCTGCCAGTTTCTGGCATAAAGACTTTTTAAGAAATGCCGGAGGCATACCCATCACTATACCCTGGGGTGAAGGTGTTTATAAAGCATTACAAAGCGGATCACTGGACGGGGTTATGGTAAATATTGACAGCGGTTATGACATCAACCTTCATAAAGTTGCCCCCCATATTCTATTATCCGAAAACTTATGGCTGGGACATATTTACTTATTAGTCATAAACAAACAAAGCTGGGAGAGCCTGGGTAAAGAGGACCAGGCTTCTATTCAACGCGCTGCATTTATAGCTTATACGACTTTAGGGCTTATAATGAACAATAGCCTTGAAGAACTAATCAATACGTTGGAAGAGTCCGGAGCCACAGTACGGATATTGAAACAGGAAGAACAGAAGCAATGGGAAAATCTTAGTAAATACAAGGACGTACAAGCCGGCTGGGTAAAAGAACAGGAAAATAAAGGAGTCAAAGACGTTGGCAGTACTATGAATAAGGTCAGCATCATTATGAATGAAACTATAAAGTAAATTTTAAGCACATATATTTGTAAAAAAAATCAATATGGAAAATGACAAAAAAACGCTTCAGCAAATCATCAAAAGCCGCAAATCAACAAGAAATTTTTCAGCAGAAATACCTTCTATTGAACATATAAACAAGATCATAGAATCAGCCGTCTATGCACCTTACGGCGGTGCAACGGGTATTCCTTTGGATGAGCTACGGAGAGTATTTATTTTCCGGCAAGGTACGGACAGCATAGAAACGCTAAAAGGGATATTCCTTTCACAAATGCGTAAGAATGCAAAAAAGTTAAACCTGCTGTTACGAATATTACCGTTCCTTAAGCCTAAAATGCAAACTTTCGCCAATAAAGTCAATGGATTTTCGAAGAACGGTATCCCCGCGCTGAATAATGGCGCTTATTTTATTGTACTGGCCGAGAAAAAAGGATTTCCTCCAATAGAAAAACAATCGATGGCTCATGCTATGGAAAACATGTGGCTAACTGCCACAGACCTGGGGCTGGGTTTTCAACTGGTAACGGCTACCAGCACGCTGTCGGACAATAAGGATTTTTTGAAACTGCTCAACCTGAAAAAAGGTGTCTATGCCCTGGATGCTTGTGTAATAGGATATCCCAAAAGCAACAACACCAGAGCCAAAGAATTTGACATCACAAATTTTACAACATGGATGGAATAGGCCAGGCATCTAACTCCCTGACGATGGTTTACTCTTGCACGAAAACATAAACCTTGAGACTTGGGAAAGAAAATGCGTGCACTAAAGACCGTCGTACCTTATATATCTATCTCTACTAACACTGAAATCCAAAACATCATGAAAAACTTAAGTCTACCCAATAAGCCCCTCCAACTTCCCCGTATAGGACTCGGCCATATCCATGAAAATAATCCGGCCGGAAAAGCGGAAAGTATCCGCACTATCCATGCAGCCATAGATAACGGAATTAATTATATCAACACCGCTGACTTCTATGATAGCGGCGCACATGAGATGTTACTCTGCGAGGCATTGAAATCACGCAAACGGGAAGAAGTATTTATTTCTGTGAAGTTTGGGAGCATGGTAGCGCCCAACGGGATGTATTACGGCATAGATGTACGCCCCGATGCTGTGAAAAGTTATTTGGCTTACAGCCTGAAACGACTGGGAACCGATTATGTCGACCTTTACCAGCCGGCACGCATCAGTCCTCATATTCCGGTGGAAGAAACGATCGGAGCAGTGGCAGATATGGTTAAAGCGGGATATGTCAGGAATGTCGGCATTTCGGAAATAGATGGCGAGACCCTGCGCCGGGCGCATGCCGTGCATCCGATTTCGTTAGTGGAAGTACAATATTCCCTGCTCAACCGTTCGATTGAAAAAGACCTTATGCCTGCCGCCCGCGAATTGGGCATTGGCATTGTAGCTTTTGCCAACCTCTTTCACGGATTAATCGGCAGTAACAACCCGCAAGAGAAGCTGGCAGCACTGAGCCGTAGGATGCCCGCCGCTACCGTCGCGAATCTGAACAAGCTGATACCCTGCATGGGCGAATTAAACAGCTTTGCGGAAAGAAAAGGCATCTCAGGACAACAATTGGCCATTGCCTGGGTACTGGCCCAAGGCAATGATATACTGGCCTTGGTGGGCTCACGGACCGTCGAGCAACTTCAAGACACGATTAGAACAGCTGATATACTGCTTAGTGCAGAAGAATTACAAGAGATAGAAAAAATTATTCCGGCAGGATTGGCGGCTAATTCATCGATGGTGGAAATGAAGCTGGATCAGAAAGGCTTATTTATCAAATAAGCCGGGAGGATCCTTAACCATGGCAGCAGCCCGTTGCACTGGCGCCTACGGAGTGATGAAATGGATAAATATTCCGGCACAAGAGTGGTTGCGGAAACGCTTCTTCTAATCCTTTCAGGCTATTATTGTCTGTAGTAAGTTTATGGCTTTACGACAATGAAAAGAATGAGGGTATCTCAAAAATAATTTTTGGACACCCTCATGAAATACGGAGAGTCTTTAATTTACTTCACTTCTTCAATATTATCAAGTATCCAGCTACCATCTACAGCACCCTTTTCAGGTCCATAAATGCGGAACATTACAAAAAAGTCTTTGCCTTCAAGGGTCGGGATCCAATTTGATTCCTGACCAGCGGGAGATTTAGGACCGAAATAAACATCTACGGTGCCGTCGGCATTCTTTCGAAGGTCGTCTTTGTAAGAGTCCAAGCCAACAACAGTGTGTTGACGGATAAAGGCAGCGGTGGCGGCGTCGTAAACATCTACCGCCCAGAACTGACTGGTCGGAACATTGGCAGCCACATGCAGGTGATAGGTATTGCTACCGTTCAGGCGACGGCCATCCTTCGTCTCGTAAGTCTTGATGTATAACTGGGGAGGAGGTGGCACCACAGGGCCAAACATAGCAAACCAGGCTCCCGAGCGGATATCAACGCGAAGGTCTCTACCGGGCTGCAGAAATGTAACCTTGGTTGATTCTGTTAAGGGAATATCCAAGAGGAATGTCCACTTACGATCCGTGGCAGGCCATATCGGTGTCCCCGAGAGCGCGTATTGTTCCATCATCCACTGATGCGCCTCTTCGGCAGCACTGTCTAACAAAGCTTTAGTATGCTCGTCGGGCGAAAATTTAAGATCTTTACCCAGTCCCAGCAAGTAGAGTTGACCCATTACAGCCAAGTCCCGGTCATGAACGGGTTCCTCTTGAATCATACGCGCCAATGAAACATAGAAGTTTGAATTGTATTGCGGGAGGGCCTCAAAAGGTTTGCCGGACACATCAATAAAATTAACAGGCTTAGGCGAGGCTGCATCGGCGAGCGGATATATTTTCAAGGTCTTAAGATAAGCAATTCCTTTTTGCAGGTCTTCTGCACTCCTGGTTTTAACAATGATACGCAGCAAGGAGTAATTGTTATAGTTCGTTGACTGAACAGGAATATAGCCCTTCGGAATCTTGTCTTTATACCCCGGAGGCAAGAGCAGGTATTTAGCGCCTTTACCCTGATCATAACCGGTATTACCGACATTGATCATCGGTTCATTCCAGCAATTGATCAGTGTCCCATAAAGCGCCTGATCTTTGGCAGCGGGAACATCTACAACTACAGGGCCGTCTTTCAGGTTGACGAAGAACATCACATAAGAGGTCGAGTGATTAGGGGTGGTAGTCTGATTCATCCAGGTGTTAGCATTCGACCAATAGATGGCGTCATTGTATGTAGCACCTGCTGTAAAATAGGCCTGACGCATAGCGTCAACATTTACTAATGGAATGCCCCAAATAGCCCCTTCAACAGCACGGGCGTATATACGCTTGCTTTTCATGTCCATTGACTGGTCTGTAATTGGAGCTATCTGGGCTTGCAGAGGTTGTCCGCTGAAGATTATGGTTGCCGAGACGGCTAATAATAGCGTCACAACGGCGAATTTTAAATGCGTTTTCATAATTTTTATTTTTAGACATCTAATGCTTGAGCAAAAAATATGCCAAAAATAAGATTGATGAACATCAATAGAAGCTGTTTCAAATTTATCCGGAGAAGCCGGGGGTATAAGTTAAGCAGACACGCGTTTCAGTTCTTTGCGCAAAATCTCCTCTTCATTGCTTCCCGTAGTTTCAAAAACGACCAATGGGATCTCCGACTTTTTAAATATGGCTGCTTTTTTTGCATCCCGAAGCTGTTGTACTGTCGTAGAATGAAAGGTATGTCCATTCACCTCTATACCCATTACCGGAGATTTGTCCGCCCGATTGTAGACTAAAAAGTCGACATGAGCATCCGTATGAAAGATAAAAGTCGTTTCTTCATCTGTAAATAAGTCACCCGGTTTAAACAGCATGCTCAACGGATAGTGCATACTAAAGTCGTAACCACTGAAATCTTCATCATTCATTAGTATTTTTTCAAGCAGGCATCTCATTAAATTTTCGGAATCATATGTTGAATCTTGTTTATAACGCTTCCGGAAATTACTCAATTCCTGTTCATATGCCTTGTATAAAAGATCAAAAATGGAATTGACATTACTTTGAACCTCCGCCTGGGGTGAATGATAGTTAATGTAACGGATTAAACTCCCCAAATGGCTACTATGCGGCAAATGCATATCACCGGGTTTTACAATAATAAACGTATTTTTCGCTCGTGAAACCGCTACATTAATTAGGTTAGCATCATCAAGGAAATCATTAATTTCATTACATACTGTCATAAATGCAATGACATCCTTTTCACGACCTTGGAATTTATGAATAGTATCAACCTCCACAGATTCCGGCACTGCTCGTCGCATACAATCAGCCTGATAGCGATAGGGCGATATTATACCAAATTCTTTATACCGGAGTGTATCGATTGCAGGAAGGAGTTCTGTTGTGACAACATCCATTTGCCGTTGATTTTCAAACTGCCTTTTTCCTTTATATAGCACCGAGCGGCAATGGTTACCCTTATTTGTATTATAGATAACAAAAGGTGATGCCAGTCCTTCATCCTTTGTCATAATCACCAACTCATTGTTATAAAACCGCTGATTACAGAATTGTATAATGGCCGGATGACACCTATAATGCTCTTTTAACAAAGTAATTGGTAAGCGCTTTTTATATATAGTTTTAAGTGACGACAAAACACTATGTTTTACATAATCATAACCTTCTGCAACACTGTATTTCAGCCGCTCTTCCTCAAAAAGGCCGCGATCTATTGCTGAAGATATAATATGTGGTAACTGCCGGCTATCTCCTATGACAACAATATTTTTACAACAAGAAAAGGCTAGAACTGCAGTTAGAATATCGACCTGGGAAGCCTCATCTATAATTAAATAGTCAAACAAGTAAGTATCACAACGACTGTTCAAAATTGAATGGGTTGTACTTAACAACACAGGATATCTGGCAATAAAACAATTAAACTCTTTCTCACTTCGATCGAAAAGTTCTAAAGACGACGGATGTTCTGCCTTGCTATATTTACTGTAAAGATCATTTCGGAACAACAAAGTGGATACATCGCTATATCTTTGCAGCGAATGAGCATAATCCGTACTTTCCAGCTGTCTCTGCAAACAATCTATTTCCCGCTGCAACTCCGCTATTTTTCGCAGATAATAACAGCCGTCTAAATATTGAAGCAGATGGGCTGAATTGGTATAGAACCGGCTTGTAGGGTAAACCCGATAGGAAAATAACAAGCGTGCTTTTGTAAACAGGTTGGTAAAAGTCGAAACGGCCATGTGAGTCTCGCAGAAAGCCTTAAATTCCAACAGTTTTTGAGCGGACCACTTAGAGGGGATAAATGACTTGAATAAGTTATCCAATTCTTCCGGTTGGCTGATGTCCCTAGAATAATGTGCATATTCCACTTCCAGCTGTGATTTAGATTGCATAGCAATTGCTAAAGCATTCTGTGCATGCAAGTAATCATTCACCCCTTGTTCTATATCTTCAAGTTCTTTTGTGTAGCGAAGATGAGCGTTATTTGTTAGCTTCCATGATTCCGGCGGCAGTTCCTGCAGGTATCGTTCCTTAAAAAAAAGTTCTTTGTTTTTCTTATTTCCCAACATAGCCGAAAGAAAACCATAGCCATTTTTTTCTAATTTTTCTTTTACATTGGCCACCGCCGAATTGTTTCCAGACACCACGGCGACACGCTGTCCTTTCATTACAACATTCGCCACAATGTTTAGGATCGTTTGTGTCTTGCCTGTGCCCGGAGGCCCCTCTATTACACTAATATTGTTCGTTAATGCTTTTCTCACAGCCTCTTTCTGGCTGGCGTTGCAACCAAACGGATAAATAATAGGTTCTTTGATAAAGCCAGAAGAAACCTTGGCCCGCAGATAATAACTCAAGACACTGTCTTTATCCAACTCTTCTACCTTTTGGTAAATACGATTTATAAACGTATCCTTACCAGGGTCCTCTTCCGTATGGTCTTCATTTTTTTGTGTTTCATCTAAAGTTTCACTTTCCGGAAGTAAAGCGGCCAGGCTTTTGAAATACAGCATACAACCCTGTTCCCTGTTAGCATGTTGCATACATGTTCCAATTTCTATATCCGGCTTAGCATATATACGGCTTCGTCCATCGTTAAAAATCTTAACATAATCATCATAATCATAGGCCTTTTCAAATCGTAGAGGATGACCTTTTAGGTAAAGCTTAGCGGTTAATTCCCTAACCAAATCATAGCATTGCACCTTATCGTAAGAGTAAAAATAGGTTTTATCACTGCCTTTATAGGTAATTGCTAAGTTTTTCCCACTATTATGTAAACGGTCTATTCTTTCCGTTTGATCTTCCAGTCGTCCTTCCTTTATTACAAGAATGAGCTTTTCATTATTCCGCATAATAATCACAAAACCACCCAATTTTATATTTTGGGTGTATAATTGGGTGTAAATTTAACAAATTATTTATCATCAATAGACTAAGAAGCTGTTTTGAGTTTGTAATTTTGTTTTGCACGAAGGTGTGCTACCTACAGCGCCTTCAACGCACAAGCGTCTTCTATTGTTTTCAGGTGTAAATATCGTAAAAGTCTTTGTAACGGCTGTTGACTTCGGAGAGTTCAATCATGGCCTGGAATTTTTCGAACACTACGGTCTCCCGGAAGTAGGCCAGAATATCGGCCGCGGGCAATCCCTCCACCAAAGTCGGGTAAGATAAAGTGAGGGGCTGCGGGGTTACTTAGAAAATAAAAAACGCACAATCTTCCGTTTTTCTGTGCGTAAATTTTATAAATAATTAATTATAAGCACCAATTACAGATATTAAGATTTACAAATTTAATCTAAAATTATTTCAATGAAGAAATTTATTTTGCAAATAAGAAATTTATAATCATCTTTACTATTGAAATGATTGAGCAATGAAAATAGCCAACCGACAAGTATTAGATAAATACATAGCTAAAAACACCAATGTGCTAAGTGCTATTGAGCGGTGGATTGATATTATTGAGCAGGCCGAGTGTAAAGACCACAATGACCTAAAAAAGCTATTCCCATCAGCTGATTATGTTGGAAATGGTCGTTATATTTTCAATATAGGAGGAAATAAATATCGTTTGGTGGTTGCTGTTACGTTTATTGCCGGATTGGCTGTTGTACGGTTTATAGGGAGTCATGCTGAGTATGATAAAATTAATTGTAAAACGATATAAATTTTTCAATTATGGAAAAGATATTTCAAGGAATAAAAGAACTTAAAACACAAAGTGACTACGATAAGGCTATAGCTTATGTCAATGATCTTATTGTGGAAGCTACTGATAAAGGTGTTTTGGAATCCGATGCTGATAATGAATATACCCGGGAAATAGGCCGTGTCGGTGGTTTGTGTGCCGATTTTGAAAATAATAAAATGAAGTTTAAACACCTTACTCCACGAACATATTCCCCATTGGTACAAGTGGTAAGGGAAGAAATGTTTAAGAGAGATATAAGGCAAAATGAACTCGCCCATCTATTGGGTATTAATACCACTTCTTTGAACTTGTTTATAAGTGGAAAACGCCATTTATCTTTAGCTTCGGCTAAAAAATTATATACTGAATTAAACATTGATCCCAAACTCATACTTGAGTATGCTTAATCAATAATACTTTTAATCGAACGGTTGTAGTTAATTTCAAGGTTAAAATTGAGCCTGTGAAAAATTTTGTGTAAACGGGTATTTTTGCGATGTGATTTTTCATCGTTTAATTCTCTGCAAATTTAATCATAAATTGATTCAATATCACCCCCCAGTTTCGGATGGGCATAGTCCATTTCTTTTCAATATT